>CAZWKE010000016.1:54313-60973 GCA_964634205.1 uncultured Spirochaetaceae bacterium
GGAAACCGAGGAATAAGAGATATTGCACGAGCGGTCTGCCTTTATAGGCGTTTCCCCACTTTGGTCAGCCGGAGTGTGTCCCGCTTTATGTCGAAATCGAAAAAGTAGACCCGCTCATACTGGTCTATGATTATCTCCCAATAATCCGGCCTGATTTCCTGTGCGGCAATCAAAGGCGTGCCCAGGTTGTTTTTCAGCGACAGGGCCGCCATCTCCTTTACGGAAAACAGGCGGCTTATCAGCATAGGTATCATAAAATTCACGCGGCGCAGCGGATCGATGGCTATAAACTTGAATACCGCATAGGCCCGTTTTCCCTCTTCCTTCATCTCACCGCTTTCGATGAGACTTTCCATAAAACCGAAGGTGGAAAGCGGACCTTTTGCCAAAATACCGTCAAAATGTTCGTCCTTAACGACATCTTTCAGGTCAAGCCGCGTACCCGTGAATTTGGAAAGGATCGACCTCTGGTAAATCCTGATCTTCTCCCTGTTTTCTTTGTAAAAAGCAGCGCACTTGGCGCCCAGGGCACGGCCGCTGAAACCGTCCTCCATCAACGAGTTCAGTTCGTCCATGGTCAAGCCTTTCAGGTCTTTATAAAGTGAATACCTGAACACGGTAAGTTTTTGCGCAAAGCTGTCTGCCTTCTCCGCCTGTCGGCCGGTCACACAACCGCCCAGAATAAATACTATCAGGAAAAATGTAGTACATAACCGCATATCTTTACCCCACTGACTGATAAACAATAATAAAACGCCGAATACATTTCGTTCTGAACTACTCGATACTATTTCTCACAAATGAACCAGTTGCTATCATTCTTTTCTCTAACCGGTTATTTTTCGCCTCCCTATCGGGATATTTTTCTTGACAACCGTTAAAATATCATGGTACCCTTTTTTTCAAACATATACTATTAAAATCACTCGTACCTTTCATTACTTGTGTTAGGAGATGCTATGAACAAGATGAAACGGATTATACTTTTGACACTGTCATTATTGGTCATAACTACAATGGCCTTCTCACTTACCATTAAGATCGCCAGTATCGCGCCGGAGAACTCCCCATGGGGCAAAGAATTGAATAAACTGGCGGCGGAATGGAAGCAAATTTCCAAGGGCAAGGTCATTCTTAAGATTTATCATAACGGTATTGCCGGTGACGAAGGCACCGTTTTAAGAAAAATGAAGATGGGGCAGCTTCACGGCGGCATCTTTACGGCCCGGGGCCTGTCTTCCCTGTTCCCGAATATTGCGGTATTAAGCTATCCTTTTCTTATCAGAAGCGATGCCGAACTGGATTATGTACTGAAAAAAATAAAGCCGATGATGAACCAAAAGATAGAAGCAAAAGGATATAAAATCTTAGGCTGGTCAAAAGCCGGTTGGGTACGCTTCTTCGGCAAATCCAAGATAGAGGTGCCGGAAGATCTAAAATCCCAGAAGCTGATCTCCAATCCTTTGGACCAGGCTTTTCTGCAAACATGGCAGGAGCTGGGATACCACCTGGTACCATTGGGCATTCCCGATGTGTTACAGGGGTTGAACAGCGGCCTGGTAACCGCTTTCTGGGCCAGTCCTATCGCGGCCGCCACGTTCCAGTGGTTCGGAATCGCGAAACATATGACAAAACTGAAAGTGGCACCCTTAATCGGCGCAATTTTGCTTTCGGCAAACGTGTGGAACAGAATTCCCGATAATTTGAAACCAAAACTGTTGGAAGCGGTGCAGGATACAACTTTGAGACTGGACAACGCCATAAACCAGCTTGAGGATACGGCAATCTCCACCATGGTAAAATACGGTCTTCAAATTCATACCCTGACGCCCGCCATGGTAGACCAGTGGGACAGAACGTTTAAAATCGGTGTGGATAAGCTTTTGGGAAAATCAATGTCGGCTTCCATGTATAACCTGATAAAGAAATATGTAAATGAATATCGTAACAGGTAAAAGAGAGCCTGTACCATGATGAAAAAAAGTAAAATATTAACTATTTTTACGTCAATTGAAAATAACGCTGTTCTGGTTATCATTCTCCTGCTTTCCCTCATACCGGTAACCGAAAGTATCCTCCGTCTCTTCAGAATGAGCATCGAGGGCGCGGAGCGGTATATTTCGCATCTTGTCCTGCTGCTGACCTTTATCGGCGGCATGGTGACAACACGGGAAAGGCAGCACCTTTCCATTGCGGCCTTTTTACACATGACAAAGGGGAGACTGCAGCGGGGAATCAAGCTCGGCAATGCGGTCCTGTCTTCCATTATCTGTACGGCCCTGGGATGGGCCTCACTCTTATTCACGGTAAGCGCCTTTATACCGGGCGATCCGGCCGGCATAATCGGTTTTATTCCCGTCCAGTATTTTACGATATTTATGCCGATCGGATTTTTTATCATGGCAATCCGCTTTCTCGTGTGCACGGACTTTAAGCATAAATATGTGTTTATGGGATTGGGCCTTTTTATCGGCACACTCATCTCCCTACCCACTCTCATTGAGCTTTTGTACGGACGGGACGCGATTTTTGCGGGAGAACTGCCGGAACTGGCAAACACCCTGCATTCGCTCTGGTACGCCGTCCTTCATCCCCTTATTATCCCCGGTATTATTCTGCTTATCGCGGCCGCTCTTTTCGGGGCGCCGGTATTCGTTGTTCTGGGGGCCATTACCTACCTGCTTTTTTCGGGAGGGCTGGAATTCCTGGATTTCGGTACGGCCTTAAGCTCCATATCCAACCGCATCTACGATCTGTTCGACCAGCAGCCCAACCTCCCGGCCGTTCCCCTGTTCACGTTTGTCGGGTTCATTCTGGCGGCGAGTAACTCGGGAAAAAGACTGATACGACTGTTTAAGGCGTGGGTGGGCTGGATTCCCGGCGGGGTTGTTATTGTCGCGGTATTGGTTTCCGCCTTTTTTACCACCTTTACCGGGGCTTCGGGCATAACCATACTTGCCCTGGGGGCGATTTTATTCACCGCCCTGGCAAAAGAGGGGAGATACAGCGAAAATTACAGTGTGGGACTGCTTACCGCTTCCGGAAGTATCGGTCTTCTCTTTCCGCCCAGCCTTCCCATTATTCTTTACGGCTCCATCGCCCTGGTGAATATTTCCCATCTCTTTCTGGGAGGAATACTGCCGGGGGTTCTTATGATCGCTGCCATGTCGATTACCGGTATTGTGATATCGATCAAGAAGAAAATACCGGTTATTCCTTTTAATTTGAAGGAGGCGGTGTTAAGTCTGAAAGACGCCGTGTACGAAATAGTATTACCCTTTTTGATAATTATTCCGTTGTTTCTCGGTTTGGGGTCTTTGGTTGAGATCAGCGCGTTTATTGTTGTGTATGTTCTAATCTTTACCCTTTTCATTCGCAAAGAAATAAAACTGCCCGATCTCAGCAATGTTGCGCTTAAAGGGGCGGTTATCATCGGCGGTGTGCTGATGATCCTCGGCGTTGCCAGCGCGTTTTCCGAATTCCTGGTAGTGGAACAGGATATTACCACCGTATTGAAGGATTTCCTCAATACCTATATCCAGTCACCGATCCTGTTTTTATTGATTGTAAACGTGGTCCTGCTTCTCACCGGGTGTATCATGGACATATACTCCGCCCTCATCGTGGTGGCCCCGATTATTGCCGCGCTGGGCGCTCAATACGGCATAAATCCCGTGCATATGGGTATTATCTTTATAGTAAATCTGGAGATCGGCTTTTTAACTCCGCCGATCGGACTCAATCTCTTTCTTGCCTCCTACTGTTTTGAAAAGCCCATAGGGAAAATATATAAAAACGTGCTTCCCTTTTTCGGCATTCAACTTGTCATCCTCCTGCTGGTGACGTATATTCCGCAAATTTCCACAATGCTCGTTGATCTGCTTGGGCCTGTTATAGGAGGCGGCTAATGCGGACGGCGCGAATCGGATTAACCCTGTTTTTTTCAGGCCTGGTGCTTTTAAGCGGCTGTTCCGTTGACAAGCTGATTGTGGAAAAGCTTGCGGACACCCTATCCTCCGGAATGGGCACCGCTTTTACCGGGGAGGACGATCCCGAGCTTGTCGGTGATGCCCTGCCCTTTGCCCTGAAACTGTACGACTCACTTTTGGAACAAACACCCAATCACGCCAACCTGTTATTGAGTACGGGCAGTGCGTATATAATGTATGCGAACGCCTTTATTCAGACAAAAGCGGAAATGCTTCCCGAGACAGAGTTCGCAGAAAAAGAACGGATGTTAAAAAGAGCAAAGCATTTATACCTGCGCGGCAGGGATATGGTCTTGAAATCCCTGGAGGTTACCTACCCGGGATTCAACGCGTACCTTAATGAACGCAAATACGACAAAGCCTTTGCTCCCGTAAAAAAGCAGGATACGGGAAAACTGTATTGGGCGGCCGCGGGCTGGTTCGCCGCTTTCAGTGCGGACAGCTTTGATCTGGATCTTTCCATATCGGTTGGGACCGCGGAAAAAATGATGCAAAAGGCCCTTGCCCTTGATGAGACATACAATTACGGGGCGATTCATGATTTTTACATCCTGTTTTACGGTTCCATGCCCGCGGGCCGCGGATTTAGTGAGGCCAAGGCCAGGGAACAGTTTGCGCGCAGTATAGAAATTACGCAAGGGAAAAGTGCTTCCCCCTATGTGAACCTGGCTGCATCGATCTGCATAAAGAACCAGAACAGGGAAGAGTTTATAACGCTTTTAAACAAAGCGCTTGCCGTAGATCCGGACGCTGTGCCTGAAATACGGCTGTTAAACATCATCACGCAACGAAAAGCCGCATGGTATCTTAAGCATCTTGACGATTTCTTCATCTAATTCTATAAAGGAAAGACTATGTTGTTGGTAAAACTATTATTAAAATCACTTTGGACGGTATTTATAAAAACACCGCGCGTAGCCCAGTTTGCGCTGACAAACCGCTGCAATGGACGCTGTAAAGTATGCAGCATCTGGAAACAGAAAACAAAGGTGACGGTTTCTTTAAAAGACGGATTGCACGTTATTGACCGCCTGGCAAAAATGGGGATTCTGCAATTGACATTTACGGGGGGAGAGCCCCTGATGAACCCCCATGTCTACAGCTTTATACGGCGCGCCCGTAATCACGGCATGATGACCAGCGTGTGTGTGGGAGATCCGCGGCTTGTCAACCAAACTTCTCTTAATAAAATGAAGAAAAGCGGGCTCAACATCCTCAGCATTTCGATGGACACGGACACCTCGGAATTAAACGATGAACTGCGCGGAATAAAGAACTCGTTCCAACATTATAAGAGAATCGTGTCCCTGGTGAAAAACAGTTATATTGCGCTGATTGCCGCGCCCACCATTACGGAGTATACATGGGACAGAATTCCCCAAATCCTTGCTGCCGCGCGAAACCTCGGTTTTCACTTCATAAACATCAGTTATCCCACGCAGTCGCTCTCCGAAACCTTTCAGATCGGGGGAGAGGGCACAAGTCATATCAGTTTGTCAAATGAAAAGATAATTCAATCGATCGATTTTTTGCTGGCCCATATCAACAACGGCAACTTCCCCTACATCTCGAATCCCAAAATATCATTGGAGAATATAAGAAAATATCTTGTAGATCCGAAATCGGTTGATCACCAATGCTTGGGCGGCTGGCAGGTTTTTTCCATTGATTGGTTCTGTAATGTATACTCATGCTGGAGATCCAGTACCAACCTCGGCAGCATGCTTGATCCCGATTTTACGCTGAAAAAGCGGACGCATAACGCGTGCATTATGAGCTGGTTTCGTGATTTCAGCAGCTTATTTCATGTGGATAGAAAAGCCTTTTTTCTGCATATGGCCCCCTACCTGTACCGGCATTTTATGGCCAAAATGAAAGCATAATCCGTGCGGGTAAAACTCAATCGGTGTTTATTTATGAGCAATAAATAATAACTTGCCGATCATGGTCCCGCGGCGATAACTTTAATTATAATGAATCCGTGGCATGATATAAAACCGGAGAAAATTACCCCCGGAAACTTCATCGCGATCATCGAAATCCCCAAGGGCAGCAAGAAAAAGTACGAACTGGACAAGGAGACCGGCCTGATCCGCCTGGACCGCATCCTCTTTACCTCCACCCATTATCCCATGAATTACGGCTTTATCCCCAAGACCCTGGCCCCCGACGGCGATCCGCTCGACGTCCTGGTCCTCTGCTCCGAGACGTTGGACCCGCTGGTGGAGGTAAACTGCTACGCCATCGGCACGGTCAACATGACGGACAATCGCTTTATGGACCAGAAGATTCTGGCCGTGCCCTTCAAAGATCCCGTGTACAACAGCTACAAGGACGTGTCGGAACTTCCCCCGCACCTGATAGATGAGGTTTCCCACTTCTTCGACGTGTATAAGGCCCTGGAACACTCGGAGACGTCCATCAAGGAAGTGTGCAACAACAAAGACGCCGTGCGCATCATCGCCGACTCGATCGCGGAATATCACAAGAAGTTCGGCTGATCCCTGCGGCAGGCAGGGACGATTTTGGGGTGTATCAACAATTACGGTAAATAGTTCTTTACCTTGAATTTCCCGCCGCTGAGGGCAATTGTTATATGCCAACCCCCTTGATATTTATCAAGCAGCACATCATCAAAGGTCCCGGTGATGTATTCATCAGTAACGGTGTC
>CAZWKE010000017.1:0-16553 GCA_964634205.1 uncultured Spirochaetaceae bacterium
TTAATTCACTGCCCATAGCATACTTACTATTGTTGTTCCGATTCTTTTCTACGGTAATAGTTCATAAAGCTGTTTCCCTGCTCTGCGGTATACTTTTCCATATCTATGGTATATGCGGCCCTTAAATCCACTAGCATATCCAGCGTTTTTACCTGCCAAAGCTCCAATATCGCACCATTGCTCATATTCTCCATTACCTTATCCAGCAAATACCAGCCGAATTTATTCGGTTTATTTACATCCAGACCGGCATCTATTAATGCCTGTAGGACCGCACAATCCGGTACATTCCTGAACACAATTTCAGGCATTATCTTAGAGAGATCCTTGCCCTTTTTAACCGCTAATATAATCTGAAACCTGCATTTGCTGTAATCCATAGCATCCAGAATAAAATCATCGTCCTCCAGTTCGGGAAATTTCAGGGGGGCAGGTTCCGGGCCTGTTTTCTCAGAAACCGTTTTTATCCATTTTTGCAGTTCCAAAGAGGCCTTCTCATAGGAAGAACAGAGCTTTCTAAAAGCCTTCTTGCCATTATATTTAACAACAAGACTGCCGCTCCTCATTGCGAACTGGAGTTTTTTTCCGTCCCTGAGCTCAACAGCTTCATCACAGCCAAAGAGCTCCATGACATATATAATTTCCCATCTGTTCCAAATAGTCAGAGAAGCATATTTCATGGTTTCCATGTAGGCTTTTTTAGCAAAGTCCACACCAACTGTTTTAACAGCCAGTTCCAGAAGAGGTATTTCAGTCCCACCCGTATTACCCGGTTCCGGTTCCTCCAGCCCCTTCCTTTTGGCAATTGATCTTGCTGCCGCATTGTGTACGCAGCCCTGATCTGAATTTTTTAATATAAATAATATTTCTTCTTCTATATTCCCGTTAAAATACGGCACCACCATGGAATAAATTTTATCCAGCAGAAATACCTCGCTGTAATGAGTAAGGAAATTTTGCAGATCGCCCTTAATTAATTTGTCTGAAAACCTTTTGCCTGCTTCTTCATCATCAAAATCTATCCAGCCGATATAGTCCTTTAAGGCCTGGGGGTCCGGTTCGGGAAGACTCTGCAGCGCGTAGGTTACCATTCTGGCCGTAAACTCGAGCATGGCATTTTCGGAAAAGGATCTTCCTTCCCATTGAAAAATCAATAAAAGTACGGCTGGTGATGGTCCATGGCTTTCCGCTATTGCCTTTACATCGAGGTGATCCACAAATACTTCCGCAGCAATTCTGGCCTTTTCTTCAGAATGCTCCCTTAAGGCAATTCCCACTTTGGCTGCTTCATCCCTGCCCCCGGCGTCTGCATCCTCAAAGGCGGTGAAGAGCTTTTTGCAGTCTGCCTTGGAATATTCCGGAGACTCAAAAGCCTCAAAAAGTTTGTCGGTTAGATTTAATATCATATAATTCCTCCTATATTTTTTTGGATTTAAATACATAATTTATTATTTACAAATAATCCATAACGGATTTTCTGGATTTTATAGTTTATATTTCTAAATGTAAACGGTAAAATCAATAATATATCCTCTTGTTACTCTCCATGTATATTCCAGCCCCTTTTTATGTGTGTATTTCTTTGTTTTTCACTTTTTCAGCCGGCGGCCGCGGATTATTATGTGCGCCGGGGTGCGGGAGGTACGGGCACAAAAGAAAGTCCCTACGGCGAACTGTGGCGTGCATTGGAACGCGTGCTGCACGGTGATGTTATCCATGTGGCGGAAGGAATATACCCCGGTAAAGGGGGATCGGACAGCTTTATTATCCGTGTACCCAACCTCACGATCGCCGGCGGTATGGGCATAAACGTGGGCTGGCGTTCGCAGGGGCAATGAACTATGGGGCCATTCAGGTGATCTACGGTGTAGTGAGAGGGAGGCAGCAACCGCGGTGGGCCCCGGCGAAACACGCCGGGAAAAAGATGGACGGGAGGCCCCGGACGGCGCGGACGTCGAAAGTCGCGCGGGGGAGAAGCTGTCATTCGAATAAAGGCAGGGGGACACCGGAGGATTTTTACCATAGTAACTATCAAAAAACAATATTTTTTGACATCTCCGTATATTTTCCCTATGCTTTAATAATGAGGAAAGATTGGAAAGTAAAAACAACCGGCCCACCATAGGGTTTTTGGCATCACAATTATTCGACGAATATGGTACAAGTATCTGGTCGGCTATTGCCGCCGAGTCCGAAAAGTACGACGTCAACTTGTTATGTTTTATCGGCGGAGCGATTGAGGATGAACACTATTTTGAGTATCAGCGAAATCCTATTTATGATCTGATAAATAAGAATAAAATCGACGGACTTATCCTGGTGGCGAATCAACTTTCCCAGTTCGTCGGTCCTGACGGATTAAAGAAGTTTAATCAGAAATATTCTCCCGTTCCCATTGTCAATATCGGTGTTGAAGTAGAGAACTACCCCTGTATCCTTACGGACAATAGAGCCGGCATAAGGGATGTGATGATTCATCTCATTAAGGCGCATGGATGCAAAGAGATCGCCTTTATCCACGGACCGCGAAACAGCCAGGAAGCCATGTTGCGATATACGGCTTATAAAGAGGTGTTGAGTGAATATAACCTGGTTCTCAATAATGATTTGATTATCGACGGAGATTTTCAGGATGGATCATATGCCAAAAGCTTTTCAGATTTCTTGAATAAGAATTTAACCTATGACGCGATTGTTTCCTCGAATGATTATATGGCCGTCAGGATAATGAAGGCCCTGCAAAAGCAAAAGATCATGATACCGGATGATGTTGCCGTTACCGGGTTTGATTATAATGAACAAAGCCGAAGTGTAATCCCAAAATTAACCACGGTCAGTCAGCCAAAATACGATATCGGGTTAACGGCGTTCAAAACAATGCTCTCTCTGCTGAATAATGAAAAGGTTCCCGCCATACAAATGTTACCGACAAAATTGATTGTACAGCAATCCTGCGGCTGCACAATTTCATTTGAATCCGCCGGAAGCCATAAACAGGCGGCAATCCCGATAAAAAAACACTCACTCTCACATGAAGAAAAGAGATTGATCGTACATGCAATCGAGCAGGAAATCGGTCTCCATTGTATCAGGCTGTCCACCGAAGAAAAGAAATCAAGATGGGCGGAAGACCTCACCGAAGGGATAATAACCCATATAAAAGAGAAGACGGATGCCGGATTTTTCAATCAACTGCAGAACATGGTTATGCAGGGTATAGGTGAAGGCATGGATGTCTATAGTTGGTATAAAATAATTACCAAACTCTTTGATACATTTTATAATTATTCCGGTGATGCGGACAGACGCTCCCTTGAAAAACTTTATAATACTTCGATTGTCAGTATCGGCGATATCATTGATCATTTAAAATCAGAATCGGAAATGCAATACAGAAAACGGCTTTTGGCATTGTATGAGGTTACCGAACGGCTTAATTCCATCTTTGATATGAGTTTATTAAAAAAAGCATTCGCTGAAGTTTTTCCAAGCATGGGTATTAATAGCTATTATGTGAGTTGTTATACCGATTCACCTGATGAAAGAAGAGATGCTGAACTTTTATTTTATAAAAACGGAAATCACTCAATACCGCGTGAAACACAGGCAGGTAAAGCGGATGAGCTGATGGTAAACATTATAGCCACGATTGAAAAGCGGGTCTCGTTTGTTGTAATGGCGTTGTTTTACCGGGATATCAAAATCGGATTTATCCTCTGTGAAATCGGACCGCTGGACGGAACGATCTATGAAGGCCTCTCGGTTCAGTTAAGCAGTGCTTTACGGAGTATAGAACTGATAAACGAGATAAAACAGTATTCCGAAGAGCTGGAGGTCAAGGTAAGGGAGCGGACCGTTAATTTGCAAAGGGCCAAGGAAGAACTGGAACAGGCAAACCTTAAACTCAGAGAACTTGATATGTTGAAAAATGATTTTATCGCCAACATTACCCATGATTTCAGATCGCCGTTGACCGCTATTTTAAATACCGCTGATTTGGCGTTAAAACTGAAGACACAAACTCCAGAAGAAAATCATGAAAATTACAATGTAATATATGCCTCATCGTTACGCCTGCGGAAATCAATAGACAGGCTGCTGGATCTTGCCAAAATAGACGCACACGGGATTACCTTAAAGGTCAGTAAGGTAAATATCGTAACCCTGTTCAACAGCATCATAGATTTTTATTCCTCATCGGTTACCAAAACCGGGATTAAAATAATCCGGAAATTACCTGATGCGGAAATTAAAGATGTATATATCGATACGGAAAAATTCGAGGAGATTATTCATAATATTATGTCGAACGCGATTAAGTTCGTAGATCCGCAGCAGGGAATTATTACCGCCCTCCTGAGCGAACGGGATGATACAATACAAATAAGGATTGCCGACAACGGTATCGGTATCGCAAAAGAGAAATTGGAATCCATTTTCAACAGATTCGAACAGGGCCATAATGACAAGACCAAAGAAATGTTCCGGGGCACGGGCATCGGCCTCTCATTCGCAAAACAGCTTGTTGAATATATGAAAGGCAGGATATGGGCTGAATCGAAAGGAGAAGGAAAGGGCGCTGCCTTCATCATTGAGTTTCCAACAGGGAAGGGAGTGTTTAACGAATCGGAATTCTTGAAAGACGAACCTTTACCCAAAAAATATAATGACGAGAAAGTGATCATAAAACATGAATTGGAAAAGAAATTGGGACGAGAGGAAATATTTACCTATTTTGCGGAGTTAAATAAAGAGAATGAATTTGATCATAAAAAAGCGAAAATACTGATTATCGATGATGATAAAAACATCAAAAGAATTGTGATGAATTATCTTATTAATTACAATTATGTTAACTTCATTATTGCATCGGACGGGAAGCAGGGCCTTGATGCCGTGTATGAATATTCCCCTGACCTCATACTATGCGACTATAATATGCCGTATGTAAAGGGAGATGCATTGCATGATGAGGTATTGAAAAATCCAAATTTCAAATACATTCCGTTCATCTTTTTATCCGCCATCGCGGATGATAAAATTATGATCGAAAGGCGGGAAAAAGGCGCCTGTGCATATCTAATGAAACCAATCGATGAAAAAGACCTTTTATTAACCATTGAACAACAGTTAAAACAGTATTTTGTCTATCGGAGAATATTGCAACAGGCAACTATTGATGAATTAACCGGACTCTATACCAGGAGAGTAATTTTACATGCTCTCACCCATGAACTCTACAGTAGAAAGTATAGAGATCTGTCCATAATTTTCTTTGATATCGATTCGTTTAAGCTACATAATGACACAATGGGCCATCAAACAGGGGACAACATACTGGCGACGGTGGGAAAAATAGTTTCATCAGGTATAAGACAGTATGATATGGCGGGAAGATACGGCGGAGATGAATTCCTTATAATTCTGCCCGATACCAATCAGGATCAGGCTTTAACGGTTGCCGGAGCTATACGAACAAAAATAAAAATGTGTACGATGAAAGATAATAAAAACGGTATCTCGTTATCCGCAAGTTTCGGGGTGGTATCTTTAAAAGATAATGCCGAATATATCAGTGAAGTGTTAAAGATAAGTAATCTTCACGGCATCTATGAAATAGACGATCCCAATAACGCGGACTGGAAAAAAATAGAAAAATATAAAAAAGGGATCGGCCCGATTTTAATTAACATGGCTGATACGGCATTATATCAGGCAAAAAGCCCGTTTTGTAAAAAATGCGGTTACATAATCAAAAAGACACATAATTATCAAAACAGCACATGTCCAAAGTGTCATGCCGGCCCAATGGCAGCCGGGGGAGACAGTGTAGTAGTTTTTGTCCGGTAGCATAAAGCTTGCCCCCGGCACAGAGGAAAGGGGGTCAGGCAATTCCTTTCCCTAGGGTATCCACATACAATTGAACATACAAGGTAGTATAAGCTGTTCGATGTTATTTGTAAAAATATTTTCCGACTTCGATTTTATCCACCACACCGGAAACAAGCGGATTCCCGGGAAGACGACTGGTGATCCGGCAGGCATACACGTTTCCTATGGTCAGGTATTTTTCAACAACCGCAAGGGGAAAGCCGACCTCTATGAAGCCCTTGCCGCCGGCAATATCACCCGTGGTGATGGTTTGTGAGCGGCCGTTGTCCCTGTCCCCCGCTTCGAGCATGGCCAGGAGCTGCTTTTTTTCATAGCGGATAATAAGAGAGAGAACGTGTTTATCCTGTTGCATAATATCAATCCGGTATTCGATGGAGGCAAGATCCCCGATGCTGCCCCCGGCAAAAGCGATGCCCGCGTAAAACATCTCGGTACCCCGTGTCAGATAGACCAGGGTGATATCGGCCTCCGGCGTATCAATACCGATATCACCGATAGGATCGGTTACCAGGGGCCCCACCTGCTGCCAGTCCCCGGGGTTGCCGTCGATGCGTATCCTCTGTGTTGCGCCGGATCCGGTAGTATCTGCCCCCGCGTTCTCTGCCCCGGCAGTTTCGGTCCCGGGAGCGGACGTTTGTGAATCTGATGTATGTGCGGCATCCCGCTTTTTAAGGGTAACGGTGAATGTCCTGTTTTCATTCAATAATAACTCCGACTTATACGGTTCATAGCCGGAACGGACAACCTCCAGTGTTACCTGTCTGCCCTTGTCCGCCAGAAAGGTGAACGGTCCGCTCCCGGCCTTTCGACCGTTGATAAACACATTTGCGTCCGTTGGGGTGGGTTGTATTTCACAGACTATGCTTTCAACGCTGCCGCTAAAAACCGAAGCGCCTTCCCGGGTAAGGGGCTGTAAGAGTGCTTTATGCCCGGCACTCAGGTGTGTTGTGGACAGTTCGGTTTGATCAAGGGTAACCGCCAGCTCCCGGCCTGATTCAAGGGTATATTCTCTTGCCGAGGCCCCGGTCCCCGCCGTTATACTCAACACCCCCTTCAGCAGGGCCACCTTCGTGGTCTTGTCGTCATCCACCGCCACCAGGAAGGTGGTACTCTTTATCCCGATAATGCAGTTATCGGTCGTAACCCGCAGGGGAAAAGGCCTGTCAGGTCTTTCAATATGCGCGGTCAGTGTACCCCGGTCAAGCCTGAGCGAAACAAAGTCCCCCTTTTTTTCAAGAGTGACGGTACTGCGTCCGTAAATGCGCACCAGGGACGCGGCATTGATACGCAGGTCACAGGTTGCTCCGTCGGCGGTTTTGATGGTTGTCCCCGGCGTCAACGCCTGCCCCACGTTCAGGTCCGCCGGCCGGCCGTTGTATGAGGCGGTTGCCTCACCGCTCAGTGCCCCTGCCATAAACAGGGGGTACGCGGCCGGTTGCGTGCGGGACAACAGCGGGAGAAAAATAAATACGGCCAGCAGCAGCAGGGCGGCCGCCGCACCTCCGGCGAATACCAAGATGAATCCGCGCTTCCATAACCCATGCACGCTCCGCTCTTGTTCCGGGGCATCCCGTACCATTATCTCCCGAAGCCTGTTCTTAACCCGCTGCCGTAACGCATTGTTCTCATACCGGGGAACACGCGTTGTCTTGAGATAATCGTACAGGTCCTGCGGTTTTTTCATATGGTCCCCCGGTTTTCAAGAGAAATGATCTTTTCCAGTTTCTTTACAATACGATGCACCCTTGTTCGCAGCGCATTCTCCGAAGTATCAAGAATTTCCGCCATTTCCTGATAATTTTTTCCTTCAAAAAAGTACAGTTCCACCACCAATGCCTCTTGGGCCTTCAATTTTTTCAGTGCCTGCTTAACGGTCCAGTAACGGGTAAACCGCTCGGTTTTATCCGCATCCTCATCCACCAGGTAGCGGTCAAGGGACGCCCGTTCATCATCAATGCTGACCGTATATCTTCTCCTCTTATTATTAAGATATTTTAAAACCTCGTTTGTTGCAATTTTATACATCCAGGCGGAAAAATTTTTTATTTCCACGTCTTTGGTTTTAATGTATTTGAAGGCATCGGTAAACGCATTGGAGGTCAGGTCTTCCGCAGCTTCGGGATGACCCACACTCCTTAAAATATAGCTGTAAATTTTGGGGAAAAACTCTTCATAGACCGCAAGAAAATCTTGTTCGTTTTTAACGGAAATCATGGCAACGACATCGAACTGTATTTTTAGTCATTGATAGGTGTTTTTACCCTGTGTGTCAAGCTGAATTTATTATTACATGCCGACGGCAAAAAAAACGGACAGCCAGGATTTTCCGCTTTTTGTCTCCTCAAATCCGAAAACCTCAAATGCGTACATATACCCACACCCCAGGATAAATTCCGGTTCCTTGCTGAAACCGAACTTTACTCCTCCCCCCACTACAGCCAGGAAACCACTGTAATCGAACAACTGTTCGTTGAACTGGAAATACAGGCTGGTGGACACATAAGGAATCACGCTGAAACCGTTTATCCTTAGCGGAACATGGAAATCGCCGGCAAGAGCCATGTGAAAGGTCGTGGAATGTATTTCCGAACCCATGCCGTCACTGGTAGTGAGAAAGCACAGTCCCAGCTCCGTTCCCCACGAAATATATTCATTAAGCGGAACGTAGAACCCAAGGACCCAGGCCGGTTCGGCAAGATCCTCAAAATAGAGTTGGCTGCCGAATAACAGGAGATAATTATATGCATTACCGGCCTGCGGCGAATTGGGAGATGCATCTTCCGCCGGAAGTAAAGCGGCGTTTAGGCCCCAGGCACCAAGTGACCATTTTCCGTTTGTATACTTCCATGTGGTGGAAAACTTATGTTCTCCGACGGAAAAATGTACCGCGGTATCCTTTTCGGCGGTACTTTTCTCTATTCTTACAAACTCGGGGCTTGCCGCGGGTTTTTTTTCAGTAACCGCCATATATAGGTAATAGGCAAGTGCCATACGCACCGCTTCAATGGGCGAGGCATTATAAAAAGCCGAGAGAATTTCATCGCGAATGGAATGCGGGGCGCTTGCCAAAACCCGGGGCAGAATGTGTTCTCCCTTCTTTAATACAAAGTCACGGGAGATAAAAACCATAATCTCCCGGTAAGGCTTTGCGCCGGCTGTAAAAGCGGCGGAAAAACCGCGGCAGGTCCGTTCCAGGGCGGCCGTTGTTCCCGCGCTGTCCTCTTTTGGCCGTACGGCCAGGGAGGCGTTGATAAATTTCTTTACCCTCACGGCCGGAACCGAAAAATTCGCGGCCTGGCGGCCGACGACCTTCCAGCTATTGACGCCGATTACCTTAAAGCCGCCCGGACTGCTGCGGTCGGCAACAAGCAGCGGACCGCCTGAATTCCCCGCGTCTACCTGTGCCGAATGCTGGATAAGGGGGGTAAGCTTGGGATCAACCAACTCGGGCACCCTGGCCACGGAGTTTGTGACGTTTCCCTTTCCCAACTGCCACATGGGTTTATCCAGCAGAGCGGGGTACCCTGCGGTCCAGACTTCCATACCGTCCCTGACGGTTTTGTTGGAAAAAGAAAGGCCCGAACGGAAGGGGCGTCTATCATGCCGGAAAGAAACCAATGCAAGGTCCTCCGCCTTATTCGCCGCAATTACGGGGCAGTTCTGATAGACGACGATGGTCCCATCCTGCCGCTCGAACTCCAGGTTGACCGCATCCGCCCCGGCGACAACATGGTAGTTGGTAACTACGTAATTGGCGCCGTCACGGGCCACATAGACAAAACCCGAACCGTAGCCGCCCTTGACATAAGCGCCCAGCATGGTACCGATTTCCTTGTATCCGATCCCGTCCATGGTTCTGCGTAATGTGTTGAAAAAATCCCGCACCGCACTGTCGTACACCGGACGCACAATGGGAATGTAATTGCGAAGCTGCGCAAAAACGGTACCCGCGAACAAAAGGATTAACAAACTTATAAACAGGGTTCTTTTCATATTCTTCAGCGCTCCATTTTATCGAGAATTACCAATCACTTCAAACTGTTTTACTGTATATATGAGAGAGTCCCGGTCCTTTTTTATTACAAAAAAGTTTAACCAGGGCCAAATATTTTGTAACAAAACACCGCGCGGCATCTCCTATAGAGTAATAAAAAAAAGGAGTGATATATGAAAAAACCAATATATGTTTTATTAATCACAATACTTGCCTGTCTGGCTTTCAGCAGCTGCTCTCTCCCCGGTCAGGGCGGAGGAGGACCGGAACCCACCCCCACCCCGACTCCCGGTACGGGCGATGAGCTGTTGGAGTTTTCCCATGCCGGCGGGGTCTATTACGCGGTATTTGACCTGACCATCAACGACCCTGAGGGCCGTCAAATTTACTACACATTAAACGGCGTTGACCCCACCCTACCGTTCGTGCACCAGCTTTATGACGCGCCCATTACAATTTCCGGCTCCCATACCGTGAAGGCCGCGGCCCTGAACGATGACGGAAGCTACAGCGAGGTACGGACCGAAACCTACCAAGTGGACGATAACGCCGGCCAACCCACGGTCTCACCCGAATCAGACCGCTTTGGCCAGGACCGGGAGATTGATCTGACAGAGGACGCGAATACCGAGGTGTACTATACCTTTACTACGGACGGTACCGAGCCCCCGGTCCCCACCAAGGAGGACACTCGTTTTACCGCTCCGTTTTCCCTGACCGCGCAGGCTGGGGAGGAGGTAACCTACCGCTACGCTTTCAAGGCCTTTACCACGGCCATGGACCCGGCCCGTTCCGCAGTGGAATCCGCGGTGCTGGAACGCACCTGGATTATCGATAAACAACCGCCCGCTGCCCCGACCGGCCTTACAGCCAGGCTCAACGGTGACCGCAGAATGCATCTTACCTGGACGGGCTCCATTTCTCCGGACACCGCACAGTATCGGGTCTATTACGGAGCGGGATCAAACCCGGAAGACGCCGCCACCCTCTTCGGTGCGGTTGCTGTGACCACGACCGATATCCCCGGACTGGCTGCCGATACCCGATATGCCTTCTCTGTATTTGCGGTGGATTCAGTGGGAAACCGCTCGCAAACCGGGCCGTACACAAGCCGGATTGCCCTGAAGGGGCTGGATCATCCCATGGATGAAGCGGTATTGACCGGCTGGTCACGCACAACCGACAGTGCCATAGCCGGCGGCTACCTCTACACCGCGACCTCAAACGGCAGGGTGCTGATCTCCGATCTGACCGATCGCGGCCGACCGCTGAAGCTGAAATCATTTTCCGCGGGAGCCGAGGCGAATGATCTGGCCGTTTCCGACGGTTTTTTATACGTGGTGGCCGACGATCACCTCAGCGTGTACAGCCTGGCCGATCCGGGCAACCCGTCACTTTACTATAACGCATGCGAGGCCGCGCCGCTGGACGGGTTTTTCGCCGAACCCCAGATCGGTGAGACAGCCTTTGCCGTAGCGCATAAGGACAACAGCATCGGGGTGTACTCACTTGCCGGGGCGGGCAGTGCTCCCGCTTTGTTGTATACGTTCGCATCCCAGGATTACCAGCGGGTCCGTGTCTCCGGTACCACCCTGGTCTTATATTCCGCCAGGGCCGGTAATGATACGGTATCTCTGTATAATATCGGGAACCCGGCCGCGCCGCAGTTTATCGGCACTGCCGCGTTGGCGGGGCCGCTTGTAGCATTCAAGGGAGAGTATGTGTATATACGGGAGTCGGACGCGTTCCGCGTATACAATATCCATGACCCCGGCACAGCCGTAGCTACCTTAAGCGGCAACTGTGAAATGTACAATTATACCACCTTTAATAAGGATTACTTCTTTGTTGTCAACAACCCCTTCGGTTCAAATCCGTCAAGCACCGCGGTCTCAATCTACTCACTCGCCGATCCGTCCAGCCCAACCCGTATCGGGACCTGGACCGGCCTTATGCCCTATTGTTTCGCGCTGGGACATCCCGTGGTTTCACTTGAGGGGGATACGCTTCTGGCGTTTGAGGAGGATGAAGCGGGCGCCTATATTATGGACATCGCGGACAAGGCACACCCGAACTACACCTGCCCCTTTACCGTCACCGGAGAGTACACGGCGCGGGCGGTTGCCGGCAGCCTGCTGTTCCTCGGCGGCAGCTTTGGGCGCGACTTCGTATTTATCGATATCTGCGACATATCGGACCGTAGAAATCCGCGATACATCGGCCATTTCTCCGACCTTAAATATACCTTCTGTCCGTATGATAATTATTATTCACTGGCGGTAAGCGGCTCCTATATCTACGCGGCCGCGGGAGATTCGATTTTCATCGGCCGCATAAACGGAAGCGAAATAAGAAAAATCGGCTACTATGAGGCCCCGACAGCGTTTGATGATGTGGAAAAGGTAAGGGTACAGGGCAGCTACCTGTTCGCGGCCGACGCGCGAGGAGTAAGGGTCTTTGATATCTCTTCCCCGGAATCCCCGTCACCGGTCAGGGAATTCCTCCCCGGCAGCGGCAGCGACAACAATCCCGTCTCCATGACGATCGAGGGAAATTACCTGATGTTCGCCGACAAGGGGAGACACATCTATGTATATGATATCTCCGACATGGCCGCACCGGTACGGCAGGCGGAAATCGACCTGCCGGGATACAATGACTCGCTGCGCGACCTGCGCTACCGCGACAACCGGCTGTACATGTTCTGTTATATGGACGGTGATGAGCGTCTGGACATCTATGATATCTCCGTGCCAGAATCACCGGCATTACTTCACAGTACGCTGGTGTCAAGCAGCTATCTTGATTCGTACAGCGACCTGGGCGATTTCATTCATGATACCGACAGCAACTACGGGTATATCCTGGTGTACAAACACCTCATGGTCCTGGACTTCCAGGAACCGGGTTCACCGTATGTGTTTGATTCGGTTGATCTTACGACGCGCCATTCCAAAGCCGGGGCCGCCATCCTGGATGACGCGATCTATAACGGCGGTAACGGAAACTCGGGCCTGTTTTTCGATTTTCAATAGTTACTCTCTACAGGGTGCCGCATAAACGGCACCCTGTATTTTTCATCGGAAGGACCCGCCGCGGTCTGCGGGCCCTTACTGCGGCGGGTGCGGGAAAGTTCGTATGGAAGGCGTCAGGCCGGACTTTGGTATCTATTTTATTCCCTGCTGCAGGATTTCGAGGGTCTCTTTATCAAGGTGTGACTGCCGGGAGTAGTTTTTATTCCCGGCATACTTTCCGGTAAAATCGCAAATACCGAAATCCATATTTTTATATGTCCAGTAGGTGTAGGACAGTTCATTTTCCTTCAGTACCGTAATCAGGTCCCGCAGCCAGTTTTGCCGGGTAACCGGGTCCGCCTTTACATTACAGCCGAACTCGCCGCACAAAATCGGTACGTTGTGCTTTTTCTTAAATTCGATCACCGGTTTTATATGGTCTTCAATTTTGGATTTATTCCAGTTACCCGCGTAATCATAAAACTGTCGCGTAAAATATTCATCGTAGCCGCCCACTTTTTTCACCACATCGTCCAGATCGCCCAGCGTGACGGGATAGGGCAGATATTTCCGATATATTTTCTTCTTATAAAAAACAATCCATTCGGCCATTTGATGAGTCACCAGAATGGGCTCATAGAAATGAAAGCTGTAGATGATATTATCGTCATCAAATTTCTGTAAATCATTGAAGCTCGAGCATAATCCCCAGAAATCGGCGTCAACCACGATCGGGTGGCGCGCATCGTTCTTACGGATTACCGCAATAGCTTCCGCCGCCAGCCTGTTCCAGTCCGCCGCCATGGGGACGACCGGTTCATTCAGGATTTCATACATAATGCGGTCGAAATCGCGGTAGCGCCCCGAGAGCATGTCCCAGATACCGAGAAAATATTCCCGGTTCCGCGCGTCCTCTTTCCAGATGTCATTCAAATCCCGCTCGCCGGACTGGAAGGTATGCCCGGGGGCTTTATGCAAATCAAGGATCGTATACAGTCCGTACTGTCGGGCCAACCGTAAAAACCGGTCGATCAAGGCCAGGCGCTCCTCAAGGAAAAGTAAGGGATTTTCGGGCCGGGCAAAGAACAAATAGTCCACGGGCAGCCTGATAATGTTGAATCCCCATGATTTTATCCTTTTGATGTCCTCCTCCGTAATAAAGGTCTCGAGGTGCTTTTGGGAGAACCGATTTACCTGCGAAAAAAACCCGCCGATGTTTACGCCCTGTAAGTACATAACGCGAACATCATACCATCATCGAATCCGGATGGCAAGAACGATTTTTTCTCTCGGAGGCGCAAGGATAGTACCACTCACAACATGGTATCCCGCGGGAATGCTTTCCCGGATACGGCCGTTCGGTTATAATACGATTAAAAAGGAGTCTGTATGCGTTATTCACAAGCGAAACAGGGCCGGATGTTCATAATCCGGCTGGAAGACGGAGACATTCTGCATGAATCGATCGAACGGCTGGCGCGTGATGAGGGCATTACCGCAGCCGCGCTGATCGCCGTGGGCGGCGCGGACAAGGACAGCGCGTTGATCGTGGGGCCGCAGCACGGTCGGGCCCGGCCCGTCAATCCCATGAAAATCGTACTTGACGAGGTCCATGAAATCGCCGGCACCGGCACCCTCTTTCCCGACGAAAGCGGGAAACCGAAACTCCACCTGCATATCGCGGCGGGCAGAAAAAACAGCGCGGTGGCGGGGTGCGTACGCGAGGGGGTGAAAACCTGGCATATTATGGAAGTGATTCTGTTTGAGCTGACCGGTTCATCCGCCAAACGTGTATGGGATGAGGAAACCGGCTTTGCCCTTTTAGAGCCTTAATCGCTTTTCTTGGGTTTAAAGGGCATGACCTTGGGCACATTTTTCTCATCCAGTTCCTCGATCAGGATTACCGACTGAAACGGCAGCATGATATGATTGGCCTGGCCGAAGGCGTTTCGCACCTCGTCATCCTGCGGATTGATGATCATCTTGTCCCTGGTAGGCAAGACAAGATCTTTTATGGAAACAAAATACGGATGCGTCAGGTCCAGGTTTTTGGCGCTGAGCTGCAGCTCCTTGTCCTTCCATGTAAAGTGTACTCTATAAAGCGACATATACTATTTCTCCGGTCCCTTGATTTTTGAAGACAAAGATACGGAATTAGCGGACGGGTGTCAATAAGCGTATGTAATTGTCACTTTTTTATAATTCGATTACTCTTATAGTATATGACGAATGAAACTGCGTTTTTGGTGGAAAAGTCCATTGAGCAGAAACAAAATCACTATCCCGTAAACCGGGCATTCGCCGAACTTGTAAAGCGGTTTCAGGATCTGGTATTCGGGTATGTGTATGCCATGGTCAAGGACTCATTTATTTCTCATGATATTACACAGGATGTATTTATCACGGCCTATGACAAGCTGGACTCTCTTAAAAATTATCACGCTTTTCCGGGCTGGATACGGCAGATCGCCAAAAGGGAGTGCCTGCGAATCATGCATAAAAACCGGCGTGAGGTACCCCTGCCTCCGGAAATAATGGAAAATTACGAGTCCGGCTACGCCACGCCGCAGGCAATATATGAGAAAAAGGAGACGCGCGCGGAAGTGCTTGCGGCCATCGATGACCTGCCCGATACCCAGCGCATACCCACCGTTATGTATTATATAGACGGATATTCACAGCAGGATATTGCGGATTTCTTGAACATTAAAACCGATACCATAAAAAAAAGGCTTCAGCGGGCAAGAGAAAACATGAGGAGAACAATAATGCAAAGTATCAAAGACAACCTGGAACCGTTGCGTCCTTCAAAGAACAACAAGATACTGGAAAAAATCAATCTGTATACCACCTTCGACAGCGTTGCGAAAATCGGCCAGATGGACCTGCTTGAACACCTGATTATGGACGGGGTCAATGTAAATGAAAAGGACGCCGCCGGCAGGACCATGCTCCATTGGGCCGTTGAGAACAACCACGCAGAGGCCGTTCGGCTGCTGCTGAAAAGCGGGGCCAAAACGGACATCAAAGACCGGTCCGGCAGAACGGCCGCGCAGCTTGCCGCGCAGAAAAACAACAACATGATTCTCTCGATTCTAAACAACCGGTAATTTTCTCCCCGCCCGCATGTCACCTTTTCCGCTTCTCTCCCCTCTTATAGATATAATCCGGCAACGGATTAAGCGAAACACAAGAAAACAAACCGGCGGTATAACCGCGGGAGGATAACGAGGAGGGAAGATGGAAAACCGGACAACGATCAGTTTACTGCATCCCGGGGGGACCCCCGGTGATTCCTTTACGCTGCGGCAGGGAGTATATAAAGACCTGGAACTTGAGCTGCTGCTCAAGTTTATGTCCGCCTATGATACGGGAAGCAGAATAAATTACGAATGTGTCGAGAAAAACTTCATGCAGCCGTATCAAGATGAAAAGACCATTGTTTACCGGCAGGATATCGTCGAATACCTGCTGCGCTGTCCCGCACTGCTTGAGGCGTTCGAAAAACTGGTACCATTGATCGAAACCATGAGTAAGTGCCGCCCCGACAAACTGGCCTGGCGCGTCGACCTTTTTCTCATTGTCTCACGCATCAAGGAACTGGAAACCTATATACACTGTATCGACATCCTCAAAGGGGCTTTGGACGATAT
>CAZWKE010000017.1:16653-57275 GCA_964634205.1 uncultured Spirochaetaceae bacterium
CATCGGGGTGAACCTGAGTGATACCTTAAAGCCGGTGCAGGCCACCATCTCTTCCATCAGCGATGAACCCTTTACCGAAAAATCGGACGGGCTTTTCAACAAGCTCTTCAGCGAGCGGACAAAAAATTTAAACGGCATTACCCCGCTGCGCACGCTTGGAGACGCCGCCTCTCCGCGAAAAGAACACCTGTTTACGGCGTTGTTCGAGGACCTCTCCCATGTTTTGGAAAAGTTATGTGATCCCATTCAAAGGGCTTTAAGAAAGTATATCAGGATAAACACGCAGGTCTTCCTGAACCTGAGGGAAGACCTGGTCTTTTATGTACTGGGCGTAAGGCTGCTGTTGTTGCTGCAAAAAAACGGGATGCCCGTGTGCAAGCCGGTCATCGCCGCCGCATCCCGGAGGTTCATGGAGATAGATGATAATTACAACATCGATCTTTTCGTACAGATGCATACAAAACCAAATCCGGGTGATATCAAAAACCGCTTGGTAAGCAACAATGTGCGCTTAGACGAAGAAGGAAGGATCATCATTCTGACCGGGCCGAACCAGGGAGGGAAAACCGTCTACCTGCAGGGGATCGGTCTTACACAGATACTTTTTCAGACCGGGCTTTACGTGCCCGGAAGCAAGGCCGTTATCAGCCCGGCGGACAATATCTTCACTCATTTTCAGCAGGATGAAAGCATTGCCAATGAAACGGGACGTTTCGCGGACGAAGCCAAAAGGATAAGTGAAATCCTGGGCGGCACCACAAGCCGCAGCCTGTTGCTGATGAACGAGTCGTTTGCCAGCACCAATTACATCGAAAGCCTTTACATCGCGGAGGATATCATGCGCATCCTCTGCCTGCTGGGATTACGCGCGGTGTATTCCACCCACTTCCATGATCTTGCCGCAAGCATTGAGCGGATCAATAGTGAGACCGCGGGCAGAAGCAAACTGGTAAGTATGGTTTCCAAAATAAACAATCGCAACGGAAAGATAGAACGGACGTATAAGATCATAAAAAGTGCTCCCGAGGGAAAAAGCTACGCCAGGGAAATTGCGTTGAAGTACGGGATCGGCTTTGACCAGTTACAGAGTGTACTGCAAAAACGAGGCATCATTGCCGCGCGGGAAGGGGAACGGACCGATGGAAACCACGCGTAACCAGCATCAACCACGAGCCGGAGCATGCTGCCGACGAAAAAGTCGTTTTCCGGTCCTCATTTCATCATTCGCAACCACGTCCCAATAAAAAAGCCTTTGCAAACTTCTCATTGTTGTAGTAGAATGGTGTTAGCCGGAAACAAATGAAGAGCAAACGGTTAATCCTTATACTATCATGCGTGGTTCTCCTGATTATTCTCCTGATTATTCTTTATACCTGTCATTTTTTCCCCGATACCGCTTCAACCAAGCCTCCCCCGCAGAAAACCGAAAAAATGACTGAAGTACCTTCACAGGAAAGTCCCAAACCGAAGAAGCAAAATCCGCAGGAAAAGGATACCAAGATTTCCAACCCCACACCATCACCGAAAAAACCCGCGGCTTCAAACGAGTTATTCGAATACCTCACCGAATATGACGGGCACACCTACTACATCTCAAAAAACAAAGTGAAATGGGTGGATGCAGCCGCCATCTGCAAACAAAACGGCGGGCACCTGGTAACAATAACGTCCGGCGGGGAAAACCGGGCGGTGATCGCAGGAATCAAAGAAAAAAAAATCGATAGTGATACCTGGATTGGTTTGACGGACAGGGAAAAAGAGGGAACATGGAAGTGGGTTACCGGTGAAGCATATAATTTCCGCTATTGGGATACCGCCCAGCCCGACAATTGGGCCAGTAAGGAAAAACGTGAAGAAAATTTTGTCCTCATCTGGTTCGGCACTGGTAAAAAGTTACCTTACCATTGGAACGATGCCTGTGATCTTATCAAAGCCCGCTATATTTTAGAGATCGAACCAAAATAAGAATTAAGGCGGGCCGGACACAATCGACAGCAGTATTTTCACAATTCCGCCATAGTACCGCCGATTTTCATCTCTACAGTACCCGCAAGAAAACAAGCCGATCGAAATCAAAGGAGGTGTAAATGGCGAAGATAAACCAAGCAAAACAGAAAAAAAGCGCGGCCCTGGCAGTTAAGGCTCTCCTCGTCTGGCTGGCCGAAAAAATTAAACAGGGAGGCCGCTGGACCTGGAAGAGGAAAGTGCCGGTTATTATTACGGTGGTTTGCGCGCTGCTTGTATTGTGGGTGGCGGGCATGGTGCGAAGTGGGGAGCTGTTGGTTACAATCATCCCGGGCGAACGGGGAATCGTATTCAACCACTTCGGCGGCGGTATTGCGGACGACATTCTGCATGAAGGCACCCATATCTGCATGCCCGGTCTGCAGACCGTGTACCGGGCCAAGGTGGCGCGTCAGTCGGCCAAGATGGACAAGATTTACGCGGATTCTAAGGAGTTCCAGGACGTCACCCTGTGGATTAATGTGGAGTTCAAACTGATGGAAAAAAACCTTTCCGCCCTGTTCAGGGAGTACGGGGTCATGTCCAGTGCCCAGATAATACAAGAAATCATCTGGCCCAACGTGAACGAGGTGACGAAAAATATCATGGTTGACTACCCCATCAGTATGGTGCTGTTAAAGCAGCCCGAAATCAAGGGAAAGATCGTGACCGCGCTCAGGCAGACACTGCAGCGCTATTACATAGAGCTGATCGACGTAGACATCGTGAACATCCTGATCAACCAGGCTTATCGCGATGCTATTGCCCAAACCGAACTGGCCGTCTACCAACGGGACCAGGAAAGCATCAGGCTGGAAGCGGCTAAAAAGGAAGCGGAACGCAGGCTTCTGGAAGCGGAAACGCGCAAGCAAGAAAAGATCCTGGAGGCTGAAGGAATCGCCGAATACAACCGCCTCACCAGCAGCCAGCGCGTCAGTGCCTCCATGTTGGAGTACAAGCGTCTGGAAAACCAGCACGCGGCCATCCAGAAGTGGGACGGCAAGCTGCCGGCCGAAGGCGCTTTTTCAGGTATAATAAACGGTCTGCGCGGCGCGCTGGAATAGCATTGGAGGAAATCATAATGTATGTTATTCGAATTCGGAGCCACAAAAGGCGCATTTTTTTTCATCTTCTGTTGTGATGGAATTACAAACAGGACAAGCGAATAATTTCTTCCCGCATTTCGGACATCTAACGACGTCGCCCTGAATCGGAGTTGAGCAATTCCTGCATTGGAATCTTTTTTCGTATTCGGCAAAAACTGCTATAGTTCCTTTACCTAATAAAACACTTATCGAATTTTTTATTATGATCACACCCCAGCACAGGAACAGAATTATCGGAACGGTAAACATCAGCAAACCTATCAGGTTCAAATTGATATTTCTTACAAGCACAACAACAACCGCCAACATACCGATGAGCGGCAGGATTATCAGCCAGATCACCGATCCGATCCAGGCGCCTTTTCTGAATTTGATCACGTTTTTTATTAATATATTGGCTATTACAATATCCAGAGAAAAAAGAATTAAAAACAACACAAAAAAACCAATTGCCTCTTCCAAACTGCCATTGGCTATATAGATCAATAACGAACCGAAAACGCAAAAAAATAACAGTAAAAAAATAAGAAACTGATCCCATTCTTTTTTCAATTTTTTGAGCCTGGTCACCGGTAACATCTATACTCCTTTTTTTTGCTTTATGTATCGGAAGCTTTAACTACTAACCGCATAAAAAATTAATACCCTTCCCCGGCCAGCAGTGAAAGCAAACAGGCCAGGTTGTAATAAGGATAGGCATAGACCGGATTTAGTTGAACGGCCCGGCGGAAGGCGGCGGGCAGGCAGAAAAATATAATAACCACGGTTATGAGCACCTTACGGCCACCCGCAAAAAAGCGGCCGTTTTCCGCGGAGGGACGGCCCCCTAATGGACGATCCTCGTCGACGCGCCCCACAAAATGGTCACACATTCCCTTAATCCTTCTCCTTTTCATCCAGCTTTTTCAAGGCGCGCTCGTAAAAATCCTCCACCGCCCACATCATGCGGTAGTCGGGATAGGTGGTCATCAGGTATTCACAGGACTTCATCAGCTCCTGCCATTTTTTGAAATACTGCAGGGCGAACAGTTCCATGTAAAGTATTTCCGGCAGGAAGGGATCGTCCTTGAACTGGGTGCGTGACTGCTCCACGATATAGAGGATCTCCTTGTGCATCCGCGCCCCGGTCTCGCTGTCGTCGAAATACTCCTCGCTCTTGTCCGCGATCTCCAGCAGGGTATGCTCAAGCTCCCACGTGCATTGGGCGCGGGTATCGCAGGCAAACAGGGTGGGGGTCTTTTCGGCCAGTTTGCGGGTCTCCTCATTGGAAAGGCCCTTGTTGTAACAGTCCGTCAAAAACTGGGCGTAGGTCATCCATTCTTTGGCCGCCAGGCGCTTTTTAATCTCGGCCGCCTTCTGATACAGCTTGTACAGCTCCCGCTGGTAGCGCATACGCTTGAAGTCCTTCAAAAACTGGTAGGCATCCTCCAGACTTTTCTTGGGCTTAAGGTAATACGGATCGATCTTGGAGGCCTCCCTGAACTTTTCCGCGGCCTGTTTGATGGAGCCCTCATCCAGCAGTTGGATGCCGGTGTAATACGCCTCGGCCGCGTCGAGCGACGAGGTGTCCACCTCCAGCTTGAGCGTGGGCACCTCCACCCCCATGGCTTTTAAGAATTCCAGGGTGAGTTGCTTCTCCAGCGTCAGTACCTTTTTTACCGCTCCGGACACCTCAAAGCTGTTAAGGATCTTGGCCGTGGTCACATCCACCAGCCTGGCGTCGATGCGGATGGTATCATTAAGTATAATGAAGCTGCCGTAGATAAGCCGGTTGGCGTTCAGCAGCTTGCCGATGGCAATCGCGCTTTTCTCATCATAGAGGTCGCTTACGGAGCGTTCCTGCTCCTTGATGATCTTCTCTATATTTTCCCGTTCCACCACGGTAACGTCGGGCACGCCGGTGATGTCGGAAATCAACATGTCGGCCAGGCCCTTGGAAAGCCACTTGTAGCGGGCATTATTCGTGGTATTTTCAAAATACAATACGGAAAGAACATTCTCGGCCCGGGCAAAAAACACCAGGCAGGTGAAAAAAAATAAAACACTGAAAAGCCGTTTCATCCGTCCCCCTTTTTCTCTAAGGCAATTGTACACCGCGCGGACCGGTTTTTCAATTTCTATTCTATA
The DNA here is from genome assembly GCA_964634205.1 of uncultured Spirochaetaceae bacterium. Classification (GTDB taxonomy): domain Bacteria; phylum Spirochaetota; class Spirochaetia; order SZUA-6; family RPPD01; genus JAFGGG01. The sequence goes on from CAZWKE010000017.1 coordinate 21,891, forward strand.
ATACTTTGGTATGAAGATAACTTCCGGGGCCGCCTCCCAAACCTTTTCCGGCGAAGTTCTTCAGGCTGCCGCCCGAGTGTCGTACCGGCGGATCGGCACGGCTTTTTTCGGTCAGATCCTGCGGCCGTCGTTGGACTGCCTTGGCTGCCGCCGGAATGCCCTGACCGGTAGATCAGCGTGTGGTTTTTCAGCTAACTCCTGCGGCCGCCGAAGAGGATCAGGGCAAAATATAACAACTGGGTGATGGAGGCGGCCGCCGCGGCCACGTAGGTCAGGGCCGCGCTGTTCAACACCGCGCTGACCCCTCGGCGCTCACCTGCTGTAATCACCCCGTATTTCAGCAGCAGGTCCTTGGCGCGCCGGGAGGCGTCGAACTCCAGGGGCAGGGTGAGAATCTGGAACAGCACCACCCCCAGGAACAGAAAAAACCCCAGCTTGGCCAGGAACAGGCTGACAAAGAATCCGATAAAAATCAGAAAAATCGCCGCGTTGCTCATAAATGTGGCCGGAACGGCCAGTGCCTGCCACACCCGCATAATCACCATACCGCGGTGGTGTTGGATGGCGTGCCCCACCTCATGGGCGGCCACTCCCAGGGCGGAAACGGAGGTTGAATTATAGACCCCGCTTGACAGCGCGAGCCTTCTCTGTACGGGCGAATAATGATCGGAAAGCATGCCCCGGGCGGACTCGATGCGCACGTCCCTGATCCCGTTCTTTTCCAGGAGTAGGCGCGCCACCTCTTTACCGCTGAGACCCGACCTGACCTTATACCGCGCGTATTTGCGGAAGTTTGACTTTACCCGAAACCGGGCCCACAGGGAAAAGACAAACACCGGCGCGATCATGATAAAATAAAGCGGATCGATACCGTAAAAATACATAGGCCCCTCCTTATAACTCCTTAAAAGGGAGAACCGATTATCTCGGCCTTTATCTCATCCACGGTTTTTGGGATCCATCTGTTTTTATGCAGGCGCAGGCCGTAGACCGTGTTCAGTTTTTTTATCAATCCTTCATGCAGGCGGTGGGCAATACGCTTTAAATCCCCTGCAGGATCGTCTGCCGCGGGGAATTTCTTATGATCCAGCTTCAGGCCGCTGGTCATCAGGCCCTCGATCAGCATCTTTACGGCCAGGAACCGCTCAAACTTGTCCACCGCAAAAATCAACACATCATCCAGCAGTCCCATGATCTCCCAGGTTATCTGCTCTGCCTGGGAATAACTTCCCGCGTCCTTCTCCTGGTCGCTGAAGCGCACCGGCAGGTTTTCGATGATGGAATCGATATTCTTTACCAGGTACTCAAGGTTGAACAGCCCCACCGCGCAGTTGAACAGCACCTTCTTACCCTTGCGTTCGGCCTTTTTTATCTCATCCCAACCGACGGCCGGACCGATCTCCGCGGTATTAAGGCGGCCCTCCTGGTCGGTCACCAGAATTCCGCCTTTTACATCCACCGGTGTTTTAAAGGAAAACTCGAAAGCCGCCTGCCTGCGGCTGAGGGCGAACAGGGCCAGGGAAACCGGCTCGGGTGTAAATCCCAGGTTGTCTACGTTCCCCAGGTAGGCGTAGCGTATGCCGCGGTTGTACAAATCCCGGTAGATATCCTTGAGCACATAGAAATTCTGGCCGTGCCCTCCGGGCATGGGCAAAGGGTTTCCGTCTTTACCGAAAGCCCGGCTGAACAGCTCTTTTCGCGGCCCCCGGCTGCTGTTGGTAAACGCGGCCAGCAACGGCTGCACCCCGGTCCGCATCTCCCCGATCTCGATGCCGGTTTCACGGATCAGCTCTTTTAACAGCGGGCTGCCGCGGTAGCGTTTGTACGTCCGCGCTATCTGCCGGTCGTTTAACACACTGGTCATCTGGAACATGGGCAGCAGCGTCTCACTCTTCACATGGGCGGTCAGCTCGTACTGCAGGGCCTTGATCAGGGCGGCCCGCATTTTCAACTCCAAAAAACCGGGACCGGGTTTGCCGTCCGGCTGCAGGAACGCGGGCGTAATACCCTTGGCCTTTCCTTTGCAGAGCGCGGCCATACGGGTAAACTCCGGTTTGTACAGATTGAAAAGCTGGTCGTTAAAGGTTCTGTTTTTCTTCACATCGATATAACTGCTGGCCGATCCGCCGTTTAAAATACCGTACGCGGTCTGCGGCAGCAGGAACAGTCCCAGTTCATACAACCCGTGCCGATTGAAGGATATTTGTTTCCCGTGTACGTCACCGAAAGTAGAAAGATCATAAGGCAGGTTCAGCTCCCGGAAAAGCTTTTCCGCCTTTTTGAAATCAGTGGTATAACCAACATCGCCGATCATATCGATAATACGGACACCGTCCACCTTGGGGATGCCGCGTACCTTGATGGGCTTCTGCCGGTGAAACACTCCCCCGTTGTACTTTTCCAGGATCTGCATGGTAAGCCCGATATCAATCTGCCTTTCCTCAAGCTTGCGTTTCAATTGCGCGGGCAGTTCGTAGGTGTCCATTTTCTGCTTCATATATCCTTCCTTGCTGCTCTCATTATAATCTAATCATCCCGGTTTTAAAAGTTAAGTAGCGTGATATATGCGGATTATTTTATTTTCAAGTGAATTGACTTAATAAACCGCAACCAGTAATATGCATTCCATGGGTGATTATGAGTTTACGAAAATCGAGAAAAAATGGCAGGCGTACTGGGATAAGCACAAGACCTTTGCGGTAGGCGAAGACCCCTCCATACCGCCGGAAAAACGCATATACGTACTGGATATGTTCCCCTACCCCTCCTCGGCGGGGCTGCACGTGGGCCATCCCGAAGGGTATACGGCCACGGACATCTACAGCAGGTATATGCGCATGCACGGTTACCATATTCTGCACCCCATGGGGTACGACTCCTTCGGTCTGCCCGCGGAAAACTACGCCATCAAAACCGGGACCCACCCCAAGGCAACCACCGAAGACAACATCCGCCGCTTTGAGGCCCAGATCAAATCACTGGGGTTCTCCTACGACTGGGACAGGAAGATATCCACCCACGAGCCGTCGTACTACAAGTGGACCCAGTGGATATTCCTGAAACTGTTCGAACAGGGCCTGGCCTACGAAGCCGAGGCCCCCATCAATTTTTGTCCTTCCTGTAAGACTGGCCTGGCGAATGAAGAGGTCAAAAACGGACTCTGTGAGCGCTGCCACAACAAGGTGGAGAGGAAAAACCTGCGCCAGTGGTACCTCAAAATCACCGCGTATGCCGACCGGCTGCTGGCGGACCTGGAAAAGCTCGACTGGCCCGAATCCATCAAGATCATGCAGCGCAACTGGATCGGCAGAAGCGAGGGGGCGAATGTGACATTTTCCCTGGAAAAGGGGGAGGGTTCCATCGAGGTATACACCACCCGCCCCGATACCCTGTTCGGTGCCACCTACATGGTACTGGCCCCGGAGCATCCGCTGGTGGAGAAAATCACCACCCCGCAGCAGCGAAAAGCGGTCGACGACTATATCAGGGAGGCGAACAACAAGTCCGACCTGGAGCGTACCGAGCTGGCCAAGGACAAAACCGGCGTCTTTACCGGCGCGTACGCGATCAATCCGGTCAACAATAAAAAGATCCCCGTCTGGATCTCGGATTACATCCTGATGTCATACGGCACGGGAGCTATTATGGCTGTGCCCGCCCACGACGAGCGGGACTTCGAGTTCGCCAAAAAGTTCGCCCTGCCCATCATCCGGGTGGTGGCACGGGACAAGAAGGACGCCGGCGGCGCGGCGGAAGCTAAAAAAAACGCGGCCGGGGGCCGGGAGCAAGAGCTTTCCGAGGCGTTTGTGGGCGACGGTATTGCGGTAAACTCCGGCGAGTTTACCGGGTTGTCCACTCCCGAGTTCAAAAAGAAAATCACCGCCTGGCTGGAAAAACAGGGCCGGGGAAAGTTCGCGGTGAATTACAAACTGCGTGACTGGCTTTTTTCACGGCAGCGCTACTGGGGGGAGCCGATCCCCTTACTGCACTGTGAGAAATGCGGTATCACGGCCGTTCCTTATGAGGAACTGCCCCTGGAGCTGCCCGAGGTGGAAAGCTACGTACCCACCGGAACCGGGGAATCACCGCTGGGCGCCATCACTGAATGGGTGAACGCCGAATGCCCCTCCTGCGGGGGACCGGCCCACCGCGAAACCAACACCATGCCGCAATGGGCGGGATCGTGCTGGTACTACCTGCGTTACCTTGACCCGCGTAACGACAGGGAGTTCGCAGCCAAAGACAAGATTGCCTACTGGATGCCGGTGAAACTGTACATCGGGGGCGCGGAGCACGCGGTGCTGCACCTGCTGTACGCACGCTTCTGGCACAAGGTGCTGTTCGACCTGGGTCTGGTAAACACGGACGAGCCCTTCCTGCGCCTGGTGAACCAGGGCATGATCCTGGGCGAGGGCGGGGTAAAGATGTCCAAGTCACTGGGCAACGTGATCAACCCGGACGATATCATCGCCGAGTACGGCGCCGACTCCATGCGCCTGTACGAGATGTTCATGGGACCGCTGGAAGTCTCCAAACCCTGGTCAACCAAGGGGATTGTGGGCATCAAGCGGTTTATGGAGCGTATCTGGCGCGTTTCGGAGCAGGAAGCAAGCAAGGAAAATCCGCCCGCGGACCTGGAACGCATGCTGCACAAGACCGTCAAAAAGGTAACGGGGGATACGGGCAGCCTGGCCTTCAACACGGCCATCTCCCAGATGATGATTTTTATCAGCGAGTGTCTCAAGCATGAAAAACTGTATCTCAGTGTGTGGCGGCCGTTCATCCTGCTGCTCTGCCCCTACGCGCCGCACCTGGCTGAGGAGTTGTGGGAAAAATGCGGGGGCAAACCGTCGGTAAGTAAACAGCAATGGCCCTCCTGGCGGGAGGAGCTGACCGTGGACCAAGAGGTGGAGTTGGTCTGCCAGGTAAACGGTAAGGTACGGGCGCGCCTGCAGGTTTCACGGGGACTGTCCAAACAGGAGCTTGAGGACCTGGCCATGAAGGAAAAGCGAATCATCGAGCTCACCGGGTCAAAAGAGATCATCAAAGTCATCGTTATTCCGGACAAACTTGTCAACATCGTGATCAAGGCCTGACCACCACGCAATCGTATTCCGAGAGATAAAGATCATATCGCGTTCCGGTCCCCAGGCCGAACAAGCGGTGAAAGCCGAGACTCAGGTCCTCAATGTTTAACTCCGCGCCCGCCTCATTTGAAAAAATGCCGGAAAACGGGCTCTCCAGAAACCAGTCATCACCGGGGACGGCAACAGCCGTATCCTCCGCCGGCAGGGGCTTTATATCATAGTAGGTAAAATCACGTTCCGCGATGTGTTCGGCAAGCAGGTCGGTATCGATTTGCCAGGGATCATCGGGCGCCTTCTCCGCTATCACCTCAAGCAGGCGGGCCGTGTTGAAATCCGAAACATCCACCCCCTGCTCCCAAAGACGCTTATACACCGAGGCCACGACCCCCGCCTCCCAGCTGAGGATAAGCGCATTACCGCCCGTTTTTTTCAGATGCAGGGGATACAGCGCACCCGCGGGCCGCAGGCGCACGCCCTGCCCCGGAACAACCGGATAGGCAAGCACAAAGGAATTGTATCCCTTATAGAGCTGAACGCTGATCTCCCCCCATCCCTCCCGTATGTCGGTGTGGGCGACGGTTCCCGAACCGTCCACGTACCAGACCTCACAATCCAGACGATTAAAAGCCTGCCGCCATTGGGCCGGCGGCTCCGGCAGGCGGAGGGTGACGGTGATGTCCGGCTGTAATAATGAGCAGCCGCAGAGCAATATCATTGTGCAGAGTAAAAACAGGATACTACGCCGTTTCATCATTCTATAAGGATATTACGCCCGGAAAGCGCGTTTTGCTTTGTTTTTTTATGAAAAACGGCGTCATTTCCGCACCGGAACGACTACCCGGCCGGGGAACGGCAGCCGCACTGAATCGAGGCCGGGCTCTGGGCCGGTTTCTGCCTGCGGATGATATTGCCTGGAAGATCAACGAAAGAAGGCGGCAAGCGGAGCATTGCCGTCCCTTAATCCGAGGCGGCCATTATTTTTTTCCAGTCGGAATAACCGATGGAGGTAAGGGTCACCAGCTCAAGCACATGGCCGGTGGAAAGGTCCAGGCGCAGTGCGACCTTGCTCTCATCAGGGGAGTTTTTGGCCCCGGCCAAAACCCAGTTGCCGGCCACGGCCCAGCCCATGGTGACGGAGGTGCTTTCACCGTAAAATCCGGCTTCATCGTCCTGTTTGAACCAGAGCAGGGTCTTGTTGTCGGAAAAGGCGAAGGTGTCGTCACCGTAATAGAATTCGGTTCGCGCCAGGATTTTGCGTTTCATTTCTTGCGCGGTCAATGCGGGCCTTTCCACGCTGAGGAACAGGTTCACGTTATAGGTATCCACGTCGTCCAGCATGCTCTGCTGATAATCCGGATTTACCTTGTACCAGTTTGTGCTTAAAAAATAATCCCGGTACTTTTTGGTTTTAAACGGGCGCCCGTAGCGGGCAAAAATCTCGTTCCGGTAAAAGCCGAGTCTTTTTCTGTCCAGCAGCAGGACCTCCTTCAGGGTGAGTTTGCGGTGGGGGTCAAGAATTCCCGTGTATCCCGGCAGCACCTTGCCCGAGGGAAACAGGGTCACCGCCAGAAAAATCCCGTCGGTCCTGCTCAACATAACGCGCTGGGTATGGTCCTTGGCATGGGGTGCGGAGATTGTTACCTCCACCTCTTTCCCCATATAATCCTCAAGCCCGAGATCTTTGACCGAAGCCTCGAAAGGGGTATTTCCCACCTCCTTACCGTTTATGGACAGGGACGCCCCCGGGGGATCGGTGGTAATCCTGACCTCTACCGTCTCGGTGTTGTCCGCGCAGCCCATGGCCGCCAGCAGGAAAAAAATCGCCATGCATGACGCAAGGATTTTTTTCATATTCATATTCACTCCTTTTCCACAAATATAGTGTATACAGCCGACTATTGCTATAAATCCTGGTAATAATTCAGCGTTAAAATTGCCGGTAATAATATACAAAATCCGGCCTGCTCTCGTACGGATTCATCCAACTGTGCAGCAGCTTCAGCCGGCGGCGGTTGGCCCGGTAATATCGCTGCCAGACCGTTTCGGAAACAAGATAGTAGGGCGCTTTGAGCTCGATCGCGAACTCCGTGCGGGGATCTTTGATATATGGTTTCAGGTGCACCGGTCCGATGCCGTAACTGACGCGGACATAGCGATCGATCTGTTTTTCGGCGACAAAATGCTGGGTATAGATGCCGGTGGAGTACCAGATGAAATAACTCAACCCGAAATAGGCAATCAGGCGGCTGTCTGTGTTCACCAGGGAAGGGATTTTCATGACCGCCGGATAGAGGGTTTTATAGTCGGGATAGCGGTTGAAATGAAAACGATTATACATACCCGGCAGTCCCAGTAAAAAAAGCACGGTAAAGAGCGCGGCCGCAATCCGGGGCACGATGCCCAGCGGCGGGCGGCGGTATTTCCTGATAAAATAATCCATGATCAGCCCCAGCTCAAGTACCGCGATCAGACTGCTGCACAGCAGAAAGCGGTAGGAAATGGCCACCCAGGTAAACTCTAAAAATGGATAAAGCAGCACGGCCTGGATCGCGATCAGACAGACCAAAAACCGCTTTATGTTTCTTTCTATAGAGGCGTCCCGCAGCATGACGATCAAGAGCGGCAGAAAACAAAGCGGGATACTATGCAGTAGTATCAGTTCGATCTGTATGCGCGGATTGGATACGTGAAATAACAGCAGGGAAAAGCGGTCGGACAAGGCCCCCCGGGACTGGTTGGTAAACAGACGGGCCAGATCCATAAGGCGCAGGGGCAGCGGCACGAACAGGAACAGGCCGATCAGCCCGGCCGCGCCCAGGGCGGTTCCCGTTAATAGTATCCGGCGCCGTTTGACGTTTTCTCGGGCATAATCCCACACCCACATGCCGAAGCGCAGCAGAAAAAACAGGACCGCGATGCCGCCCGTTACCTTGTGGGTCAGCAGGGCCAAAAGGCCGAACCCCGCCGCCGCGCCGATGTTCACCGCCCCTTTGTTCCAACGCAGGAGAAAATACACGGACCAGAGCAGGAACACAAAGCCGATGCCGTTTTTTATAATCTCAAAGCTCATATAGATCTGGGAAAAACTCAAGGTAAAGACAAGGGCGCCCAAAAAGCTTACCGTACCGCGCCCCGTAAGCCCGTATAGGGTAAGGTAAAACGGGAGGACCCCGCTCGAACAGAGGATGATGACGGCGATCTTGTTGGAGAGCACAATATCACGGCTGAATATACCGAACAGCCGGAGGATGCGGTAGACGATCGAGGTATCGGCGTTTAGAATCCTGCCCTGCTCCATGAGCGACCGTACCTGTAGGGCATAGTAATACCCGTCAAAGCCGGTGGCAAACGAGTCTTTGAATAAAAAGACCGCCCGTACCGCGGCCGCGATCCCGACCAGGGCGATCAGAAACAGCACATGACGGGAGCGGTACAGTTTTTGCCTGAGATCAACGGACAATACCATCGTTTATATCCACCAGCAGCTCGGGCCGGTACTCAAAATGCATGGTATCATAATGATACCATTTTCCGCCCCAGATAAATCCGTACTTTTCAAAGATCCGCACGATCTCATAGGGGGTATCATTTCTATAGGTGATATCATCAAGCTCATTTTTATAATCCCAGTTCCAGTAATGGCTGTATTTCACGGTAATATCGACGGCAATCCCGAAACTGTGCATGCTCAGGCGGTCCGTGTCTTTTATGTTACGGTAATTATAGGTCCCCCCCGGGGAGACCACATACTTCCGCAGTCTTTCCGGCAGTTTTTCCAGCTCACTTGATATCTCCCGCAGTTTACGGTCCACATCATTTATCCTGGTCACATAGAGCGTAATATTGGTGTAGCGGGGCATCCATTTGACCGGCACAAGGTTTGCCTCAACCTCTCTGCGGGAGCGGCCGTACATTTTTTTGAAGAAGGGCACATAACGTATTCTGCCCGGATCAAAATTCTTTTTAAAAGGACCGGTAACATTCCCCCTGGGATATTCAAGCGAAAGCATGTCCTCAAGATCGGGGTTGTTCAGGGTTTCAAGCCAGTCCTTGTTCTCCCTTCCGTCCGAAAATTGCATGGCGGTACCGTCCTTAAATAGGATCTCGTTTCCCTTATACCCGCTGATGAACCGCGGGTACGCCGCCGCCAGTTTCTGTTTTTGCGGATCAAAACGCGCACCCGCCTCCCGGGCCTCAGCCTGCCCGCCGCCGCCCCGGCAGACAAGCAGCAGGCCGCCGCTTAAAATAAAAAAAACCGGGACGGCGATAAAAAGGAATACTTTATGCCTCATAACGATCTCCTGTAATCATTGTAGGCCGTATCGGTTATCTGCCTCCCCGGCCGCATAACAACACGGATTGTAGCAAAAATAATACGCAGATTATAGTGCATACTCCTTTTGCCGACATAGACATTATCCAAAAAAATCTGCTCGGGGCCGGCCAGAAACCCCTTGCGCAGCAGCGTAAGCTGGGCCAGGCAGGTAATCCCCGGGGGGACGGTGTCGCGCCGGGCGGTATCAAACCGGGCCAAAAACCGGTTCGGCAGCGGCCGCGGTCCCACAACGCTCATTTTTCCGGAAAGCACAAGCAGAAACTCAAGCAGCTCATCAACGTGAAAGCGTCTGATAAGCCTGCCTACCCGGTTGAGCCGCTCCTGTTCCATATAGGCCCGCCCCACCGGTCTTCCCGGAAGCATGGTCTTAATTTTGAAATGGCGAAACGGTTTTCCGTATCTTCCCCTGCGCCGGGAGATAAAGACCGGCGGCAGGCCGATGCTCAATGCCGAGAGCAGGAGTCCACCCGCGATGAACGGACTCGCCAGCACAAGGATGAGAGCGCTTACTGCCATATCAAACAGACGAATCATCATTTTACATCGTCATGTGTTCGGCCGTTATACGTACGCCGAACGCTCCGTATGCCGCCCGCGCCATCCGGGCCGCGTTCCCGGTTGTCAGAAATATGTCGGCGCCCGTACCCGGTTTCCGGTTACGGGTACGCAGCCCGGGCCAGTGTTCCCCGGCCCAGGCCGACGCCGCGGCGGCCGGGTCCATAATTTCGGTACCGGGCAAAAGCGCGGCAAATACCTTGCCGGCCGCCGGGTAATGGGTGCAGGCCAGCACCAGCAGGGGCAGTCCGCGCAGCGGTCCGCAAACGGTCCGGCAGGTGTCGGCAAACCGTTTGCTCTCTGTTTCCCCCCGCTCGATCAGCGCGGAAAGCGGCTGGCCGATCCGCTGCTTGACGGTAAAACCCCGCTCCTTAAGAAAACGGTCGTACACCCCGGATTTGATGGTACGCCTGCCGCCCACCACACCGACCGCACGTGTGTTCCCTCGTTCCAGGGCGGCCAGCGCCGGGGCGATGATCCCGGCCAGGTTCAGGGTCCGGGTCGGCGGGGTCCAGCCTTCCAGCACCGTACTCATGGCGTTGCAGGCAATCATGCAATAGCGTACATTGTTGCATTCCATAAAGCGCACAATTTCTGACAGACGCTCCTTTAAGCGCCCCGCCGGCAGCCTGCCGTACGGGGGGACCCCGGTATCGGAAAGATAGAGCACCGGCCAGGCAGACCATTGCTTTACCAGTTTATAAAAGCCCAGTCCCCCGATTCCCCAGTCCAGAATACCCAGGCGCGGCAGCCTGTTCTTTCTATGCGTATAATGAAGAAAACGGGAGAACGGCCCGGAATCAACCCCCAGGGTCACGGCCCGGTAGCCCCGGTTGAGGGTTTCTATCCGTATCAGCGGAAAATACCGCCGGAACAGGTCCCGGTACTCGTCATACTTCTTTAGGGGGTGCCCGCCCAGCATGCGCTTCCATGCCGGCAGGCGGACAAGCCCGCGTAAGGCGGTATAAAGTTTCGCGTGCAGGAGGAACCTGCCGGCCAGCACAACCTTGCCGAGAAAAAACCGCGGCAGCTCCCCCGGCAAAAGGCGTTTGCCGGCCATATCCACCACAATAAGCCTGCCGGAGCTTTTCAACACCCGGATGATCTCGGGCATCACAGCCTTCCAGTCCAGGTAGCGAAAGGAAAAAAAACTTATAACCGCGTCAAACGTCCCCGCCTGAAAGGGAAGCTGTTCCCCGCCGGCCGCCGTGAACTCCAGGCCGGGCACCCCGGCACAGCTGCGGCGGGCAAGCCGGATCATCTCCTCCGAGATGTCGACCCCGCAGCCGCGCGAAATATACGGGGCAAGGTGTTTTAAAAGCGTACCGTTCCCGCACCCGATATCCAGGACCCGCGGCGTGGGATTTTGAGGCAGCCGCGAGAGCAGCCAGCGAAACTCCGCCCGCCGCAGTGTCATCCGCGAGAAAACCTTGTCATACTGTACGGCCACAGGATCATATAATGGAAGTTTTTTCTCAGGCACCTATACTCCCCCTTTAAGCCTGCTTGCCAGGGCTTCCGGCGACCCTACTCCGTACTGCCGCATAAAAAAGGGCGCGGTATCGGGATGTGCCTCCAGCATTTCCCTCACAAAAGATATATGGGACGGGGTGAACAAAAAGCGTTTTACAAAATCGCCCACAATCCGGTAGGTCTGCTCAGGCGTTATCTTCCCCGGAATCCGGATGGTTTGATAGCGATAGTTCTGCCGGTCAAAATAGGCCGGGTCCCGGTCAGGGTGAAATATCAGGTGCTCTTTGACCTGATGAAAGTACTGTGTATTGCGCAGGGCGATCGCCAGCCTGATATCGATGTCCGCCAGGGGCAGCGCCCCCAGCGCCTCAAGCTGTGTCCGCAGTTCCCCTGCGGAAAGATCGGGGCTGCCCACATAGGTGGCCAGGAGCAGGATCCCGTACTCCCGGCAGAGTTCGAGCGCCTCGGTCATCTGTTTATAGGAATATGACTTTTGATAACGGTCCTGTTTACTGTCGACGGGAATATCAATCCCTACCGACAACACCCGCATGCCCTTTTTTACCAGCCAGCCTAACAGGCCGGAACCATGCGCCGGAATGACATCGGTGACGCGGATGAACCCCGACACCGCCAGGCGGGAGACCCCGCGCCGTTCCAGGGAGCGGTAAACCTCCCCCAGGTGCGGCAGGTCCAGATTTGACTCAAGGGAAAATATATTGTTTACGCCGAACCGTTCCCGTAAATACAAGATTTCGTCGGTCAGCTCAGGGACGGCCCGCAACAGCGTGCCGTTCCCGTCTGCGCCGTATTCCATGGGGGACTGGCAGAACACACAACGGTAGGGGCAGCCCGTGCCCATAATCAGCGGGGCGGTGCGCACGGGTCCGGGCTCGATGCAGCCGAAAGACTGGTAGGTCTCGATATACTCTTCCGTAGTGCGGTTGATCACGGGTAGTGCGCGGTAACGGGGATCAATCGACAGGGCGGCGGTCCTGGAGTAACTATTCGCGGAAATCACCGTATCACCGGCTGTCTCTATGCCGATCCCGTCGAGTGGAATCCCCTTCCTGACCCGGGCGATTATCTCCGGGACAATCCGGCTTCCGTCCCCGGCAATGACGCAGTCCGCATGCGTGAAGGGGAGCCGGTCTCCCTGCCGCAGCAGAGACGACTGCTTGCCCCCCACTACGATCCGGGAAGACGGAGAAAGCCGCCTGATCTGTCCGCTTACCTCGTTGATCCGGTTGACCAGAATGTCCAGGTCCGTAAACATGATGATCTGCGGTTTTTCACGTTCGATATAGGTAAGCAGCCGCTCCCCGTCTTCGGCGCTGATGCTGTGCCAGATGACGCAGGAATCACCCGGACCGAGGGAGGGACGCACCTGCCAGGCCAGGTACTTGAGTACCAGAGGTTCCCAGTTGTACCTGTTGTTCTCTTTAACAGGGGTGCGTCCTTCCGCGATTTCACGCGGGGGACGGCATTTGACAAAAAGTATCTTCAGGTTTTTCATTGATTATTCGAGATAAAGTATATCCCATGAGCGCCCAAAACTCAAACGGAAAAGGCTTGCGCTGCCGGATGAGTTATAGAACCGAACAAAATTAGAACTGCTGTGGTTTGCACTGCGCGGCGTACAGGTTGCGGACGGCGTTCAGGATATGCAGGTAGGCCGCGCTGCGGTAGTCCGGGTAGGTCCACTCAACCGCGCGGAAAGAGCCCCGTTCATACATCAGGGTGATCTCCCCATAGATCCCCTGTCCCAGCGGGATACGGTGGGAGCTGTCCTTGGTACTGGCCAGGATAAAACGGCTCCGGCAGAGCAGCCCCGGGTCAAGGTTGACCCTGCGCTTTCCGCGTTCAGCCAGGCCCTGTTCGACGGTGTTGGTCTGTACCTTTACGGAAGCCAGGGAGTCGGGAGAGATGAGTTCTTTGAATGACAGAAAAAACCGTTTGACAGGGGTTCCCATCTCGGTGTTGTAATAGGAGCTGAAACTGAAGTCCAAAAGCTCGCTTTCATAGTCCGTGGGACCAAAGCTTTTTTTCAGCAGGTTAATCAGGGTGTCCTTCAGCGGGAGGTGTGAGATCAGTACACCTACCACCAGTTTTTCAGGAAAAAAATCTTTTATAATTCCCATAATAAAAAAGTTTCCGGCAAGTCTGAATTTGCACCATTATAGCAGGTGTAATGAAAAAACACCCCTAAATTCTGCTCGATAATCGGTCAAATTCAGACTTGCACGCGCAAATTATTAAAAAAATTCAATTCTCATTTGTTAAAATAAGAATTGCAAAAAAGTTAAGTTGTCACAAAAAATATTTTGGCTTATAATATACTAATATGGATAATGTGTTAACATACATCGACAAGGTTGAAGAACTTATCCAGAAAAAAAGAGAGCACCTCGAACAAAACGGGTTAAAGCAGATACGTGAAGGGTTTCAGGCCTACCAGACCCTCTACGAGAACATTTTCAACATTCTTTTACGCAAGGGTATCATTCAGGAGGACCCCTATAAATACGACGAAAAGATATCCGAGGTAACCGCCCCGCCGGACGAGTCCTTTCTGGATACCGAAAAACAGAATAAGATGAGCCAGCGGCTTTCCTCATACCATACCCAGATCGAATTCCTGAACAATTATTATCAGTACAGCCTTGAGTTCTTAACCCTGGGAAGACTGAAACGGATTGTTAAACTGCTGAAGTTCATCAACTGGTCGAAAATATCCATCACCTCCCCCAGCCCCACCACCAAGGTACTGGCGGAGTATATCACCAAAACCAGGCAGGGGTCCGACAACCTGTCGGCCGGAATTATCGGGGACGCCGTCAGCCAGATTGAAAAGGTCCTGGGGGTGATATTCCGCGGGCTGAACGAACTGATCTCCTTTCAGAAGGAAGTATATAAAATCGAGATACGCAAGAACGTGTTCTCACGCATGCAGATAGAATCCCCGATTGCCGAGGACAAGGCGGACCAGGTGCTGGCGCAGGTAAAGAAATTCTTTTCCAAGTACATGCCCCGGCAGGCGTTTTTTACCGACCTGATACGGGAGGTAATCCTTGAGGATTATACGCCGCAGGGCAGCGAGCTGCGAAACAAATGCCTTGAGCTCCTGACCGTTGTGGAACAGAAAAAACAAAAGAAAGAAAGCAGGAGTTTTAAGGACATCCTCATCCAGGCCATTAAATTCCTGGGGAGCTGCGGATTGCAGTTGGAGGACGCCCTGAACAAGGTAAGGGAAGGCCAGCAGCTCCTGGAAAACAGGAAAAGGAGCCTGGGGCAGCGGTTTATGCGCTGGCTGAAAAAGCTTCTGAACGCCGGCACGGAAGCCAAACTGTACGATATCGAGTATTTTGACGTGGTTACCTCCACCGTTAAAATTGAAAAAATATCCTATAACGAGTTTATGGAAGAGGCCCTGAAGCTGGCCCAGGTATTTTCACATATCATCAACCGCAGCAGCAACCTGTTCAGACGTATAGAAACCTCTCCGGACGACAAGGTCTTTGATTTCCTTAACAAGAACCTCGCCAAACTGCAGCTTGTACACCGCCGCCTGAACGGCCTGATGTCCTATTTTAAAACCGAGATTGCACGGGAAGACCGCTCAAAACTGCGGGGGATCAAGCTGGAACTTAATTCCATCAAGAACAGCATCGTCAAATCCAACCAAAAAAAACATGAGTATGCGGCCTTTAAAGAGGAAGAAGCACAGATGCGCAAACTCGGCATCAAAAAAGCAAGTAATTAAAACCGGTACATCCCCAGCAGCCTGAGATTTTTCGTATACGCCTTTAACTCATCCAACGTTCGGGTAAACTCGGCAGTCTCTCCCGGCAGATCAACATCGATATAGAACATATACTCCCAGGGCTTTCCGGGAATGGGACGAGACTCAAGTTTGGTCATATTCAGTTGCTTGTCGGCCAGCACCTTCAACGCCTGGAAAAGCGCGCCCGGTTCATCCATGGTGGAAAAAACCAGGGAGGCTTTGGTGGGATTCTTAACCTTTGCGTTTTCCTCACGCGTAATAATCACAAAGCGGGTGTAGTTTTGGGGATTGGTCTCGATCCCCTCTTTCAAGACCTCCAAACCGTTCAGTTTCGCCGCCTCAATACTGGCGATGGCCGCGTTTTCCGGAGAACCTGTTTTGGCGATATGCGCAACCGAGCCCGCGGTGTCGTAGAACGAGATCTTCTCCCACTTGGGATACTGCTCAAGAAAGCGGCTGCATTGGGCCAGCCCCTGCGGATGGGAATACACCCGGCGGATGTTTTCCATGCTTGCGCCGCTCAGTCCGATCAGGTTATGCACAATCCGGATTTTTTTCTCTCCCACGATGCGGATATCGGGAAACTGCAGCAGAAGGTCGAAGTTTTCGTGAATTGAGCCCGACAACGAGTTCTCCAGCGGAATCATTCCGTACTGCGCCTTGCCTTCCAGCACGGCGTTGAACACCTTCCGGAACTCCTGGCAGGGATAGATCTCCGCATCCTCCTCAAAATACAGGCGGATGGCCTTTTCACTGAAAGAGCCGCGTTCACCCTGAAAGGCAATACGCCCGCCGCCACCGGCCTTGGCCGCGCGTTTGCCTTTTTGTTTCAGCGGGACCTCCTGCACTCTGGGCAGCCGGGCGATCTCTTTTTCCAATACCGGGGCCAGGGCTTCAATGTCCCGCATCAGTTTTTCAAACTGCTGCGGATACAGCGACTGCGGCCCGTCCGAAAGCGCCTTTTCAGGATCCGGGTGGACCTCTACCAGGATGCCGTGCGCCCCGGCGGCAATCGAGGCCAGAGCCATGGGCGGCACCTTGTTTCTGATACCCGTTCCGTGACTGGGGTCGACAAAAATCGGCAGGTGACTCAGTTTTTTGACAATGGGGATGGCGGAAAGATCAAGGGTGTTCCGGGTATATGTCTCAAAGGTCCTGATCCCCCGTTCACACAGAATAATATTTTCCGCGCCGTGCACCATCAGGTATTCGGCGGACATGAGAAACTCCTGGATGGTGGCGGACAGTCCCCGTTTCAGCATAACCGGCTTTCCGGCCGCACCCACGCGCTTTAACAAGTCAAAATTATACATATTCCTGGCGCCGACCTGCAGAATATCCGCGTACTCCTTCACCATATCGATCGTCTCGGTGGCCATTACCTCGGTAATCACCGGCATGCCGGTGGCAAGCGAGGCCTCCTTCAGGTATTTCAGCGCCTTTTCTCCCAGGCCCTGGAAGGCATAGGGCGAGCTGCGCGGTTTGTACGCACCGCCGCGCAGGATAACGGCCCCGGACTCCTTAACCATTTGTGCGGTCTCCAGGATCTGTTCCCGTGATTCCACGGCGCAGGGGCCGGCAATCACCACGATGCGGCGGCCGCCGATCTTCAGTGGTCCGATGCTGATCTGTGTGTCTTCCTTTTTAAACTCGCGCGAGGCCAGTTTATAGGGGGAGGAAACCGGGATGACACGGTTGACGCCGGGGAGGATCTCCACCTCTCGCGAATCAATAGTGACGTTCCCCACCACACCCAGGATAGTCTCCTGCGCGCCGATGATCTCCTTGGCCGAAAGTCCGTGGCTTTCGATAAACCGCAGGATATATTGCTTATCTTTCTGCTTAATGTTATGTTCTAAGACAATTATCATAAATCATTAGACTATGGTAACTGTGACGGAATGTCAATACGAGAAAGGGAGGCAGGGATGAAAGCAGATTTGGCCCAGGCTATCAAACGATGCTCGAAACCCGAACGTGTCTGCATGGCGGTATGTTATGATGAGGAGAATTCACGCTCCAATATCATAACACTGGGCTGGAAGATGTGGACCAGCCTGCGGCCGCGGATGATCGCCTTCAGTATGGTTCCGACACGCCATTCGCACCATCTTCTGATGAAGGAAAAACAGTGCGTTCTCGCCTGGCCCGGAGAAGACATGGTCAAGGGAGTGATGCTGTGCGGTACCGCCTCGGGGCGCAGTGTGGATAAATTCAAAGAGACAGGCTGGACCCCGCTCCCCGCGAGGATAGTGAATACCAGTCTGATAGAGGAATGTGTGGTAAATCTTGAGTGCAAGCTCGAGCATACCCTGGTGACCGGCGACCACACCCTGTTTGTGGCATCCGTGGTTGAGGGACATGTTACCGATGACAAACGCCGCGTCCTTTTTACCATCAAAGACGAGGCCCATTTCAAACACGTGGGATCACAAAAGGGATACAATTTCGGGGCATTCAGCTGATTTTGTTGTCGGATTTTTCGGACAGCTCATGGATGCGGTCACGAAGCCGGGCCGCCCGCTCATAATCCTCGATTTCAAGCGCGCCTTCCAACTCCAGTTTCAATTTTTCAATTTCCGACAGCGGTTTCTGGTTGATTTCGGCCAGGGTGGCCTTTAAATAATTAATGGAGCGCAGCTTCTCATATTGAAAGGTCATATTCGACAACTCCGGCAGGTTCTTAATCTGGATAATGGCGGATTCAATGATATTCTGGGCCACTTCGGGCATGTTCTGTTTGATATTTATCATGGCCCGGGAGATGGCATTTACCCGCAGAATATAGGGTTTATACTGGATCAGTTGGTTTTTATCCTCGCCGCTTTCGGCGAAGCGTTCCAGCAGGTCACAGATCTGAAGGTTGTTTTCGGTATCCCGTACCGTACGCTCAAAATCCCCGATTTGGAATAACACCAGGTAGCGGTAATAATTCAGGATGGCCTCGTACTGCAGCAGCAGAAAGTCGTCATGGACCAGCATAAAACCTTCATCACTACCGTGAAGTTCCTTATAACGTGAAAGCCGCTCGTTAAACTCCGCCAGTACCGATTCTTTACCGAAAGGTCTTTTTCCGTCGGGCCTGCCCTCAAGCTCATACTGCTCGATCCCCATCATCTTGCGTACCTGGACAACCTTCCGGTTGTCACTCAACCTGATGACCCGTACGTTTTTTTCAGTGTCGTATTCCCAATCATTTAAAAGGGGTGATATATCCAGGTTCTTGCCCTGCCTTTCATTAACAGCTTAAATTTAATATATCACCATTTACCTTCAAATACCAAGTATTATTCGATTGAGTTCACCGTGTTCACCACGATGTTCTTTGTCAGCAGGTCACCCACCTGGCGTGCGATCATTACAGCCACGTTTACCTGTGCTTCGGCGGTTGAGGCGCCGATATGCGGAGTGGCAACCACGTTCGGATGCTTCACCAGGCTTAAATTAGCGGGCGGCTCGGCCTCGAACACATCAACCCCCGCCCCTTTTACCTTACCGTTGTTCAAGGCTTCCAGCAGGTCTTTTTCCACTACTATCCCGCCGCGGGCACAGTTAATCAAAAACACGCCGTCTTTCATTTTGGCCAATACGTCTTTATTAATCGCCCCGGTGGTCTCCGCGGTTTTGGGCATATGGATACTGATATAATCGCATTTTTTGTATAATTCCTCTTGTGTTACCATGGTGAAACCCATTTCCGCAGCCTTCTCCGCCGGGATATAGGGATCATAGGCCAGAACCTCCATGCCCAGGGCCTTTGCCTTACGCCCCACAATACTCCCCACGTTACCGATTCCCAAAAGCCCTAATGTCTTGTTGGTAAGCTCGGTGCCGGAAAAAATCTTTTTTTCCCATTTGGACGCTTTCATGGAAGCATCAGCCTTGGCAATATGACGGGCCAGGGCAAACATCATGCCTAAAGCAAGCTCGGCCACGGCACTGGAGTTTCCGCCGGGTGTGTTCATCACCCAGATGCCCTTTTCCGTCGCCGCGTTCACATCGATGTTGTCCACACCCGCGCCGGCCCTGCCGATTACCTTGAGTTCTCCCGCCGCGTCGATAACGGCCTTTGTTACCTTGGTTGCCGAACGAACGATAAGCGCCTGGTAACCCCCGATTATACTGATTATTTCCTCTTCACTGATTCCGGTTTTCAGATCCACCTTTATATCTTTAAATTTCCGGAGTTCCTCAATACACTCCCCCGCAACTTTATCGGTAATTAAGACTTTCATGCTGGCCTTCCTTTCTGTCATTTGGGAAAATATTATCATCCAGACTATACAAAATTATTGAACAATGCAATATCTTATTGTATTGCCTGCAATTTTAAATTTGTTCATTTTAAGACTATACAAAAAATACTGCTTTAAATCTAGAAAAATATAATAGAACAAATTTAAAATTACTTACAGCGCCGTGCATATAACGGCAATTCTCATTTTTTCGATTATGGTCAATTAATTAGACTTTCTCTTTTTTTATTATAGGTAATGAAAAAATGAGAATCGCTATGTATTGACAGATAATTAACTTCCGTTTTAATATTGGCACATACATAAACCAAGGAGAAAAACATATGGCCTCGATACGCAATATCGGAATTATTACCAGCGGGGGAGACTGCGGCGGCCTGAACGCGGTGGTAAAGGGAGCCGCCAAGATGGCAAACGCACACAATGTGGGAGCGTATATCATCCCGAATGGGTATGCTGGTTTATATAACCTCACTGAAATGCAGACCCTGGTAAAACTGGATGCCAGGCGCCTTGATTTTGTCGATATGACACTCGCGGGCTCGGAAGCCGGGCATTCCCGCGTTAAAATATCCAAAATCAACGATCAGAACAAATACGAACGCATAAAACAGGGCCTGGCCAAATTCAATATCGACGCCCTGGTGATATCCGGCGGCGACGATACGGGCAGTGTGGTGGTGGACCTGGTTAACCAGGGCATCCGCTGTATTCATGCCCCGAAAACCATGGACCTGGACCTGCAGACCTATTCGGTAGGCGGAGATTCCGCCATAAACAGGATTGCCGCTTTTGCCGAGGACCTGAAAACCACGGGCATGAGTCATAACCGCATCCTGGTGGTTGAGGTGTTCGGCCGCTACGCCGGTCATACGGCGTTTCGCGGCGGCATCGGCGCGGACGTGGACTGTATCCTGATCCCCGAGATACCGGTTGATTTTGACGTAGTCTATGAACATATGAAATACAATTTTACCCGCAGAATTACCAACAGCGATGTGAACGCCGGGACCTATGTGATCGTTGTGGCCGAAGGCTTAAGGGACGCCTCCGGTGCCGAGATTGTGGACGAAACCGCGGGCGTGGACGCCTTCGGGCATAAAAAGCTGGCGGGCGCCGGAAAATACGTAAAAAACAAACTTTCGGAGCGTCTGAAAAACGATCCCGCCATCAAGGACTTTATGAAGAAGCAGGGCATGTACGTACCGGGCCTGTATGAAGTACCCGAGATACGTGATGTTCTTCCGGGCCACCTGATCCGTTCGGGTAAATCCTCGGCATTTGATGTCAACTTCGGCATGCAGGCCGGGGGCGCGGCCGTGCTGCTGCTGCTGCACGACATCAGCGGGGTCACCGTGCAAGACGTGGAAGGCGGCAACATCCGCTACCTGCCCACCAAAGAGGCGATCAAGGAACGGAACGTTGACCTTGACATGGTGGCCTTTTATGAACAGTCAGGCTATTGCTTCGGCAGAAAACCGGCTCACTTTGCCCCCAAGTTCCTGGAGAACAAGGGCAAAGTAGAGCGTCACCTGTAAAAGAACAGATTACAAATGGCTGCAAAGATTACACCAAGAGATAAAGACTATTCCCAGTGGTATATCGATATCATCACCCAGGCCAAACTGGCTGATTATTCGCCGGTTAAAGGCTGCATGGTCATTCGCCCGCGCGGTTATGCCCTGTGGGAGAACATTCAGCAGACCCTGGATAAGATGTTCAAGGAGACGGGCCATTCCAATGCGTATTTTCCCCTGCTTATTCCCGAAAGCTTTATCAAGAAAGAGGCCGAACACGTGGAAGGATTCTCACCAGAAATGGCCGTGGTTACCATAGGCGGGGGAGAGCAGCTGGAAGAACCGCTGGTCATTCGTCCCACCTCGGAGACCATTATCTGGAGCATGTACAAAAAATGGATCCAGTCCTACCGGGACCTGCCCCTGCTGATAAACCAGTGGGCCAATGTGCTGCGCTGGGAAAAACGTACGCGGCTTTTTTTACGCACCACCGAGTTCCTCTGGCAGGAAGGCCACACAGCTCATGCCACCAGCAAGGAGGCGCATGAAGAGACCCTGAAGATGCTTTTTGTGTACAAGCGCTTTGCCGAGGAGTTCATGGCCATACCGGTCTTAAGCGGACAGAAATCAGAGGCCGAAAAGTTTGCCGGTGCGGTGGCAACCTATGCCATAGAGGCCATGAT
This sequence comes from uncultured Spirochaetaceae bacterium, assembly GCA_964634205.1. Classification (GTDB taxonomy): domain Bacteria; phylum Spirochaetota; class Spirochaetia; order SZUA-6; family RPPD01; genus JAFGGG01. The sequence goes on from CAZWKE010000017.1 coordinate 43,582, forward strand.
GCAGGACGGCAAGGCCCTCCAGGCCGGGACCTCGCATGACCTGGGGCAGAACTTCGCCAAGGCCTTCGACGTGACCTTTCAGGACAAGGAAGGCGGCCTGCAGTACGTATGGGCGACCTCATGGGGAGTATCCACCCGGCTGATCGGCGCGCTGATTATGGCCCATTCGGACGATAAGGGCCTGGTCATCCCCCCCAAACTGGCACCCGAAGAGGTGATCATCGTTCCAATCTTTAAAAACCAGAACAAGGACCTGGTCCTGGAATACGCACGCGGTGTATTTGCCCGATTAAAGGATCATTACCGGATACGCCTGGACGATGATGATACAACCTCCCCGGGATGGAAATTCGCGGAAAGCGAGCTCCAGGGCATCCCGGTTCGTATCGAGATCGGCCCGCGTGAGGTTGAACAGAACAAAATTGTCCTGGTCAGAAGGGATACGGGAGAAAAACAGACCGTAGACCATACCCAGGCCGGGCAAACCATAGACCGGCTGTTGGAAGACATTCAGAACACCCTTTTTCACCGGGCACTCATGTTCCGCAAAGAGCACACCTACTCCGTGTCGGACTATGCGGAGTTTAAAGAAATCATGCGGAATAAGAACGGTTTTATCGAAGCGGGCTGGTGCGGCGATGCAGCCTGTGAAACGAAGATAAAAGAGGATACAAAAGCAACCATCCGGGTCCTGCCCATGGGGCGGGAACATGACGAAGCGAAAAAATGCGTTTATTGCGGCAAGCCCAGCCGCGCCCCGGCGGTATTCGCTAAAGCCTATTAGTAATGAAGCCCGGAGCGCGTTCGGTATTTTTCCGCATCCTGCCTATTATAATTTTATCCGTTTCAGCCTGTGTTTTTTTCTTTGACTGCCGACCGGGCGCAGACCCGTCCCCGCCCCGGCGGAATATTTTTGTCTTTCGGCGGGGCCGGTTGGAACAGGCGATCGGCACGGATTTTGCGCAAAACGCCACGCTTCTGCCCTGGCCCATCCAAACCAGGATCACGGACATGTACGCAACAGGCGGCACGCTTTTTTGCCTGGTGAACAATTACGGCCTCGCGGCGCTGCGCTTTGAAGCCGCCGGCCCGGATGAACACATCACCGCGCCGGCTGCAAGCGGCGCGCCCGATGACGCCGCCGGCGCCGATGACCGGACCGTACGGCCGGCTGCAGGCGGCGCGCCCGGGAGCACCATACGGCCTGATTTTTCCTATTATTATGACCGGGACCTGTTCGGCGGGCGCAGCAGCGCCGGGCTGTACGTGCGTGGAAATTCGCTTTTATGCCACGTGTACCGGGATGAGGCCGCGGCCGCGGGAAACGCCGGGGCCGTTACCTTTATACGCTTTTCCATGAACGGGCAAGGTGATAACCTGGGTCCGGCTGAGCCCATAGCCCCCGACCGGCAGCAGCGGGACCCGGCCTGGCAGGCCGTGGTCGTAAATCCGCTTGACGATGATGCGTTCGCCGTGGAATGGAAGCGAAAAACCGCGGACAGGGTGTATTTCCACTACACCTCATACACACTCTCCACCGGGGAAGAGACCGAACATACGCGCGAGTGGTTCATGCATACCTTCAGCTTTGCTGATGCCCTGGGCCGCGATACGCCCGCCCGCTGTGCCGCCCTGTTTAGAGCCTGTATCCGTGAACTCACGGCCGCGGGCGGGGAGTGCCTGCTGCACTTTACGGTGACCGATGCCCGCGCGCATACGAGCGAGCGATACACCTACCAGACCATCGGGTACGAACAAAGCGGCGACGGCCGATATATCGCCGTAGCTGTCAGCCGCCATGAAGGCCTGCTGGCCGCCTTGCTGCCGGGGGCGCGCGTGCTGCTGGCTGAAAACGACAAAGCGGTACGCACCCTCAGGCTTCCCCGACTGCCTGCCGGCTGCCGCTATACCGGTCTCATCCTTTTCCAGGGATTTATCTGCGCGTCGTGGGAGGATATTCATTTTACCCATGTGGGCGCGGCCGGGCTTGCGCTCTTGCCTCTGAAAAACAAGGATTAGTGGATTTTTTTTGTCCGCGCCAATGGGCGCGGTCGAAATCCGTTTCAGGAAAAACTAAAATGCACTGTTTTCACAAGGTTTAAAACAATATGTGAAAAGAGTAGAGGGTGTCTCCTCTCATGGAACATCCCGCATATGGAGGTTCAAGATGCAAAAAGTAATCCTGTTTTTTTTAATCGCCATGTCGGCATTGGCTGCGGGCTGCCCCGTTCCGCCCAAGTCGCCTACACCCCCGAACGTTCCCATTATCTCGTATCGCGATCTCGTTGACGTGCCCGCGACAACCGATTTTGTCATGGGTGACAGTACATTCCCCGATGGAACCGTGAATGTTCCTTTGATCAGCGCCTTCCGGTTGGGGAAATACGAGGTGACATACGAATTGTGGTTTACGGTGAGAGCCTACGCACTCGATAACGGATATGAAATCGCGAGCCTGGGGCGGGAGGGCAGTAACGGCAAGGATGGTGACGGGCCGGTCGGTAATGGGCCGGTTACGTTTATCTCCTGGCGGTCCGCCATCGTGTGGTGCAACGCCTACAGTGAGATGGAAGGGCTCACGCCCGTGTATTACACGGACAACGCCATGCAGTCGCCCTTAAAGGAATGTGATGCTTTGGCGATCAACCTGAAACCCGGCAGTTGTGACAACCCCTACGTCGACTGGACTGCAAACGGCTTCCGCCTTCCCACCGAGGCGGAATGGGAGTACGCAGCCCGCCGCATGTCCAATGGTTCCATCGCGTCGGGCCGGAAGGCAAGCGGCTATTACGGGGCGTTTGAAGCAACCCTGGCTACGCAGCATGCCGCCGAGTGGCAGCCGTATTGCTGGTTCCTGGACAACAGCGACAATCCGCCCGCCTCACACAACGTGGGGACCACCAGTTTCTCCAACAGCCTGGGGATCTTCGATATGTCCGGTAATGTCTTCGAGTTTTGCTGGGATTGGAAGGGTCCGTTCCCGCTCGTCAACACCGACGAAAATCCGAAGGGGGCTACCGGCCCCGGGCCCAATGAGGATCGGATCATGCGCGGCGGCTCGTTCGGTTACCCCGCCAACAACATGATGACGGCCCTGAGAAGCAGCAGTGATGTCTTTTCGGGCGGATATCATGTCGGGTTCCGGGTGGCCAGGAACGCGAACTAGGAGAACATTCACCTGCGTGTGCCCCTTATGCCGCCGTCGCGGAAACGGCGGCGGCATTATATTTTTCCCCTTAGAGGATTCGGTTTAATGGAAAGGAGTCGATGAATGAATTGTCAGTGCCGTATCAAGTATGCGTTTTCACCGGGCCCTGACCCGCTGATCATGTTGATGCGCTGCATGGGCGAATTCACGTTGCCGCGTCTCCCGCATTTACGGCCGATTCTTTCACTGAAAAGTTTCTCGCCTTCCATACCTGCCGCAATTCTTAACCATGAATGGACTAAGATTGTGGATTTTACTATCTTATAAAGAGCGGTATAATGAAAATCATGCGGATAAAAGTAATATTAATAATCGTATCATCATACCTGCTCTTTCCCCCCACGACCATGCAGGCGGAATGGTACTTCCCCATGGACAAATACTATGCGCGGCAAAGCCTGAAAGGCTTCGGGGATTTTATTGACGATAATTTCTATAAGGGAAAAGAAGAATTATTCCCCTACAACAGATTTTACGGGTATCATGCGGCGGTTGATTTGGAGGTTTTTCCCGATGAGATCAACAAAAAGGTGCCGGTATACGCTGTAGCTTCCGGGACCATCACGTTTATCGGTATGCTCCCCGGGTACGGGGGAGTCATTTTGCTTAAGCCCGATAAAGAACACAGTTCGGTACTGTACGGTCATGTAAAAATCAAAGGTCTTTCATTTAAAGTGGGGGATCATATCAGTGTGGCGGACGGGCCTGTTATCCTCACCTATCTGGGCGATCAGTTCAGCAGCGAAACATCAAGAGAGAGAAAGCACCTGCACTTCGGCATCCATAAAGGAACAGACCTATATTTTTGGGGACACGAACGCTCGCCGGCCCGGGTGAAAGAAAAATGGTACAATCCGAATACCTATTTGAAGCAAAAAAAAGCGACCAGTCCAAAGCCGGCCGTCACTCCTCCGTTTTTAACGGAGTAGGCCGCTTCCATCTCCCGGGTCCACGGTTAGTACCACTACATAAGATTATCCAGCCGTTACCTCCCGGCGAACGCGTATTTCCTCTGCATAACCAGAAAATCTTTTACCGGGGCAATACGCTGCAGCAGGTGTAAGATGTTTTCAATCTCCATAGTAAGCGGCTGCGAGCGGTCGATTACCCCCAGCACATTCGGATCGGCCAGAAAAAGACCGATGCTGTACGCAATGGAGGTGGTGTAACGCAAAGCCTCTTTGACGGTCTTTCCCGCAAGCACACCTTTGCTTTGGATCACTTTATCACTGTGAGGGACAAGGCCTTGCGCGGAAGCGTCCGACTCCGGGATTACGGCATCCTGCGAATCCTGGGGGACGAGAACCCCCGACAGCTTGCGCGCGATCGCATGAGTATAGGCAAGGATTTCATTAACGATGGAAAAGGCCTCGGCTTCGATTCTTGTGGCGGTTTTATTGATCTGCCTGATTTCCAGATAGCGTTGCCGGGAAATACTTCCGAACGAAAACGTATGGCGTTCGAGCTTCTTTAACGAATAGCCCAAACGGTCGATCTCGGAACCGAATAAGGCATTCGGGAAAATGATACCGGTCTCCGATGAATCGAAGGCGACCATGCCGGAAAGTAAAGCGCGAAAGCTTTTTATGAAAAAATCGACAAACTTGATGAAAAAAAACAGAATCTGTTCACTCTCCCGGTGAAACGCCCCTGCTTTTCCGGGGTCCGCCTGCTGATTGTAAAAAAGGGTAAGCGGCCCATAGTCTATTTCCATCTTTGTGTTTACGGGGAAGAGGGAAAGCTCCCTGGAAAGTTCCGTCCGTTCACGCACCAGTTTTTTTAATTTATTCTCCTGTTCCTCGATGAATGTCCTGATCATGAGCCGCACCTTATCCGGGCAGTCATAGACGGAAGCGGAAATAATGTTTTTAATATTATAATTGATGAGATCGGCCAGGATAAAGTACCGTCTCCAACGTACCATATTGAGCCCTAAAATAAGATCATAGAGCGACGCGTGATCCTCACCGCTGTAAAGAAGGGAACGTATCAGTCCCTCGATTTCTTTTACCCGGGCATCCCGCGCCTGTTCCCAATCGTTGATTTTTTGCAGGGCAAAAAAGATTGTATCGATTATCTCACGATCACTATGGAGGACCAGAAATAACCGTTCCATATTTTTAAACCGATTCAGCAATGTGCGGTCCCTGCAGGGGAGATTACGGAACTCGGTTTTCATGAGAGCCTGACAAAATTCAATCAGGATGATAATGCAATTATACTCAAATTTGTCAAGAATACGCCATCCGGTGAGGATAAGGGGTTTCAACACGGAGAGGATTTGCTCAACGTTCTTTTGCACATTCTCCGTGTAGATGCTCTCCAGGGCAACAGGATTTATTCTGATGCGGAAAAAAAACTTGGCAACCAGAATACCGCTTCTCTTCCCGAACTGCTTTATTTTTCCGTATTCACGAAAAAGGAAATCAAAAAAACGGTTTTCAGTAAAAGGGCGCTTTAATTTATACTGACTTTTTTTTGTTACATTCAGCTGTTTCTGTTCATCATTTTCCGGCTCTGCGGCAGCCTTATCATTCCGGAGCGGGGCGGATGATTCCGGTTTTCGAAACTCCGGTTTACCGTATCTTTCTTCCGCGCGATCAATATGTTTTATCTGTTCGATTTTCTCTTTCAAACTTACCCTGGAACGCAGAATCGAATCCACAGCCTGTTGTTTTAAGGGAGAGCGTTCCTTCTTCAGGACGACACCCAGACGGATATAATCGTTGATTTGAGATTTTTTATTATGTTTACGAGACGAGTCAACCATTACTAATGCCGGTATTAAATTTTAAAATATCGGTATGGAATTGTCAAATTCGTTTACTGACAAATTTCCGATAAGTAAAATAATGTACAATCACCCTAAATGTGCTATACTATGGGTAAAGTGATGAGATTACACAGACCGCTGTTTTATATTTGTCTTTTATTTTTTCTCCTGTTCACCGCCTCCGGTGCCTGGTCCCTGTCCTATTTCAGTGTGGACCTGGGACTGATCCTGTTAGGCAATGCCGAGGAGAACAGCGCTCCAAACCCGGTTATTCTACAGGGTGTGGGGGCCACCTTTCCGGTCTACCAGGAAGGCGCCTTTACCGTTGAGATCGGCGGACTTTTTTACGGGACCCAGTACCAATGGGTGAACGACAGGGCCAGCCCGGCCGACATCGAACGGGCCGACAACTTTTTTGTCTTGAGTTTTCAGATAGACGGCAGGGTGACGTATGAATGGAAGATTTCCGACCAGGTGGATTTGGGTATAGAGGGAGGACTTTCACTTGCCTTTCGTATTCCCCTCTTTGCCTGGGACAATGGGGAGCAGTACAGGCAGGACATGACGGTCTATTTCTTTGAGGGCAGATTTATTTATCCGCACGGCGGTGGTTTTGTAGACTGGGCCTTGACGGAAGGCCTGGAGCTGCGCTTTTCCCTGCGTACCTATATACCGATATACAATCTATTGTTCAGCGACGGTCTTGCCTTCTGGAACGGCGGTATGGTTCAGGCGATTGCCTCCCTGAACTTTAAATTATAACAATCTGTAATTTTCGCACTTATGACGAAGAGACATTCCTTTCTAAATTTTATCCGCCTCCTTGGTCTGCTTTTAATCGGAGGGTGTGCCACCCTTCCGCCGCACCAACCCGATCCCCAAACCCTGGCGCAGCTGGAAAAACGCGGGGAAACTCAGATTGCGGATTCAAAAATAGCAGAGTTAAAACGCAAACTGGGCCAACTCATATATATTAATATCGACGGCCGCGGGTATCATGGTGATTTCGCCGTGCGTCCGGGCTACTTTCGGCTTATACGGGAGCTGCAGCCGGGGGGAGTACTGGCGCATTACAATTCAACCGAATTTCATAAAATAGCAAAAACAAACCGCAGGCTGGTTACCCTTACCCGGGTTCCGCTTTTTATCGGGATCGACTACCTGAAATTAAAACGGCCCTCTGCTCACATCACAAAGGGGCGCCCCCTTAAAAACTACCTGCTTTTGGGAAACGGATTCAAACGGGGGTGCCTTACCACCTACGGCAGGCTTGACGATCCGGCATTTAAAACAATAATTGCGTTACACGCCTTTCTGTTAAAATCCGCGGGCATAAACCAGGTATTAGGGCCAACCGTAGACAACTCGGTTGCGTGCGAGGCTTTGCGGAAAAAAGCCGTAGAGCTGTTCCGCATATACGACCGGTTCAAACTGTTCCCGACCTTGAAACATTTCCCCTACCTGCCCCTCCCGTCTGATCTGCACAAAACCTCTCCCGATACCAGACTCAGCCTGAAACAGGTAAACAGGAAAATACGCGATTTTAAGGCCCTCCACACCTATGCGCAATGTATTATGACCACCCACCTGTATAATTCACGGATCGATGCCGAAAACATTGCCACCTTTTCCGCCAAATGGATTGGTTATCTAAAACACTCACTGAACTATAATAATCTTATTATGTCCGACGGGTTGTTTATGATAAAAAACTATACCCACCATCCTACCGACTGCGGTTCGCTGCCCTCCCCGGACATTACCCTTCCGGCCCATGTACACCCGGTCAGTATTTTCGCCCTGAAGGCGATTATCGCGGGACATGATATAGTAATTCTGGAGGGAAACGAGCATGATACCTACCGGATTTTTTATGACCTGCTTTTCTTTGCCTGCCAAAAAAACGGTACCGGCGAACGGCTGCGCCGGCGGATCAACAAGGCTTACAATAAAATAATACACTTAAAACGGACTATACGGCAGGACCTGCAGCCAATACCGAGACCCGTCAGCAGGGCCCTGATCAGGGAGGCCGTATATTTATGTTCCGGTCTTATGGACCGCCTGCTTTAAAGGATGCCCCCGGAAATAGACCCGCCCCCCCGTCAGATACAGGTCTTCATATCTATTTCCTCTTTAAAGTCCTCTTTCTGGGTAATCAGATAAGCAACAAGAGAGGAGGTAAGCACATTAATCAATACCGCGAAACTGATCAGGATCGGGGCAATATCCTTTAGCCCCAGGTACTGTCCCATCTTGGGATAGTCCTGTCCGATAATGATCAGCGCGGCCCACACCCCCTGTCCCGGGAAACCGGTATCAAGAAATGAGGTCAACAAAGATACCACCACCGAAAGTCCGAATATCCAGAGCAGTTCCACCAGCGCGATTTCCGGGCCGAAGATACTTTTTTTTAAGAATATCAGGGAAACACTGACCACAAGCGCTGTGCCGGCCTTACTGAACACTGCGGCAAGAGGATACACCGTCCCGCCGATTTTCCGGGATATATGCATGCTTTCCTTGCCGTGTTTTACCAGCATACCGATGGCGATAAATCCATGCCCGGTAATAAGTCCGGTCAGCGCGGGGGCAATCGAGGCGTACAACCATTTATAGGGGTTTTTCTGGTTGTTCAACGCATAGAGCAGTAACGGGAATATACCGAAGACCACAATCACCACATCGACACAAAGTATCACCAGCAGGTTGATATATACCTCGATACCGACAATATTTTTAATCTGAATCAGTTTGGCCGTTGTGATCACAATAACCCCGATCCAGAATATTTCGACAATAAATGAGTTAATGTGATACATAATGCGCGACAGTCCGTCGGTACACTGCACCACCGGCCTGGTGTAGTGCTTGTCGTAATCATAATTCAGCCCCAACAGCAGCGCGACCACAATTACCGGCAAAAGAAAGACCACAAAATTACCACCGATCAGGGCTTGAAACATGTTTTCCGGAAATATTTTTGCCATAATCGTTGTAAAAGGCGGGGAACCGACCGGCGACATATCTTCCGGAATAAAAATCTGAACACCGGGAATCAAAAGACCGCTTAACACCCCCAACAACGCCAGCATGACGGTAGCCCCCAAAAGATAGAAAAAGAGCTTTCCGTAGATACGCAGCAGGCGTTTCTCCAGCTTTAACTCGTAGGTAGCCATTATCATCGCAAAAAACAACAAGGGGAAAACAATATAGCTGCCGATATGAATGAATACATCAGAGAGTGCGGTAAAGATATTCCCCGGATCATCCCCGAATATAAATGTAAACACCACGGCCACTATAACGCCCAATATAATTTTTACCCAGATTTTCATGGCTTCTCCTCTTTCAAGTTAATGTTATTCCAGTGATTTATAACATGAAATAAAATCCTTTTCCAGAGTGTGGTCGGGGCAATTTTCATTTCACATAATTATTTCTTTTAAAAGCTAAACGAACCTTAAGCGTTTTTTATTCGAACGACTTTTTCTCAAGTTCTTTTATCTGGTCCCGCAGTTTCGCCGCTTCTTCATAATTTTCCTGTTCAACGGCTTTTTCCAACGAGGTTTTTAATTCGGCGATCTTTTTTTCGTTTTCACTCTTACTGATATTATACTGGGCCGCCTCATTGACCACGTTGACCGATATCCCCGCTTTATCAACCACAAACTCATCGATAAACAAAGGGCATTTCACCCGTACGGCCAGGGCGATACAATCGGACGGGCGCGAGTCTATGCTGATATCGTTCCCTTTATGGGTCACAATCAGCCGCGCAAAAAATGTATCGTTTTTTAATTCCGTAATCTCAACCCGGTTAATTTCACTCTTTAACTGTTTTAAAGTGGAAATAAATAAATCATGCGTCAGGGGTCGGGGAATGGAAATGCTCCCCAGTCCGATCAGAATAGCCTGGGCCTCGGCCTGGCCGATAAAAATCGGCACGGCGACGTCGGAACCTACGGGCCGGATCAACACCGCACTGCCGTGTTCGGCCTTGGCCACCGTCCATACTTCAGCCGGAACGAGCATCATCAAGGTCCTTCTGTGTCGTTTTTAAATACGATATGATGGCTTCTACATCCACATATCCCAGTTCAACCGCGATTTCACCGAAAAGTCTGTCATCTCCCCCGGCCTGGCGCTTTAAGACATCATCTACCTGTCCCTTTTCCATGGCGCCGATACGGACCAGGCCCTCGCCTATCTTCTCTTCGATTTTACTTTGTTTTTCCAACATGTATACCCCATTATGCTTACGCTGATCTTCTATTAATAATATTCAATATGGGGATATTTTGCAATTAAAGTTAAAAAAAGTGTGAAAAAACTCAGGCTGTTTTCTTTTTTTTATCTTCCAGGATCTCGATTTCCGGTTTTTTGGCGTTCATGATCATATCCTCGGTAATGACCAGCCGTTTTTTTCCTTTAACAGAGGGGATATCGAACATGATATCAACCATAATTGCTTCAATAATGGCACGCAGTCCGCGGGCACCGGTTTTACGCTCCACTGCCTTGGCGGCGATCGCCTCAATGGCCTCTTCCTCGAATATCACCTCGGTGTTGTCCAGCTTGAGCGTGGCCTTGAACTGCTTTACAATTGAATTCCTGGGTTCGGTGATGATGCGCTTTAAGAGAGCAGCATCCAGCTCATTCAGTGAAACCGTAATGGGCAGCCTGCCCACAAACTCGGGGATAAGTCCGTATTTTATCAGATCATCCGGATGCATCTGGTTGTAGATCTCCTGCAGGTCCTTCTCACTCTGTGGTTTTACATCCGCGCCGAATCCTATGGGGTGCTTGGAGATGCGGGTCTCGATGATCTTGTCCAGGCCCACGAACGCCCCGCCGCAGATAAACAGGATGTTGGTGGTGTTGATACGCAGCATCTCCTGATTGGGGTGTTTTCTGCCGCCCTGCGGGGGAACCGAGGCAACCGTGCCCTCGATAATCTTCAGCAGCGCCTGCTGAACACCTTCGCCGGAGACATCACGCGTGATGGACACGTTTTCGCTCTTGCGGGCGATCTTGTCGATTTCATCGATGTATACAATGCCCTTTTCCGCGGCCGCGATATTATTTCCCGCGTTCTGGATCAGTTTCAGCAGAATATTTTCCACATCCTCACCCACGTACCCGGCCTCGGTCAAGGTGGTGGCGTCGGCGATGGCAAAGGGGACCTTCAGCTTTTTGGCCAATGTCCTGGCCAAGAGGGTCTTGCCCGTCCCGGTGGGACCGACCAACAGCACATTGGCCTTTTCCAGGTCAACGTCCTTGTCCACCTGGCTGCGCTTGGAAATGCGTTTGTAATGATTATATACGGCAACCGAGAGGATCTTTTTGGCCTGTTCCTGTCCGATAACGTACTGGTCCAGGTACTCCTTTATGGCCTTGGGAGCGGGAATCTCTTCGATAAACTCACTGGAGAGGATTTCATCCTCTTCATCAAGTATCTTCTTACATACGTTGACACAGTCATCACAGATATACACACCCGGTCCGGCGATAAGACGCCTGGCCAGGTCTGCGGTCTTGCCGCAAAAAGAACATATCTTGACACCGTTTGCTTTCTTTGTAAATCTACCCATTTTACTCTCTTACAAAAACCTGATCTATTAACCCGTAATTACACGCTTCCTCCGCACTCATATAATAGTCCCTTTCCAGGTCTTTCGCAATAGTGGCGGTGGTTTTCTGCGTGTGTTTGGCAAAGTATTCGATAATAAGCTTTTTCAGTCGTACCATTTCCCTGGCCTGAATCCCGATGTCCGCGGCCTGCCCGTACACACCGCCCCACGGCTGATGGATAAGCATGCGGGAGGAAGGCAGAGCATAGCGTTTCTCCGGCGTCCCCGCAGCCAGGATAAGCGCGGCCATGGAAGATGCCTGCCCGATGCAGATTGTCTGCACATTGGATTTTACATACTGAATCGTATCGTATATGGCGAGGCCGGCGGTGACCGAACCACCCGGAGAATTAATATAAAGGTGAATGTCCTTTTCCGGGTCCTGTGAGTCCAGAAACAGAAGCTGGGCAACCACCAGGTCGGCGCTCACATCGACAATTTCATTGTCCAAAAAGATAATACGGTCTTTTAACAGCCGCGAATAGATGTCCCAGCGGATTTCCGAAGAACCGCTGCGCTCGATAACATTGGGAATATAGATTGTTGAAGCCTTATAGTCCATTTTTTATTGTTCCTTTACGTCTTAATTTAATGGTTTCCTTGCAGTAAGTCCAGATATTTCAGGCTTTTCCCCTTTTTGACTGCCGACTGTTCGATGAGGAAGGTAAAGGTTTTTTCTCTTGAGATGCTGTCGCGCAGCATGTCGAGCATTTTGGCATCCTCGTACGATTTTTTGGCCTTCTCAAATTCCATACCGTGATTATCGGCATATTTTTTTATTTCCGCATCAACTTCTTCATCGGTTACCGTAATATTCTCTTTTTTCCTTATCTCGTCTAATACCAGGCGTGATTTCAGGTTTTTCTCCACCTGGGACCGCCATTCGTTTAAGATGTCCTCTTTTGTTTTGTTCTGTGTGGCCAGTGCCTGCAGCATATTTTTTTCGTTGGTCCTGTTCTGGTTCAAAAAATTACGCCAGCTGTACTCAAGCTCCAGTTCAATCATGGATTTGGGAAGCTCTACCTTTGTCTGTGAAACTATCTGATCAACAATCCGGGTGGAAAGCAGTTCCTTTACCCGTTCTTCCTTATGTGCTTCCATTTTTTCCTTTATATCGTTTTTCAGGTCATCCAGAGTCTTATATTTTTCGCTTATGTCCTGAGCCAGCTCATCATCCAACTCGGGCAGGATTTTGGTTTTGATGGCCTTCAGGGTGACCTTTATGTTGACGGTTTTGCCCTTCAGTTCGGGAAACTCAATCGAATCATCATAGGTCTTGGTGATCACCCGTTCTTCGTTCGGTTTCATCCCCAGGATATCATCATCGATTTTATAGAGATTATACCCCGTGCCCACTTCGAACACAAACCCTTCACGCTTGCTGTTGGGGATCTCCTGTTTGTTCTCATCCACCTCGCAGTAATCGATCGTCACCACGTCACCGCCGGCTACAACCGCATCCGCCTTCTCTTTTACAATCGAGTTCTTCTCCTGCAAACCCTTCAGTTCCCGGTCCAGATCCTCCGTACCGATGGTTACCTGGGGTTTTTCCACGCTTATCCCCTTGTACTCACCCAGGGTGATTTGGGGAAAGGTATCATATTTAATCTGAAAGCTTAGATCCTCGGCAAAATCCAACTCCACGCTGTCCACAAGCTCGGGTCGCGCATAGGCCAGGGGCTTGTACTCCACACTTTCAAAAGCCTCTTCCAGGCTTTTTTGAATGATATTCTGGGTGGTCTCCTGTTTCAGCTCCTCCCCGAATTTCTTAACCAAAATCTCAGGGGGGACCTTGCCCTTGCGAAATCCTTTGACGGCCACTTTACTGCAATAATCTTTGACAAGGTTATCATATTCCTTTTTAAGGTCCTCTTTGGCCACGGTAATTTTCAGCAAGACCTGGGAATTTTCCTGCAGGTCCGCCTGCTTGTTGCTGATCACTCTCATTGCTCCTTTTAGAAAAATCTTTCACAATGGATTTAAAAGAAAAGGCGATCCGGAACTCCCTCCGAATCGCCCTTTTAAAGCGGGAAACGGGATTTGAACCCGCGACATCCACCTTGGCAAGGTGGAGCTCTAC
>CAZWKE010000018.1:0-43674 GCA_964634205.1 uncultured Spirochaetaceae bacterium
GCCACAGGCCGCAGACGAGAGTCTGCAGACAGGCACTCCCGGAAAAACCAGGTCCAGGCTTCGTACCACTAAATATTTTTTTATTGCAAAATTAATCCTTCTATAATAAGATTAAGGGGGGTAAACATATGCCAACCAAGTCTAATACACAATTTTTAAAACCGAACATCCGCCTGCTGGTGACCAAGGGCGATGACCAGGGCAAGGTCTACGAGACAAACAACTATCCCTTCATAATCGGAAGGGATGAAGGAGTTGATTTTCCCCTGCCCGGCGACCACAATATCTCCCGCCGCCATGCCAAAATAAGCACGGAAGAAGACGGAAGCGTGTGGATGGAGGACCTGAACAGTACCAACGGCTGCTTTGTCAACAATATCCGTATTAGTGAAAAAACCGAATTGAAACACGGCAATACCATCATCATGGGCGAAACCTGGCTGAAATTCATCATCTTTAAACCCGGTCTTGATGAGGACAAACAAAAGAAAACGGGGAAGGACGATGAAAAATCCACCTTTTTTACCGAGACCAAAAAGGTGGAGGCCATTCTTATCTTAGACCTTTTTGATTCTTCCCGCCTGGCCAACATGTACGGTGACGAGGAGGCCATGAAGATCACCGAAGAGTTGAACTCAATCGCGCTGCCGCAGTTCAACAAATACCGCTCCGAGTTCAACAAGGGCACGGGAGACGGGTTCCTGGTTACCTTTAAAAAACCGATCGAAGCCCTGGCCGCGGCTATTGAAATCCTGAAAAAGGTAAAGGCCCGCAACGCCAATAAGAAGGCCACGGTTAAAATGCATGTCAGGATCAGCCTGAATTACGGCCAGTGTACCATCGAACCGAACGGAGACCGGCATGGGAACGCGGTCAACATGGCTTTTCGGGTAGACGGGGTAAAATACCGTGATATGAAAAAGTCGAAAGAATCGATCTCGTCCAAGGAGTTCCTCGACAAGGACAGAATTTTCTGTACGGAAGATTTTTATACCCAGTTCGACGCCCAGCAAAAGAAGAAGTTTACCTTGATGGGTAATTTCAAGCTTAAGGGCATTCGCGGGCTGAACCCGGTATACTGTTTCGGTTGTTGACAAAACATCCGCTTAAGGTCTAAATAAACCTCACTACATGGCCGGTACACACAACAAGCCGCACGCATTACTTATTTTTCCTCCGGTATATGATTTTGCCCTGTTCGATCTCTTTGTGCGCCCCTATTCCCTGCTGAAACTGGGGAGATGGCTCAGCGATGCGGGTTATGAAGTAACCATGATCAACTCTTTGGACTACAGGGAATCGTATACAAAATCCGGCCTGAAAAAGCCGGTGCGCAGGGCAAACGGCACGGGAAAGTTCTTCCGGCGTGTTGTGCCCACCCCGCCGGCGCTACACACCGAACAGCGCCCGTATGCCCGCTACGGCATTCCCCGGGAGGCATTGGAAAAGCAGATCGGAAGTGTCAACCCGGACATTATCCTGGTCGGCTCGGGGATGACCTACTGGTACCCGGGGGTACGGGAGGTTGTTTCCCTGGCAAAAATGATACACCCGCGCACACCGGTTGTGGTGGGAGGAATATACGCCACCCTCTGCCCGGAACACGCGCGCCGTACCATGGAGGCCGATGAGATTGTAACGGGAGACGCGTACCCGGCCCTGGCCCAACTGCTGGCCGCCTCCAAGCTGCCGGTGCCGGCCTCCGCGCCGACGGAGGACTACCTGCTTGATCCCTCCCATTACTACGATGCCTGCGTGGTACGCCTGCATGCCGGCTGTGTGTTTCACTGCAGCTACTGTGCCTCACACAAACTGTGCGGCGGATTCCGGCCCGGTGACCCCGAACACCTGGCCCGGCAGGTGGAGCTGATCCACCGGCGGTTTGGGATCAATACGTTTGCGTTTTACGATGACGCGCTGTTGGCACAACGACACACGGGGATCATTCCTTTTCTGACCGGAATAATCGAGACGGGTATAACGCTTGATTTTTATGTGCCCAACGGCCTGCATATCACCTACCTGGATGAATCCCTGGCGGCACTGATGAAAAAAGCGGGATTCAGTGAGGTACGTTTTGGGTTTGAAAGCGCCCGGGCGGGCTTTCACCGGGAGTACGGCCCCAAGCATGAGGTTTCCATGCTTGAACACGCGGTGCACTGCTTACGGAGCGGGGGATTTGCCGCGAGCGAGATCGCGGTCTATGTTTTGGCCGGCCTGCCGGGCCAGTATCCGGAAGAGGTGGAAGAATCGATCAGGTTCGCCGCTACCCTGGGCCTCCTGGTCTATGTTGCCCAATACTCCCCCATCCCGTATACCGGTCTCTGGAGTAAAAGCGTAAAACAATCCGGTTTTGCGCTGGAAGAAGAGCCCTTAACCCATAACAATACCTTGTTTCCCCTGCAGGGGGAAAGATTTTCGCTGCAGGACCTGCAGAAGCTGAAAGGCCTGGCCCAGCGGTTCAGGCACGCTGAGCTTAAAAGTTCGTCTTAAAAGTTCCCCAGGTTGAATTTAAGGCCCGCGCCGATGCGGAAATCAAACGAGTTGTTAAAAAACCCGTCAAAATCCGGGGAACTCAATATTGCAGTCGCGTAAAGTGCCATCCCACCCAGGTTGATGCCGGCACGCAGGCCCACGTCAAGCTCGGTATTCACCTGCATACTGCCGAAGTTCCCTTCTTCCACCGTGCCCACAAAATTGACACCACCGAAAAGCTGCAGGTAGAGGATGCTGATATTGCTTCGTACAAACAGGTAGGCGGGAATACCAAAAAAATGGTAGGTGGTATTGCCGACCATCAATGTATTGTATCCGAGCCCTGTTTCAATTCCTACCCCGATAAAGTCATTAAACATCAGGGTGCCGTCAAGATAGGTAACGGCACGGGCTTTGAAGATAAAATTCAGCATATCAACCAGCCAGTCCATACCCGCCATACGCATGAAGTCAAAAAGACCGCCCGTATCAAGCTCTGTTCCATAGACTAAAAAGGCAACCTCAATACCAAGGTCCAGGGCAAAATGCATCCCTTTGCCGTTCCCCTGGTCCTGTGCCGGTTTTTCCCGGCCTTCGGCTGCCTTCGCGGTTTTGTCCGTTCCCTCGGCTCCCTCCTTTTCCTTGGATTCCTCCTCCCGGTTCAGCAGTTTATCAAGGGTCTGTTCGGAATTCTCTTCCCTGGCTTTTTTTACCACCGGTTCACTTTTCCCATTTGCATCAACCGCGGCCAGACTTTTCAGCCTGGCTTCGACATTGTTCTCTTTCCAATACTGCAAAATATCATCTTCAAAAAACTTCTTTTCAAACTGCCCCTCGGCAAACACGCCGGTTATCGCCACCATTTCCTTGGCCTTCAGGCTTGCCGTTCTCCCGAGGCTTTTATTTTTATCATCACTCAGGTTCTCCGCAACGGTCAAATTACCCCGAATACAGTAGATCCGGTTCAACAGTTTTCCATCCTTATTATAGACAAAATCATACCCAAACTCGGATGAATCGGTTAATGCATTGGCCTCGGGCCCGCTGATTTCGATCCCGCTTTTACTGCCGCTGTCGTTGATATTGGCCTTTATCCGCCCGTAATACAAGGCAATACGAATCGTACCGTTCGCACCCACTCGGGCAACCGAAAATGAGCTGAGCTCCGCTACATAAATCAGCGCGTTGGAGGGCAGGCACAGCAGTTCCAGAAATGTACCGCCCTCTACATTGACGATATCGCCCTGCTGCAATCGGTACCCGATGTTGCTATTGCCGCCGACCGGTATATATTCCTGCTTACCGTCACGATTTATACTGAATCCGGGGCCGACCGCCTTGTTGATCAGGACTACCCCGGCCCCATTCTGAGCATACGCCCCGATACCTATTCCTATGATAATCAGTAACAGCACTATCCTTTTCATCGAAAAAACCTCTCAATTAATAGTATGCCATATTTCGTGTCTATTTTCAGGCTTTTTTACATCAATGTTTAGTATCGGCAGAAGTTAGGGCGAATCGTGCATAAGTTTTCTTACGGGGAGTCGCCGAAATAAAGCCTGATAAGCAGGGGAAGATGATCGGAATACCCTTTGTTTGCGGAGCGGGCCCTCCAGCGCAGGGGATACCCTGTCTTGGGATTCAGCATAAAGGCACGTCTGACCACCGAAAAATCACGCGGCCGGGTGTAAACCCCCCGTTCATCGAACAGGCCGGCGGAAAGCAGGATATGATCCAGGGTCTGCCACTCTTTTTTGAAGACATAGCTTCCCCGTTCTGCTGTATCAAGAAAATACCAGCATTCCAGCAGCACTATTTTGCCGTTTTGTATTCCTGTCTGACGGGGATCGGGCGTAAGGAATAGACTTTGTGAAAAAAAGGCCTCCGGCACCCGGCTGGAAAGCGGAATGAGCGCGGTCTGGTACCTCCCCTTTTTGCGAATGTACTCATCGTAACACTCATTCAGGTCCCCGACAATGATGATATCCGTACGGGGATCAGCCTGCTCCAGCTCCCTGATCCGGGAGACAAGCACCTCTGCGGCCAGCAGACGCGCCTTTTCCGTGCGGGCCTCTCCCCCGGATTTGGACTTCCAATGGTTGTTGAATATATGCAGCACCCCGTCTCCGGCTTTGACCTCAAACTCGACGATATACCTGAGGGGTATCCCCTGCCATTCCGGTACCCGGTGGATATGGGTACGGAGGACCGGCAGCCGGCTTAAGAAAGCAACCTGGGTGGCGGTAGTCCCTGAATCCGCGGCATAAATAACACGGTAGTGCAGACCCGCCAGATATTCGGTTGCCAGCAGCTCCAGTACATGGCGGTTCTCCACCTCCTGCAGGCAGACAATATCCGGCCCGCCGGAAACGGACTCACGGATTACCCTGGCGATATTGGCAAGCTTGATCCGCATAAGCTCACCATTCCAACGGCCGGAGGAAGGATCATACTCACGGTATTCAGTTCCGTTGTCCACATCATCAAACAGATTTTCCACGTTATAACTGAGGAGGGTGAGCGAACTGCCGTTTCCACAGGACCAAAACAGGGAAAGCAGGCAGACAAGCACACCCAAAAAAAATGGTTCTCTTCTTTTTATTTTCATACCGTTTCTATTACAATACTACGTACGAAAAATCGGTTTTGCTTTTAATACTCGGCGGAAAACTTTTTAATTATGCCGAACCTGTCGCGGGGAAACACCCGTTTTTTAATACGTGCCGCTATGGAAGAAGCGTCCAGTCCGCACACCCGCAGCAGCTCTTCACGCGTACCCTGTTCAATAAACGCATCGGGTACGCCCAGTACTTCAAACACCGACTCCCGTATGGCATCACCCAGCCGGGCAGCCAGGTGCTCACCGATTCCTCCGGAACGGACCCCGTCCTCCAGAAAATAGACAAAGGAATATCCTTTTATATCCTCGGCCAGGGAATCGATATCAAGGGGTTTGATAAAACGCAGGTTATAGACATCCGCGGGAATACCTTCGGTGGTGAGAATGCGCGAGGCCTCAAGCGCCTGGGGAATTATACTGCCGAGGGCGATCAAGAGAACTGTGCCGTTTTGCCTTACCGCGAACACCCCCTTTCCGCTTTCAAGCGGAGCGCTGTAGGCGGGCAGTTCGACGGGGCAGTTGCCCCTGGGGTACCGGATCATTACCGGCTGCTTTTGGGCAAGCGCGTAGCGCAGCATCAACGACAGTTCCCGTCCTGACGCGGGGGCCAGAATGCTCATGTTCGGAATGGGGCGAAACAGGGAGATATCAAAAATTCCATGGTGGGTTTCCCCGTCACTGCCCACCAGTCCGGCCCGGTCAAGGCAGAAAACCACCGGCAGCTTTTGCATGGCCACATCATGAATAACCTGGTCCGCCGCCCTTTGCATAAACGTGGAATAAATGGCCACCACCGGCTTTAAACCGCGGGCCGCCATGCCCGCCGCAAAGGTCACGGCATGCTGTTCACAGATACCCACGTCAAAAAAACGTTTTTGATATCGTTTTTCGAAAGCCGTCAATCCCGTGCCGTTTGTCATGGCCGCGGAAACCGCCACAACCAACTCATCGGTTTGGGCCAGGGAGAGCATTGTCTCCCCAAAGGCCTCGGTAAAACTGACCGTGTCCTTTTTCTCGAATTTCCCGTCGACAATCGAGAAAGAACCCACCCCATGGAACAGCATGGGATCGGTTTCCGCAAAACTGTACCCCCTGCCTTTCTGGGTGGTCACGTGCAGTACCACCGGTTTGCCCAGGTTGCGGATGTTTTTCAGCATAGTTATCAGCACATGAATGTTATGCCCGTGAACCGGTCCCACGTAATCGAATCCCAGGTCGGCGAAGATGTTGGCGCGGAATAAAAAGGCCTTCAGACTGCGCTTCAGACGATAAATATAATCCAGCAGCCGCTTCCCCAGGAACGGGATTTTTCGCACCGCCCCGTCAAAGGTCCGGCGAAACAGTTGATAATAACGGGTGGTGGTAAGCTCGGTGAGATACACCGACATGGCGCCGACATTCTGGCCGATGGACATATTGTTGTCGTTTAAAATGATGATCAGGTCTTTACCCAGGTGCCCGGCATGGTTCAGCGCCTCCAGGGCCATGCCCCCGGTAAGGGCCCCGTCACCGATCACCGCGATTACCTTGCCGCCCTTCCGCCGCAGGTCCCTGGCCACCGCCATGCCCACGGCCGCGGAAATCGACGTTGAGGAGTGTCCGGTGTTAAACACATCATGCCTGCTCTCCTCTCTTTTCGGGAACCCGCTGATACCCTTAAACCTGCGTAAGGTGGGAAATTTATCTTTTCTGCCCGTAATAATCTTGTGCGCATAGCACTGGTGCCCCACGTCCCAGATGATTTGGTCTGCGGGGGAATCAAAAACGTAATGCAGTGCCAGGGTCAGTTCAATAACGCCCAAGTTGGAGGCCAGGTGGCCGCCGTTCTTGCTGACCACATCTATGATATAATCCCTCAACTCGGCGGCAAGCCTATACAACTGTGTTCGACTGAGTTTCTTGATGTCCGCCGGTGATTTTATGTTCTTCAGGATTGGAAATTCCCGCTGCATACTACCCACTTTAAGCTAAAAGATACTACACCCTGGGTTCTTTTTCAAAAAAAAATTCACGTATTTTCATATGCCCCGTTTTTGGCCTGTTCTAAAAACGTATAAAAACAGTTTGCCAGTCCGTCGCACTTCTGACAACGTGAGTTGCCTATGTCAAACTCATTATCAGTACATATTATCGCGTTTCTTTTGCGCGAGTTTTTGATATCAAACAGGGCAATCTCATCCCGAGCGTCCAGGCGTTCCCCCTGACGGAGTTTTTTCAGCAGCATTCCCCCCTGTTTCAGCACCAGGGCGCGCCGTTTCTTGGCGGCGGCACCGGGTGCCACTCTTATTACCCCCTTGTCCGCAAACTTTCTGCTGTGACGCAGGCGGTGCAGGGTCAGTTTCAGGTCCTGCCTGAAGAAATAGGCGGTAATCCCGGCCAGCACGACGAAGGGGAGGCAGACAAACACAATATTCATCGTAAAAAGCAAGCCGATTATAATGTGAATAAACGCAAGAAACGGACCCAGCAGTATCTGTAATCCGCCGGTAAACACGAGCAGCAACAAAAAAATAGTACCGAACGGGTATATGCGGTCAAACTGCTCCTGCATACGGCCGGGCAGCACATGCCGCAGGATCCATCCCCCGTCCAGGGGCGGGACCGGCAGCAGGTTGAATACCATTAACAGGATATTGATACTGAAATACGTGCTGAGGAATTTGATGATCAGCGTGATTACCGGGCTGGTGCCCAAGAGCTCCAGCGGAAGGAACATAATAAGCAGCTTCAGAATTATCAGCACAAACGCGGCCTGCAGCAGGTTGCTGAACGGACCGGCCAGCGCGGTGACGGCCTGGCCCCGGGAAGGTTTACGGAAATGCAGCGGGTTCACGGGTACGGGTTTCATCCACCCGATGACCGGAAAACCCGAAATTGCCCCTACCAATGGGAAAAGCACCGAACCGAAAATGTCCATATGAACAAGCGGATTCAGGGTAAGCCTGCCGCTGTCCCTGGCCGTGGTATCGCCAAGGCGGTACGCCGAAATCGCATGAGAAAACTCGTGGATCGATCCGGCCAGAATGAAGGCGGTCATTCCCATGAGTATTATCTGAACTGTCGCAAGGTCTAACTTAGGAATTGTATTCTCCCGTAACCGAGATACGGTTTAATCTCTATAGTAGAAAAAAAACCCTGTGGAGTCAAGTTTTTTCGATCGGCACCGGCAGCACAATAGTTGCTCCTCGGCACTGTCAGCGGTTTCCGCCGACCTTATATAACTCTCCGCTGCCTTGCAAGGTGTAGCCCGGTAACACCGCCGGTATAAAAAAGGATTCTCCCTTGTGGATGCTTATTGCGGGCGAGCCGCCCACGGGTGAGATGCGGACAGTTCCGCGCATTCCCAGGATGATCTCCGCCGCGCTACGTTTGTTTCGGCTGACAGCCGCATTGTCCCGCAGGACTATCTTTTCTACCGCAAACTCTTCCACCGCAAGCGGGTAATAAAACTCATGAGTATTCTGTGCCCGCGCCCGGATGATTTCAGGTTTCCGCGGGGCAAATACCACCACCTTCTTCAGCTCCGGCAGGTCTATGTGCTTGCGGGTAAGCCCGCCGCGCAGCACATTATCGGAATTGGCCATTATCTCAAGCCCGCACCCTTTCAGGTAGGAATGCAGCACTCCGGAAGGAATATGCACCGCCTGTCCGGGGGTAAGCCGCAGAGTATGCAAAAAAAGCGGCGCCAGCACCCCGATGTCGTGCGGATAGATGGCGGAAAGCCTTTGTACCCACTCGTATGCCGGCCCGCTCCGCCCTTCCATACGGGCCACAATCCCCGGGATTAGGTCCTGACGCTCCTGCTCCGTCAACGACATTATCCGGTCGAAAAAAAAGGCCAGCCGCCGGTCCGCGGGCTTTTGCTGTGTCTGCTCCAGCAGCAAACGAAGCGGTTTGCTGTGGTCCGACCGCTCGAACTCGTTTTTAATATCCTCCCACGGCCGAAAACCGCACAGCAGTGAGAAATCCGTCAGGGCAATCAGTAACTCCGGTTTATGATTGGTATCCTTGTAGTTTCTTTGCGGGGAGGCAAGCGGGATACCCTTCATCTCCTCCATTGTGAATCCCTCCAGGGCCTGCTGCTTTGTGGGATGCGCCTGGATCGAAAGCGGGTCTTGCGCGGCCAGCACCTTAAACAAAAAGGGCAGTCTTTTACCGAAGGTTTTCACCGTCTGCCTGCCCAGGACGCGGTCCGCGTCCCGCTCAATCAGCTCACGCAGGGAAATAGTTTCATTATCGTCCAACACGGCAAAGGAGGGTGCCGTAATATGACTTCCCATCCATAACTCGGCAAAAGGCTCCCCTGTAGTATTGGGAATCCCCAATAATTCAGGGATAAAATCCTTTGATCCCCAGGCATAATGCTGCACCACGTTCTTTAAAGGAAAAACCCGGTTTAGTTCATTCTCTTTCTTCATTCTTCCCTTTTTTCCCGATTCTCCAGATGACCACGTTATACATGAACCAATTATAAGGCACGATAAAAAATCCCACCGAAATCACTAGAAAAAGCTGCCGTACAAGCAGGGTGTCGGAAAAAAGCATTGTGCCGACACCGATGACCAGAAACTGGATGATCACCGCCCCGAATGAGGTCGCATTAAACTGTAAAAACTTGGCCGTTAGCTTCCGCGCGCTTGATATCTTACGGTCTTTGAAGGTCCATATATTATTAAAGATAAAATTACTGATAATGGCAATCTCGGTGGCCAGGGCCGCGGCCCAGGCGGACGGCTCTGCGGCTATGGCAAACAGCGAACCCCGCGGAATGCCGCTCCAAAAGCGCGCGAAAAAACCTCCCACACCGGTCCGGCGAAACAACTCAAGGCACAACGCATTTACCAGGAACCCCAGGAAACCGATTACTCCGAAACGGATGAACCTGTTCCGCTTCTCCTTATCCTGCAGAAATCTCTTTACCAATCCAAGCATAATCAGGTGGTTATGATACCGTCTTTTTCCGAATTAATAAAGGGAGTGCCGTAATGTATCTATTGAACAAAATTTGTTATAATTCAAGTGATTACAAGCAGTTACCAAGGAGCGAATAAATGAACGGCATTTCAATCATCAATACCGACCATGCGCCCAAGCCCGTAGGGCCCTATTCCCAGGCCGTGGCGGCGGGCGGGTTTCTCTACACCTCGGGCCAGATTGCCATCGAGCCGGCAAGCGGCCGCTTTATCGGGGGCTCGGTAGAAGAACAGACCGAACTCGTACTGAAAAACCTGAAGGCGGTCCTGGAGGCCAAAAACGCTGATTTCGGCAATGTGACGGCAGTCCAAATTTTCCTGATCGATATGAAAGACTTTTCCCGGGTCAACCGCATTTACGAACAGGCACTCCGGCCCCATACGCCGGCGCGCACCACGGTTGAGGTTTCCGCGCTGCCGCTGCAGGCCAAAATCGAAATCTCCATGACCGCCTTCACTGGATAGGAACCGGAGGATTTATTATGGAAAAAACATACATCGGGGTGATCGGGGGGAGTTCCTGTAATTCGGAAATCGCCGTGATTGCCTGTTCATTGGGAAGATTAATAGCGGAACACGGCTGGGTCCTTGTCTGCGGAGGAATGGGCGGGGTCATGGAGGCGGCCTGTAAAGGGGCGTATGAGGCGGGGGGCGTCACCCTGGGAATCCTGCCCGGGTATGACCGTACGGAAGGAAACGCCTATCTTACGTATTCCGTTGTCACGGCCCTGGGACACGCACGAAATCTTATAGTGGCGCAGAGCAGTACGGCATTGGTCGCCGTAGGCGGGAGTTTCGGGACGCTTTCCGAGATCTCTTTTGCCAATATCCTGGGAAAACCGCTGGTGGGGCTTAAGAGCTGGCGGGCGGCTTCCCGCGGCGGTTCCACGGTGGACCCCTCGTTGTTGTTCAGGGCGGAGGTTGAAACCGCGGAACAGGCGATAGCGGCGCTCAAGGGTTATCTTTAATTAGTGGTACTAACCGTGGACCTGGCGGCACTGCCTAAGGTACAATCTTGAAATCGCGTTCACCGAACGTAACGGAATCCATTATCAACTCGACCCTCCAGGTACCGGTGGGCTTGCCTTTCAGATACAGGCTGTAATATGCCCAGTTTCCGCCGCCCTGGTCGGTGATACGGATGCTGTCGGTTTGGGCCAGTTCCCCGGAGGGATTGATCCAGTGCCATTCCACCAGGTGGTCCCCTTTTATTTTGGACCAGTTGATATAACAGACCACCCTGTTGTGCTTGGACTGTGAAAAAGTGGTCAGGGAGTCTATAGGATCATCGTTTTTATCAACATCCGAGGTCAGGGTAACGGTATAATTCCCACGCGTCACGGTAAACGTTTTTTCCGCCTGCAGGGTATTATCCACGTATACCTCCGCCGTCCAGACGCCGGTCGGGGATGAGAGAAACAGATCCAGCGAAAAATAGGCATTTTTGGTGCCGTCCGGATCGGTGATGGTCAACTCTGAGGCCGTAGCCGGTTTATGCTTCGGATCATAAAAAACGCATTTCACCGTATGCTCATTATGGATATCGAAAATAGTCAGAAAACAGTATACCTTCTTGTTATAAAAGAGTGAAAAGCTTGAAAGATCATCTTGCGGGGTAAAATTATCATTGACCTGCGTGGTAAAGATCATTTTTACACTGCCGGTAAAGGGCGTGGGCCAGAAAAAGTAGGCCAATACTCCCAAAAGGATTACGGCCGCAACACCCACCTTGATGTGCTTTTTAATGAATAGTTTTGCGTCCTCCCGGCGTTTTTGCCGGTCGGCCAGCGCCCGGTCCAGGCGTTCGCGGGAAATGCCCAGTTCACCGGCGGTGGCGGCAATATCGCTGTAGGTATACCCGTCACCGATAAGCTTTTTTTTCTTGGTGTCATTTAAAATGGAACGTAATATCCGGTTTACCTGCCTGCCCGAATAGTGCTTTTCATCCGTCATGTTAAGCCCCGCTATCTAGCTTAACGGAGAAGCGGGGCAATCGCAAGAAAAATTACGATCTATTAGCCTTTGCGTGAAAAAAACGCCAGGATAATAAACACCGGCAGGGCGACAAACAGGAGTAATTCGCCTAAACTCGGTATTCCCTGAATCAGGGCGGCATTATAGACACTGGGGACATACTGGCTGAACAGCACCACACAAAACCAGATGATACCCGCTATCGCCAGAAAGGTCTGGCGGCGCTGCACAATGCTGAAGACGCCCAGCACCAGGGTGGCAATTCCGCCGATTAAATACACAACATTCCACGGCATGTTATTTCTCCTTTATAGACAACTTTACGTCTACCATAGCATAAAATACCGGCGGGTTCCACTACTTTTTCCTGCGGTTAAGCGCGGCCACGGTGGTAGGTATGCCGTAAAGCTTGATAAACCCGGTGGCATCCGCGTGGTCGTAACTGGATTCCCCGAACGAGGCCAGGTCCGCCGAATAAAGCGAATACGGAGACTTCCTGCCGCCGATGATAATGTTTCCTTTATATAACACCAGTTTCACCTCTCCGCTGACATACTCACAGGCTGTACGCATAAAGCTTTCCAATGATTCGCGTAATGTGGAAAACCACTTACCGCGATATACAAGCTCGGCGTAGCGCAGGGCCAGCATCTGCTTGTAGTGCAGGGTGTCCGCGTCCAGGGTCAGCATCTCCAGTTCGCGCAGGGCCGTATAGAGGATGGTGCCGCCCGGGGTTTCATAAACCCCGCGGGACTTCATGCCCACGGTCCTGTTCTCTACAATATCGTCACGGCCGATCCCGTTCTCGGCGCCCAGCTTGTTCAGGGCCGCAACCAACTCCAGCGGCTCCATACGCTTTCCGTTCAGGGCCAAGGGAAACCCTTTTTCAAACTCCAGGGTCAGTTCCGTCTCCTTGTCCGGGGCCTGCCGGGGAGAGACGGTCAGCTTGAACATTTCCTCCCGGGGCCGGTTCCAGGGGTCCTCCAGTTCCGCGCCCTCGTGGCTCATATGCCAGATGTTCCAATCCCGGGAATAGATATTCTTTTTGGAGATATCACCCAGGGGAATGCCGTGCTTTTCCGCGTAATCAATGGCCTCTTCGCGCGAACGGATGTTCCATTCCCGCCAGGGGGCAATCACCGCCAGCTCCGGCGCCAGCGCCTTGTAGGTAAGCTCAAAACGTACCTGGTCGTTGCCCTTGCCGGTACAACCGTGCGCTACGGCCTGGGCCCCCTCTTCCAGGGCCACGCGCACCTGGTGCATTGCCTGCAGGGGCCGGGCGATCGAGGTACCCAAAAGGTATTTGCCCTCGTACAATGCCCCGGCGCGCAGCATGGGGTAGAGGTAGTCCTTCACAAACTCCTGCCGGGCATCGATAATATGCAGCCCGGCCGCTCCCGACGCTTTGGCCTTTTTCTGCATGGCATCCAGATCATCATCCTGGCCCACGTTCACACACACCCCGACGACCTCCGCCCCGGGGTAATGCTCTTTCAACCAGGGGATGATGATCGAGGTGTCCAGGCCGCCCGAATAGGCCAGCACTATCTTATTGATCTTCGCTAAACTCATATGGGTACACTCCTGTCATTTTTATGTTTGTATTACTCATATTTTTTTAATACCTTTTTTAACAGCTCAATCCCCCGGGTGATCTCCTCTTTGGAAATCACAAAGGAAGGAGCAATGCGCAAAATGTTTGCCCCGGACCGCAGCACAAGGATGCCCGCGTCCCTTGCCGTTTCCAGTACGGAAGGCATCAGGTCATCTCCCCTGTTCTTTGTATCAAGAATCTCAAGTCCACGCAGGAATCCTTTGCCCTTGAGCTGCCCCACACAGGCATATTCCTTCTGCAGCCCGAGAAGCAGCTCATCAAGATACCCCATCTTGTCTTTGAGCCCGCTCACAAAGTCGGGGGCGGTAATGGTGTTCCAGACAAAAAGCCCCAACGCGGTGGTTACCGGGCCGCCGCCGAAGGTGGTCCCGTGCTCGCCCACGTGAATCAGCTCATTAACCTTTTCGGTAATCAGCGTGGCCGACAGGGGCAGGCCTCCGGCCAGGGGCTTTGAAAGCGTGATGATATCGGGGGTAAGTCCGATCTCTATGGAAGCGTAGAGGCTCCCGGTCCGGTAAAGTCCCGTTTGGATCTCGTCCGCGATCAGGATAACGTCATGCCTGCGGCAGAGCGCATCCAACTCCGCGGCAAACCCGGGTGTCATACCGGTAAGTCCTCCTTCGCCCTGGACCACCTCCATGATCACCGCCGCGAACTCGTTGTTCAAGGTAGCACGCAGTGCCTGGATGTCATTATAGGGAACAACAACCACTCCCGGAACCAGCGGCCGATAGGGGTCCTGGTATTTGAGGGTCGGGGTACAGGAAAGCGCCCCCATGGTCCGGCCGTGAAAAGCCCCGGTGAAACACATGATTTTATGGTGCCCCTCACCCTTTTTACGCCGGGCATATAACCGGGCGAATTTCAAAGCGGCCTCATTGGCTTCGGTCCCGCTGCTGCCGAAATGCACCGCGGCAAACGGCCCGCTGTTCACCAGCTTTTTTCCCAGTTCCAGGGCGGGTTGGGTGGTCCACAAGGGAGGGATATGGATCAGTTTTTTCATCTGCTCATACACAACCCCGGCCATGTCTTCCCGGCCGTATCCCAGGGCATTCACCGCGATACCCGAACCGAAGTCAAGGTACTTGTTCCCGACCCTGTCGTACAGCCACACTCCGTCGCCCTTGTCCAGCACCAGCAGCTCGGGCGCCATATGCTTGGCAAAGGGAGTGTCGGTAGTCAGTGCATCCTGTTTTTCCATTTTTTTTCCTTTCATCTCATTCTTTGTAGAGCCTGGTTCCGCCTTTTCCGGCAAGGAGCCCGGCCAGCGATCCGTGTGCCTCATACTGGGCGATAATAATGGATTCCACCCCGTGTTCCAGGGCATCCAGCGAAGAGGAGATCTTGGGAATCATTCCCCCTGAAATCGTCCCCAGCTCAATTTCCCGGCGTGCCTGGTCAGCGTCGAGTGTTTCAATCACCCGGTCTTCCTTCAATACGCCGGGGATATCGGAAAAAAACAACAGGACCTCACAATGCAGCGCGGCCGCCAGCGCGAACGCCGCGGTATCGGCATTGATATTGAGGCCCACACCCTGCCCGTCCGCGGCGGTGGAGGACAATACGGGGAAATAGCCCCGCTCCATCAGCAGGCCCGGCAGTTCCGGATCGATGGCCGTTATCTTTCCGGTCCGCGTACTGCTGCCGTTTCCCGGGTCCAGGCTTTCACCGGTGATAATACCGCCGGACGCACAGCTCAATCCCACGGCTTTCAGACCGCACTGCCCGAACAGGCGCACCAGGCGCGTATTGATCCGGCCGCCCAAGACCTCATCCACCACATCCATTTCCCGGGGTGAGGTGATGCGTACCCCATCTTTGAACACGGGCTCCATTCCCAGCTGTTTACTGCGTGCCGATACCTCGGCACCGCCGCCGTGGATCAACAGGAACGAATAGGAGCTTTTTAGCCCCCGGATCTCGTTCCCCAGTTCCAGTAAAAGCCGCCGGTTCTCCGCCAGCTTTCCGCCTATTTTTATCACCGCTAGTTTTTCCGCCATAACACCAACTCTTTTCTCCAACCGTTTCCTCAGCGCAGGCCGTGTACCGGAAGGCCCGCGGTTTCATCAAGACCGAAACGGATATTCATATTCTGTACCGCCTGCCCGGCCGCTCCCTTGATCAGGTTATCGATGACGGCAAACAGGTACAAGATATCACCCTCCACATGGAACCCCATATCACAGCGGTTCGAGCCCCAAACATCCTTTGTCTGCGGGATGCCCGAACGGCGCAGCCCGATAAAGGGACGGTCACCGTAATAGGAGTGATACATTTCGTAGATGTCCTGTGCGGTGCGTTTTTTTGCCAGCCGCACCGAAATTGTGGCGGCAATACCGCGAACCAGCGGCGCCAGGTGCGGCGTAAAATACAGATCAACCTTGGGATCCACCCGCTCCACCTCGGCCCTGATCTCATAACTATGGCGGTGGGTCTTGCCCGGTGCGTACGCCCAGAGGGTCTCCGAGCGCTCACAGAACAGCAGGTATTCCTGTGTTTTCTTGCCGGCACCCGAGATGCCGGAGATCGCGTTTATTATCACCGGCCCCCCGGCCAGCCCCTCCTTTACCAGGGGAAGTACGGGAAGCAGCCCGGCCGTGGTGTAACAACCCGGATTGGCGATGAGATCGCTTTTCTTAATCTCATCCCGGTACCATTCACACAGGCCGTAGACAGCCTGTTCCAGCAGGTCTTCCCGTGGGGGACGGGTTCCGTACGCCTGTTCAAACAAACCTGAGTCCTTGATCCTGAAATCGGCAGACAGATCGATTACCACGGTCTTGCCCAGAAAGGGCGCACACAACCCGGCCGATTTCAGATGCGGCAGGGCCGCGAACACCACGTCAACATCCGCCGCGTCCACCTGTTCAATTGCCACACATGTTTCATTCGTGGCGGCAAGTTTTTGCAGGTGCTTGGAGCTGATCCCGGGATCAAACGTGATAATCTTCTCTCCCTGCCTTGAGGAAGAAACCGGGATGATACTCTCTACATCCGGGTGGTCCAACAGCAGACGCAGCAGTAACTGCCCTGTGTATCCTGAAATTCCGATAATCGCCGCTTTCACCTACATCGCCTCCTCAAGCTCCGGTATATGACGCAATAACGCCGCTTTGACACTTTCCCTGGGAAATCCGTCCCGGGGCAGAATCAGAATCGTATCGTCACCGGCCAGGGTACCGGCTATTTCCGCAAGATTCAGTTTGTCTACCGCCAGGGCCACCATCTGGGCGTATCCCGGCAGCGTCTTTAACACCCCGAAATTCCCGGAATACTCATAGTCCACACATCCCCGCGCCACCTCCAGGTCCAGGCGTATCTGCAGCGAGGCCTTGACCTCCTCCTCCGGTACGGTGTACACATACCCGCCCCTGGTGTTCAGAATACGGCCGACCCGCATCTCCTTCAGATCCCTGGAAAGCGTGCTCTGGTTGACACTGAACCCCTCTTCCTGTAAATGCTTCAGCAGCATTTCCTGGCTTTCTATTTCATGCGCGCGGATGATAGACTCAATTTTTTTCTGACGCTCCCTTTTTTCCTGCATAGGGTTGTTATATCCATTGTCTGCATAATTATGCAATTTTTTAGCATAATTATGCAGCATATAAATATTTCTGTCAAGAGAAATATTGTATATTCTTAATTTCGCGCTATACTTATAGGCAATGATAAGAAAAAAAATCCATCAAATCGGTACTGTCGCGGTACTTCTGCTGATGCTGACGGCCCTTACATCTTTATTTGCCCAGGCACCCTGTGGTGATACGGATGATCTGCTCATCAGCTGGCTGACAAATCCCATCACCGTGGAAGAGGCGGAGGCCGCCTATATGGTAAGCGCCGATGCCCTCGGGCCCGACCCTGTTCCCTTCGGGTATAACAACGCGAACTGGAAAGCGCTGCTGGCCCAAATGCAGGAGGGGGACGAGTTGTGGGAGTTTATGAGCCCCCCCGAAACCTGGGATAAAAAGCATATGGCCGGCCGCAAGGGTATCGCTCTGATCCGCAACTGTACGGTGGTGGACTATATCATCACCTTGATGAATTAGGGCAGGCACTGCCAACGGTCCACCAGCAGGTGATACTCCGTGTATACCTCATCGCCGGGCTCGGGGCGTTTGCCCCTGCCGCTCACTTCCAGCACCCTGCCGAAAACCCTGACAGGGCCGTCACATTTCATGGGTTCTTTGGCGTACACCACAATCTGAAAATCACCGACGTCGAAGTACTCACAGTAGGGATACTCTTTGACTGAAGCGATCATGTGCTGCCATGGTGTATTGGAAATCTTCCCCACAAGCGAGACTTTTTTATCAACATAAGCCGACATCCGGGCGGTGTCCGGCAGCGGCGTATAATTATCCATGGTGGCACATCCCCACAAAGAGAGTAATAAGAGCAGTGACGCGATCTTGCATAGTGAAACGCGCATACACTATATAATAGCCGCTTCGTTTTTTTTTGCAATAACCAAACTTATAAAAAAAATAATTGTCATTTCCGGTGATATATTTTATTATCATACGCGAACAGGATTCAATTATGGCAAAATATTTTGATCCCAACTATCTGGCGGGTAAGTTTGAAATTTTCTCTTTGCCTCATATCATTGCCCTGCTGATTGTGGCGGCATTGAATGTGGGCATGGTGCTGGTACTGAAAAAGGTAGACAGTAAAAAGGTAAACAGGTATTTCTGTTATGTTCTTTCCTTTATCCTGCTGGCCCAGGAACTTTCCCTGAATATCTGGTCTCTCTGCATCGGGACATGGTCGGTAGGGTACAACCTGCCCCTGCACCTCTGCGGGCTGGCGGTGGTGCTTTCGCCGATAATGCTGATCCGCAAGAAGAAGCTCCTCTACGAACTGTTCTATTTTTGGGGCATGGGCGGGGCCCTCCAATCCATCCTTACGCCGGACAATGGCTATGCCTTTCCGCACTACCGCATGATCCAGACCTTTGTCTCACACGGGGCCATTATTATGGCGGTCATTTACATGACCTTTATAGAGGGCTACCGCCCCACCTGGAAGTCCGTGGGGAAGACCATCGTTATTACCAATATCTATATGGGGATCATCGCCGTGTTCAACCTGCTGGTAAACGGAAACTACCTGTATATCTGCGCCCCGCCGGATATCCCCACCATCATCGACGTGCTGGTCGAAATCTTCGGCCCCTGGCCCTGGTATATTTTTGGTCTGGAGATACTCGGTATTATCTCACTTGTTGTATATTACTCACCGTTCGCAATCAAGGACCTGATCACCCGCCTCCGGGCCGGTCCGCGGTCGCTTGAGCCTTGATGTTATCGCCGGCCGGGAGCGTTATTCCACCTCAAGATCAGGAAAGGCGTTCTTTACATCCGCTTTAAACTGTTTAATGGCCTCGGCTTTCGTCAGCGTTCCTTCCACATAATTTTTTATTGCCTCCATGAGGAAATTTCTGATATCAAGATCATACTTTTTCAAAAGGGAGCCGTCCACTTTTGCGGCAATCCGGGCGTAGAATGCATAATGATTCTGGCCGTTCAATTGGCGATCGGTAAAATTATGTTTGATCTTTTGCACCACCTTCCTGTTGCCGACAAAATCGCCTGTTTCCTCGGCCCACCACTCCTGTGAATCGCGTTCCAGGGTCATAAATTTGACGAACTCCCAGGCTAATTTCTTTTTTTTGGAATTCTTATAGATGCCGACCCAGGTTCCGCCCCAAAAATAGGAGACCGGTCCCTGGCACAATCCCCAGTCTCCCTCGGTTTCTCTCCCATTCGGTCTGATTACATAGTTCAGACCCCAGGTAGGAAGGATATAGCACATAACCTCCGGCTGCTTTTTATTCATGTTCTCGAACCAGGGAGGGGACCAGGTGCCGATATCGGCGGTCAACTCCTCATTTCGCATGGTTTTGGCCATATCGAAATAATCCAGAATACATCGCTCGATATTGAGTTTACCGTTCGTTACAAAGGCTTTCCTGCGCAGAGCGAAAGCAATCTGCTGATAATCTCCATAGCCGGCGATAAGTTTTACCCTGCCGCCGCTTTTTTGCTTTAACTTTCGTGCCGTGGCCAAAAACCTTTCGGGCGTGGACAGCATGCGGCCGATTTTTTCAGGGTCATCGGTGCCCAGGTACTGTTTGGCCACACTGCGCCGATAGAGGATACCTCCCACACACGCCTGCCAGGACAAAGCGCGCAGTATACCCTTGGAATCCGTGCCCACCTTGACAATATAGGGATAGACGTCCGAGGTATCCGCGTTATAGGGCGCCGCGCCCAGGTCATCATAAAACCCGCTTTCCACCATGTCCACGACATTCGAGTATTCGGCCGTAAACACATCGGGCGCATTTCTGCCCGACCGCAGTAAAGGCCTGATCTTATTGAGGTACTCCGCGCAGGGGACAATGGTCAGCTCGATTTTGACTCCCGGATGACGACGTTTAAACTCATTGATAAACTTTTTTATTTCATCGGTAAAAGACCATACCAAAATCGTATTCTCATCCCGTTGTGAATCCTGATACCGGTCTCCCCGTGCTTTAACGGATATAATGTTCTCATCCATCCATGTTTTCCAGTCGCGGATCGCCTGTTCTTTGCTTTTTTCTCCTTCGGCATAGGATCTAATCTCATCCATTAAAATATTGCGGATATCCATCTCCCGCGCCCCAAAATAGGACGCCCGTATCTTCATGGACTCCCCGGCAAAAAACTCATAGTAATTTTCTCCGCCCAGATACTCGCCGGCAAACTCATGCTTAAGTTGCTTCACCACGGCCTTGTTGTTTACAAAATCGCCGTCTTTTCTGGCATACCATTTCAGGGTATCCCGGTTCAGGGTAACAAAGCGTAAAAACTTCCAGGCAGCCTGCTTCTGCTGCGAGTCTTTATAAATACCCATCCAGCTTCCGCCCCAAAAATAGGAAGCCGGGCCGCTGCAGAGGCCCCAATCGCCTGAAGTTTTCTTGGCGTTCGGTTTCAATAAATACTGCAATCCCCACCAGGGTAGAATATAGCCGAATACACCTGAATTCTTTTTATTCATTTCTTCGAACCAGGGAGGAGACCAGGTGCTGATATTCGCGGTTAATTCTTCATCATGCATTGTTTTGGCCAGGTCAAAATAGTCAAGCACCGGCTGTTCCAATGACAATTTCGTACCGGATACAAACGGCCTGGTTCTGGAAGCAAACGGATAATGCTGATAATCCGCGTATCCCGCGATAATCTTCACCGCGCCGTCGCTCTTATCCTTGATCCTGCGGGCAGCCGCCAAAAACCTCCGGGGAGTTGACAGCATGCGGCCGACTTTCTCAGGATCATCGGTACCCAGGTACATTTTGGCCAGGCTTCTGCGATAGAAAAAACCTCCCGCACAGGCTTGCCAGGACAGGGCCCGCAGCTTTCCCTTGGAGTCCGTCCCCACCTCCACCGTAAAGGGATACATATCAGTTGCATCGACGTTATAGGGTGCGCCCGACAGATCGTCCCAAAATCCGCTTTCCACGAGATCAACCACATGCGAATACTCCCCTAAAAACAGGTCCGGGACGTCATTACCCGACCGCAAGACCGGCATCAGTTTATTAATGTAGTTCTCATACGGTATGATTGTCAAATCTATGGTGATATCGGGATTTTCGTTTTCGAAGCGATCAATAAAACCCTGCGTCTCATTCGTAAAAGACCAGACCGACAGCCGTACCTCTTCTCCGGAAGCCCATACGCCGGTTGCGTTCGGAGACACGGCGACTATGAAAATAAGGGAAACTATTAATCCGTAAAGTAAGGGTTTTTTAATAAGTTTCATTATATCCTCCTTTTTCTGTTTAATTGGCGATTGCTCGTCGCCTTCATTACTCCACCTCTATATCCGGGAAAGCGTTCTTTACATCCGCTTTAAATTTTGCACAGGCCTCGGCCTTCGTCACATGACCTTCAACATAATTATCTATTGCCCCCAGGAGCATCAGCCATATGCGAAGGCCGTATTTTCCCAGAGGACTCCCGTTGATCTTCAGCGCCTGCCGCAAACGCGGGGAGCTTAAAAATCAATCCGGGTGCGGATTAGCAGTCTATTCCATGATCAACTTCGGAAAGGCTTCACGCACCTTGCGGACAAACTCCTGCACGCCTTGTTTTTTTGAACCGCCGTCTCGTAAATATACGGTGATTGCGTCGGTCAACAATGGCTCGATTTTTATGTCATACGCGCTTATTAAATTTCCCTTTATCTTCAATGCCTCTTCGGCAAAATAACGGAAATATTTTTGCCCTGCCAGGAAGTCATCACTCATTTTATCTTTCAGCTTGTTCATAACGGATTTACTGTTGACGCACTCTTTTTTCTCCTGCGCCCACCATTCCAGGGTATCCTTGTTGAGCGTGGCAAACCGCAGAAACTCCCAGGCCGCTTCTTTCTGTTTTGAATTCGAGTTTATCCCGATCCAGGTGGCGCCCCAAAAATAAGGAACAGGCCCCCGGCAGACCCCCCAGTCACCGCTGGTGTCGGCCGACTGGGTTTTCAATATATAGGTAAACCCCCATAAGGGGAAGCTGTACCCGAAAATATTCGATCCCTTCATACCTTCAAACCACTCGGAACTCCACATGCCGCAGCCTGCCGTGAGTTTTTGCTCCTGCAGTACCCGGGCCACGGCAAAATACCTTACCACGGCGTCATCCAGCGTAAAGTGCTTGTTGTTGTCCACAAACGGTTTCTTACGGGCTGCCAGCGCATAGCGCATATAATCCCCCCAACCGGCGATCAGTTTGATCTTCCCTTGGCTTTTTTCTTTCAGGCGCAGTCCGGTGGCGATGAATTTGCTCTCCGTGGAAAGCATTTCCCCCACCTTTGCGGGATCATCGGTACCCAGGTACTGTTTGGCCATACTGCGGCGGTAGAAAAATCCCCCGGTCCATACCTGCCAGCCAAGCGCGAGCAG
The DNA here is from genome assembly GCA_964634205.1 of uncultured Spirochaetaceae bacterium. Classification (GTDB taxonomy): domain Bacteria; phylum Spirochaetota; class Spirochaetia; order SZUA-6; family RPPD01; genus JAFGGG01. The sequence goes on from CAZWKE010000018.1 coordinate 22,608, forward strand.
TTTTCCGTCGGCACCTCTGGCCCCTTCCACCATAAAGGGATACATGTCGGTGACATCAGCCTTGTACGGCGCGGCGGACAGGTCTTCACAGGCACCGGTCGCCATAAAATCAGTGATACTCCCGGGTTCGGACGTAAACAGATCCGGAGCAGCCTCTCCGCTTTTAAGCACCGGCTGCAGCCTTCTCGTATATTCGCCATACGGCAGCAGGGTCACCTCAATCTTTATTCCCGGGTGCTGCTGCTCAAACCGGTCTACTACAGACTTTATCTCATCCGTAAATGTCCAGAGTGAAAGTACCACCTTTGTTTCTTCCGCGGACACACCCGGGCCCGTCCCGCTCATGGAGGTAAAAAAACAGAGCCCCAGAACCGCAAAAAAGATAATTGTTTTCTTTATTTTATTCATTTTCATCTCCTCCTGGTTGTATAACCTGAATTTTATAAAACTTACTTTATCACATTCGGTCCAATATTACCTCATACTTTTGTATGAAACCGAAGAAAACCTGTTAAAATTCACCTTTCCCATTGACTGCTGAAATACAGAAAGCTATAATTTATACTTAGGGGTTGTAGTATCTCGTAAAGGCGTAGGTGGATGAAAATAAAAAGTAGAACAGCATATTTTGTGTTGTTTTTTATAACCGCGCTTTTGCTCTGCCGGAATATCTTTGCCCAATCCAAGCAGTCTTTCATTGTAATCAGCGGGGGTAACTCGTTTCGCCCCGGGCTCTTCGCGCACATCGACGGTAAACCGGATGGATTCTACTATGACCTGTGGGAACTCTGGTCGCAAAAAACCGGGATACCGCTGGACTGGCGCCTGATGGACTGGCACAACACCATCCCCACCCTGCTTTCCGGCCAGGTCGACGTGGTGCTGGGGGCATCCTATACGCCTGAACGGGCGGAAAAAATGAGTTTCACCAACCCTTACGGCTATGTCAGGACCTATCTTTTTTATGCACAAAACATCGGCGGTATCGGTGATATAGAAGATGTGAAAGGGTTTCCCGTCGGTATTTTGGAAGGTACCAGCCTGAAGAAGAACCTGGAACAACGATATGGGAAAAAACTGAAATTAATCGGATATGATGATTACGCCACGCTTACCGACGCGATCGTCTCCGGAAAAATCGATGTCTTCATCGCCGAAGAGTCTAACATCCGCTATTTCCTGATGAAGGCCCATTCCTCAAAACAGTTCCGCCACCTGAAGGACCCGCTTTATATAAACGATCTGCGCGCGGCCGTCCGCAAAGACGACAAGGAATTACTGGCCGTGTTGAATAAGGGGCTGTCCGCTATCGGAGAGGCCGAAAGGAATTTATTATCCGAAAAGTGGTACGGCAGCCGCATCCAGATCAGAATTCCCTGGCAGGGAATTATTCTCGGGACCATCACCGCCCTGTTTATCATCGGTATTCTTGCACTCTGGAATACATTGCTGCGCAGCCGGGTGGGTGCGGCCGTGGAATCCCTCAAGCAAAGCGAGGAAAAATTTCGGGCCTTGATAGATCAAGCGCCCCTTTCCATTCAGGTGCATGAGCCCGACGGCACCATGATCATGTCCAACAAGGCCTGGTCGGAGTTGTGGGGAATCATCGGCAATACGCATGCCGTAGGAAAGTATAATGTCTTGGAGGACCCGCAGTTGAAAAAGTCCGGATACGACAAAGAGTTCCGGCGGGCTTTGGGCGGGGAAATAGTGGATGTCCCCCTGGCGGTCTACGATCCGGCGGAATCCGGACAACCGGGAGAAAAAAGGTATACCCACGCTCGCCTGTATCCGCTGAAAGACAGTGAGGGGCGGGTAAAAAATGTCGTGATCATGCATGAGGACCTGACGGAAAAGATGAAAATTGAGGAAGAACGCAAGGAGCTTGAATCGCGCCTGAAGCAGTCCGAGAAGCTCGAGGCTATCGGGCGGCTGGCGGGGGGGATTGCCCACGACTTCAATAATATGCTGGCGGGTATTATGGGGTATGCCGATGTGCTGCAAATGAACCTGCGGGATGAAAAACTCAAGGATACCGCCGCGGGAATTGTGCGCGCCGCCAAACGATCGGCCGAACTCACCGACCAACTGCTGGCATTCGCGCGTAAGGGCCGCTACCAAAGCGTGAAACTTGATATCCATACCATTATTGCCGAGGTTGTCTCTTTATTGAAACACAGTATCGATAAAAGAATCAAGATCCTGCAAAATTTGCACGCCAATCCCTCCTGGGTTATGGGCGATCCGACCCAGCTTCAGAACGCTATTCTGAATCTTGCCATAAACGCCAGTGACGCCATGCCGGAAGGCGGCGAACTGATTTTTACCACCGACACCTCAACTGCAAAAGACCGGCGATATAAGGAACTTTCCAAGGAATTAAAGACCGGGAACTATCTTCTGGTCTCGGTAACGGATACCGGTATGGGCATCCCGGCCGAAATCCGTGAAAGAATTTTTGAACCCTTTTTTACCACTAAAAGCCCGGGTAAGGGGATAGGCATGGGGCTGGCCGCTGTCTACGGAATAGTGAAAAGCCACGGCGGAGCGGTCAGTGTCCAAAGCCGGAAAGGCAAGGGTAGCATATTGACCATATTACTTCCTCTTATAAACGCGGAAAATCCTCCGGAAGGCGGGGCTGAAACCCCGGAAAAACCGGAAGACAATAAACAGTCATTCAACATACTGGTAGTGGACGATGAAAAAATCGTCAGCGAAACATTCAGGCTGATGCTGCGCAAGATCGGTCATTCAAGTAAGGTCTTTAACCAGGGCCGGCAGGCCATCGAATACTACAAAAAAAACTGGCAGGATGTAGACCTTGTCATTCTTGACGTAGCCATGCCCGACATAAGCGGCAGGGAACTGTTTCGGGCCTTACACAAGATTAATCCCCTGATTATCGCGCTCTTTTCATCCGGCTACAGCATCAACGGGGAGATCCAGAAAATTTTGCAAGAGGGGGCCAGGGGATTTATACAGAAACCTTTTGGAGTTAAAAAACTCGCGGCAAAAATCAATGAAGTAATGAATGAAACACCCGATCAATAAAAAAAAAGGAGACAGTATATGAAATATCGTACCTTGGGGAAAACCGGGTTTAACGTGTCGGAAATATCACTGGGAACATGGCAGGTGGGCGGCGGCTGGAGGGATGAGTTTAATGACCGAACCGCCGAACAAATCCTGGAGCACGCGATCGAACGGGGAGTTAATTTTTTTGATACGGCGGATGTATACAGCAATGGTCTTTCCGAGCGCGCCGTGGCCAAAGTGGTCCGCGCACACGGTGAAAAACTTTATATCGCCACAAAATGCGGGAGGCGGATAAATCCGCATGTCTCGGAGGGATATACCCCGGGGGTACTGCGCGGCTTTGTGGAAGACAGCCTGAAAAACATGCGGACCGATTGCATCGACCTGATTCAACTGCACTGCCCTCCCACCGAAGTCTATTACCGGCCGGAGATATTCGGGCTTTTTGACACGTTGAAGAGCGAGGGGAAAATCCGCTTCCTGGGGGTGAGTGTGGAGAAGGTGGAAGAGGCACTCAAAGCCATCGAATACCCGAACGTGGCGAGCGTACAGATCATTTTCAACATGTTTCGCCACCGTCCCGCCGAACTTTTTTTTGAGCAGGCAAAAAAACGTAATGTCGGCATTATCGTTCGGGTTCCCCTGGCCAGCGGCCTGTTAAGCGGAAAAATGAAGGCGGACACAACCTTTGCCCGCGATGATCATCGGAATTTCAACCGTCAGGGGGAGGCGTTTGATAAGGGCGAAACCTTTGCGGGGGTGGATTTTACGACCGGCCTTGCGGCGGTAGAGGAACTGAAGAAGCTTTTCCCCGGCGATTTCTCTTTGGCGTCCTGGGCATTGCGCTGGATATTGATGTTCCCGGAGGTAAGCTGCGTGATTCCGGGGGCCTCCCGTACCGAGCAGGTGGAATGGAATGTCGCGGCGACCGATCTCCCCGCCTTAACAGCGGAACAGCTTGATGGGGTCAGGCGCATTTACAACACCTCGATAAAACCGCAGGTGCATCAACTTTGGTAGAAAAACCGCACACTGCGTGTGCAGTGCGGATTGTTATCCTTTGTCCTGCTCGGCCTGTTTTTCGATATTAATAAACCCCATGATCCGGTCCTGTATCGATTCGATCAGATGGCCGAAACGAATATGCAGGACCTCACGGTTTCTTGATACACGAAGCACCTCCCCACTGATATCGAATTGCTGTCCGGTATTCTCATGAAAAAAAAGCCTCAAATCATCACCCTTGTTGTATTTTTTCTGCGGGTTTGCCACACTCATCCCGCCCGCGCTGATATCGATGATTGCGGATCCCAGCGGTTTTTCGGTTGAGCCTTCCTGCCGGATAAGAATGGGCAGCCTGATGTTTTTCCGGTAATACATCCTGCGCTGGATGGAGGTTACCGTATCCGAATGCTCAAGGAATATCTCGTTTTCCTTGACATTTTGGATTAACGTGGGGAAAGAAAGCACCCCCAGAGCGTTATGCAGGTAAAGCGTGGCTTCGCTGCCCAAAAAAGGCTCGGCGGGTTTCCCTTTGACTAAAAAAACCAGCGAATCCTTAAGCTGCCTTTCTATGATACCGGCAATACGTTGATTGCCGGGGAGCACCAGAAAGGCGGGCTTGCCCTGTGCGATCTCACGGGTGGTGCGGGGCAGGTGAAACGGATTATAGATATCAAAACCCAGTTTTTTCGTCAGCGGCAGCAGGACCTCATTTGAAACACGGGACGTTCTTTTCAACCGGTTCAGGCAGTAGTTGAAGGTATGCTGGTTAATAAACAACAGATACTTTTTTTCCGGGGTCTTTAAGAACACCGAAAGCGCGTCTATCAACTCTCTTTCTGCCTGGGTGACGGAAAATTCACGCAGGTACCGGACATACTTCTGATACAGCACCTTGGAGAGTTTTGTCCTGTCTACCAGGTACCTGATAAAAGAGGCCACGGCGTATATAAAAATCAGGATAAAAAGTAACAGAATGAATAAAAAAATTTCCCGCGGTGTTTTTTGAAAACTATCGGCCACTCCTTGTAAAAACTCAGGAATATTCACCTTCACCCCGTTTCTTGTTTACATTTCTTTTCTGTTTTTCAAATAAGAAAGCTTCCGTACAAACCGGGAAAAAAAATTGGTAATAAACGCGGCAAACGACGGTTTAAGCTTCTGCCCTTCCGGCCTCTTCCCCGAAGCGGCGTAATTGTGCTGGAACTTCCCAAACTCGTACTCCACCTTTTCATCGGCCTTGCCCGTAAAAATATGCAGCATGGCCGCCTTTATTATTTTATACAGTGACAGCACCAGACCTTCGTCATGCATCCGCCGTACGGAAAAATTAACATGGACCTCCCGCAGCACGGAAAACCTGCCGATACGCGCCGCCCGCAGGATATAATCATGATCTTCCGAAAGCCTGCGGGTTTCGTCGAACCCACCGATACTGTTGTGAAGCGCACGCGTGGCGAATATGCAGGCGCCGCTGCCCTGCGGTTTTATGCGCTGCATAACTTTCAAGTACACCGCATGGAATTTAAAAATAAGCGCATAGAAGAAATTCTTTTCGTTAAGCGGTTTCAATTGCGGGACGCAAATATCAAGATCCTTTTGCTGAACCTTTTTCACAACACGTGTGACGAATGTGGGCGGAAGCTCCTGATCAGCGTCTACAAAAAGGAAGTAACGGCCCCGGGCCACCTCGGCACCCCTGTTGCGGGCAACCGACGGAATACCGCCGTCTACCACCCGCGCACCATACTTTCGGGCCAGCGCACGGGTCTTATCACGAGAATGGTTATCGGCAACGATAACCTCGATATCTTTATAGGTCTGCTTCTTTACGGTCTCAAGCAGGTGGGTGATAAAATGCTCTTCGTTATATGCGGGAACAATAATACTTACCATGGTTACTGGACAAAACCCCCCTTATTTAATACTATAGGCACGTTGTTAAGGCGCCGTACCCAAGTGGTAAGGGAGAGGTCTGCAAAACCTTTATGCACCGGTTCGAATCCGGTCGGCGCCTCTTCCCTTCTTTTAATATAATACACAAATTATACTGTTTTATCACGTTTTTTAAAGACTCTTCGTAAAAAAAGGTTTACCAGCCCCAGGCCGATACTGACCGACTGCCCCATGCGTAAAAGCAGCGAGTACAACAGGCCGTCCGCACGCTGCATACCGAACAGAATGAAGAATATCACATAGATACCCTCAACCGGTCCCAGCCCCCCGGGTGTGGGATAGGGGATAAGGCTGAAAATGAGTGACGAAAAATAAATAATAAATGCAAAAATAAGGATCATGGACGGGCTGTAACCTGTGGGATATAAAAAGGAAATAATATAATAACTCTGAAACACCTCAATCAGGCTGATAAGAAAGCCGATACCGCTGGCCAGGTAGAACGCCTTTTTTTCCTTGATAATGGTCGAGATATCGCTCTGGAACTCCTTTACCACCAACATCACTTTCACCGCGAAGCGCGGACGGAATTTCAACACCGGACGCAGAATAATCCTGAAAAAATTATGAATAAAGGCCTTGTCCCGAAACAGCTTAATCAGCAGAAACAGAAACAGGCTGACAAAAAAAACAATAAATACGGTTGAAATAAATATAACAAAGAACTCCGGTTTCAGGATGATGATCAGAAAAGCAAAGCCCATGATAATACAGGGCAGCTTGGTAAACAGTTCAATATATTTATCCAATACCACCGAAGCCAGGGCCTTTTTATAGGAAATGGTAGAATCGTTGAGCACGGCCGCCCGCGCGGGTTCTCCCCCCAGGTATAAGGACGGCGTCAGGTAACTGATGGCAAACCCCGTCAACCGGGCGGTAAACAGCGTAAAAAAGGACTTTCTGGAGCCGGCCTGCCGCAGCAGCACCAGCCATTCCAGGCTTCCCACTCCGTGTTTGGCAAATTGGATTAAAATGAGACCGCAAAAGAACGGTATGGTGATCCGTGAAATGGTATCGGCAAACTTATCGTAATCCTTGGCAATGATAAACCCAAAATACACAAACAGGGCGATGATCACCGCGAGTTCTACCAATATAATAATAATCTTTCTGGTCTTACGATTCATTTCTCTGGTTTTTGATCTTCTCTGGGATATTTATATCGCTTTTTAGCATAATTTTCGATGATATAAAAGCCTTTTTCAAGTCTTTTTAAATTCGATTCCGTCAGTGTTACCTTGCCTCCCCCCCGCGGCAGGTCCACGGCATACATGGGACGGCATATGCCCGACACCATACCGCAAAGCGTTTGCATAATCCGCACGCCCTGTGACAGTCCGGTGCGGAAGTGAGCCGTACCCTTTACCAGATCACCCTGAAACAGGTAGTAGGGTTTTACCCTTTGCCCGACCAAAGCGGTGAACAGCCCGGCCAATATCCGTTCATGGTCATTGATCCCCTTTAACAGCACGGTCTGGTTTAATACGGGAATACCGGAATCCAGCAGCAGTGCCAACGCCTGACAGGCCGCCGCGGTCATTTCTTTGGGATGGTTAAAGTGGGTGATAATCCACAACGGTTTGTACCGTCCCAGCAGCTTTACCAGAGCGGGGGTAATCCGCCGGGGGAGAACGGCAGGGGTTCTTGTCCCGATACGCAGCACCAGGCGGGGATTTTTAGCACGGATTAGGCCCAACAGGGTATTCAGCGTATCGTCCTCCAGCACCAGGGGGTCACCCCCCGTAAGCAGCAGTTCGGTTACCTCATCGTGATCTTCCAGGTACGCCGCGGCCTGTATTATCTGTTTTTCATCAAGAACATCCATTTTTTTTCCCGTAAAATAGCGCCTGAAACAGAACCTGCAGTGGACCGCACACCGGTCCGTTACCTTGAGTGCGCACCGGTCGGGGTAATGATGTATCAGCCCGGGAAGAACGGTGTATGCGGATTCATACAGGGGATCGCTGCTCTCATACGGCCGGTGAACGAACTCCAGGTCGGTGGGGACAACCTGCCGCCGAATCGGACAGTTCGGATCGAGGGGATCGGCCAGTGAGAGATAATACGGCGTAACGCTGAAAGACAACACCTGCCGGGCGACCGGGGCAGCAAAAAAATTCCTCTCACTTTCGGAAAGGTGAAATCCGGCGGGAATATCCGCAACTGAGGTAAACCGGCGGGATAACTGTGTCCGCCATGAAGAATCTCTCATATCCGGATAAAACTACCATGGGAGCACAAATTACACAATTGATTTTCACCTGAATTTCACATAAGATGGAGTGGAGTTTGTTATGAAACGTTTTGTCTGCCTGTTGACCGATTTCGGCGTATCCGATGAGTACGCGGCAAGTATGAAGGGGGCACTGCTTCGTATCAGCCCCGGGGTGAATATTATCGACGTTACCCATGAGCTGCCGGCCCACGATATAATAAGCGCCGCCTACATGCTCTACAGTGTATGGGATTATTTTCCCCGGGGCACTGTTTTTGTCTGTGTTGTGGATCCCGGAGTGGGCGGGGAACGCAGGGAGATTGTTGCTTGCGGTGAAGGAAAGTACATCGTGTGCCCCGACAATGGGACACTCAGTCTGCTGCTGCGCAGGGGAGCCCGGCTTACCTGCTTCAGTATAAAAAGAAAAGCGGTGGAAAACATCAAGGGGAAAAGGATCAGCGCCACCTTTCACGGCAGGGACATTTTTGCCCCGGCTGCGGGACTTATCTGCAATAAAAAATTTGCCGCGATACGGCAGCAGGAGATCAATCCGTACATTATTCCGCAGGTTTTTACCGAAACAACCGCCTCCCCTCACGCCATCAAGGGCAGAATTCTGCATATCGATCGTTTCGGTAACTGTATTTCCTCTATCCACCAAAGCGAATCGGCGAAAAACTCTTTTAGCGGGAAGGTCACGGTAGCGGCGCGTAATCTAACCATCAGTCCAATCAGCAGGACCTTCGCCGACGTTGCTCCGGGCCGCCGCCTGGCGTACTGGGGCAGTACGGGTTTCCTGGAGATAGGGATTCGCAACGGGAACGCGGCCGCCGCGTTGGGGATTGTGCAACTGGATGAGGTGGTCCTGCGGTGATTCGTGGTCTGCTGCGTTATTGACTTTTTCAGGCGTGAGGTCTATACAAATCATATGAAAAAAATTCTTTTGAGCGGTATTTGTTTTGCCTGTTTACTCTGGGTATCCTGTCAAAAGGAGCTTAACACCGAACAGAAGCGGATAAGCTACGGTATCGGATATAACCTCGGGCAGCAGTCCCGTTTTGATTATGAGCGGGGTAACCTTTCCATCGACTATGAGATGGTGCTGCGCGGTTTCAGGGACGGGATCCTGGGCAAGGAGGCCTCTCTTCCGCGGGAGGAGCTGCAGCGCGAAATCGAGAATTTTGTGATGCAGGAGCAAGGCAAAATAAACAGCGAAAAAGGCCGGGCTTTTCTGGAACGCAACAAAACACAGCCGGGGGTGGTCCAGCTGCCGGACGGTATCCAGTATAAAATACTGAAAGCCGGCACCGGCCCGAAGCCGAAACTTACGGATACCGTGGTGTGTGATTACCTGGTACGATCGCTGGACGGCGAGGTGATCCAAAGCTCCTACGCACAGGGGGAACCGGTGGAATTTCGTGTTGACGGCGTAATCAGCGGTTGGACCGAGATACTTCAACTGATGCCGGTGGGTTCCAAGTGGGAGGTTGTCCTTCCCCCGGAGTTTGCCTACGGGCAGTCCGGTTCGGCGGAGATCGGTCCTTCCCAGACCCTTGTTTTTGAGATTGAGCTGTTAAAAATAAAATAGATCGCGCTTATTATTCGGAGGGATACAACATGCAGGCAACCATCCGGCCGGCGACGGTACACGGGGAGGTACGCATCCCCACTTCAAAATCACATACCATCAGGGCGCTTTTGATCGCGACCCTGGCCCGGGGCACGTCCCGTATTATTTACCCCCTTTCCTCGGCCGATACCCTCTCCTGCCTTTCCATTTGCGAACAGCTGGGGGCGGTCATCAAAAAAAAAGATGCCGAATGGACGGTTACGGGCACCGGCGCCGAGCTGCAGATTCCGGCCGACATACTGAATGCCGGGAATTCCGGCACCAGCCTGTATCTGGCGGCGGCTACGGCGGCGCTTATCCCCGGCTGGTCGGTGATGACCGGTGATGAGCAGGTCCGCAGGAGACCGGCCACGGAGCTGCTGCAGGCCCTGAATGACCTGGGCGCCAAGGCCTTCTCCACGCGGGATAACGGGTGCGCACCGCTGGTAATAAAGGGTGTCCTGCGGGGCGGAACCACCCGAATCAAGTGCCCGACTTCGCAGTACCTCTCCGGGCTCCTGCTGAATACCCCGCTGGCACCGGGAAACACCGAAATAGAGGTAGTTGAGCTGAACGAACAGCCCTACGTGCAGATGACCCTTGACTGGCTGGAGAGCCAGGGAATTGAATATGAACATGACAATATGTCGAGGTTTTCCATAAAGGGCGGGCAGTCCTACAAGGCGTTTACCAGGCAGATTCCCGGGGACTTTTCCTCCGCCACCTTCTTTCTCTGTGCCGCCGCCGTTACCGGTGCCGAGCTTACCCTCCTGGGTCTGGACATGAATGACTCCCAGGGAGACAAAGCGGTCGTGGGCATGCTGGAGCGTTTCGGCTGCCGGGTCGATATCGGAGAAAGCGGAATCACCATCCGGGGCCGGGGTCTGCAGGGACAGGAGTTTGACCTGAACAGCACTCCCGACGCACTGCCCGCCATGGCCGTCACCGCCTGTTTCGCCGAAGGCACAACCAGGCTGGTAAACGTTCCCCAGGCCCGCCTGAAAGAAACCGACAGAATAACCGTCATGTGCCGGGAGCTGGCCAAAATGGGGGCCCGGGTTGAGGAACTGCCCGACGGTATGGTCATTCACGGCGGTCCTCTCAGCGGGACAAGCGTGGACAGCCATATGGACCACCGGGTGGCCATGGCCCTGGCCGTGGGTGCGCTGGGGGCCTCCGGCCCGACAATCATCAATGACGCGGAATGTGTGGACATCACCTTCCCGAATTTTTTTCCTCTGCTGGAATCGGTCTGTGCCCCCGGATAATTTTGCGTACTTTCCGTTACCTTTTCATTTGTCCACCGTATATTATTGCAAACACGCGGGAACTCCCGCCTGAAAAATGAGAGTGAATGAGGAGGTTTATATGAAAAAAACAACAACAGGCATAGTGGTATGTATCTGTGCCCTGGCATTCATTTCGGGCTGTATGGACGCTGCCGGTGTGGCCCCGAACGCCCTTAATGAGCCCAAGAAGACAATTCGTTCCACCACCATGGCCAAAGAAGCCGCAGCCCCCGTGGCGAATGGGCTGACCACCGCAGATGAACAGCCGGAGTTCAATACGGAAGAGTACAACCGTATCTATGAAAACCCCTTTCTGAAAGCAAAAGACAATCCCCTTTCCACTTTTTCCATAGATGTTGATACCGCATCTTACGCGAACGTACGGCGTTTTTTAAGGAACGGCGCTTTGCCGTATAAGGACGCGGTACGCATTGAGGAACTGGTAAACTATTTCACCTATGACTACCCTGAACCGGACGGAGAGACACCCTTTGCCTATTTTACCGAACTCTCAGCCTGCCCCTGGAATCCGGAACACATGCTGCTGCATATCGGGTTGCAGGCCAAAAAGATTTCCCTGGAGGAACTTCCCCCCAACAACCTGGTCTTTCTGCTGGATGTTTCCGGCTCCATGAACTATTACAACAAACTTCCGTTGTTAAAATCCGCCTTAAAACTGCTGGTACGTGAAATGAGACCAAAGGACAACATTGCGATTGTTGTCTATGCGGGCGCGGCCGGGCTGGTACTGCCCCCCACCAGCTGCGACAACAAAAAGAAGATTATCGAGACCCTGGACATGCTGAGTGCCGGAGGATCAACCGCGGGTGGAGCGGGAATTCAGTTGGCGTATAGGATTGCCAAGGAAAACTTCATGGCCGGCGGCAACAACAGGGTCATCCTGGCCACGGACGGCGATTTTAACGTGGGTCCGTCCAGTGAGGGAGAACTTGTGCGTATGATAGAAGAGAAGCGCGAGCAGGGGATATTTCTCACCGTCCTGGGATTCGGAATGGGCAATTATAAGGACTCCAAAATGGAAAGCCTGGCGGACAAGGGAAACGGGAACTATGCCTACATTGACAGCCTGCTGGAAGCGAAAAAAGTACTGGTAAACCAGATGGGCGGTACCCTTCACACTATTGCCAAGGACGTAAAAATACAGGTTGAGTTTAATCCCACCGTCGTTGATTCCTACCGCCTGATCGGCTATGAGAACAGGATGCTGCGGGCCGAAGACTTTGCCGACGATACCAAAGACGCGGGCGAGCTCGGGGTCGGCCACACGGTCACCGTGCTGTATGAACTGACGCCGGCGGGTCCCGAATCATCCGGCGGGACAAAACTGCGCTACCAGGACAAAGAGATCAAGGACGGCGCGGCCGCAAGCAACGAGCTCATGTTTATCAAGTTCCGTTACAAAGAACCCGACGGAACAAAAAGCAAGCTTGTTACCACCCCCGTGGCTTTTCAACCGATTACGCTTACTGATACATCGAACAATTTTCGTTTCGCCGCGGCCGTGGCCGAGTTCGGCCTGGTACTGCGCAACTCCGCATATAAACAAAGCGCCACCTATGCCCAGACACTGAAGCTGGCCCACGGCGCGGTGGGCGAAGACACCGAAGGCTACAGGAAAGAGTTTCTGGAAATGGTAAAACTTGCCCAAAAACTGGATAACAGGTCGGATAAATAGTCTATATATCATCAAAGGAGGGGTTTGCCGTCGGGTGAACCCCTCCTTATCCTTGCGCCTTTCCCTTTAAACACCGCTGCCCCTTGACTTACTAATAAGATATATATTAGTTTCAATATATTCCTAAAGGAGGTTATATAAATGGAAAAATATCATGTGTGCCAGATCTGCGGGCATATTGAGTTCGATTCCGCGCCCGTCCATTGTAATTCGTGTTTTGCGCCCAGGGAAAGGTTTAAGGAAATAACGGACGCAATTATGGCGGCGGAGAAAGAAGGCAGGGAGAAGCACGTTCCCCAGATCATTGTTACCGGGGAGTGCGGACTCATTCCCAATGCCTGCCGTGACGTACACGTTAAAATCGGATCGGTACCCCATCCCATGCAGAGTGATCATTGGATCCAGTGGATAGACGTCTATATCAACAAGGAGTTTAGTGCGCGGTATCAATTGAAACCCGACCATTTACAGGCCAGTGTGGGCTTGCACATTAAAAACAGCGTAACCGGTACGCTGACGATTATCCAGCATTGCAATAAACACGGCAGCTGGATGGCTGAGGCCCAATTATAACGAGATTATTTTAAGGCCGGTTTTTTCGGCAAAAAGTGAAAATATAAAAACAGGTCGGTACCGACCATCACAAAATTCAATAGATAAAGGAGTATTATCCAGTCGGGAGAAAATAAAACCTTATGGATAATCCCGCTTAAGTAGCCGGTAAAGACAATCGCCATAAACAGGGGACTCTTTCCCGTTACCACCCTGGTACGGAGGGCTTTGAAAATAGATATCGGCCATCCGATACCGAAACAGATAAGCATAATCGCCTCAAAAATACTCATACTACCTTGTGTTAATAAATCGTTTCATCCTCGGTTTGATTATCCGACGGGAAAAGGTATCCGGCATACAATTTAAATCCGAAAAAGGGGTATATGGTGTCGTTGATATACAAAATTCCTCCCCGTAGCCCGGCCCGAAAAATGATGTCCGAGGGAAGCAGGTAATTTACGTCGGCCTCGGCATAGGCTGCGATCCCAAGATCCGAATAAACCTCATTGTTGTACTCTCTTTCCGAATCTATCAGGGCCATGGCCGTACCGATCCCCACATCAAAAGCAAACGGATTGTGTCTGGAGGCAAAACGCTTTTTTATGGTGAAGGGGATAATGAACGCCCCACCGGGCTGTTGGGTAAACTCGGTTTGCAGGTAAAGGTATTCCAGGCCGATGCCCAGGGTGGTGATATCATCAATATTACTGCCGCCGAAACAGCCTCCATACCCCGTTTCAAGCTCAACACCACCGCCGATCATCAGGCCGGTTTGCCCCAGGTAGCCGTTCCCCCCCGCCATAATGACAAGCTGACTAAAACCCTGCGTTGTCAGGACACATAATAAGATTACCAGTATGACACTCCCCTTTTTCATTCTTAGCCCTCCTTATCTACAGTACAATACAATATTGTATCAGTGGAATGGATTCTGTCAATCAAACCCCGAAAAATAATTGTTTGGCCTAATATACAAATAAGCATATATTATTAAAAACAGCCGGCAAAAGGAGTTACACCATGGAAAAAAGAAGATTGGGGAATACGGAGCTTATGATAACCCGTATCGGGTTGGGCGCTTGGGCCATCGGCGGAAGCTGGAAGTGGGGCTGGGGGCACCAGGACGATACGGACTCTGAAAAAACCATTCACAAGGCCCTGGACAGCGGCATAAACTGGATTGATACGGCGGCCGTTTACGGTTTGGGGCATTCGGAGCAAATTGTCGGCAAAGTATGCGCCGCCAGAAAGGAACGGCCGTATATATTTACCAAGTGCTCCATGACCTGGGACAACCGGGGCAGGATTATAAACAGCCTGCGCGCCGAATCTCTGCGGAGTGAGGTTGAAAACAGCCTGCGCCGGTTGAAGATCGACGTTATCGATCTTTACCAGATTCACTGGCCCAATCCGGAACCGGAAATCGAGGAAGGCTGGGAAACCCTGGCGCGCCTGAAAGAGGAAGGGAAGGTCCGCTCTATCGGTGTTTCCAACTTTTCCGTAAAGCAGATAAAACGCATTCTCCCCATTGCGCCGATCACTTCGCTGCAGCCGCCCTACTCCCTGGTGTCCCGCAATATTGAGAAGGAGATCCTCCCCTTTTGCCGGGAACATGGTATTGGAGTTATTGTCTACTCTCCCATGGCTTCCGGCCTTCTTACCGGGAAGGTAACGGCCGCATGGGTGAAAAACCTGCCGGACGATGACTGGAGAAAAAGTTCGGACAATTTTACGGAACCCCGCTTATCAAAAAACCTGAAGCTGGCGGAATGTCTCAAGCGGATCGGGGAAAAACACCATAAAACACCCGGCGAAACAGCCATCGCCTGGACATTGAAAAACAGTGCCGTCACCGCGGCCATTGTGGGAATGCGCAGACCCGACCAGGTGGAAGGCGTTATCCACGCGGTCGACGTGAAACTCGACCGGGACGATGTACGGGAGATCGAGTCCTTTCTTTAGATAATTTTTCTTGTTTTTGCCGGGAAATCCTGCGATGATGTAACTATGAAGAAATCCGGTATAATCATTGTTCTATTGTTAATGCTGTGCTGTTTTTCATGCAAAACAACACAACCCGGCGGTTGGCGAACGGTAATCAATAAAAGCCCCCTGGAAAAAATCGTAACCTATCATTTTGCGGCCTTTGATTCACAAGATTTCGGTATGGTAACCGGTTTTGCCGGACAGATTTTTTATACTACCGACCGTGCGGCAACATGGAAACAGTCCGCGAACAAATCATTCGACCTTTTTACCCTTGAGATAAACGGCCCTTATATCTGGGCCTGCGGTGATAAGGGGAATGTGCGTGTCAGTAAAAACTCAGGGAGGACATTCGAGCCATTGAAAAATTTCGGACGTTCCGAACCTGATCACTGCCGGTTTCTCAGTTTTGTCTCACCGGACAACGGGTGGATCGCTTCCGCCACCACGCTGGCCTCCACTGCGGACGGCGGGCGGACCTGGTCGATACTGCACCTTCCCCCGGACAGCGCCCGCATTGTGGCCATCGACCTGTTTGCGGACGCACAAGGTGTGGTGATGGACCGGAACGCCGGGCTTTATTTTACCGGTGACGGAGGAAAACACTGGCGTTTGAAAAGGCTTGTTTCTCCGCTTCACAAGCCGGACCTGGAGGTTCATACTTCTCCTACCGTAGCCCTGCGTTTTCAGAACCCCAAACAGGGCATGGTCATCGCCAGGATAAAAAATCCGTTCTCCTATACGATATTTTATACCGGAAACGGTGGTAACAGTTGGAACAGCAGAATCTTAAGTACCGACAGGGATTATATGGAAGGCACGGTGTATATTTCCCGGGATATGAATACCATTACCCTGCTGGACAGCGAAGACCAGACGGTGAGTGTTTTTACAAACCGCTGACATACGCCCCCGGTCACCACACCACGCGCGGCGGGTCGTGCGTCAGAGATCATCCTGTACGGGCGGAGGCTTGATGCTTATCACAAGCGAGCGCCAGTTAACCGCTTTCCAGATACCTTTACTGTTACGCGCGATGATAATGGGACGCGGCGAATCGGTCCCGCTGCATTCCACAAACACCTTTACCTGTGTGGAATCGGGGGTTTTCTTTTTCTTACCCGTAATAAAATGGAAGGTAAGTTTTCCCGCGGGAAGCGCATACCCCTCTTCCCGGTGTGTTCCGGAAACATACGACTTGGGCAGATAAGCCTGCCCGGAGTCTTTACCGATATATTTTTCCAGTAAACGCCTGTCCCGGGCGGAAAGCGCATAACCGTTGTATGTTTCTCCCTCCACCAGCTGACTGATATCCAATGACAAAACCAGGCATTGCTCCCCCAAGGTACTGTCATTACTGTAAATAATCATGGCAAGCAGAAGAACAGCGGCCCCGCCCTGCGGGGTTTTGCCCAGACGGTCGCGCAGTGAGATAAACTCTTCAGCGGAAGCAGGAACCTTGGCCACTGAAACGGGATCAAGCGGAACCCCTTGAGAAAAGGCGGTCGGCATGATAAAAAAATAAAATAACACCAGAAAAAAAGCTGTCTTAAATCCGCATACGGCATTCATACCTCCTATTATAGCACATCGTTTCCCCGGTACAAGGCCGGCATTAAACTGATAAAGACAATGTAATTTGTTTGCATTGCCCTTACGCTATCATTTACTATTAATGATAGCGATGCATTTTTTATCCTTACGTGGAGTGTGCAAACAGCATAATGCGAGCGAAACAAAAGGATGGTAACATCAATAATGGTGCTCCCGACAATCTGGAGATGCTGGTACCGGATTTTACCCGGCTTACCATGGAAAATGCTTCCGACTGCATCTACTGGGTTGATCCTGCGGGTAATTTTGTTTATGTCAATAAAACCAGCGATTCAACTTCTGGGATACGCAAAAACCGAATTCTTGAACATGTCCGTGGGCGATATCGATCCTGATTTCAATACACAGAATTGGAAAAAGTTTTGGGAAAAGCTGCGCACCCAAACGAAAGTTGTTATGGATGTGATAAACAAGGCAAAAAACGGCAGAACAATCCATTTTGAGGTAGCGGCGAATTATATCAGGGTGGGACAGAAAGAATATAATTGCGCGTTTGCCCACGAGATTACCGAGCGCAGACAGACCCAGGAGGCACTGCAGCGCGAGCTTGAGGTAAAAAGCGCCCTGGCCGATCTTTATTCCCCCCTTGTTTCACCGGTAACCCCTTTCCATGAAATCGCCTATACCGTATTGGAGCACGCCGAGAAATTGACGCACAGCCCGCACGGCTGTGTGTCGATAATCGATCCTGATAGCGAGAGGTATATCGGATATACACAAATAAAGCTGCCGCCGCAGCAATACAGGCATTCCGAAGACGGTAAAGGAATTATTTTTACCAACAAAAAAAACGGAAGCTATAAAGGATTGTGGGGACACTCCCTGAATACCAAACGCGCCTTTTATACAAATACGCCGTCGCACATACCGGCAGCAAAATCCACTGCGGGCGATTGCCCTCCCGCGCAGCGGTTTTTAACTGTTCCGGTGCTCCTGGGAAAAGAACTGGTCGGGCGGGTTTTCCGAGGTTAATTTCGCGGATTATGTAAAGCGCCTGGCACAGGACCTGATTCAGGTCTATCGGGTAAATAACAACAAGGTAACCCTGAACCTGGATATCGAAAAAGTAACCTTAAAAATCGATAAAGCCGTTCCCTGCGGGCTGCTGCTGAATGAATTGGTGCTCAACTGCCTGAAACACGCATTCCCCGGAAGGAAGGACAATACCATAGCGATAACACTGAAAAAAACCACCGGGAAAAAAATCCTGCTGAAGGTCCAAGACAACGGCATCGGACTGCCGGAACACATCAACCTTACCAACCCCGCGTCCCTGGGGTTCGGTCTGGTTGTATCGCTTTCAGAGCAGCTGAACGGACAGTTTGGGATGAGTTCGCGGCAAGGGACTAAATTTCGGATTGTCTTTTAGTGAAGCGTCTCTTTTAGATAAAGCAGTTTTATCGTATCAACAGAGACCTCCCCCCATTTTACTGCGTCATCAGGCAATTCATTACCGGGGATTCCATCCCCTGTTGGCGGGAAACAACAACCCTACAATAAGGTACACACCGATCGCGATCAGCAAAACGGTGCTGAAACCGAATGAGACCGAGATAAGGCGCCCCAGTACCGTGCCGGTCACCGAGAGTGCCCCGTTCATGCCCCAGGCCCACGGCAGCAGCCGCGGCCGGTGCTCCGACAAGGTGCTTAAGCCATTGGGAAACGGCATACCCAGGAAAAACGCGGCCGGGGCGATAACAAGGATTACGATCACCAGCTTTACGGCAAACGGTATTCCCAGAAAAATCGACAGCAGGGGTGAAAGGCCGAAGAGGTAAAATCCCACACTCAGCGCGATCCCCAGGACCGCAATGCGGACCCGCTTGACAGCGTTTTTTCCCAGATATTTGCTGCAGATACTGCCGATTCCGGAAATAATAAGCATGGCCGTAATAACCATGGATACCGAAACAATCGGATTACTTAAGAAAAACACCAGGCGCTGAATCAGAAACATTTCGATCAGCATGTAGCCCAGCCCCAGGCAGGCGTAATAGCCGATAACGCCGAAGGTACCGCGCTGCCTGCTGAACAGCTCCCGCCACCTTCCGATAAGGGGGATGAGGATAATGAAAACCGCGAACACTACCGACACAACCAGTACCGCAAGCAGCAGGATATATCCCCACTCCTCCGACACGGCCTGCAGCTGGTCCAGTACCATCCCCAGTTTTGCCGGTTTTAGGTAGACGGTATAATAGGGTTTGTCGTCGGTCATGGGCCGTACATTAAAAATATAATTCCGGTAGAGCTCCTGCGGATCGCCCCGCAGCAGGGTCAAAAGCGCGCTGCGGTAAAATTGGGACGGCGCCACGTAGGCAGGCCTGTCTTCTTCCTTTTGCTTTTCATTCTCAAACCATGAATTATAATAATTAATCAACCGCGGCAGGTCATGCCCCTCTCCCGTAATACCGGGGTAATAAATATTGTTTAACGACAGTTTGTCGGTAAAAGCCAGCAGTTCATCGGTCTCGTTCTGTGTGAACGCGGATTTTTTTATCAGTACCGTGGCCGTAGAGTTCAGATAGTTGAACACAAACAGGTGCCGTCCCGGATCTGAAACGCCCATTCCGGTCAAGGACTCTACCACGGTTGAGAGTAGTTTCAGCACATTCCTGGGGGGTTTCAGGCGGTCCCAGACGGTTATTGACAGAATACCGTTCTGATCGAGGCCCTCGATATAATCCCTGATTGCCTCTTCGGTATAGGTAAAATTCTCCTGCACCGCGTATCCGCCGGAACGGGAAAGTCCCACGGAATCCACCAGGCTTATCTCCACAATATCAAAGCGGCCGGGATGCCGGACGGCATACGCCCGCGGCTCTCCCACCACCACTTTTATATCCTTGCTGTCCAGTCGGCGGCCGGTAAAGGAGCTGACAAAGGGATCATGTTGATACATGCTGATGATCTCAGAGTTGGGTTCAACCACCGTAATGGAGGAGGCGCCGTGATATTTCGCCACCTCGCAATTGATACTGCCGCCGATGTTAACCAAAAGCACATGCGGATTGCTTTTTACCACGTAGGGCGCGCTCATGGGAAGATAATCAAGGAAGACCAGTTCACGGGGGATGGCTTTTCCCATAATTACAATAGGACCGTTACCGTCGATATATAAACCACAGAAGGGTTGGTGCTGAATCATCTTGATCTCCTGCGCGTTCATACTCATTCCCGGCGCGGAATGAAAATAGGAGCTCTGGATCACCTTCATTTCACCGGCAGGACTGTAGATTTTACTCGCCACCCGTGAATCCTTGTAATGCTCGGCGTAGTAAATCGGTTTGAAATCCGAGACCCGAATGCCTCCCGCGACCAAAAATATCCCCACACAGGCCGCAAACACAACGGCGATGGAGACAAGAGAGACCGTCTTTATGTACAGCCTTCCGCCTTGTTCATCAAAACGCAGCGAGCACAATACCGCGGATGCCAAGATCATGATAATGATAGGGACCAAGAGGGTCTGGGTAGGCAGAAAGAACATGCTGACGATGATCAAGAGCCCGCCGAGGCCCGAACCGAGCATATTCCAGAAATACAGTTTGTACATCCTGCTGGCCAGCACAATAAACGAAATCCCCACAAACAACGCGCCCAGGAAAAACGGGATACTGTAGATCAGGTAAAAGGCCCCGATCCAAACAACCTGCATGACTTCGGACCCGATAAACATAGGATTAAAGGGGACCTGCTGGGCCGCGATATAACAAACCACCATGGCGGGCATGGTGATTATCGCCAGCACCGTCAGCCATTTATTGGCCGCGGCCTTTATTTTTTTATGCAGAAAGGTCAGTAGGGTACCGGCGATGCCGAACCCCAGCAGCGCGGTACTGATGATCATGGAACCGAAGTTGGACCAGCTTCCCACGGAAAAAACACGCATCACGAACAACTCATAGGCAATAAGGCCGATGGAAAAGAACAGCAGCGCGATCAGTTTCAGGTTTATACTGCGCATAACACTCCTTGTTTCGAATATGGGGATAGTATCCCGTATACGGTGATTTGTCAAATTTGCTACCGCCGGGCACGCATGTCGGGCGCGCCTGTCTGACGCCACCGCACACGCCTGCCGAAGCCGCCCAGACGGACCGACATAC
>CAZWKE010000018.1:43774-56810 GCA_964634205.1 uncultured Spirochaetaceae bacterium
CGCACACGCCTGCCGAAGCCGCCCAGACGGACCGACATACCGGGCACACATTCCGGCAGCCGCTTGTTCACGGATTTGCCCGTTACACCTTGATTTGACAAACATTCCTCAGTACATTAATGTGTAATCCAATCCATTAGAGCAGAGGTGAACTATGCCGAATTGTAGAGTATGTGGTGTTGATATTCCTGAACCCGGTTTGTGTGCCGAGTGCCAAGCTGAGCAATCTGCTTCCGCAGCAAAGCGCAGAGCCGGACCGCTCCCCCTGATTATCGCCCTGGCGCTGGGGGTTGTACTTATCACGGCCACAGCCATCATCATAAGCCTTCCACAAGGCGAAACAACCACTGCGGGGACCGGCGATGAGAGCCAACCCGTAACAATGCAGGGGACACGAACCGCGGCCGACCGCGACAACGAGTCCATGGAAAAGTTCGGGAATCAAACCGTTCCCGTAAAATACGATATCACCAAAATAAAAGATCAACCTCCCATCGACAACCAGGATGGGTACATAAAGTGGATGCTTGCCCATACCAACGAAAGCGAAGCCTCGTTATCACTGCGCTGGGAGCGGGCGCAGCTTATCATCCAGTCGGGCCAGGGCGAGTTTGCCGATCCGAACGCGCTGCGTGCGTTTCTTCTGACCCCCCGCGAACGCTTTACCCGCGGGCAGAACCTCTTTGCGACGTACGGGGCCAAACCCCTGCAGATCGGTTACGGGCAGACCATAACCGCGCCCAATGTAATGGCCATGATGACCACTTCATTACGGGTCAAACCGGAGGACAAAATCCTTGAGATCGGGACCGGCTCCGGCTACCAGTCGGCCGTGCTTGCCCGGCTTTCCAATCACGTCTACTCGATAGAGATCATCAAGGAGCTGTATCAGCAGACCGACAAGCTGTTTACCTCGCTGGAAAAAGAGTATCCGGTCTATAAGAACATTGTCAGAAAGCTGGATGACGGTTATTACGGCTGGGCCAAATACGCGCCTTTCGACAAGATCATTATCACCTGTTCCATCGATCACCTGCCCCCGCCCCTGATAAAACAGCTGAAGGTGGGCGGCATCATCATCGTCCCGCTGGGCCCGCCCTACCGCCAGTTTTTGATGCGTATAGAGAAGGTGAAGAACAAGGACGGGCAGATCAGGCTGATCCAAAAAGACGTGTACGACGGCATGGGCGTGATCTTTGTGCCCTTTACCGACAGCAAGGGGAAGAGTTACAGTAAGTAAGACTGAAAAAGCGTAATTTCTCATTAAAACTGTCCTTCCCCTGCACAATAAGTCTGTCACTTTACCTTGACATGATACCGGTTTCCTTATAGTATAACCAATCAAACAAAAAGCGAATTATGTACGATGATTTTAAGCGGTTATCACTATGAATGGGTTGATCTTCTCATTTTAGGCGTTTTTCTTGTCCCCATTATTATCTTTGATGTACGGCAGCAGAGAATACCCGATAGTTTTGTGTTTCCGGGACTGGCGATCCTCTTCCTGAAGCGGCTGTTCAGCGACCCCTCCGCTCTTCCCGTGGTGCTTATTGATACGTCCGCCGCTTTTATTATCGTGGCCCTGCTCTGGTTTCTTACCAGGGGGAAGATCGGGCTGGGAGACGCCAAACTGTCGGCTTTTATTGCCATGGCGATCGGTCTGTTCGGCTGGTTCGTGGCCCTGTTCGCGGCCTCGTTCTGTGGGCTGGCATTCGCACTGGGTTTGGTAAAGCTGAAAAAGCTCAAGTTTGACGATCCGGTGCCTTTTGCGCCCTTTCTGGGTGTGGGATGTATTGTGAGTGTACTGCTCCAGGGGAGTATTTTTACTTTTATTACAGGAACGGCAGCATGATGAAAAACAACAGACTATTCGGCCTTTTTATTTTTTTCTTTCTCACATTTTGCACAAGCGGAGCTTTCGCCCAGGTCATCCCTGAGATGCAATTCAATAACGCGCAGATTACCGATATTTTCCAGGCCCTGTCAAATGCCGCGAACATCTCAATTATTCCTGACGAAACCGTAAAAGGGACGGCCACCTACTTTTTTGTGAAGATGGAGTTCGAGAAGGCCCTGGAGATTTTTCTTCACACCTATAAAATGTATTACCGGAAAGTAGACAATGTCTATTACGTCTCACGCATCAAGGTAGCGTTTGATCCAAAGGACAACACGATTTCCATGGACGCGGAGGACGTAGACATCAAAAACCTGGTGGATGCCGCGGCAAACGCGATGAACAAGACCATCCAGTACGACCAGTTGCCGCGCGCAAATCTTACCATTCACGCCATGGATATAACACCCGACAAGTTTGTCGCCATGCTGCTGGTCCGCTTCCCCGACTATGAACTTGAAGCCAAGGACAACTACTTTTTTATCAGAAAACTGCAAACCGGCGGTTCATCGCACGGCAGATTCGGCCGGGGGCGGGGACTTACGGCAAAGGACAATCTTTATTCCCTGAATGTCGACAAAATTCGCTTCCGGGACCTGCTTGCCGGTTTGTTTTCCAAGGCCGGGTTCGAATATTCCAACCTCAGCCGCAAGGACCAGATGCTGGAAGACCTGAAATTTACGGATAAATCCTTTGAGCAGATGCTTAGGCTGGTACTGGACCAGATGTCCATGGATTACACACAGGTGGGAAACGTGTATTACCTTTATGAGATATCGCAAAGAGATATACTGAAAAAATTAAACAAAACCGTACTGGTGCCTCTTACCTATATATCCATCAAAGAGTTCCAAAAACTTCTGCCTTCGGACCTATCCTCCAGCAAGCTTTATAAATTCGATGAAAGCAACAATATCATAATTCTTACGGGGAGCCTGGAAGAGATTGCCCCGATCCAAAAGTTTATTACCCAGATAGACCGGGACAACCGGAACCTCAAGTACTACCGCTATACCCTCAGTTATATCGAGGTAAAAAATCTGAAAACCCTTCTGCCGGAAGCCTTCAAATATGATCAGCCCATCATCATACCCGGCACCAATGCGTTTTTGATTCCCCTTTCCCGGGAAAAAAAGAAAAAATTCGATGAGTTTCTGCATACGGTGGACATAAAACCCGAGGCACAATTCGTCAAGCTGAAATATATAAAAGCCGAAGACCTGCTGAAAACGCTGCCTCCTTCGGTCAACAAAGCGGAAATTGTCGAGACGGGGAATCCGACCGCGATCTTTTATACCGGTTCTCAGGACAAGTTTCTGGATTTTAAACGGGAACTCGATCTTATTGACCAACCCCAGCCGCAGATCCAGTACAAACTACTGGTTATAGAATATTCTTACGGAAACTCTGCCGATCGAAACAGTAATATAGACATATCCCAAAAAAACTCCAATGATTACCAATACGCCCTGAAAGGACAATTGGGCGAGCTGCTTAATCTGAGTTTTGATATCGTATCGACCTTCGGGTACCAGTTTTCCGAGAAGCTTAATATGAGTCTCAGTGATCAGAAGGCACGCATATTTGCCGATACCACGCTTAACGGTATTTCCGGGCAGCAGGTAAAGTTTCAGAATACTCACACGTCGCGGCACGAAATAAAGCAGGAAACAGATACCGACATTGGGGTTGAATCAACCTCAAATGTACTTGTAGAAATAACCTTTGGTCTTATCCTGAATATAAAGGGCTGGGTATCGGGAAACGGGATGATTACCATGGATGTCAGCGCCACAGTCTCCGATCAGTCCACCGGAGGGTCATCCGACACCGGTTTACCGCCAACCAGCGAAAAAATTGTCAATACCCAGGTGAGAACCGAGGCAGGCAAACCGATTGTAATCAGCGGTCTGATTTCCCAAAAAGCGGATGACAGTGTTTCCAAAACACCCATCCTGGGTGATATCCCGCTGGCGGGCCTGCTGTTTCAAAAAGCCACGAAGACGGTTTCCAATACCGAAATGGTAATCTATATCGTACCGCACGTTATCTATGATTTTGATACGCAAACAGGTATCTCCAACAGCCTGGAGAAAGCGTATTCCAAGTATGTAAAACCAATGGTAAACAGCGTAGCGTTTTAAGCATGTATACTGATAGCTTTTTCGACCACAAACCACCCGCGGCCAATCTGGCCGACTTTAAACCGCTTCCCCAGGAGGAGGCGCAATATCCCCTGGAATATATTCAGGCCAACCTGGTGATCAAACTGAAAGAACTGCCGGACAAGGTATACATCGGCGTTTGCGACAGCGAAAATATCGAGCTGCGTGAAACCTTAAGTAATTTCCATAATAAAAACGTTGTTTTTTATCATATCGAGAAATCGGAACTCACCGCCTACCTGGGAGAGTTGCTTTCCCGTATCGACAAGGGAGAAGCGTACAAGGAAAAAGGGCGTGAAGAAAAGATCCTTATCGATCAGGTGGCCAATGACGCGCCTATTGTCAACCTGCTCAACAGCCTGATGATCGAGGCCATTCGCAAAAACGCCTCGGACATCCATATAGAATGTTTTTCCGATCAGGCGTGTGTCCGCTATCGTATTGACGGTTACCTGCAGACCGTACACAAACTGGAAAAGGACAAGTTCCCCGCCGTGGCCTCCAGAATCAAAATTATGGCCAACCTGAACATCATGGAAAAACGCCTGCCCCAGGACGGCCGCATTACCGTGCACCTGGAAGAAGATATTGTCGACCTGCGTGTATCCATCGTTCCTATTGCCAACGGGGAGTCTATCGTTCTGCGTCTGTTCAATAAAAAACGCACTCCGTTGGAGCTGCCGCAGGTAGGATTGGCCAATAAAGAACTGGCCGTACTGCGGGGGCTGGCCGCCAAACATCACGGGCTTGTACTTGTCACCGGACCCACGGGCAGCGGCAAGACCACAACCCTTAACGCGGTACTGCGTGAGATTGCCTCGGATGAAACCAAGATTATTACCATAGAAGACCCCATTGAATATATCATCGACGGGATCGACCAGATTCAGACGAATGAGAAGATCGGCCTGACCTTTGATTCAATCCTGCGCCGGGTACTGCGCCAGGACCCCAATATTATCATGGTGGGCGAGATCCGCGATGCACAGACCGCGGAGCTGGCCATTCGCGCCGCCCTTACCGGGCACCTGGTATTCTCAACCCTGCATACCAATGACTCGGTCTCTTCCATCAGCCGCTTAAAGAACATGGGAGTAGAACCGTTCCTGCTGGCCGCGGTGTTCAGGGGGGCCATCGCCCAGCGTCTTTCACGAAAAATATGTGAAAAATGCAAAGAGAAAACCACCGCCACGCCGTCGGAAGCGGCGCTGTTAAAGCGCTACGGCTTTCATTTCAAGACCGTTTATCAGGGGAAAGGCTGTGCCGCCTGCAACCATACGGGTTACAAGGGACGGGTCGGTATTTTCGAAATCTGCCTGCCGGATGAGACCCTGGAAGAAATGATTGTCAAAGACCGGCGCGACTCGGAAATGAAAAACTACCTGGTGGAAAAGGGAATGCTTACGCTGATGAAGGCGGGAATAAAAAAGGTAAAGGAAGGTACTACCACGGTTTCCGAAATTGAAAGGGTGGTAACACTGTAATGGGAATATTTCACTGTAAAGTAGCGGATATGAACGGGAAGATCATCGAGTTTGTCCGGGAGGCCTCCTCGCCGGACGCCCTCAGTATGGAGCTCTTAAACAAGGGCTTTTCTCCCCTGTCCATCAGCGAAACCCGGGAAGAAAATGAAAAGAAGGCCGGAAAGCGTTATTCAAAAAAAGCAATATTGGAATTTACCGACACTATTACCATGTTGATCAATTCCGGGCTGTCGCTGAAGGACGCCCTGTCCATTGCCCGGACCATTTTTTTAAAGGGAAGCGAAAACGACATGATTACGCATATCTCTGAGCGCCTGCAAAAGGGCATATCCTTTCATCATGCCCTGGACTCGTTCGGCGGAAGCTTCCCCCCGTTATATAAAAGCCTGGTGCGGATCGGTGAAAAGGTGGGAACTCTGGAGCAGATATTAAAGCGCCTGTCCAAATACCTGCACGATGCCCAGACCATGCGTGAAAAAATAATAGGCGCGCTTATTTATCCGCTGATGCTGTTAAGCATTGTGTTTGTGGGGTTGATTGTCATGGTACTGGTGGTTTTTCCCACCCTACAAGGGCTTTTTTCCAGCTTTGGTAAAAAGTTGACACAGAACATTGATTCAATGCTGCTGACCGCGCGTATTTTTATTTCCGGTATTTTATTTCTGGTAATCGGCTCCCTGGCATTCGCCGTTATAGTCATGTTAATCCGCAAAGGACGCGGTCCCCTGACCGAAAAGGTGGATTGGCTTATTCTGCGTATTCCGATTATCAGCAGGGCAATACTCTACCGGGAAAGCCTGAACTTCCTGTTTGCCATGGAAACGCTTACCGGCAGCGGTTTTACCCTGGAGGAGGCCCTGGAAGAAGCCGCGCAGGTGGTGAACAACCTTGCCTTAAAAAGCATGCTGTTGACCATAAAAGAAAAGATCATCAAGGGAGACTCGATTTCCGAGGCGTTTCTGGAGCAGAAAATATTTCCCGAGCGTATCGGCCGCTGGCTGGCGGTAGGAGAACGCTCCGGTAACGTAGAGCAGGTATTCAGCCAGCTTTCCCGTTATTACCAGGCGGAAATCGAAAAATGGTCGGGCCGGTTTATGTCGTGGATACAACCGGCCATCATGCTGATGGTGGGTGTTTTTATTATACTTTTTGTGGTATTATTTATTCTTCCTATCTTTATGATGTACGGAAAAATTCTTTAGCTTTCATTTTTAGAGGAGGGCACGATGAAAAAACGGCCAAATCTTTTTAACTTTATGCGTGACAGGGTGCGCTGGGCAAAAGCACAAAAGACCAAAGAGCGCGAACGAGGCATGACCCTGATTGAAATTCTTATTGTTATCATGATCATTCTGTTGCTGGCAGGGACGGTTTCGGTGGTGGCTATTTCCGTTTTTTCCCAGTCCCAAAGGGCCGCGGCAAAAAACCAGATCAAGGAGTTTGAAACGGCGCTGGGGATGTATCTGCTGAAATGCCATACTTATCCCACCCAGGACCAGGGGCTTACGGCATTGGTAAAAAAACCCACTTCCGAGCCTATCCCGGACGGCTGGACCAGCCCCTTCCTCAACAAACTGGAAATTCCCAAAGACCCCTGGGGAAACGAGTATGAATACACCGTTCCCGGGCCCGAAGGCCTGCCCTACGGCATACGCTCGTTCGGCAAGGACGGAAAAGAGGGCGGAGAGGGCGATAACGAAGACATCGTCTCCTGGAAATGAAGAAAAAAAAACGATCGGCCAAAAACGGCTATATCCTTACGGAGATCCTGGTCGCGCTCATTATCGCCGGAATAGCGTTCGCGCTGCTGTTGGGCGCCATCTCGCATACCGCACGTGCCGCGTATACCATCGATGATGAGATAAAAAAAACCATACAGGAAAGAAATGCGTTTACGGAAAATCGTACAACAGTTTTCAGCTCCAAAGAAGAATGAACAGGGCTTTACTCTGATCGAAGCCATCACCATGATCGCCGTTATCTCGGTTTTGGGAGTGGTGCTTTGGTCCGGGGCCACGCTCGCCATGCGGGCCGTGGACAATATGGGCTCATACCTTGACGGGAGCAGCGCGTTTTTACAGGCGGAGAACGCCTTGCGCGAAAAATGTGCGGCGGTCAGGTTCCCCTATTGGGCAGGCCGATGCGAAGTGGAGATCGACGAAACCTCCGCGAGCATTCCCTATTACAAGGGCCAAAAAGACAGTGAATTACGGCTTGAGTTCAAGGACCATATGCTGTGGGTCAGTATACCAAAAAAGGATGGTGATGAGGGCGAAAGAAGCAGGCTGCCGTACGGACCGTTCGGCGGGGCGGAGTTCGCCGTTGCCCAAAACCCGAACCGGGGAGTGTACGGAATCAGTGTTACCCTGCGGCCGGATAAAACCGGTGAGGAGAATACTGTTTCGGGGCAGGCGGAAGCGGAGCCGGACAGCTCCCTTACCATCACAGCCGGCTTCGGGGCCGTACCGTTAAGGAACAGCGAGAATGAAAACGACTGAAAAAGGCTCAACATACTTCGTGCTTCTCATTCTACTGCTGTTGATCTCGGTGCTTTTCATCGGGATCAGTACCTTTGCGCATCTGGTGGTGCGGACCTCGTTAATAGTCAGCCAAAAACACGAGCTGAAGCAGGCGTTTGTAAAAGAAGCCGAACGGGTGGTCGGTCTGATGACCGAAGAAGCGGGCCGGGCCTCTGATTCCGCGGCGGCCGACTCTTTCCACGACGATATCTGGAACCAGATCCGCTTCTGCGAAATCGAGGGGGCAAAAATAACGTTGGAGGACATCTCCAGCAGGCTTAATCCCAACTGGATGCAGCGCACCCTGTTTACCCGCACGGCCTTTATCAAACTGCTTGGTTCATACAAAACCGCGGACGACCTGCAGGCCTATCGCCAAAAGAACGGACTGTCGGCGGATATACCCACCCATTACGCGGCTTTTTTCAGCCCGGAAAACCTGGAGAAATATTTCAGCGGGTATGGTTATTACAATATAAACGTCAGTGACGAGTTTGTCCTGGAGACCGTTTACTGTGAGCGTACAGGGAAAACCGAGGCGGAGGGTGAAAGCTTCCGTATGCTCATTCACAACCGCCGGCTGAACCGGGACCCGCTGAAAAGACTGGTATTGGCAAAGGATCTGCATAACTTTTTAAAGTCGGATTTTCCGGTGTTATATCCCATTATCAACGCGCAGCCCCTGTTCAATGTAAACTTTGTGGATAAGGATATTCTGAGAGAGATTATCAACTACCCGTACCCTGACCAGGGGAAAAAGAAACGCCTGAGCCCGTCTTTAACGGACTGGATCCTTGACCAACGGGAAAAACGTGAGTTGACAGAAAAGGATTTAGAGAACACAATCAAACCCAGGTACAAAAACGCCAGAATCGGGCAGTTCCTGGGCGCCCGCACATGGTTCTGGAAACTATCGATTATAAAAGATAAAACCGCGCTGGTGTGGATTCTGGCGCGAATTCCCGACAGCCGGAACAACTCAACAGACAGCAAAACCCGGGGCGTCAATGACGTACATTTTACTTTAATAGAAGAAAGGTTCAGCGAATGAGGGGGTTTGCCTACACGGACCTGCAAAAACATAAAAAAGGGCCCGCCGCACAGGAGCATCCGTCCATGGGGAACAACCATGCCAAGGGGCTTATTATGTCCCGCCTGGATTTCGACAGCAAAATTATCGAAATTCCCCCCATCCAGGACAGCGCGGTGCGTGATATGCTCTCGTTTAAAATAAAAAGCCTGTATCCCGGCGATCCTTCCGGGACCCGTTTCGATTACAAACTCTTTTCGGCGAATAAAAAACGCTATGCCGTACTGTTTATCACCAAAACCCAGGTAATTGAGGAATACAAAGCTATTGCCGGTAAAAAACCGTTGTTACTGCCGTATTCCCTTTTACGAGGCCACTTAAGCAGGTGTAAAGAGGAACACGCCTGTTTTCTCTTCTGGCACGAGGACTGGGTGGAGCTGTTCATTCTGCGTGACGGCATACTCAGTGCCACCATGGTGTTGAAGCGGGCCAAACAGCTTAAAACCGATTTCCGTAAAATCGCCAAACTCCTTTCACGGGAGCAGGAAGACATGCCCCTGTTCCATTACTGTGAAGAGAGTGAGGGGCGGCTGATCCGGGAGAACAGCGGGATGTACCTGCAGGGACACACCCCGGAAATCCGTCCGTTTGATGATTTTTTAAACAACCGCTTCGGCAGAAACGACATACTTTTTGCCCCTCCGCGAAAAACCAAACTGCCGCCGTTAAAGCGCCGTCTGGGGATCTATGCCTTTTGCCTGCTGCTTTTAAGCGGGCTTTTGTACAACAAATGCGCGTTGAACATGATGGAATATGAAAAGTACCTGGAACAAAAGCGCAATGAATCCGTGAAGCTGTACGCCGATATCTCGGCCATGCAAAACGAGATCAGCCAACTTGAAGATAAACTCATTGTGCTCCGCTCAAAAAAACCCGTAAACCTTTACAACCTCTTCAACGATCTGTCGGTGGTATTCAGCGACGAGACCGAACTTTTGAGCTTCATCCTGAAGGGCAACAACTTCCACCTGGAGGGGATCACCCCCAGCGCCCTGGCCCTGGAAGAGCGGTTGAAGAAACATCAAGCCTTCAGTAAGATCAGCCTGCCCGAGTTCAAACCGGAACGCCACAGCTACAAGGAGCGCTTCCGCCTGCAGGGGGTCTATAATGCTGAATAAGCGCGAAAAGCTGCTGCTGACCATATTAGGCTGGGTATTTGCCGCCTGCCTGTTTCTGATCCTGGTGATTATCCGCTCGGCACAGATGGGCGAGGCACGAAAACACATTGCCGACTACGAACAGGAGCTGCGGCGTTTTGAGCTCATTCAACCCAATAAGGAGGAGCTCAAAAATTATTTTGATGATCTGACCAAAGAGATAAAACGTGAAGAGGTCCGTTTTTATAAACCGGGTGAAGAGGACCTGACCCAGTTCGGAAAAAAACTCCACAGTATGCTGGCATCCTACCACCTGGTCTTCAGCCGGTTCCAAAATACCAATGACAAGGGCAAACGCTTTATCGAGATATCCGTTACCGGCAGTGCCTGGAACTTTTCCCGTTTTCTTAAGGAGGTCTTCCAATATCCCAAGTACTGGAGCATCTCATACATTACATTGACAAACCGGCACAATAAAACAATATCAGCCACATTCAGGATCAACTATGAAGAACTTGAAAAATAACCTGATCGACATCATTTTTCTCTCCGCGGCGGGACTGCTGCTGTTGTTCCTCATTATCCCCTGGCCCTTCCCGCAAATCGAGGTAAAATCCAGCAGTGAGCCTTTTGTCAAAAAAATAGATTTTACGGCCAAGGTGCGGCAAACAACAAAGCGAAGCGTGGCCGGATGCGCTTTTCTGTTCGGGGTACGCCCCCCCAAAAGCGGGGGGAACGCACCGGACGTGAAGGCGGCGCCGCAGAACACCGGCCCGCAAAACGCCGAGTGGATCACCTATATCGGCCTGATTGCCACGCCCGAAGGAGAAAAAAAATACTACTTTAAAGATACCCGTTCAAGCCGTATAATAAAGGTGGCATTGGGAGAGACCGCCGGCGGGTGGACGCTGGCCGGCATGTCCGACAGCGGCTTTACCCTGAAGAACGATGGTAAGACCTACTTGGTTGAAAAATAGGAGTAACTGATGGTGAAAAAAACGCTTCTTTTATATACGGCACTTATTGGCCTGCTGGTTCTGGGTGGCGGCTGCTCTTCCCTGGCGGACAGGGCCGTCACGGAGTTCACCACGGCCGATCTGCACGGCATGATCTATGACTATCACAGCCAGCCCTGTTCGAATGTACAGATCAGAATCGACAAGAGGAAGGGGCCCAGTTCCGACATCAACGGACGCTTTGTCCTGAAAAACCTTTCAAAGGGCATGCACAGCGTGGTCTTTTCCAAGGAGGGGTTCGAGGACGTAAGCTTCTCTTTTAACTTCAGCAACAGGACCCAGGTGCTGTATTTAAAGCTTTTTTCCCTGGACCAACTGCTTGAGCTGGCGCAAAAAGAGCTGGAGAACAAAAAACTGGGCAAAGCCGAAGGCTATCTGAAACGGGCCGCAAAAATAGACGCCACCAACGCCGTGCTGCTTTATTTAAAGGCGGTCATCGCCCTGAAACGCGACCAGATTGACCTGGCCGTGCAGGAACTGAACACCATCCTGAAACAGGGCGTTATCGAACCGGTGGTGTTTCTGACTCTGGCGGATATTTACCAATACTATAGAAAAGACTACGCCATGGCCATCCATTATTTAAAGCAGTACGTACACCAGCAGGAAAACGTGGAGGTGTTAAAGCGGTTGAAGAAACTGGAGGAAGAACACGGCAACGCGTCTCCGGCAGCAGGCAATAAGAAATCCATACAGACACCCCGGCCCACCGCAACCCCGAAACCCACTCCCAAGCCGACACCGCTTATGACGCCGAAGCCTACTGCGCCGCCCACTCCCAAGCCGACGCCAAAACCGACTCCCGCCCCGACCGCTAAGCCCGCCCCGACTATCCGGCCGCCGCGGCCGACTCCTACACCCACACCGGCGCCAACGCCGACCCCAATACCGTCCCCGGCCGGTTCTAACTCCCGGCCCGGCAGTAATCCCGCTCACAGCCCGAGTCCCACCCCCCGGCGCACCATATTCCCCGGGGAGGTAACCCCCTCACCACAGCGGTAAATACGGATAAAATACCGGTTACAAGTCGTTATAAGGGGCTGTTGTTGATCAGTTGCGCGCCGGTAAGACCGCTGTCTTCCACGGCAATCACCCCTGTGGGGGAGTTTAGATACCAGCCGTCACTGAGGTCCTGGTTGTCCTTGACGAAGAAGAACACGGCCAGGGCCGCCTGGTTGAACACCGCGCATCCCGCACCCGGGGCACAAATACTCTTGTCCTCACCGGTGTCATACACATCTATGGTACCCGCGTCCTCCCACATATAAAGCTTTATTTCATCTCCGTCCTGCAGATCAAAACTGCTTATATCGATGTTTAACGTAAAAGCCACATGATTATTCAAGTTAGTCCCCAGGTTTACCACATTGCTTACCAGGCTGCGCGCCGGGGTCAGGTTCCCGCCACGTTCATCGATATAGAAGGCGGCCAGTTTTATATTATTCGTGATGTTGTTCACTCCCGTAATATAGGCCTCACCTTCCAGGTCCCATGTTGTATCATAATAGCGCAGCAGATCACAGGAAGAAAAAAGTGTCGGGAGGGTGAGGATAAGTAAGAATGTAGCCAGTCGGCCGCATGTGTTGGTATGGCGCATGGTTCGTTGTTATCATACATCAAGTGCCTTGGGTGTACAAGGGCGCTTTTAATAGGCGGGGGGGATTACACACTGCCGTTTAATGTGTACTTGAAGTAGCCGAGCCGGTTTTTTCCAACAGCTCTGCGGCATTTTAAATTCTGCAACTTGACAATTTTAAAGTAAAACTTT
>CAZWKE010000019.1:0-49551 GCA_964634205.1 uncultured Spirochaetaceae bacterium
TTCTGATTTTATTCTGGTGTCCCCGACACCAGGATGCTATAATACTGTTATTGCGATAATAACCGGAGGTGGTTATGAGGTTTTTATTTCTTATTATCGGTGGTTTATTTATTTTTGCCTGTGTTCATATGCCGCCGTCTCAGTTGACCCCCGCGGAGAATTCCCGTTTACAGGCCGCGGCGGGAAACAACTGGACGATCAAGAGCGGCGGCGACAAGATAATTATTGAAAGCAAAACTCCCTACTGGTTTTATAACGCGGTCAGTCTGCCTCCCATGAGTGAGGATGAGTTCATCGCCTATATCAAACGAAGCGGACACAGGGATTATTATCGGATAACCTTGTTGCTGGTTCCCCGGTGGTCCCGGCAGAAGATCGATGAGGCCAGGCGGCATAATGACGACATCCGCAAAAAAGTAAGTACACTGCCGCAGAAATACGGGCTTACCCATCTTTCCCGTACCAAGCAAAACTCATTTTTTCCCGAAACCGAAGCGGACAAGGAAAAGATCAAATGGTTTGAGGCGGAAAGGGATAAACTTGAAGCCGAACTCACTCCCATTCCCGAATACTACAGTGAACAGTACAGTATTTTCTGGCATGATAACAGGGAAGGTTTCGAGGCCGTATGGGCCGAAGATATGCACATGGACGGTTTCAGGCAGGTTTTTTCCCGGTATTAAAGGTTTGTTTGATAGAAGCAGCCGACGGTGCTTCCCCAGGCGCAGGGTTCGAACCATTAATAAAAAAAGCTGCCCAAAGGGTTTGGGCAGCTCCTCTTTTCCACATCACGAATGCCTATTTTTTATTGGCCTTTTTTATGCATTCCTCTTTCGCTTGATCACACAGCAACAGGGCGGCCTTGTCACCCTTTGAATCGTCTTTGCATTTCTGATACGCCTCGTTACAGGCGGCTTCCTTGGCAATAACATCGGGGTCCTTCATTTGCCCCCCCGATTTACACGCTGCCATGCCGAAAACAAACAGCAGCACGATGAGAAAAAACATCAATTTTTTCATAGCTCTCTCCTCTCTACTTTAATATTGTTTTATATTATTATAAAACAAGATGCTTGGATTGCAAGGAATAAAATTTTTAATCTGTTATATTTGAAGAGAATGATGATTTCGTATGCTTTGTTGATAAAACGGATAAAAACACTGCCCCGCACCAGGGTGCAGAATGTATTGATGACGGTAAGTGACAGGGAGCTGGCACTCTGCTTTCGCTTTATGTCCGCTGCCGAACGTGAACCGGCCATGTCCCTCCTGTCCGCGGAAAAAACAAAACGGGTAAAAGAGGAACTCAGCCTGCAGCAGCGGCTTTCCATCACCCCGGCACAGTATCGGAAAGCGATAGAAAGGGTAACGCAGCGGTTGAGCGCCCCGGGGCCAGGCGGGGATTTTAAAAGCTACCTCCGTCCTGTAAAACACGGCAGGCGCGGTTCCTAATTGTTCTTTTGCATCCTCCCCGCTTCCTTTTCCAGTACTGAAGAAAAGGGCAGCTTATGGGGAATGTTCGCCAGAATCTCCGCGGAAAGGGGGCCGTCGCCCAGGCCCTGGTATTTACGTAGGCCGCGGATCAGGGTCTCGTATTCGTGCAGGTTATTCCAGAAAATAAAATCATGCAGCCCGGCATTTTTTAATCCGTCCAGCTCCCAACCGATATAGTCGACACAATAGTTGTCGGAATTATCCTTATAATAAAAGGCCTGGATATAGGGACGTAACCGGGCGTCTCCGATAAGCTCTTTGGTGCGTTTGCAGCTGAGGTAGATGATATAGTAAATGCGTTTGTCGCCGTAATCGGCCGCGTAACTCCCGCCGTAATGAGACGGGTAGAACATGGGGCTTACCACATCAACATAGCGGGACATCTCGGTAATATCCTGCCCGATCCAGTTCCCCATTTTGGAGATGGCATTATAGCCGAACAGATCGACGGAAATGGGGACGTTGATGTTCTCTCGGGCTTTTTTTAAAAAGGAAACCAATGCCTCACGCATTGTTTGATCCGGCCGTTTAAAGTCATACTTGCGGGTGTCCTTTCGGTTGCGTATATCCGGGAACCGGATATAATCGAACTGGACCTCATTCACACCGGCGGCGACAATCGCTCTTGCCGCCCTGATATTATAGTCCCAGACAAACTCACTGTACGGGTCCACCCACATCTCGGGACCTTTTAAAAAAACATGGCCCGCCGTATCTTTAATGGCATATTTATGGTCTTTGTATTTATAGAGATGTTCGTCCTTGAACAGCACCATTCTCCCGATTACGTAAATGCCGTCCTCTTGTAAACGTTTTATGGTGGCAGTAAAGTTCAGGTAGGGATCAACCGCTTCAGGGACCCGGTTCAGCACAGGGTCCGTAGTGGGGACCCGGATGGAACCGTAATCATCTTTGACATTGATGATTACCGCGTTCAGCTTTAACAGCCGGAGCAGGTGAATCAGCTTGTCATAGTTTTGTCTTTGGGTAAAGGTATAACTGATGTACATTGCCCGTTTATGCAGCGCCCTGGGGTCGGGGGCAAAGCTGCGCTTTGGTCGATAATGCCGGGCAAAATCCGCGTGCAAGCCGTTTTGTGAAAAGGAGATAAGCTGTCCGGAATGCAGAACGTAATTCATTACCACCGGATTCAGTTGTTTCTGTGAACCTGACTCCTCTACGGGGAGTTCTTTGTGTCCCGTCCGTCTGTCCGTCCCGAAAAACAGGTCTCCGCTTAGATAGTTTAAATTTTCCACCATATAAAAATCGCCGTCGGGATAGGTGTAAAGAGCGGGATCGTCCAGTTTTCGCACTTGCTGCCCGGATATACTGCCCCGCCATATTCCGCCGCCGTTACCGAGCCCGGCAAAAAAAATATCCTGGTCCCGGCCGAAGCAAAGGGACCGCACTTCCTCAAGCAGAAAAGGCCTGTGCTGCGGTTCGCCGGGAAGCCCTCTGGTGATATGGGTGACGGTTTGCCCGCCGTCAGTTGAAGCATAAATCCCGTTAAACGATGTCCCCACAAGGATGAGATTTTTGTTATGCGGGTGCCAGGCCGCACAAAGCGGTTCGTCGACGGTTTTCATGCCGTCAAGGGCAGCTTTGTTGAAGCTGTATCCTCCGTTATACGAAAGATACAGACCGCCCCCGAACAATAAGGCGATCCGTGAGTTGTCCGCGGATACCGAGTGGCTGATCACCGGTTTGGTCAGGTCCTTGTCTTCAAAAGGATAGATTATTTCGGGCGGCAGGCCTGAGTCTATGCGTAAAATGTATTCATTCCCGGCCGCCAGGTTCGCGATTTTGTATATACCGTGCCGGCGGGTGATAACAAGCAGGACATCATGTTTCAGCGGAATAATATCCAAGACCTCCAGCCTGTCCGGATGCGGGAGGTCTTGCAGTGCTTTGGTCTGTTTAAACTGCGGGTCCGTAACCGCATCCGTAAAATTCGCATATTGAATACTATGGTCCTTATTGATTAAAAAAACGGTGTTCTTTTTTACATCGATATGGTCGGATTCACAGTTCCAGAAAAAAAGTAAAAACGGAATCAAGATGATTACCGGATATGAGATTCGCATATATGTTTGTCCTTTTGTCAACCAAGTTTAAAATATTTCTCAGCAGCCTCTACCGTCTGCCGGATAAGTGAAATAATGGTCATCGGCCCCACCCCATACGGAACGGGGGTGTACGCGGATGCCACATGCTTAATGTTCTCCAGGTCCGTATCGCCGATGTTCCCGGGGTTATACCCGGCGTCGATCACCACCGCGCCCTTTTTTATCCAGTCCGCCTTTATAAACCTGGGTTTCCCCACTGCGCCCACAACGATATCCGCGCGCTTTACCACGGAGGCGAGATTTTGTGTCCTGGAATGACAGATAGTGACCGTGGCGTTTTCGTTCAGCAGCAGCATGGCCACGGGTTTTCCCAAAATCGGGCTTCTGCCCACCACCACCGCCTCTTTTCCTTCAAGGGGAATCCGGTAGTATTTTAATATGCTTAGAATACCAAGGGGAGTGGCACTGACAAAGGCGCCCTGCCCCATGGCCATTCTGCCGAAGCTGGTGGTGTTGACTCCGTCCACGTCCTTTTCCAGGGATATACTGTTAAAACAACGCTGTTCATCAATCTGTGCGGGTACCGGGTGCTGCAGTAAAATTCCATGGACGTTTTCATCCGCGTTCAGTTCCCGGATCTTTTCCAGTACATCCTGTGTTGTTGCGGTTTCAGGCAGTTCGATTTTTAACGAGTCCATGCCCACTCGCCTGCAGGCATTGCCTTTCATGCGGACATAGGTTACCGAGGCCGGATCAGCGCCCACGAGGATAGTGGCTAAAATAGGCTTTTTGCCGGTTTTGGCAATCAGGCCGCTTACCCTGGACTTCAGGTCTTCCTGCATCTCCGCGGCAATGTTGTTCCCGTATAAAATGAGTGGTGTGGTCATGATGTTTTACTCCTTATAATTATCCGTACTATAGCCTAAATAACGGCGGTGTGTAAATCGCCGCTTTGCTGATAGAGAGATGAATCATCTTAAAAACCGTGTAAAAAAATTTTAAAATTAAATTAAGAAAGCTTATACTTACAATGTGGATATAGACCACAGGAGAATGAATATAAAAATAAAGAAACACAGACCGACGATCGGTATGCTTCTGGGAATGCTCGATGAGGATTACCAGGCAAATATCTGGAAGAATATCGCCGATCACGCGGTGGACCTGGACGTGAATCTGATTTTTATACCGGGAAAATCACTTGCGTCGCCGTACGGCTATGATTACCAGCATCATATTGTCTTCAGCCTGGCAAGCGAGCGGGTTTTTGACGGACTGATTATTCAGACCGCCACGTTGGGGAACTTTATTCAATTGGATGAGTTAACCACCTTTTGCAGTTATTTCAAACATATGCCGCTGGTCTCACTGGGAATGGCTGTTGAGGGGATGCCCAGTATTTTGCTGGACAACAAGTTCGGCTTGAAGGAAGTGCTCGAACACCTTATTGTGGAGCACGGTTACCGCCGCCTGGCCTATATCAGGGGACCGCAAGGCCACCAGGAAGCGGATATTCGTTTTGAAACCTATAAAAGGGTACTGCGGGAACACAGCATACCCTTCGTTCCCGATCTGGTACTGCCGGGAAATTTTGTCTATGACAAGGGGACCGAGGCCATGCGCATCCTCTATGAGCAGCGGAAGCTTCAGTGCGACGTGATCGTTTCCGCCAATGATGATATGGCCCTGGGAGCGCTGCGCTATCTTCAGGAGAAGGGCATCAGGGTACCGCAGGACGTCGCCCTGGTCGGTTTTGACGATTTCAAACTTGCCAAGAATTTTAATCCGCCCCTGACCTCCGTAACCCAACCTTTGAGTGACCAGGCAAAGAAGTCTCTGGAAATCGTTCTGGCCCAGATTAAGGGGGAGAAGGTCCCTGAGGTGCTGTACGTACCCTCAAGAGCGATAATCAGGGAGTCATGCGGTTGTTTTTCTCCTTCAATAGTATACGTAGATTCTACCGTGAATACTTTGGTAACTCCCGATGAAACAGCGTTTGCCGGACTGGTAATCGATAAAGTTGCCTTAAAGCAGAATATCGAAAGGGAGTTAAGGGCCAAAGGAATCAATAAACCGGAGTTGTTCGACTGGATAGACGGGGTGTTGGAAAGGATCATTGTCGGTATTAAAAAAGCCGATTCGAATGAAAAAGAGTTGTTTTATATGATGACCGAACTGCCGGTGGTGCAAGCCGGGATAGCGCAGGACGAGCCCTTCTGGCAGGGGATCCTGAAGACCATCTATACCAATACCCTGCTCTGTCTTCGGGATAGTGAGGCCATTACCTTTCTGGAGCTGTTGTTCAAAAAGCTTGAAATATTTCTGCATGAGTTTTTGCTGCGGCCCGACCCCTTTGTCAGTCTGAATGAGAGGCATGTAATGTGGACTCTGCGTGAAACCGGCAGTATCCTGACGACCTCCTTTGAGCTTGACCAACTGCTTGCCGCCGTGGAAGAACAACTCCCCTATCTTGGGATACAGGGGTGTTATCTGGCGTTTTTTGAGGGAACCGCAAAAAAGACCTCCAAGTTTTTATGGAAAATACCAAAGCAGTCCCGCCTGCTGCTGGCGTATGATGATCAGCGACGTTTTGAT
This sequence comes from uncultured Spirochaetaceae bacterium, assembly GCA_964634205.1. Lineage (GTDB taxonomy): Bacteria > Spirochaetota > Spirochaetia > SZUA-6 > RPPD01 > JAFGGG01. The sequence continues at coordinate 6,156 of CAZWKE010000019.1, forward strand.
CATGAGCATGATGAAAAGGTATTCCCCACAATGGAGCTGATTCCCGATGAATACAGTCCTTTCGGCCGGCGCGCTACCTTGATCCTTATGCCATTGTTTTTCCGCGAGGAGCAGTTCGGTTTTATCCTGTTCGCACTGGGGTCCCGGGTGGAAACGCTGTATGAAACATTACGGGGGTATATCAGCAGTTCCCTGAAAGCCGCCCTGCTTTTTAAACAGCAGAAGGAAGCGGAGGAAATGCAGATTGCGGCCATGCAGGCCGCGGAAAACGCCAATAAAACCAAGAGTGAGTTTTTGGCCAACATGAGTCATGAGATCAGAACCCCGATGAATTCAATTATCGGCTTTACCGAGCTGCTGTTGGAACAGGAGGTCGATCAGGGGAAGAAAGATAAACTGAAGATTATCATGAAAGCGGGCGACAACCTGCTGGAAATAATAAATGATATTCTGGATTTTTCCAAGATGGAAGCCGACAAGGTGGAGTTCGAGAAATCGAGTTTCTCCGTCAAAGACCTGCTGAATGACATCAAAAAAATGTTTGTCATCAAAGCCAGTGAGAAGAACATCTCCTTAATTCTGGAAATAGATGAAAGCGTACCGGACTACGTGTTCGGCGACGACCGCCGTGTCACCCAGGTAGTGCTGAACCTGGTGAGTAACGCCTTCAAGTTTACCGAGCAGGGGGAGGTACGCATCAATTGTGTGTATCTGCCGGATTCGCTGCTGCGCATTGAGGTCCGGGATACCGGTATCGGTATCCCGAAAAACAAGCAGCACTTGATTTTTTCACCCTTTACCCAGGTGGACAACTCGGCCACTCGTGAGTATTTCGGTACCGGATTGGGACTGGCCATTTCCAAGGGCCTCACTGAAAAGATGGGAGGAAGAATCCATTTTACCAGCCGGGTGGCCGTCGGTTCAACCTTTATTGTGGATATCCCTCTGCCTCCGGGGGAAAAGGATGAGGTAACCGCGCTGAAGAACAGCTTCCGGGATGATCGTATGGTCCAGTATTGGTTGAAACAGGCTGCGGGTGATCCGCAGATAAAGCGTTTGATCTTGGAGGGGATTTCCAGGCTCCCCGACCGGGTGATGGAGATTGAACAGGCTATCCGGGATCAAAACACTGAAAAGGTACGAAGATCCAGTCATGAGCTTAAAGGGGTATACGGCAACCTTGGGGTCAGTGAAATCTATGATGTTTTTTCAAAAATCGATAAAGAAATGAATAACGGAGAAATAAACTGGCCCAAGGTCCTGCGGCTGCTTGCTGTGGTCAAGGAAATCCTCAGGAAGATTCCCGCATATTATCTAAAGAAAATAAATAGTGGAATTCCGAGTATGGATGGGGTAAATACAAATAATTTCAGGGTACTGATTGCCGAGGACAACGAGTTGAACCAAAAACTAATCGGGGCCTTGTTAAATAAACTGGATGTCTGGTATGAGTTTGCCGACAACGGCAAGGTGGTGCTTAAGTTTTTAGAGCAGGGGATAAAAACCGACTGTCCGTATGACCTGCTTTTACTGGATATGCAGATGCCGGTGATGGACGGTCTGGAGGTTATCCGGTATATCAGAAATCATAAAGACCTTAAGGACCTGACGGTTATCGCAATTACCGCCTATGCCATGAAGGGGGACGCCCTTAAATATACCCGTGCCGGATGTAACGGGTATATTTCCAAGCCGATTAATAAAGATAAATTTATTAAAGCAGTGCATGATGTGATGAATAAAATGCGGGATATAAAAAAAAGAAAAGTGATGATTCTAGATGATAAATCCAGGAATCTGTTAAAGCAAATCCTGAAGGAACTTAAGAAAAATAAAAAGATATTTGATCAGAAGGAGTTATATAATCTTTCCTCAAGCCTGGGGCAGATAAAAAACAGGAAAATCAGCGGTGATATCCGAACTGAACTGAAGCGTATTGCCGGTGATTTTGATGAAGAAGGACTGGAGACATTAATCCAGATGATTAGGGGGATGTTGGCCGATGGGCGCAAAAATATTAATTGTGGATGATGTCGTCGAAAACAGGAAACTCCTCGCTTCCATTCTGCAAAAGAACGGGGATTACCGAATAATGATGGCGAAAAGCGGCAGGGACGTTGTAGACCTGTTTGAAAAGCATGAAAACAGCCTGCCGGACCTTATTTTGATGGATATCATGATGCCGGTAATGAGCGGGATTGAAACAGCCGCCTATCTGAACAGCAATAATTTGTTGGGTGATATCCCGGTGATTTTTGTGACGGGGCTGGAAGACGTGGAGAATATCGTACAGGCCTTTCGGGCAGGCGGGGTGGATTATATTACGAAACCCTTTAACAAGGACGAGCTTATGGCCAGGGTAGGAACCCATATCAAGCTGAAACATGTGCTTGATGAACTGGGGGTCAAGAACTCACTCCTGCAGAACAGTGAAATGCACCTGCTGCATCTGGTTGAAGAAAAAACCAAAAAAATCAATAACCTTACCGTGGCCCTGATTACCGCTCTTGAAAACGCCAATATTTACAATGATTACGATACCGGCAACCACATTAAACGGGTCAGCGAGTATTCGGTGCTTTTGGCTGAAAGTTACGGCTGTCCGTTGGATTTCGTAAAGAAAATAAAGATCTATTCACCGCTGCATGATATCGGAAAGGTTGGAATCCCCGACAACATTCTGAAGAAAAAAGGGGTGTACCTGGAGGACGAATATACAAAAATGAAAGAGCATGTAATGATCGGGTATAAAATTCTCGATTCTCCTGAAATTGACGAGATGGCCAAGAACATCGCATTGTATCACCATGAAAAATGGGACGGGAGCGGATATCTGGGGGGGCTGAAGGGGGAGCAGATACCGCTGGAAGCAAGGATTGTGGCCCTGGCCGATGTCTATGACGCGTTGATGACCGAGCGGATCTATAAAAAGGCGTATACAGAAGAGGCCACCCGGGGTATAATACAAAAAGATTCGGGAAAGCATTTTGATCCCCGGGTAGTAGAGATATTTTTACGGTTGAGAAAACAGTTCTGTGCAATAAGCGGGAAGTATTCTGAATAACGGCCGGTGGGAATGAAGGAGAGGTATGGCACGGCTGAAAGATGAGAATAAGCGCGCGCTTATTCTTGAGTCCTCGAAAATGCTTTTTTCGCAAAAAGGTTTTTTTAATACTTCCATAGCCGATATCGTCAAGCAGACGAATCTGCCGGTAGGAAGTATCTATACCTATTTCCCCAGTAAAGATGAAATAATGAGAAGTATAGTGGAGGAGGGCTGGCAAGACCTGTATCAGCGGCTTCTTTTGACCGTGTCTTCACAAGAAAGCGATGAGTCCAAGCTTAAGGCTATTATAGAAAAGTTTCTCCCGGAAATCTTGAAGGATGTTGACCTGATAAATATTCTTTTGTCCGAAGCAATCGCCTTTACAAAAATAGAAGAAAAGATCGAAGTATTGAGTGAGATGATTTTCGGACTTATTAAAAACATAGCAAAGAACAACACCCGCTTCAAAAAATTCGACAGGCGCTTTATTCAAACCGCCCTTATGGTATTTTTTCTGGGCATTTTAAACGCGGTAAGGCTTACCCGCTTGAGTTCGGTTGAGATTAGAGAAACGGATATTATTAATTTTCTTAAACAATCAATTGAAAATTCCATGAATATTACTCTCTAAGACCATCGCGCCGGCAATGCTACATGTAAATAGGTAAGATTGTACTTTTTTAGAATCGCTGCTGCGGTGCTTCTTGATTTTATCCGTGTTATTGTATACAGTACACTCACTATGGAAAATAAAGACAACAACCAATATACTCTTATTATTTTAAAGCCGGATGCGCTGGTTAAATCCCTGACCGGAAACATTCTTACCCGGCTCTCCGAAGCACGCCTGCGCATAATCGCGGCCAAGATCGTACGGGTATCCCGTGAAATGGCGGAAAAGCATTATGCGCATCTGCTTGATAAACCGTTTTTTGATGATCTTTACGAATATTTTTCCGGTAAAACCTACGGCCCGGAGTATGAACGTGTGCTGGTTATGGTGTACGAAGGTGAAGACGCCATCAGCAAGGTCCGCAAGATCGCCGGGGCCACAAATCCGCTTGAGGCGGATCCGATTACCATCCGCGGCGCTTACGGGCGAATTAATAAAAAGGGGATAATGGAGAACGTTATCCACTGTTCGGACTCCGAGGAAAGCGCGGAAAAAGAGATTAAAATGTGGTTTAAACCGGAAGATCTTATCGAGGATATTTATCCTACCAAACAGGAAACCTTCTCCGATTATAACATGCGGGTTTGGGGCTGATTCCCCGAAGAACCCGTAACGCCGGATGCGAACCATCTGATACTGTGACGGTACGATTTCCTGTTGCCCTCTTATGCTTATATCGGTTATTATTAATATAAAATACCTTTAAAAAGGAGAAGCAGCATGAGACCCGTTTTTTATATTACTGTATTTATAATGGCCGTTCTTCTACTGCCGTTTGCCTGCGGAGACGGGCAGGGAAAAAGCGAGGGGGTTGTGGTTTCAGCGAAAGCGCCCGTAATCGACGGGACTGTTGCTGCGGGTGAGTACAGCTTTGCGCAGGATTACCGCGGTTGTACATTGTACGCGGCGCGGAACAAAGACACCATTACCCTGGCCATCAAGGCGAATACCACAGGATGGGTGGCCATTGGAGTCGGATCCACGGTAATGAACGATGCCCATATCGTTATCGGTTTCGTAAAGGATGGGAAACCGCAATTAAAAGAACAGCTTGGTGCCGGTCACGGCCATCATGATACCAGCGCCGCTGATTCCGGTGTACTTGACATGGCAATAAAGGAAGAAAACGGCACCACCACCCTGGAGGTGTCGTTGCGCGCGGGGGATTTTATCCGGGACGGTCAGAAGGAGTTGGCGGTGATTATTGCCTACAGCAGCCAGGCTTCTTTTATGGTTCGGCATAGTTTTCGAACGGGTGTTGTGCTACAATTACAGTAGGAGTATGGTTTTGGCCCGGTATAAGCCGCTGGTTTTGAGTTTTCTGCTTCTCATCTGCTTTTCTTACACGGTATTGTCCGCCCAGGAAACATTCAAAATCCAATTTAGTCCAGGTGAAAAATTCAAACTGATAGAACGGCATGATTTCAGCAAGCGCGTGAACGGCGTATATAAGGGATATATCTATCGTGAGGTCCGCGGGATCATGGAGGTGGCTGCTGATAAAAGCGGCCGGGGTCAGGTCCTTACGGGAAAGTTTTATGTGCTGGAGGAGATGAAGCGTGAGGCGCGGCATGTGGCCCGGCGTATCGATAAGACCGTTACTTCCAGTTTCAGGATCAATCATGACGGAAACTATGTTATCTCGGAGAACCAGGCTTATCCCCTGCTGCGTGGGTTTCCCGTGTTTCCCAATAGAGCCATAAAAAAGGGTGATAAGTGGCGCGCCTACGGCACCCGTATTGTTGAACCGCTGCACGACGGGATTTTTACCCGCGTGCGTTTTTATTGTGAGTATGAGTATCTGGGCAAGGGGACCTATAACGGGGCCGAGTGCGATATCATCAAGGCCCAGTATGCCATGCGTTACAAAGCCGGTGACGATCCGTACGGGGATGAGCGTATCCGTGAGATCAGCGGGAAGCATGTCGTGACAATTTATTTTAACGGCGACAAGGGCAAACCGTTGTTTATGCGCGATCTAACGGAAGAGCAGTATACCTATGCTGATAACACCGTAGAGCTCTACAAAGGGTTTATCCTGACCTGGTTTGATATGATCATGATCATGGACCGCAGCCAGGTAAAGAAAGACCTAATTGATGAGATCAAAGACTCGAACATTCCCGATGTCACCGTTGAGGAACGGGATGAGGGGGTAGCGCTTACCGTCAACAAGATCCACTTTGTGGCGGACAAGGCGGTGGTACTGCCGGACGAGCGTGCGCGCCTGGATGTTCTGGCCGCGACCCTGAAAAAGATCAAAGGCAGAAGTTTCCTGATTGTGGGCCATACCGCCAAGTGGGGAAGTACGGAATCGCAATATACCCTTTCGGTGGAAAGGGCCAAGGCCATTGTGGATTATATGGTCGGCAAGGGCATACCCGCGGAACGCTTTCTCTATGAGGGCAGGGGGGCCGCCGAACCCGTAGCCGATAATGACACGCCCGAAGGACGGGCCAAGAACCGCAGGGTGGAAATAATTATCCTGGAGGACTAACCGGAGAGTTCCGCGGCCAAAGCCTCGTATTCGTCGATCCTTTTTTTAATTACGGAAATTCCTTTTTGCCAGAAAGCGGGAGATTCAATATCGAATCCAACCTGCCCGGTAAGCTCCATGCAGTCCATCCTCCCCGTATGCTTTAACAGGTCCTCATACACTCCGGTAAAGGTCGCGCCCTGTTCACCGTACAGCGCATGCAGTCCCAGTCCGAACAACAGCCCGAACGCATATGGAAAATTGTAAAATGCCAGTTCGGCGCGGTAGTAATGGCTTTTTACCGCCCACATATACGGGTGCAAAAGTTTTTCATCCAAACCGTCACCGTAGGTCTTACGCTGGGCCTCCAACATCAGGGTGTTCAACTCGTCGGCCGAAAGTTCCTTGTTCTCTCTTTGGGAGATGAGTTCGGATTCAAAATAAAAGCGGGACAGAATATCCACAATCACCTGTGTGCTGTCCGCCAGAAAGGCCTCGAGCAAATTTATCTTTTCTTCCCCGGGAAAGCTCTTTAAGGCATTGTCGATGATGATATTCTCGGAAAAAATAGAGGCGGTTTCGGCCAGGGTCATGGGATAATCCCGGTGAATTGCGGAAGCATCGCGCAGCAGGTGGTGATGGTAGGCGTGGCCCAGTTCATGCGCCAAAGTGGTAACCGCGGAAAACGAACCGTCAAAATTGCTTAATACCCGTGATTCCCGGGAAAGCGGCAGGGAAATGCAGTAGGCGCCGCCGACCTTACCCGTACGCGGTCTGGCGTCTATCCAATGCCCTGCAAAGGCAGCCTCTGCGAACCGCCCCAGGTTATGCGAAAATCCGGAAAAACATTCCGTAATGAAATTCCTCGCATCGGGGAAACTCCATTTTTTATACACGGTATGAAGCGGTGCGAAAAGGTCGAAAAAAGCCAGCTTTTTCAGGCCCAGCACCCCCGCCTTGACCTTCAGGTAGCGTCTGAATTCCGGGAGGGACCGCTGCATCGTATCAATCAGTGCATTCAGTACGTTGCGGTTTATCCTGGCCTGCAGCAGGGAGCATTCAAGCGTTCCGCTAAAACCCCGGTGGCTGTTGAGACTTACCGAAAAACCCTTGACCCCGTTCAGGGCATATGCCATCGGTATTTTTACGCTTTCCCAGGCCGCAATCTCCAGTGTAAAGGCCTTCTGCCTTATATCCCTGTCCGGGTCGTGGGCCATGGCGCGCAATTCGGTAACGGTTTTTTTCTCTCCGCTTTTTTCATCCCAAAAAACCGCCGTCTGGGACGATACGGCTTCCTGAAGCCTGCTCCACAGATCGGCACCCGAACGGGACAGCTCCGCAGCCAGCTCCTCCCGTTCCCGGCTCATCTGGTGCTTTTGCAGTACAAGCTGTTCCTTTAAAAAGAAGCCGTATTCCTGCAGTACGGGCTGCCGGGTAAACAGATCTTGCAGCGGCCCGGCAGCGGAAGGTCCCGTATCGTCACTGTGCCCGGTACGATCGGATTTGCCCGCTGTTTTTGTTTCTATGGCAAAGTCCCTGCCCAATGCGTTGCGGAAGGCTACCAGGGAGCTGATAAGCGGGATTTTCGCTTTATCAAGATCATTCATACAGTTAATCGCGCTGTAGTTTGCGGTATTCACCGAATAGTGCATGTATGCAAACGCGTACAGGTTGGCAAACAAGTCATTGCAGGCATTATAACAATCGATATATTCACTGATCCAGGCGGCCTTTTTTTCCTCCTCCGCGGGGATATCCCCGACAAGCTCGGTAATGCGGTGTAACTGCCGGTCAAGCAGTTCCCTGTGTTCTCTCAGGTCATTTCCTGTAAAAGATGAGTAGATACGGGATAATTGCCAGGTGGGTAAGGTATTCATATCTTTGATTAATAATCTAAAATAACGGTCTTGGCAACCGGCAGAAGCAATTCTCATTTTGAACCGGCCTATGCAGCTTAAAAAAAAATAAACTTTTTTTGACAATTGATAAGAAACATTATAGAGTTTATGTAAGCAGAGTATAGTAACGAGGTATAACTATGGATAAAAAAAGCACAAGATTTCAGCGTTACGCTACGGTATTCTTTACTATTTTCGGCATCCTTGTTCTGTGCGCGTTTATCGTCGGCCTGATCGGAATCTTCGGGATTAAAGCCGCTGATGCGGGCCTTGCGATGGCAAAGGGTGCGTTTATAATCAGCGGAATCGTGATGGTTATTTTAGGAATCGGGGTGAGTGTCCTGCTGGCGCGCCTGGGCAGGCCGGTAAGCGGGATTTTAGATATCTTGAGTCATGTAAAGCAAAAGGATTTTACCGTGCGCACCGGTTTTTCCCAGAATAAGCGGATGGGTGAGATCGGCGTTGCCTTGAACAACCTGATTACCGAGCTTGACGATCTGTTTTCCGGCATCAAGCAGATAATAAAAGCCGCGGAAACAACCAACCAGGACCTGGTATCCGCGGTCTCTCAATCCGGGGTTGCTTCGCGTGAAATGATTGCCACAATCGAAAGCGTCAACAAGAGTCTGGAAAGACAGAAGCAGGCCATAGAGGAGGCGGTCGGTGAAGTAAACAAGATGAATGAAACAACCGAGTCCATAAAACAAAATATAGAGAACCAGTCAAGTGCCGTGGCCCAGAGTTCGGCCAGTATAGAAGAGATGGTAAGTTCCATCAACTCGGTCAGTAAAAGCGCCGAAAGGGCAAAGGATATCGGCCAGACCCTGGAACAGATTGCCAGCCAGGGTGAGACCCATATAAAAACCATGGTACAGTCCATGCAGGACATTTCCGAAACATCAAAAAAAATTGCCGAAGGGATCGGGGGAATAACGCGGCTTGCGGCAACCACCAACCTGTTGTCCATGAACGCGGCCATTGAAGCGGCGCACGCGGGAGAGGCCGGAAAGGGATTCGCAGTAGTGGCCGAGGAGATACGGAAGCTTGCCTCGGATTCCGGGCAGGAAGCAAAAAACATCAAAAAGAACGTTCAGGAGACCCTGGAAAAAATCGAACACGGCGCCAGGCTTTCCGAAGAAACCGGGAAGGCCTTCGGAAAGATTCTGGAGGACATAGACAAGACCGTAAAGATTATCATAGAGATCGCCAACGCCATGAGTGAGCAGCGGGCCGGGGCCCAGGAGATACTGACCTCCATCACCCACCTGGTGGACCTTTCCGCACAGATAAAAGCCGGAACAAGCGAAGAAAGCGAAGGCAGCATGAAGGTGCTGGAAATAATCAAGCGCGTGGATAACGAGGCCCAGGAAATTCTTCAGGCCGCACATGAACAACTGAGCGGGAGTTACGAGATTCAGAAGGCGCTGGATATGCTGCAGGTAGTGTCCGAAAAGAACAAACAACTGATGGATGATCTGAGATTGAAGGCCACGGATGTCAAGGTAAGCGAAACACAGGCGCCGGTTGCCGAGGAAACCCAGGCAACCCTGATAGAAGAATAGATTATTTTTCCCCAAAAATGATTTTCATAACGAAGCTTGACAACAGCTTGGAAAACCAATTAGAATAGCCATTACCCATGATGATTCCGATTAAAGACGCCTATAAAGAGATAGGCAGGAAACTTATTCAAAACTCATCGGCCGACAAGGTTATTACCGAGGAGAATGTCTTTCAGGAAGGGCTTGCCCCCAACAAACCCCTGATCAAGGATATTATGAGCCAGCTTCTCCTTCCCGGCAGCAGGATAATCGGTTTTGAAAATCTGGTCAGACTCCATAATCTTGCCCTGTCCGGTAAGTCCTGCCTGCTTCTCATGCAGCATTTTTCCAACTTTGACATTCCCAACCTGTATGAGTTGTTGGAGAGAAACGGCAAAAAAGGCGAGGACATCAGTAGATCTATTGTGTCCATCGCCGGGATGAAACTGAATGAGGAAAGCGACCTGGCGCGTTCCTTCACCGAGGCCTATACCCGGGTGGTGATCTATGCGTCAAGCTCCATGCAAAATATAACCGATCCGAAAAAGCTGATGGAAGAAAAGATAAAACGCATGAAAATCAATCGTGCGGCCCTGCGCGTGATTACCCGGCTGAAACACAACAAGCGGATCATCCTGCTGTTCCCCAGCGGAACCCGTTACCGCCCGTGGGATACCGCCACCGGCAAGGGGTTGAAAGAGGTATACTCCTACCTGAAGACCTTTAATTATATGGTTTTTGTGGCGATTAACGGTAACACTCTGCGGGTTTCTCGCGAAGGTGACATGGAAGACGACCGGGTTACCCGGGACCTGGTAATGTATACGGTAAGCGATGTGTATAACTGCAAGGAATTCCGCACCCACTCCATGAAAGAATGCAAACTCATGGAAGACTCAAAACAGCATGTGGTAAATGACATAATGAAAAGACTGGAAGACCTGCATAACGAAACCGAATATGAAAGGGCCCGGCTGCTGCGGGAGCTGGGGAAAAAGGCCATATAGGCCGTAACTTTTTTAATTCAACGCGCTGTCAATCCTGTTTTTATCAAAACCCACGATAACCTTTCCGTTGATCTCGATAACCGGCACGCCCATCTGCCCGGACTTGTTGACCATTTCCTGGGCTTTGTTGTAGTCCCGGGAAACATCATACTCCGTAAAGGAGAGTTTTCTTTCCCGGAAATAGGATTTGGCCAGACTGCAGAATCCGCATGAAGGAGTGGTATAAATTGTTATGCTCATATATAACCTCCTTAATATATACAAAATATACTATATATCAGAAGAAAAGACAAGAAAAAATTTTTACGCGATTGGATTTTAATACTTTGCGATATTGTCTTCAAAGGCCTTGGAAAGTCGATCAAGAATGGAAGTGTAATGTTCTTCATCCTTTATCCCGAAATCGCTTAACACCCCGTTGTCAATTTGTTCGTAATTAAGTTTTCCTTCCAACACATTGGCAAAGGTATTGGCAAGGTAAACGGTGTTGACGATGTCCTGAAACTCACGGTCCGCACGGTGCGGTTCATGGTGAAAGCGGATTGCCTGCACAAGCTGCTGCGGAAAATTCCATTTTTCGGCGATTATCGCGCCTACTTCCGCGTGGTTCATACCGCTGGAAAGGTTTTCCAGCAGGTGTGAGGCGATGTTTTTGGCCTTACAGAAAGTCTTTATTTTATCAAGCAGCTGTGGGTGAATCGAGGCGAAGATGATCTGGCCCAGGTCGTGCAGAATCCCCCCGACGTAGGCGTCGTCCAGAATGTCTTTCTTGCGTTTAAAGGTCTTGGCCAGAGTATAGGCAAAGAAGGCCGTGCGGTAGGAGTGGTCCCACAACCATTTAATGTCCGAGAATCGTTTAAAAAAGATTTTTTGTGTGCCGTAGGAATACAGGAGGTTTTTCAGGGTACGAAGGCCCACAAGTTTTACCGCCTCTACAATGTTGTCCACCTTTTTGGGGAGCATAAACTGCGCCGAGTTTACCAGTTTTAACAGATCGGCGGTCAGCGAAGGATCGGTACTGATCTGGCGGGCGATATCCGATATTTCGGTATCCGGATCGGAGATAAGTTTTTGCAGATGGACGATGTTTTCGGGAAACTGCGGAAGCTGGTCCACCTCCCTGGTAATCTGTTTGATCAGGCTTTCTATTTTTTCCATATGTATGTCGGAAAAGGGGATGGTAATGGTTGCCACGGTTTCCCCGTCGACAAAGTCAAGATCAAAGGAATCCTCGTCCAACCCGATGCGCTTGAGCATGAGAATAATGATGATAATGCCCAAACCGGCGCCCTCGATATCATCCACAAGAGTGGAAGGGGCCTCTTCAACCGAGTTGAACGCCCGGGCCCGGGCGATTCTGTCGAACACCCGTATCTGCTCGGGTTTGGTTATTTCAACGTTATTACGCACACTGATGTATAATTTATTGCCCTTGGTGTGGAATACTATCTTTACGTAATAACTGTGCTGTTTCAGTTGCTTCAGGAAGTATTCAATATTGTTGGCCGTATCGTCCTTGAAATGTTTCATGCCCTCGGCGTAGTCTTTTTTATTGTTGATATCCAGATCACGTTCGATGAAATAGACCCGCTTGATGTTGGCCTTCTGAGCATTCAGGGCGATCTCGCGCAGGCAGTAGGATATTCTGTCTTTCAGCGATTCGTGTTCCAGCTCGAGGAGGAAGGCTTCCAGCAGCTTTTCTATATAGAGTTCGGTTTCATGGGGAATCGAGAAGAGTTTAATGGACAGAGGAACAGAGCTTTGGATCGAACGTTGGATTTTTGTAATGTCTGTAGCAAGCAGCTCCACTTTATAACCTTTCCGACAAAAGTGTATATTAATCGATGGAGAATTTCAAGCAAAAACCTTGAGAGGATAAATCTAAAAATCGGAACGTACCGGAATATGCTTGTTTTGCAGAAAAGACTTGATCCCCGGAATGGTATAGGTGCCGAAATGTACCATGGAGGCGATAAGTGCGGCATCGGCCTGCGCCTTGGTGAATACCTCATAAATATGCTCGATGGTCCCGGCCCCGCCTGAGGCTACCACGGGAATGCCGACACTGCGTGAAATCAACCCCGTAACCGCCAGTTCGTAGCCGTCCTGTGTTCCGTCGGCGTCGATTGAGTTTACCACGATCTCTCCCGCGCCCAAAGACTCCGCCCGGCGGGCCCATTCAAGCGCGTCAAACTCTGTGGGGGTCCTGCCGCCGTCGATTACAACGCGGTAGCCGGAAGGAAAGGACGGGTCCCTGAGTGCGTCCATGCCAAGGACAATACACTGGCGGCCGAAAAGTGACGCTCCTTCTTCAATAATGGAGGGGTTGCGTACCGCCTGTGAGTTGACGCTTACCTTTTCCGCCCCGGCCAAGAGCACCTCTCGCATCTCGGCGACCGAGGCGATTCCCCCACCGACGGAAAAGGGGATGAAAATATGCTCGGCCACCGCGGCCACCACGTCGATCATTATTTTGCGTTTCTCCGCAGAGGCGGTGATGTCGTAAAATACCAGCTCATCCACTCCCTGGTTGTAATAAAACTCGGCCATTTCCACGGGGTCGCCGACGTCGATGTTCTCTTTGAATTTTATTCCCTTGGTGGTGCGTCCGGCACGCACATCCAGGCAGACGATTATTCTTTTTTCTAACATACTGTTGTTCCCGCGTTGATAAAATTGTCCAGCAGCTTCAGTCCGTATTTTCCCGATTTTTCGGGGTGAAACTGAAACGCGTTCAGGTTTTCCGCGCAAAGCCCGGAGCAGAACTCAATGATGTAGTCGGTCCCGGCCATACAGTACTCCTTGCTTTCAGGGTCGGGATAATACGAGTGCACAAAATAAAAGGAGCTGCCGGAAGGGATTCCCTTGAACAGGAAATGCTTTCCGTCATGCACAACCTGGTTCCACCCCATATGCGGTACCTTAAAGCCCGCTTTGGCGGGGAACAGCCGCGCGGTACCGGGGACCAGCCCCAGGCAGCGGGTGTTGCTTTCTTCCGAATCCGCCAGGACAATCTGGCTGCCCAGGCAGATTCCCAAGAGCGGCCTGCCGCTCTTATAAAACTCGGTAATGGCACCGCCCAGGCCGGTCTCTTCCAGTACCTGCATGGCTGCCTTTGCTTCGCCCACCCCGGGGAAGATCAGTTTATCGGCACCGCGTAACTCTTCCGGCCTGCCCGTAATAAAAAAATCGGCCTTCAGGTATTTCAGGGCGGTTTCCACGCTTCGTAAGTTTCCCGCGTTGTAGTCCACCACAGCGATTCTCATTTTTTATCTTCCTTTGTTGCGAGGATGGAGGAGATCATGGTGATCAGTTCATCGTTGCTTAAATAGAAATCGGTAATCTGTACCTGTGTGCCCTTTATCAGCACCTGCACATTCTTTAGGCGTTTACCCGCGCTTTCTACATCGATATCCCGCAGCAAGGCGGCAAGGGTCAACTTGAATATTGTGGAGAACAAGCGGGCCCCGGTCTTGTTGGCAATCAAGAAAATTCCGGAAAATGTATAGCCGTCGTCCGTAGTGCGCCCGGTCAGCCAGATCTCACGGACGCTGATTTTGCGCCAGTCAATGTGCAGTCTGTCGGCCACATGATTCTCGAGTCCCAGGGGGAAGAACAGCAGCAGATCGCTGGATTTCATGTCCAGGCCGATATCTTTTTCCAACGGGAAAATGGACTCATCCGTATAATGGGTCAGCATTGTGCGGATATCCCCTCCGCTTGTTATAAGGAACATATAGGGTTTGGGAATAGCCACCTGCAGGGGCTGCCTGATATTCTGGTAATAGCTGACCTGGTTTTCCACAAGTCGCCATTCCTTATTCCGCTTGAGCACGCCCCTGATATAGCCGGCGGGATAGCCGCCCAGGAGTACGAATGATACTTCGGTTCTCCCCCCCGGCGTTAACCGTACACTCAGATACGATTTTTGGGTACGGTCCAGCACGGCCTGCACCGACGGGCCCAACTGCCCCGCTTTTTTTAAAATTCCCTTGATTACCGGATTGGCCCGGGTGTGATTGATATACAGGTAAAAACTGCCGTTTCTGGGCAAAATGCCCAGCCAGTCGGACGGGGTTTTCTCCGCCGGTATGGTGGGACAGGACGTGAGCATTCCGGTAAACATAAGAGTAAAAAAGGCTGTTGTCAGTGATAAAACGAATTTTTTCATTCCTTACCCTAATTCGGAGCTTTTTCAATATGGACAAAACAGGGTTCCGTTCCGCACTCAATCTGTTGGGAAGGCTCCCTCTTCTCCCACTTCCAGGCAACCGCCAGGGTTTCGGAGGTAAGGTGGTCCTGGAACTGCTCTACGGCCTGCAACAGGGACGGGCCGCCGGAGAGCGTCAGGTTGATTCTGTCCGTCACCTCAAACCCCTGTTCTTTACGCAGATTCTGTACTCCCCGAACCAGATCACGGACCATACCCTCACGCAGCAGATCTTCACTGAGTTCGGGGTTCAAGGCCGCGGTCAGGCTGCCCTGGTTCATCACCTTCAGGTGCTGCTTTTCATTACGCTGGATCACCACCTCCTCGGGGCCAAGGGTTACGGTCCGCTCCCCGACCCGCAGGGTCAGTGAATCTCCGTGCACCAGCTTTCGTATATCCTCTTCCGGGAGTTTTTCAATGAGTCCGGCGGCGGTTTTCATGTCTTTACCCAAGGTCTTGCCCAGGACGCGGTAGTTCGCCTTAACCGTATATTCCACCAGCTCTTCTTCATTCTCCTGGATAATCACCTGTTTTACATTAAGTTCTTCCTTGATAATCTCCTGCATTTCATCAAGAATGGCCGCTTCTTCTTTGTCCCGGGTAACCAGGTACAGCGACTGCAAGGGCTGGCGGATTTTCAGGTTGTGCAGTGAGCGGATGGCCCTTCCCATGGTGACGGCCTGACGGGTAAGACCCATTTTGCGGTCAAGTTCGGGATTGCGCAGCGAGAGTTTCTCCTGCGGGTAGTCACAAAGATGCACGGACTCGGGATCTTCTTTTGATTTCAGGTTCTGATAAATCTCTTCGCTGATAAAGGGGATGATCGGGGCTGCCGTCAGCACCAGTTTCATCAGCACGGCATACAGGGTCTGGTAGGCCTGCTGCTTGTCGAGGTCGTTTTCCGAGCGCCAAAACCTGCGGCGTGAACGACGGATGTACCAGTTGTTAAGCAGGTCGATAAACTCAACCAAAGGATCGATGGCCTTCTGCAGGTCGTACTGGTCAAGCTGGGTGGTCACCTCGCCCACCAGGCGTTCGATCTCGGAGAGGATCCAGCGGTCCAGCGGATTTTCCGGATTGTCCGGCGCGCTTTGCGGGGTAACCGCGTCTATATTGGCATAGGTCACAAAAAAGCTGTAGCCGTTCCAGAGGGGGATGATGATGTTTTTCAGCACTTCTTTTACCCCGTCATCGGTAAAGCGCAGATCCTCGGCTTTTACCACCGCGGAGTGCATCAGGTAAAGCCGCAGGGCATCGGCCCCGAAGCTGTGGATGACCTCCATGGGATCGGTATAGTTGCGCTCCGATTTGGACATCTTTTTCCCGTCCGCGGCCAGCACCAGGCCGTTTACAATGACATTGGAAAAGGCGGGTTTGTCGAACAGGGCGGCCGCCAGTACGGTCAGGGTATAAAACCAACCGCGTGTCTGGTCCAGCCCTTCGGCAATAAAGTCAGCGGGAAAATGCTGTTCAAAGTGTTCCTTGTTCTCGAAGGGATAATGGTTCTGTGCGTAAGGCATGGCCCCGGATTCAAACCAGCAGTCCAGCACCTCGGAAATTCGCCGCATGCTGCCTCCGCATTTTTCACAGGCAAAGGTAATCTCATCGATGAAGTGCTTGTGCAGGTCTTCCACCTTTTCGCCGGACTTCTCTTCCAGCTCGGCGCGTGAACCCAGGCAGACCATTTCCGAGCATTCATCGCATTTCCAGATGGGCAGGGGGTTTCCCCAGTAGCGGTTCCTGGAGATGGCCCAGTCACGAGCGCCCTCCAGCCATTTGCCGAAGCGCCCGGCCTTCAGGTGCGCCGGCATCCAGTAGACGGCCGTATTGGCCTTGAGCATTTTCTGCTTGATTTT
The DNA here is from genome assembly GCA_964634205.1 of uncultured Spirochaetaceae bacterium. Classification (GTDB taxonomy): domain Bacteria; phylum Spirochaetota; class Spirochaetia; order SZUA-6; family RPPD01; genus JAFGGG01. Next base: position 22,863 of record CAZWKE010000019.1, read on the forward strand.
GCCGATATCCACAAACCAGGATGAGATGGCGCGGTAGATAAGCGGGGACTTACAGCGCCAGCAGTGCGGGTAGCTGTGAGTATAGGTTTCGTGTTTGACGATTTTCTGCTGTTCTTTGAGGTCTTTGATGATCTGTTTGTCCGCTTTTTTTACGAACAGCCCGGCGTAATCCTTTACCTCTTCGGTAAACATACCCTCGGCATCTACGGGACAGACCGTGGGGATGTCGGTGTTTTTCAGCGTGTTGTAATCGTCCTCGCCGAATCCCGGCGCGATATGCACGATGCCGCTGCCGTCTTCGGTACTGACAAAATCACCCAAAAATACCCTGAACGCACCCTTGTCGGCCAGCTCGCTGAAATAGGGAAACAGCGGCTCGTAGGCCAGGCCCTTAAGGTCCCGTCCTTTCAGTGTTTCGGTGACCGTGTATTGGGAGGGGTCTTTGTAGTAGGCCGCAAGCCGGTCCCCGGCCAGGATGTAATTCACCCCGTTGTCGCGAACCTTGACATAATCGATGTCTTCTCCCACGGCCAGGGCCAGGTTCGAGGGCAGGGTCCACGGGGTGGTGGTCCAGGCGATGATATAGGTGTCCGGCTGATCTTTGAGTTTGAAACGCACGGTGATGGCCGGGTCCTGTACATCCAGATATCCGCCCAGGTTCAGCTCGAAATTGGAAAGCGCGGTGGAACAGCGTGGACAGTAGGGCAGAATATAATATCCCTCGTAAAGCAGGCCCAGCTTCCACAGCTGTTTTACCACCCACCAGATGGATTCCATGTAATCGGGATCCATGGTTTTATAATCATGATCAAAATCGACCCAGCGGCCGATCCGGGTAATGACCGTGCGCCATTCCCTGGTATAACGCAGTACGATGGAGCGACAGGCCTCGTTGAACCTGGCGATCCCGTACTCCTCAATCTCGCGCTTGCCCGAGATATCAAGCTCCTTTTCCATTTCATATTCCACGGGCAGGCCGTGGCAGTCCCAGCCGAAGCGGCGTTCCACCTTCATACCGCTCATGGCCTTGAAACGGGGAATGATATCTTTTATGGTGCTGGCCACAAAATGCCCGTAGTGGGGGAGCCCGGTAGCGAAAGGCGGACCGTCGTAGAAGACAAACTCGGGGCTGCCGTCGCGCTGGGAAATGGATTTTTCAAAAATACCGTTTTTCGTCCAGAATTCCAGAACATGTTCTTCCATTTTGGCGAAATTGACCTTCGGATCTACCGGTTTATACAAAACAGCCTCCTAAACCCCTGTTATTACCTATTATTTGAACGTGCTATTCTAGAGAATTTACTCTCTAACTGTCAAGTGGCCTGGATATTTTATTGAGGTATCTAAAAGATCGGCATGCCGGCATACTCCGTGAACCGGCGCCGCTGCCGCCGTATTGTCAATCCTCCTTGCGCAATACCGTCAGCATCTGTTTGTGGATAAGTCCGTTGGAGGCCACAATGTAGGACGGGCGGATACCGAGCCGTTCATCGTTATTGTCGCTGATCCGGCCCCCCGCTTCCTGCACCATAAGGGCCCCGGCGCAAAAGTCCCAGGGGTTCAGGTTGAACTCCCAGAACCCGTCCGCCCTGCCGCAGGCCACATAGCATAAGTCCAGGGCCGCGGAGCCGAAGCGGCGCAGACCGATGATTCCCCGTGAAAAAAAGCTTTGGATATTTTCCAGCGTACGCCGCATGGCCGCCGCGCGGTCGTAATAGAACCCGGTAATGAGCAGGCTTTGCGAAAGTGCGCTGTTGGGGGAGACCGAGATCTTATCCTTGTTTAAATAGGCGCCGCCTCCCTTTTGCGCGTTGAACAGCTCATCCCGCAGCGGGTCAAAGACTACGCCGGCCACCAGCTCGTTCTCCAGTGCCAACGCAATGGAAACAGAAAAAACCGGCAGGCCGTGCGCAAAGTTGTTGGTACCGTCAAGCGGATCGATAATCCAGGTATACGGGGAAGAGGTTTTTTCATATTCATTTTCCTCGCCGATGATATTATGCCGCGGAAAGGCCTCCTTTATTATTTTCACAATCGCCTGCTCGGCTTCGATGTCCGCCCTGGTTACCAGATCAAAGTGGGTGGATTTTGTGCGGACAAAGCTTTCCTTGTTGAAATAGCGCTTATGCACCTCAGCGGCTTTTCGGGCGGCCCGGACCGCCGTGGTGAGGTATAATGAATCATTCATGTTCGGTCCCATCTTGTACAAAAAAATCAAACTCGATATAATCCCTGTTAATATAGTAACGTCGGACGGAAGAGTAAAGCAAGAAAGAAAAACCGGATGTCAGCTCCATGCGCATAATTCGATTACCCCTACTCATTTTTCTGTTTATCGTAATAACCGTAAACGGATTCGCCCATCCCCTGGATATTTCCATCACCACGGTCCAGCTCACGGAGAAGGGCCTCCTGGCCACCACCTATATCCATCCCTATGAGGTTGCCCTTTTAGCCCAGGACAACAAGATCGATCCCAAGCGCCTGACCATCGATCAGTTGAAAGGCATACTGCTGCCGTATTTTAACGAGCATTTTAAGGTATACGGGAAGACGGGACAGCTTGATAAGGTGCGCATCGAAATGCAGGATGCGGAGATCTATCAGGTTTTATCTTCGGGGGTGTATATCAATTTCTTTGTGAAGGCGGGGAAGGCGGATTATCCGATTGTATTCAATGTTGATCTTTTTATTGAATACTTTTCCACGCAAACAAACAAGATTGTGCTGTTGGATAATAGCGGCAACCCTTATAAAAACAGCAATGAGATACTGCTTACTCCCAAGGTACGGGAATGGCGCTTTGACCCGAACAAGCCGGATTTTTCCGCCTACAATAGTGATCTTAAAGATACGGACGGTGACGGTCTCAATGATTCCTTCGAAAAGCTTTACGGCCTGAATCCGCTGGCCCCGGACTCGGATTTTGACGGTTATTCGGATTCGGAAGAGTTTAATTTCGGGTGGGACCCCCTTGATCCCAATCCCTCCCCGGGGCAGTCACACGATAAGCTTGACCAGGCCCGCGAGGACTTAAAGCCCGGCACCGCTTCTACGTATACCGATGAAAATGTTATTACTTCCAATGTTGACCAGTCGCAGCTTCATGAACAGCTGGAAAGCGGGAAAACCCTGCTGGAATCGGAAAGCGGGCGTTTGCCCAATCTTATCAAGGATTACAATATCAAGGACCACCGCATCCCGGAAACCGGATTTTTGGAACAGGTTCTGGGTGATATAAAAAATATCTTTACCGGGAAGTTCAGTTTCGGGGGATTACTGCTGCTGCTTGTTTCGATTTTTGCGTTGGGGTTCCTGCATGCGGCCATGCCCGGCCATGGAAAGGGGATCCTGATTGCCTACCTCACCGAAGGAAACAAGGGCATACCGCACGCCCTGGGTTTTATCATCACCTTTACCATTACGCATTTGATTGATGTCGTCTTTCTGGCCTGTGCCTTCTATATTTTTTCATCGATGATCGATTCGGCGGCGGTCACCGGAATCCTGCGAATTGTCGGGTTGGTGGGGCTGGCGGTCATTGCCGTGTTTATGATCATCAAGGGGATCTACCAGATCCGGCACAAGGGAACTGCAAGAGAAATACCGATCCTGAAAAATAAACGGTCCGCCATTCTCTCCGGGGTCCTCACCGGGTTGGCGCCCTGTCCCTTCGGTTGGGCCATCCTGACCATGCTGCTTTCCATCAACAAAGTGGAACTGGTCCCCCTGATCATTCTCATCTTCGGCCTGGGGATCTTTGTGTTCCTGCTGCTGGTAGCCCTGGCCACCTTTATGGTACGCCACGTAGCCTATGATATATTTTACAAACTGGGCCGCTATTCCATGCTGATGTCGGGGGTACTCTTTGTCATCGCCCTGATTTTGACACCCTTCTTTTAAGCGCAGGCTTTGTACCACTAATTACTGTTTTCTCTTTCTAACCACAGGCGTGGGACGGGCGGGCGCAGAAGGCCGGTCGGTGCTTACGGTTATTCGCCCTTTTCCCTGATCTGGTTCAACCTGCCGCCCGCCAGCACAATCCGTTTGAAACGTTCGGAAAGCTCACAACGCAGCGCAAACTCACTGTTTTTTGTTTCATTGCGCACCCGCAGGGGTTCTCCCTGTTTGATACTGCGCGGTACGTCAAGTATGGTCAGTATGTCTCCCTCGTCTATGCCGGAATAATCATCCGGGTTTTGGAATTCCAGGGGCAGGATACCGAAGTTCACCAGGTTTGCCTTGTGAATACGGGCAAAGCTTTTTACAATCACGGCCTTGACGTTCAAAAACATGGGGGCAATGGCCGCGTGCTCGCGTGAGGACCCCTGTCCGTAATTCTCGCCGCCGATGATGATCCCGGCCGCGGCCCGGCCTGCCTTCCGGTAAAAATCCTTGTCCACCTGCTCAAACACATGCTTGGCGATCTCCGGGATGTTGGAGCGCAGGGGCAGTATTTTTGCCCCTGCCGGCATTATATGGTCCGTGGTAATGTTGTCCCCTGTTTTCAACAGTACCTCGGCCTGTATCTCGGCCGCGGGTGGGGCACCAAGCGGAACCGGCTTGATGTTGGGACCGCGCAGGATCTCTGTATCCCCGCCGTTCGCTGACGGGGGGATGATCATGGAATCGTCGATTTTCATAAAATCGGAGTAGTCTTGCTTTTTTACCTGCAGGGTACGCGGGTCTCTGAACTCACCGAATAAGGCCGCCGCGGCCGCCGTTTCCGGCGAGACAAGGTATACCATGGCGTCCTGGGTACCGCTTCTACCCTTAAAATTACGGTTGAACGTGCGTACCGATATTCCTCCCGAGCAGGGTGCGAACCCCATGCCGATGCAGGGCCCGCAGGCGCTCTCCAGAATACGCGCGCCCGCGCCGATCAGTTTCTCCATAATTCCCGCCGCGGCGGCGCTGAGCAGCACCTGGCGTGAGCCGGGGGAAATACCGAGTGAGACACTCTCGTGCACGCGCCCGCCGGCAAGAATATCCGCCGCTATCCCCAGGTCGTTTATGGATGAGTTGGTACAGGAACCGATGGCGATCTGGTTGACCGCCAGCCCTTCCAGGCTTTTTACCGTAACCACCTTGTCCGGCATATGGGGGGTGGCGGCCATGGGCTCTATTTTATCCAGGTCGATCTCGATGACGCGGTCATAGTCTGCGTCCGCGTCGGCACCCAGTTCGGTCCATGCCTCTTCCCGCTGCTGCAGGGCCAGAAACTCTTTTGTGACCGCATCCGAGGGGAAGAGGGAGGTGGTGGCACCCAGCTCCGCGCCCATGTTGGTGATGGTTGCCCGTTCGGGTACGGAAAGAGAGGCAACGCCGGGGCCGAAGTACTCGTATATTCTGCCCACCCCGCCCTTGACGGTTTCCCTGCCCAGGATCGTGAGGATGACGTCTTTGGCCGCGCACATGGGCCGCAGTTTCCCGCTTAGTCTGACCCCCGTAATCCGGGGCATAACCAGAAGAAAGGGCTCGCCGGCCAGCGCAGCGGCCACATCAAGGCCGCCGCACCCGACGGCCAGCATGCCGAGGCCGCCGCCCGTGGGGGTGTGCGAGTCCGAGCCCAAAAGGGTCTTCCCCGGCCTGCCGAAACGCTCCAGGTGTACCTGGTGGCAGATGCCGTTGCCCGGACGGGAAAAATAGATCCCGAATTTTCGGGCCGCACTCTGCAGGTAGCGGTGGTCGTCCATATTCCGGAAATCATTTTGCAGGGTGTTGTGGTCCACGTACGACACGGAAAGCTCGGTTTTTACCCGCGGAATACCCATGGCCTCAAACTGCAGGTATACCATGGTCCCCGTGGCGTCCTGGGTGAGTGTCTGGTCGATTTTAATCGCAATCTCCTCACCGGTCCGCAGCGTGCCGGAGACGAGGTGCTCCTTTAATATTTTCTCACTGAGTGTCAAACCCATATTTTCCTCCGATTAATATAAAAGTACCCAGAAATCAAATGGGCGGCAACCTGTCCGGCAATTCTAAAGGTAAACATCTATAATCGCCGGAACCCGTCATTTATACCGTATTTATTCCCGTATGTCAAAGCGGGGCCGCGGACCGGAGACAGCCTTGGATACTCCCGGCGGCCGGCGATAACCATGAGTACGATCCGGGCGCATAACCGCGCCTGTTTCAGCGCAGGTAGTTCTCTCTGTTATCAAAAAAATCCTTGTACACCGTAAAGTAGTCGGTTTCTTCATAGCTGGTTTCGGCTGCGGGCAAGGTGTTGAAAGTCAGGATTTCCGCCTCGGGCAGTGAAAGCAGGATGGGAGAGTGCGAAGCGATAATAAACTGGGCATGCCCGGCCGCGGCCGTAGCGCGCAGCAGCCGCAGCAGCTCAATCTGGTGCCGGGGTGACAGCGCGTTTTCCGGTTCGTCCAGCAGGTAGAGGCCTTTACGCTGAAAACGGCTTCTGAAAAAGGCCATATGGCTCTGGCCGTGGGAACACTCGGCAAGCGAGGACCCGCCGAAATATTCGAACAAACCGGGATCGTCGCGGGCCCACTCATCCAGAACCCTGGTAAAGTGCTTGAACAGTTCCGACGCAAAAAACGAACCCGGCACCCTGCCGTCGGACCATTCGACCTCAAGATAGCGGTATAACAGGTCTTCATACGGGTTGTTGTGGGCCGGAAGGCGCCGGGCCCCCTGCCAGATATAATACCCGCAGGCCGTAGACAGGGCCCGCAGCAGGGTTGATTTTCCGGAACCGTTCTCACCCACAAAAAAGCAGATCGGTTTGGTAAATGAAAGGCTTTTGGTTTTCCGTAGTATATCCAAATTGAAAGGATAGTGGTCTGTGGTGGGAAAGCTTTCGGTATGTAGGTTGATCTTTTTCAGGTGCATCTGCCGGTTTCCATGGGAAAGTCGCGGTTACTATAGCATGCGGGGGGTATTTTTTACAGTACCGGCAAGAAAAAATCCTTATTTTATTAAATTTATTTGAAATCATAATTTTAATTTCCTATGATTTAAATGAGTAGGAAAATTTAGTCTATCCGGAAATTTTTAGAAGAGAATAAGATTTCCCATCTTATGGTTGCTTGGGACTAAATATCAGAAAAAGAAAGTGCTCGCATTATAAATACTTCGAATTCCTGTTTGCACAAGGAATAAAGGGGGTGAAGTATGAAAAACAATAAACTCACATTTCAGATAATTTTGACCGTGTATGCGGTTGTTTTTATTATCCTGTCACTGGTGATAACCCTCGAGTATCTCTCTCTGGCCCTGATAACCCAGTACGGTTCCGTGTGGAAGTATCTTTCGTATTATCTGAATTTTATGGGCACTACCACATGGCCGTTGATGATGATGTTCGGTGTCCTTATTTTTTTCTATATGCGCCCGCTGCAGCATGCGGTGAACAACATCAAAAGCGGGAAAAGCGTTAACGATAACCTTCTGGAAAAAGCCAAAAAACGAATGTACAATCTTCCCTATTTCACCATCAGCATAAACTTCATCGCCTTTATGGGAGGGTTTGTGCTCTTTGCCTATCTCAACAAATACCTTACGGAGTTCTTTACCATAAAAATATTTTCTTATTTCATTTTTGCCCTGGCCGGTTCTTCCATTTACTCGTTTGTACAGACCACCATCCATAATCAGATCCTGGTGCGGGTAAGAAAGTTGTTGAATATTAATTACATCGACAAGAAATCAAAGCGCAGGGAGATCGGCCTGCAAAAAAAAACCATCATCCTATCGCTGATAATTGTGGTGTACAGCCTTAGTTTTGTCATTCACAAGCAGTTTGTAGTGATTGAAAACAAGGAAACGTACTCAAATCTGATGTACTCCGTCTATACGAAAAAACTGACCACGGAGCAGGCCAGACAGCAATATACCGCGTATGCCGAGGCAAAATTCGGCCATTATCTGGATAACAAGGCCCATCTGGCCTCTCTTTTCGACAAGCAGAAACAGGATGCCGTAATGAATGATTACGGCATATTCTGCATTATCTCGTTTGCCCTGTTTATTCTGGTGGGGTTCTGTTCGACCTATGCGTTTTCGCGGGAACTGGTCCTGCAGATAAAATTACAGCATGATACTATGGAAAAAATATTACAGGGGCGGGAAAACCTGGAAAAAAGAATCAATATTATTCAGTTTGATGAGGTGGGTATGCTCACCAACACCATCAACCTGTTTATGGACAAGCTGAAGGAAATCCTGTTGGAGATTCAGACCAGCTCCGATTCCGTGACCTTCTCGATGGAAACGCTGAATAAAGATCTGCTGAACGCCTCGGCCGCCATCGAGGAACTGGTTACCTCTCTGGACCAGATCAGTAAGAATACGGCGGGCCAGCAGAATATTGCCGCAACCACCAGGGACCAACTGTTTGATATCATCAATAAAATTGAGGTTATATTTAAAAACACCGAGGAACAGGCGGGTTTTGTCGAAGAAACGGCGGCGGCTATGCAGGAGATGGACGGGAGCATAAAATCGATAACCGGTATTACCGAGAAAGCGGACACGCTTTCCGGAGATCTGGTACAGGTTGCCAAGGACGGAGAGGACTCCCTGGGGAAGGTTACCGAGGCGATCAACAATATAAAGAGCGCGTCGGACCATGTCATGGAAAGGGTGGCACTGCTCTCCAGTATTTCGAGCCAGACCGATCTGCTGGCCATGAACGCCGCCATCGAGGCTGCGCATGCGGGTGAAGCGGGAAAGGGATTCGGTGTTGTGGCCGATGAAATCAGGAAACTGGCCGAGGACAGCCAGGAACAGATCAGTGAAATTACCCGGTTTGTAAAGGACATGTACGCGAAAATAAAAAACGGCGTTGTCATGACCGAAGAAGCAAACAAGGCCTTTGTGAAGGTGGACAACGACGTCTTGAAGACAAGTAACCTTATAAAAGAAATATCAAGCGCAACCCAGGAACAGAAGATAAGCACCTCCCAGATTCTTTCTTCCGTGGAAAGCGTGGTAAAAGCCACCGAGGATGTCAGTGCGATCGCCGGCCAGTTAAAAGACCAAAGTCTGGATATTCGCCAGAAAATGGACGAACTCTATAACATCTCAACGCAGATTGCCGACGCCACCCACGAACAGAGCAAGGGAAACCAGTATATCGTTTCCCTGGTAAACAGTGTAAAGGAGGTATCAGCCAAAAATATAATAATCGTCAATAAATTACAGTCCATAATAAAAGGTTTCAACTTACACACCAAAAAAATGGATGCATTCTCTATGAGTAAAGCGTCCTAATGTGAAAAGGAGACGCCGGTTCCATGTATTATGATGAGCGCAAGCTGAAAACCTATGTTCAGAATCAGTTGATTGATAAAAAGTTTGTTCACAAGAAAGAGGAAAAAAATGTGTTGCTGTTCAACCTGCGTAGGGCTCTGCCGAAATGGATTGCCAAAACCCGGTTCGAACAATTTTTAGCCGGGATTGCGGAAGAAGAAAAGCGGTTCATCTGCCGGTACTATACGCCCCACAATACGGAAGAGTTGGAGTTTTTAGAGGAAAAAGGCGACCCCGTCTATATTCTGTCAAGTTACCCCCTGGTTTTACCGGGAGATGTTCTGGAAGCGGAAAATGTAATGTTTCCGGATGTCGCAAAGATAATCAAAGAGCATTACCGGAAAGATGAAACGCGCGGGCAGTATGTGCTGACCGTGCCGCTGAAGGACATCGAGCATTTCAGGATCCTGACGGTTCTGAAAATCGGTTCCTTCTATATTCCTTCAAATGATGCGGCGAGACTGTCCGGACTGTTCGAGACATACGCGGACTTTCCCAAGGAGGAAATATTTTATTCCAACATACACGTGAATCCGCTGCATGAATATTTCTTCGAACACACTATCGAGCATATTCCCGCCATGATGCTGATCGAAGCCCAGCGCCAGTTCGGCCTGGCCTGCGGCCATATCTACGGGAAAGTTCCCATGGAGGGTATGCAGATCATACTGAAGAACCTTAATATCAATTTCAACATTTACGCCGAGCTGGTATATCCGGTGGTTATCAGGGGGGAGAACTCCTTTACCAGGTGGAAGCATAAGCGGTACTGGGGGGAGATCCATATGGACATCGGTATATATCAGAATACCGAGGTGGCAAACTTCAGTTTTGTGGGAAAAAGCGTAGAGATAAGAATGTTCGAACGCTTTCGGGAAAGGAAGTATTGTATGATGAACCGGCAACGTTTTGCCCCGCACCCGTATATCGATTATAATTTTTCACTGAAAGGAAACAGCAGTCGGCAGTACCTGGAGGTTTCCCTGCAGGATATTTCCTCCGGGGGCTTTTCCGTTCTGTTTCCCGCGGGCGGCGATACGGATGACGCAAATACCCAGGGGATTTATAACGAAAAAGCGTGTGATTTTCTTGTTTATTCCAAGGCCGTGGGATTTATCAGCGGAAAATGTGAAAAGGTGTGGGAAAAGGAATCCCCGACGTCCAGGTATGTGGGCTACCGGTTTGTGGATCTTCCGGAAAACGACGATCACCGGATCAAGGAGTTTATCAGTAAGTTTTTTTACCAGATCGAGAAAAGGGAATATTTTAAGCAGAGGTGCGGCGGATGAACGGAATAAATGGAAAAACCGTACTTGTTACCGGGGGCGGATCGGGAATCGGCAGGGCCGCGGCGGTGCTTTTTGCCGAACACAAGGCCAAAGTGGTGATTGCCGGGAGGAGTCCGGAAAAGGGCCGGGAAACCGTCGATATTATTCGGAAGGCCGGCGGAGAGGCGGTATTCATCCAAACGGATGTGTCCGAACAGCGGATGGTAAAGGAGCTGGTAGAACAGACGGTTGACCGCTACGGGGCACTCGACTGCGCGTTCAATAACGCCGGTATAGACGGGAAAAAAGCCCCCCTTGTGGACCTTGAGGAGGAGGAGTGGGACGAAATCGTCGACATCAATTTGAAGGGTACGTTTCTCCTTTTGAAATACGAGATACGCCAGATGCTTATCCAGGGCAAGGGGGCAATCGTGAATATGGCGTCGGTGTGCAGTTTTATGGCCAGGCCTTCGCGCTGTGCCTACAACTCAAGCCGGCACGGTGTCGTGGGGCTTACGAGGTCGGCGGCTCTCGAATACGCTGCCAAAGGTATTAAGATCAACGCGGTGGCCCCCGGTTCCATCCGCACGGATATTTTTTACCGCAGTACCAAGGGAGACCCGGCCCTGGAAAAGGCCTATGCCGCGGCCCATCCCATAAAGCGCATCGGGGAACCGGAAGAGGTAGCCAAAGCCGTGCTTTGGCTCTGTTCCGATGACTGCTCGTTTGTGATCGGACACACGCTTCTGCTTGACGGCGGATTTTTACTGCAATAATAACCACACTGGGAGAAAAGAGAAGATGAACAATGGCGTATTTTTATTTTTTCCGGCATGATACGAACTGCAACTGGCTGATGAAGGAGGTGAAGGAGGTATATCCCCAATACCTGTTCGAGCCCGTGGAGTACCGGGGACGCCGGGTAAAGTTCTATGTTATTCTGGACTGGGTGTTCAGGGTGAACAGGGGCGCCAATATGGACTGGATCAAGGAGTTCGGCGGAAACTATGTGCGTTCGTTCGAAGAGCTGCCGCAGGGAGCGGGGATTTTCATCACGGGGTATGATTCCGATGTGCGTGAATTACAGCAGGCCCGGGAACGAGGTATCCCCATTATCGATCGCGCCTGTCCCTGGGTGCGCCAGTTTCGCAAACAGCTTGAATCGATGAACACGCAGAAGGAACAGGCGGTCATCATGATCGACAAAGGGCATATGGTATACGACTGCTACAAAAGCATCTTCCCCCCGGATTCGATTTTTATTCTGCCTTCCAACTATAAAGATGAGATAGCCGCGCAGAAAGACCCCGCCAAGTCCCTTCGCCTGATCGTCTACACGGTATTCAGGAAAAAAGACGCTGAAAACGCGGAACGTTTTATCAGGGAGCACTATCCGCATCCGGACAACAACCTGGAGGGATACAAAAAATCGCTGTGTGTCTGGACCAAACAGGGGCTGGTTGAGGAAATGGAAGAGGAAATACCCCGCTATAATCTGGAGCAGATATGGATCATCTGCAGCAGTGAGGTGGACCGCTCCACGAAATCCCTCATCAACGAGGCGCGGGAACATAGGTGCGAAGCCCGGATAATAAAACACCGCGATGATATTCCCGCAAGTGTGGCCGCGGACGCGCGTGTCGGCGTATTGATGGCCCCCATCCCCATGCCCAAGAAGGCGGTTGAGATCAAGGAGATCATCAAGCAGCGCTTTTCCCGTAAGTGAAAAACAACAAGCTTGGGTGTACTACATAAAAAGCCGGCGAACATAACCGGGCAGGAAACAAATTTTAAATTGCTGCGGGCGGCGGCTTGCCAATTGCAGCACCATCAGATACAATATCCATTATACCAAAGAGTTTCAAACACGCCCGCTTACCGCGGTTTTTAACAGCACAAAGGAGAAGGCTTGCATGAAAGATTTTTTCGGACGCCTGCAGGCGCGGATTCAGGAAAAAGATACCCTGCTCTGCGTGGGGCTTGATCCACAGGACAAACTGCCGACGCCGGACCCGTTCAAGGGGCTGGTGGATTGGGTGGGGAACATTGTTTCGGAGACGGCGGAATTCGCCGCCTGCTACAAGCCGAATATCGCCTTTTACGAGGCGTTCGGCGCGCAGGGGCTGGCGGCTCTGGAGCATATTATGACGGAGGTCATCCCGGATGATATCCCCGTAATCATCGACGCCAAGCGCAGTGACATCGGCAATACGGCCGCGGCATACGCGGGTGCCCTGTTCGGGCGTCTTAAGGCGGGTGCGGTTACCCTTAATCCCTACCTGGGAAAAGAAGCGGTCCTGCCCTTTTTGGAATATGAGGACAAGGGGCTGTTTCTGCTCTGCCGTACCTCCAACCCCGGTTCGGACGCCCTGCAGGAGGTCAAGGTCTGCGACCCCTATGGTTTTGAGGAGTATTACCTGCGCGTGGCCAGGGAGGCAACCGGGTGGAGCGGGCGGATCGGTTTGGTGGTGGCCGGGAACGATATCCCCGCCCTGGAGGCGGTGCGGCAGGTGCTGCCGGAGGTATGGCTGTTGGCGCCGGGTATCGGGGCCCAGGGCGGAAATATCGCAGCGGCCCTGGCGGCCGGCATGCGCAGCGACGGCAGCGGTATCCTCTTGAACATCTCGCGCGGAATCACCCGCGCCGCCTCCCCGGGCAAAGCGGCGGAAGCGGCCGTCGCGGAGATCCGCCGGGTAAAATCGGACCTGCGGGCCCGTTTAATCCAGGCCGGGGAAGAATCCGGGCAGGTGCGGCGGACGGGCCGGGTTGCGCAACGGGCCGGGGAGGGGGACCGGGCGGCGTCGGCAGGGCAGCCGGCAGGGTCGGCGCCGGCTGACAAAACGAACGCGGGCCAAGGCCGGCAGGCCGGCAGGCGGGCGTCGGCGGAAAAGGGAAACCGTGAACTGGATGCGCGAAAGCGGGGGCTCATCCTGGATCTCATCAGGGCCGACTGCTTCAAACTCGGCAGGTTTACCCTGAAATCAGGTATTGTCTCCCCGTTCTATATAGACATGCGGCTGATTATTTCTCATCCCGCGCTGATGCGCAAGGTGGCCGCGGCCTACTGCGAAATGATCAGAGAGTTGGATTACGACCGCCTGGCCGGTATTCCGCTGGCCGCCGTGCCCTTTGCCGCGGTTGTTTCGCTTATGCTGGAGAAGCCGCTGATTTTCCCCCGTCCGGAAACCAAGCAGCACGGCACAAAAAAACCGGTTGAGGGGGCGTACACCGGCGGGGAGCGGGTGCTGCTGCTGGATGACCTGATTGCCACCGGGGTGAGCAAGCTTCAGGCCGTGGATATTCTGCGCGCCGAGGGCCTTAAGGTCAGTGACCTGGCGGTGCTGATAGAGCGTGGGCTGGGCTGCGCGGAGGACCTGAAAAAACACGGAATCACGCTGCATTCGTACCTGCATATCACCGAGTTTATCGCGGTCTGCCGTGAGCAGGGGATGTTGACCCAAGATGAATGGGAGAATATTATGGGATTTTTAGATTCTTCCGGAGAAGGGCATTGATCCCTTATCGTTTCTTAAAGGGGGCCCGGTGAGAAACATTTTAGGGCATGCTGCCCGGTTATATAACCGGTATCTGAGCCAGGCTTTTGAAATGTCTGTCTCCCGAACATAAATGCAGGTCGTTTTGTATGGCCAGGGAAGCGATCCACAAATCGTTGGTCGGTATCGGAGTGCCTTGTGTTTTTAATTGCCTGAAAAGGTATGCATAATGACGTGTTGTATCTTCGTCAGCGAAAAGAATATTTACCCGGCGTTTATTAAGAAATTTGACAAGTATTTTTTCGTTTTCCGGGCCCCTGCTTCCGCAGGCAAATCCCGCCCGCAACTCAGCTATAACTATAAATGGAATATAAATTTCTTCCGCTTTCCGGATAATTTGCACCATCCGGTCATCGCCTTTACAAAAATCGATGTACCTGTTGGTATCCAGAAGTATTTTCACTTCCAGAGTTCCTTATCGATCCTTTCGAAATCCCGTAATGCTGATTCCGTAGCCGGATCATCGATCCAGCTTCCCGAAAGATCATCCATGTCATGAAATACCAGGTCATTTTCCGTAAGGAAACCGGCTTCCAGCGCCTGGATGATGATAGAGTTGATGCTTTTATGTGTTTTTTCCGCCTTTTTTCGTACAATTCTGTCAAGATAGTCTGGAATATTCCTGATTGTATATTGTTTCATGCCTACAATGTAGTCAAATTGTGCCTGCATGTCAATAATGAACAGCCGGGCGTGTTGTTTTTAATCCGGCGAATTATTTTTCGGGGCCTTGTTTAATTTCTTCCCCACGCGTATATTTATTAATAGAGACAGATGTTCCAGATAATTATCTTAGACGCGGATAAATTAAGAGAGTTTTACGAGAATGTGCAGAGCGGGTTTCGCAAAAGCCCGCTGGAATATATCCTGTTCACCATACTCATCGGGCTTTTGCTCTTCGCGGTGCTGTTTTTTATTCTGTCCCAGATCAGGGCGGGCAGACGGGTCCGCAAGCGCACACGCGAGCGGTTCCGTGCAATTTTACAGAAAAAAGGCATCACCCCGGCCCAGGAAAAGCTTATACAGCGGTTGACACGGTATTTCCCGCGGGACAAGAAATACCTGACAGATATGCTGACCCACGCCCATACCTTTACCACCTGTGTCAACCGTATGAGTGCCCGGGAGGGGGTGGATGACGCGGAGATAGCGAAACTCCGGATCCAACTTGGTTTCAGCGGCGGTGAAGTAACGAGGGAGCGGGGCACGCCGCACCAGCTCCACTCTACCGCGGAATTTCCCAAGGGAAGCCTGGTAAAAGTAAACCTGCCCAAGCAGGGTACGGAAAAAGGCAGGATCGATGAGGTCGATGAGCTGGGACTCGGTATTACCACCCGGGCCGCGGCCTCACCGGGAAGCGCGGTGACCCTGGAGGTTGATTCACGCTCAGGGTATTACCTGGTACGATCACAGGTGATTGAAAGCGGGAACAACAGGATAAAGGTGGCGCATTCCGAACACCTGGAACGGGTGCAGAACCGGAACTTTTATCGCAAACAGACAAGACTGCCCATTACCCTTAAGCTTCCCGGTGATACCGTAAAAATATTTCACAGTTATACATTGGATCTGGGCGGCGGGGGTGCCAGGGTACGGGACCCCGGGATTCAGGCATTTCCCGGACTTGAGCTCGTGATGATGATCAAAACCGAAACCGGAGAAACCCTGGTGCTGCCCGTCCGGGTAACCAGGGTTGCGCAAAAGAACAACAGCATAAGCCTCACCTTCGGACCGATAAAAGAGGCGGTCCGCGATAAGATTATGCGGATGGTTCTACACTGAGCTCCATGCCGGGTATTTTCCCCTGTTTCAATGCCACACGCGATGCCTGCAGACAGAAGCTTTCAAAGCGTGCCTCAAGCAGCTGCGGATAGGGATTCCCGTCACATTCCACCGTCAGGAAGGGGATGCGCTCGTTTCGCGCGAACTGCTCCAACAGCAGCCGTTCACCCGCCTCACCGAAGGCCTGGATTTTGCTATCCATATCGGTGTTGTTCGAAACCACCGCTTCGGTAAAACGTACGGGCATACAGCCGAACGGTCCGATATTGATAATTCCCGCGTATTTATTCAAGGCATCGCGCATCAGCATACCCATAATCATACCGGGCTCGCCCTTCAGGGTAGTAGGCACGATATGCTTGGAGTATTTGATGATATTATCAATATCGATATATTCCGGTTCATACAGGCCGGAAACGGATAGGATTTTCTTGATCCGCCTTTCCACAATATGCTGTGTTTTATCGGAGATGAAAAACTCCAGAGCACCCAGCAGGGTGTGATTGGCGTAATGCAGTCCGTTTTTAATCATGTAATTGAGGTAGTATATCCATTCCATAACCGGGGACAGCCGGGCGATAAACCCGCGCTCAGCCAGCATGCCGGCGATATTCTGGTTGGAAAAAGAATCACGGCGTACAAATATTTCTCCCATGACGATGACCTGGGGTACCTGGTCGATGGTCATTTTCAGCGGGATTTCCGCCAGACGCTTTGCGGAGAGCTTCAGTTGACGATACAGTGAATGCCCGGTTCTTCCGGCAAAGGTGTCTAAAACCTTGTCGTATTCGCGGTTGAATATTTCCATGGCGCTTGCCGGGTCCTTGGCCAGGACCTTGATGGAATTGCGGATATCGTCCATGACATCGCTGACTACAATGGCCTCCCAGGCAGATAACGCGAATGTGGGACCCACACCGGAGTAGCGCTCCTCGTTGGCCAGTGAAAGCACTGCCACGTCGTGCAGCTTCCGTTCACGGATGAGGATGTTCATGTATACGTGGTACTGGCCCAGGCGGCAGTAGCCCGCCGCACGCGGCTGGAATATCACCAGTTTTTCCTGCGGGGACTTCTGCTGTTCCAGGTACTTCAGCATGGAGCCCACACAGACGATCATGGGCAGGCATTCCTTGCAGGTGGTGACCCCTCTGCCCAGACGCAGCACTTCGGTATCGGCAATAGGCAGGGCCAGGGCCTTTACCCCCAGTTTCTGAAACACGGCCGCGAAGGCCCGGTTTCCCAGATCACCCATGGAAGGAATGATCATGGTTACCTGCGGATGTTTTAAGGGGAACCTTTTTCCGTCAGAGTCCACAAAAAAGATACCGGTATTTTCGATACTCATGCGCGCGGGTTTGAAGCCGTTTGTGACCGCGGCCAGCGCGTCTTTCTGTACTTTCAGGTAGTTATGAATGATGTCCAGAAAGGCCTCGATCCGGGTATTTATGCCCGCGTCCGCGGTGTGCCCGTCCAGCTCCAGGGTCAAAGAGGGCTTGGTCCCCATGATTTTTCTAAAATAGGTCAAGAGCAGCGAGTCGATGGCGCATAAAAAGTTGGTGATATACACCCCGAACAGCTGCGGATTGTTCTTTACCACCTGGGAAACCCGGATAAGCTGCTGTCCGATCTCCCAGTGCAGGTAATCATCGTGGGGAAACTTCAGGGGTTCATCCCCGATGGGGATCATGTCGGCGGGAATGACCAGGTGACTGCGTGTGGTGATTTTTTTGGGAATACCCTTGTTGGCCTCATCGTTAAAGGCGTTATAGGCGCGTCCCAGTACCACAACCCCGATTTTATCGGGTGTAGCGCGCAGCTGCTCCAGTGCTTTCCTGCCGATTTCCCAGCACTCGTCCTCAAAGGCCTCCTGCAGGGAAACCGCCTTGGTAAACGCCGCGTGGGCGGTTTTTTTGGGGATCCCCAACTTTTTGGCCGTGTCGATAAATGCCGGCCGTCCCTTTTCGTATCCCTCGTTGAAGTTGATGGTGGGCGCGAGTATCCTGCCTTCCAGGTCCTTGTCCTTGTAAATCTGGCGCATCCAGAACGCCTCGCCCTGGATAAAAATACAGGTGGATGAGAATTCCTTGCGTACATTCCCCTGCGGAACGTACAGCTCTTCCACGTGGGGCATGAAATAATAATCCGGTTTTTGCCCGGTAAGGGTATCAAAAAATCCGATGGCAATCTGGGCCGGATAACACAAGGAAGAGGTCTGGCGGTCCAGGGCTTCGTGGTTCATGATATCAGGGATTATCACCCGACAGCCCAGATCCGTAAAAAAGTTGTAGTAAAGCGGAAAAAGCTTATGGGCCAGAAAACTTCTGTTGATTCCGATAACCGGTCCGGTTGCATTTTCCGGCGCGGGCGGTGCGTATTTTCCGAACTGGAGTTCGTTTCGGACCTTTACCAGGTCGAGTTTTTCGGGGTCCACACTGATTTTAAAGCGCATGTTATAATAGCGGTTACAGGCCCCGCCGAAGGGGTACAGCTTGTCTTCGATGCGGATGCGGTTGATGCTGCATTTAAGGTCGCATTTTTCCTTGCCGCCGGCACAGGTAAAGGGCTTGTCATAACTGACCTTTCTGGCGATAAGCGAACGCAGATCGAATGATTTCTTTTCTATGAGACCCAGTTCCAGGCGTTTTTTCAGTTCAAGGGCCACGCCGAACGCACCCATCAAACCGGGTTCCGGGGGCACCACGATCGGTTTTCTTAAGATGGCGGCCATGGCCAGGGGTACGGCCTTGTTATAGCATACCCCGCCCTGGACAAAAATCTTCTCACCCACGGGACGATAGCCTTTTACCCGGTTGATATAATTAAAACAGATGGAATATACCAGTCCGGCCAGAATATCGTTGCGCGAAATATCCTCGTGCGTGGCATTTTTTATGTCCGAAGAGATAAAGGCCGCGCATTGGTCGTTAAAGTTGGGAGGACGTTTTCCCTGTATCGCCAGGTCGGCGATGTCCTCAACCTTAACCCCCAGTGATTCGTAGGCCGCCTCTTCCAGAAACGAGCCGGTTCCCGCGGAGCAGGCCTCGTTCATGGCGTAATCCGAGGCCACCGAGTTTGTGATATAGGTATATTTTGCGTCCTGTCCGCCGATCTCAAAGATCGTATCGACCTTTGGATCGAAATACACGGCGGCCGAGGCATGCGCGATTATTTCGTTGATGATACCGTCCGTCAGCGAATAGAGACCGGCAATCTGGCGTCCGGATCCCGTGACCCCGATGCCGATGATCTTGACCGGGGTATCGCCGATCTGCTTCAGGATTCCCTCATAACACTGGCGTGACGCCTCCACCGGGTTTCCGTTGGTACGCAGGTAAACCGAGGCCAGGAAGGAGTTGTCCGTGGTGCGCAACAGCACGGCCTTGGTGGTGGTGGAGCCGACGTCAAGTCCGATGATACAGGTGTCGTTCTTTTCGGCCTTGGCGTAAGGAGTACTGTTGAATGTCACCAGGTGTTCAAAATCCTTTAAGGGCGGCAGGAATGAAAATCCGGAGTGGCCCTCGTGAAACAGCTCACCATTCAGTTTTTCGCCGCGTTTCAAGCCGGCAATAGCCGCGCCCAGTGCCTCGAAATAGGCCGCCTGTTCGGGGACCGTAACGCTCGGGATCTCCTTTTTTATGCTGTCGATCACCACCTTGTTCTGGGCGGTCCCCCCGACAACCAGGATGTTGTCGTGCGGGATTTTGGCCAGCAGTTCGGTGATTTTCTGGGCGATCATTTTGCACAGACCGGCCGTGACATTGGCAATGGGCTCACCCTTGTTCAAGGCATGGGTACAGTCGGATTTGCAGAACACGGAACAACGCCCGCTTACCGCGTAGGGCACGCCGGTACTCGCGATGTCCACCGCCTCGGTCACCCCGAGGTTCATGCGTTTTATCTGCTGTAAAAAGAACTCGCCGGTGCCGGACGCGCATTTGTTTCCGGTGGAAATTCCCGCCACCTTGTGGTTGTGGTCCAGGCGGTATACCATAAAGGTTTCGCCGCCGGCGGAAACAACCGCGTCATATTGTTTGTTTCCGTTGGAGATATGCTCCAGCGCGTACTCCACGGCTTCCGGTTCGGTGATATTGGGCAGGCGGACAAAGTTGCGGAATTTTCTGCCCGTTACCAGCACATTATGCTCATCATAATCGAATTTCTCCAGCAGCTCGCTGAACACCTTTTTGGGATTGCCCTCATGGGGCCGGATAATTGTCTGTTTTACAGACAGTTTCCCGTTCTGTGTACTTACTTCCACCGCGGATATGGTTGATGCGCCCAGGCAGACGCCCAGTGCTTTTTGTTCAGGGTTTTTCATTTTCATATACACTCCGGTCTAAAAAAAACATTAAAAATAATGGAACTATATGGAACTATAAAGATAACAAAACTAAAAATAAATAGTCAAGACAAGATTTCAAAAAAGCCGCCCGATTTTCCGCGGGCGGCTTTGGATCGGATAAAGCGGTTTTATGCCTATTTTACGATTAAAAATTCCACCCGACGATTTTTCCACTGGTTGAATGAATCGCTCGGGGGGACGATCGGTTCGCTGCTGCCCATGCCCTGTGTGGTGATCCGGTCGGCGCTGATGCCTTCAGCCACCATGAGCTCTTTTATGGTCTCCGCCCGCCGCTTGGAAAGGGGAAGCAGTACCTCTTCTTCCTTCCGGTGCTTTACGGGATTCTTCTCATAGACGTTCAGCGCGTGGCCCTCGATTACCAGGGTGTAAGCAGGGTATTTCTTTAAAATACCGGCCAGCCAGCGTACGGTATTCCTGACCTGATTGTTTTTAATATTCAGGAAACTGGTCTTGTACGGGGCAAAAGTGATGGAACGCACCAGCAGTTTCTGCTTACCTCCCATTTTAAAGGTGAGTATATCGATGGGCAGTTCGGCCGAGGCGGAAGCACTGTTGCCGGCCTTGTCGATGACGGTGAACAGCGCGGTGTACAGGGTGGCCGAGGCAACCTGGGTGCCGTCCGCCGCGTAACCGTTCCATGTTTTCTGACCCGGCAGGGCGTCCGTACCTTTGAGGGTATGGAATACTCGATTATTTTCATCCCTGATTTTGATGTTCCAGCTTCCGACCGGACTGATATCGTTGACCGTGGTATTTAGGTTAAGCATGTCCGCGTTTCCGTCGCCGTCCGGGGAGAAGGGCAGCGGTTCCAGTACAAGGGCTGCTTCTGGAGGGGTGGTGTCCAGATTAAAATAATTGGAGCTGATAACCCTTTTCTCGCCTGATTCCGAAGTAAGGGTAATCTCGGCCACATACATGCCGTCCGGGAGCAGGGTATTGTTCTCATCTTTACCGTCCCAGGAATATGCTTTCAGGGCGGCAAGTTCACCGTTCTTCTGCTTTACCGTGTTCCCTTTGGTGTCCTTGATGCGCAGCTCGTATTTGTTGAAGTTCTGCGTATCCGTAAGATTGGGGATGACGTTTATGGTATCCTGGATACCGTCTCCATTGGGAGAAAACGCCATGTAATTGGTATACAATGGGTCGTTCGGATCGGGCTCCTTCAGCATCGGACTGCCGACCGAACCCATGTTTGTGCTTGTCTGGCCTGTTGTTTTACACATGGCAAACAAAAGGCTTACAAGCAGTAAAATAACAAGGTATTTTTTCATACTTTTTCTCCTCCTCTACTTAAAACTATTCTTTATCATGATAGAAAAAGCCCGCCGGCATGTCAATGAAGAATTTTAAAAAGTGATTAGTCCTACGAAGATTGCGCCTGCATAATCACTCAAATAATAGGCGGATTTTTCCTTTTTCTCGTAATTTCATTAACCCTTTGCTGGAATCTCTTGTCTATTGCCCGTTGCTCATGGATATCGCGTGATCGTCTTTGTTCCTCTTTTACAAGTTTCAAGTAATGAGCGTAGCGCTCGTGCCTGATTTCTCCGTTTTGTACAGCCTTGGCAACGGCACAGCCCGGTTCGCCCGTATGGGTACAATCCTTGAACCTGCAATGCGTTGAAACACTTTCTATTTCCGAAAAAACAGCTTCTATCCCCGATTGGGCGTCGAATAATTGTATTTCCCTGAGTCCCGGTGTATCGATGACCAGTGCTCCGCCGGGGAGCATATACATATCCCTGCTTGTTGTGGTATGCCTGCCCCTGCTGTCGGTATCCCGCACGGAAGAAGTTCTTATTCCCTCATTTCCCCTTAAGGTATTTATCAAAGTTGATTTGCCGGCGCCTGATGAACCCAAAAAGCAGATTGTTTTTCCTTTTTCAAGAAAAGCGCTGAACTCTTTTACTCCTGATTTTGTGTAGGAGCTTACGGCAAAAACTTTGGTCCGAGAGTCGCATTGTACTACCCTTTTTCTATAATCTTCCGGATTATCCACCAGGTCCGCCTTGCTTAACAGTATCAGCGGTCTGGTCCCGCAGGCCCTGATTATTGTCAGATATCTTTCGATCCTGTAGATATTAAAATCATTATCCAGTCCGCAGATGACACAGGCGTAATCAAGATTTACCGCCAGTACCTGCTTCTCCGTTTTTTCGCCGGCACTGTTTCGGTAAAGTTCATTTTTTCTTTTCATCACGCTGTGTATCACACGGTTTTCGTCCGCGATGCTGTCTTTGTTAACCACCGCCCAGTCACCGGTAACCGGAAAGTCCGACGCGGATGTGCATACATAGGTGAATGCACCGGAAACTCTTGCGTTGTATATCCCGGCAGCGCAGGCGGCCTTGTATATTCCCTTGGAAGACGATAGTATGCGGGCGGGTTCTGTGATAGTT
Organism: uncultured Spirochaetaceae bacterium; assembly: GCA_964634205.1. Lineage (GTDB taxonomy): Bacteria > Spirochaetota > Spirochaetia > SZUA-6 > RPPD01 > JAFGGG01. Next base: position 45,499 of record CAZWKE010000019.1, read on the forward strand.
ATATCGTGGTTTTTATTAAATTCGGTTTGTAATATTTTATTCCAGCCGTATGTATATAGACTCATAGTAACTCTGTTTTGTAAATATGGCTGTTAAGTAACGATAATCTGGGTGCGCCCGATTTTGATGACGTCGTTCCGGTGCAGCTTGATGTATTTGCCTTCGGGAACCGGTTCATCGTTTACCAGTGTTCCGTTGGTGCTGTGCAGGTCCTTGACAAAATAGGCATCCTTGATCTTTTGAATCACCGCGTGCTGCCGCGAGGTAAGGTTGTCGTCGATCTGGATAATATTGCTGCGGTGCCTGCCGATGGTAATGGAACCGGTTACCGGCAGTGATTTCCCGTGGTAGGAAAGTCTTAACACATCATATTTTTTATAACTTTCCAGACGCTTGCCCACATTACTGTCGGACATAATGGTATCGTCCATGGACTTCCTCTCCTGTCTCTCACTATAAAGAGTATACAGGTGGGCCCTGTTTGTCAATTGCCGATTTGTCTGCTATAATGGGGGATGCTTGTAAACGGGAAGCAATACAGGACCATCTGGAAAACCCCGCAAAAGAAGGCCGTGAGTGTCATTGACCAGCGGTTTTTACCGTTCAAATTCGTCATCGAAACCATCCGTACGGTGTCCGAAATGGCCCGGGCCATAAAGGAGATGCATGTACGGGGGGCGCCGCTTATCGGCGCGGCCGCGGCCTATGGAATCTATCTGGCCTGTATGGAGGCCGCAGACAAGGGGCGGGGAGAAGGATTTCTGGAAAACAGTTTCAACCTGCTTGCCGGTACAAGGCCCACGGCGGTGAACCTGCGGTGGGCCCTGGATGTGGCGCGCCGGGCCTTGGACAATGCGGCCGGCCTGGAAAACAAATGCCGCCAGTCCCTGGAGACCGCGGAGATGATTGCCGACACCGATGAACAGCGCTGCGCCGAGATCGGCAGGCAGGGCCTGGCGTTGATCCGAAAAGCGGCTGCGCGCGGGCGCGGGCAGGCGGAGAACAAAAACGGGCGCGTGGAAAATAAAAACGGGCGGCCGGTCAGGGTTCTTACCCACTGCAACGCCGGGGCCCTGGGCTGTATCGATCACGGGACGGCCACCGCCCCCCTGTACGAGGCCGCGAGGCAGGGCATCGCCCTCCATGTCTGGGTGGATGAAACCCGTCCGCGCAACCAGGGCCGCTTGACGGCCTGGGAGCTTTCGCAGCAGGGCATTGCCCACAGCATAGTCTGTGACAATGCGGGAGGCCTTCTGATGCGGCAGGGGCAGGTGGACCTGGTCATTGTGGGCGCGGACAGGGTGGCGCGTAACGGCGATACGGCCAACAAGATCGGTACCTATTTAAAGGCCCTGGCAGCGTTTGACAATAACATTCCCTTTTATGTTGCCCTACCCACACCGACCATCGATAGTACCCTTGCCGACGGCGGACAGATTCCGATTGAAGAACGCGACCCCGACGAGGTGCTGTATCTGCAGGGCCTGGAAAAGGGCAGGGTGCACAAGGTGCGCCTGTTCGGCCCCGCGAGCACCGCGGTAAACCACGCCTTTGACATCACCCCGGCACGCTTGATCACCGGGTTCATTACCGAGAAAGGGGTATTTGCACCGGGTGAATTGGAAAAGGCCTTGTTATAGCGGACGAAAGGTTGGAAAACAGCGTCCGGGTCATTATAACGTTTGTATCAACAGTACCGTGATATTGTCATCGCCCCCGCCTGCAAGGGCCTGGTTAATCAGTTCCCCGGCCTTGTTTTCGATTGTCTCTTCCGATTTTAAGACGGTACCGATATTTTTATCCTCTACCATGTTCCACAGACCGTCGCAGCACAGAAGAACCATATCATCCGCCCGCAGCTCCACCTTATTATAATCCGGGTCTATTGTTTCCCTCGGCCCCACCGCCTTGGTTACCCTGTTCTTCAGCGGGTGCTGCCTGGCTTCTTTCTGCGAAAGCTGTCCCTGCTTTACCAGTTCGCCGACCACACTGTGGTCAGCGGTGACCTGCTTCAGTTTGTGGCTTCTGAAATGATAACCCCTGACATCGCCCGCGTGCAGTATATGCGCGATAGATTCCCGGATATGGCAGACAATAAAGGTTGCCCCCATGTGTTCCAAATCGCGTATTTTGGCGGCCTGTTCATAAATCAGCCCGTTTGTTTTCACGAACACCTCGCGCATGTGAGATTTAATATCCCCGCTGTCGGGATTAAAATCTTTATCGAAAAGTCGGCAGGCCTCCTTGCTGGCAACCTCCCCCGCGTTGTGCCCGCCCATACCGTCGGCCAACAAAAAAAGCGATTTTTGATTGTTGATGAGGAAGAAGTCTTCATTATTCGATCTGACGAGTCCCTGGTGGGTCTGTCCGTATGCGGTAATTTTCAATCGCCACCCCTCTCTATTGTATGGTACTGATTCGTAATCCGGGAAACAAGTGTTTTTTTAAAAATTATCGCCCGTGCTGCAGTTCCTTCCAGCGGAAACAGCAGGTCAAGTGATCGTTCACCATGCCGATCGACTGCATGTGCGCGTACATCGAAGTGGATCCTACGAATTTAAAGCCGCGTTTTCTTAGATCCAGGCTCAGTGCATCCGAGACCGGACTGGTGGTGGGCACCTGTTCCCATTTTTTCCAACTGTTATGCACCGGCTTTCCGTCCACAAACGACCAGATGTAGCGGTCGAAGCCGCCGAACTCCCGCGACACCTCCAGGAATTTTTGCGCATTGTTGACCGCGGCCGAGATTTTCCGCCGGTTGCGGATGATCCCCGGGTCGGCAAGCAGGGCCGTCAATTTTGACTCTTTATAACGGGAGATTTTACGCGGATTAAAGTTGTCGAAGGCCTTCCGGAAGCTCTCCCGCTTTTTCAGCATCATGGTCCAGTTCAGTCCGGCCTGGAATGATTCCAGCAGCAGAAACTCAAAGTGCAGCCGTTCGTCGTGCACGGGCGTCCCCCATTCCCTGTCATGGTAGTGAATCAGCAGCGGATCGGTAACCTGCCAGCAGCGTTTCATTCCGTCTCCTTTTAAACTATTAAAAAAAATCGGTAAAAATCATGATCCCGGCCAGCATCACAAACACCCCCGCCAGGGAAATTTTTACCGTACCCATGTGCTTCTGAAAGGCCGTGGTTATCTTCTGTGAGCTGACCCCCGCGTAAACCAGGCCGAATACAACGATAAGCGGCAGGATAAAACACAGGTTGTACAATCCCAGGTAAAGGTAGGCCGAAAGATCGTTTTCCGTCTGAATGATGGCCGCGATCACCGGAAAGTAGATTTGGCCGGTACAGGCCAGCTCGAACACGGAGACCAGGAACCCAAGCACCAGGGCTCCCATAATCAAGGCTACGGATGAGGCATAGGCGCGCACTGATTTATGGATGCGCTTTTTCAGGCCTTTCGGCAGCTGCAGCAGCATATCCTTGGCGCGTCCGCGTTTGATCATTAAAAAATCATAAAGGCTGAGGACCGCAAACACCACCAGCAGAACGATCAGCGCGTATTTGAAGATCAGTGAAACCACCGGGGCAAAGACGGCAACCCGCAGCACGTAGAAAAAACCCAGACCGATCAGGAAATAGGTGATGAAGACGGCTATAGTAAAAAATATCCCGGTATAGAAGATGGCACGCCGGTGTTTGCCGATATAGGCCAGGCTGACGATCAAAAAAATCAATGTGCTGAAGGCGCAGGGGTTGATGCCGTCGACCAGGCCCGCGGCCAGCACCGGGAGAAAAAGGAGTTTGGGTAAGACCCCCCGCCCGCCGGCGGACCCGCCCTCCCGGACCTTTTTCAATAACACGGGATCGGACAGCACCGCTTTTACCCGTCTCTCAAGCTTGGCGCGGATCTCCCCTTCTCCCTGCAGGACAGTATCTCCCATCAGCAGCGCCGGGAACCCGCGCAGGGGAACCTGCTTTTTTTCCAACGCCGCCGCGTACTCCAGCAGGGTTTTGGAACGAAGAATGTTCTTTTTGTTGATAATGAATTTTACTCCCAGTTTTGATTCCAGCGCGGGAAAAAAATGCTCCAGCAGCCGCTCACAGG
>CAZWKE010000019.1:49651-55933 GCA_964634205.1 uncultured Spirochaetaceae bacterium
AGGCGGAACATGATCCTTTTGTCCGGCGCGGCACTGCTGCTGATCAGCAGCAGCTTTTCCACCTCACCCTGTTCTTCTTTGGGATCAAAAAAAAGCGTGACCTGCATCCGTTCGCCGGCTTTAAGCGGGAACTCTCCGGGCTTTGCGTAAAAACATTCGCAGGTGGGCAGCAGGGACACGGTGACAGCCTGGGCGCCCCGGTTGGTGATTATGATCTGCCGTTCCAGTATACCTTCGCCGTGTATGGTGCCGATATCCCATGCGTCGGCTGAGAGGGTAATATCGGCCTGCAGGGGAAAAGCGGACAATACATAAAACAAGAGAATTGTGAGGATGGGTTTAGAAACCATGGATATCATCCGCCCGAAAGTTCATGCTGATACTATAGTGGAAAAATATACGGATTGTAAAGTCTGTTATGTGCAGATGCCGTAGGTCTATAACACAAACACGCTGACAAGGTAATACACAAACAAAAACGGCAGCGCCAAGGCAACTTTTTGCGCCGCCCAATAACCCAGGGTAAGATAGAATTTACGGCCCAATTGCAGGTCCCACCCGCCGTCATGGTAGGGCAGGGGATCGGCCGCGAGCTGTGAGTATTCGCGAGCGCGGGACAGGTACAGTACCGGTACGCTCTGGCCGGCTTTGGCAAAACCTTCGTCCTTCGTAATATAATACCCTTCCCGCTGTCCGAACCGCGGGGTGTCATAGGTGTAATAAAAGCGGTAGCGGGTTGCCGTACGCCGTTTGTAGGCAATCCGGCCCCCGGTGGCCGTTCCCCTCTTCAGCAGCAGCATGGTTTTGTGGACCTGCCTGGCCCTGCCCTTTATCAACATGCCGTAGCCGATGAGAGGTAGAATCAGTGTGAACAATGTCATGAAACCGAACTCACTGAAGCGGGCGCCCTCGATGACCGCGTAGCGGGGGTGTGAGCCCACATAGCGAACGCTTACCAGATTGCCTTCGGTAAGTACCTTGCCGGTAGTGAATGAGTGCTGGGCGTATTTTTTGCCGTCGGATGCGGTAAAGCTGAAGTTGTTTCTATACACGGTCACGTCATTGACGCTGCTTGAGGTTTTCTTGATCGAGGTGACATACCCCTGTGCGGTGCTGTCCGCCCGCAACAGCCACAGCGAGGGCACCAGGCGGGCCCCGAGCACAAAGACATATACGAAGATCAGGCCCATAAACACGAATCCCGTTCCCAGGTGCACGCTCGCGCCGCACCTCTTTTTCCAGATCAGGAAGCGTAAAAGAAAGGGGATGTCGCGCGGCGGGGCGGGCAGGTCCGCCGGTCCGGCGGCCCTGCCGGCATTCTCCCGGCGTTTTTCATCACGCGCCCCGGCGTGGTACAGCATGCGCAGGATACGCGGGCTGCCCTGTTTGCGGGCGTGCTGCAGCGGGCGTTTTCCGTATTTATCGTCGCGCATGTCCGGGTCCGCGCCGAAGGAGAGCAGCAGCTTTACCAGGTCGGGATTGTTGTCAAGGATAGCCCGGTGAAGCGGGGCCAGCCCCCGGTATTTGCGGTTCACGTCGGCCCCGTTTTTCAGCAGCAGCTCGGTCATCCCGGGGTTGGCGCATTCCAGTGCCGTGAGCAGGAAGGGTTTGTAGCCGCTGTCCCGGGGATTCAGGGGAATGCCCTGTTTTATCAACTCGGCCGCGGTCTCCCTGTCATCGCGCCTGATGGCGGTGTGCATCTCCGTAAACATCTCCGAAAGCAGTGATGCTTCTTTCCGCGGTGCCTGCGGGTGCTCCAGTGCGGTGATAATTTCCTTTGCGCTTTTAAAGCGTTTTTTCAGGTCCGGCCGAACCATGGTCTCCAAAAGCGGGGCCAGCTCCTTAGCCTTGGTGAGGGCGGAGGCAACATCCAGCCGCAGCCCGTCCATGGGAAACTCCGACGGTTTTTTTCCCGTAATCAGAAACACCATGGTGATCCCCAGGGAATAGATGTCCGAGGCGGGCAGCGCCTTACCGTACAACTGCTCGGGCGCGATATAGCCGATTGTCCCTACAAAGGTGCCGGACTGGGCGGCGGCCAGCGTATTTTTTACCATAAACCCCACGGCCCCGAAATCGACCAGGTACACCTTGCCCGTGTTGTCCATAATAATGTTTTTGGGATTTACGTCCCGGTGAATCAGCGGGGGCGTAAGATTATGGATGTAGTCCAATACGTCCAGCAGGGTCTGCAGGATACGCCGGAGCTCGGGCAGGGTGAAGTTTTTCCCCTCCTGTTTCAGCTCGAACAGGTTCCTGCCCCGGGCGTACTCCTGTACCAGGAGAAAATAGGATTCGCCGTCAAGCGTATCCTCAAAATAATCGATATAATCGGGAATGTGCGGATGGTCCATCCGCTTAAGTACGGCCGCCTCCCGTTTAAACAGGTCGAATATCTTCCAGTCGTCGAGGCTGCTTAAGGAGAGCGCCTTTACCACGACCTCCGTTCCGTCGGCGGCGGTATCATGCGCCAGGTAGGTGGTGCACATGCCTCCCTTGCCGATCATGGAGCGGATTTCATACCTTTGCTTTAAAACGGTCTTTGCCTGAAACTCACGCGGCATAAAGAATAGTATAACATGTTCATCCGGGAATTGCATATGACAAGGGATTTTTTTTGAAAAACCACATCGATTCGGGGCGTAAGCCCTGGATTCATCCGCGGTTTTCAGTTATTAATAGACCTATACCTGTTACTATAGAAGGGAAAAAGTGAATGGATACCGGTGAACTCCCCGTATTTTATCCAAAAAAAAAGCTGATGGAGTTGTTCTGGCTGCTGGTACTGGCGTCCGCCGGCTGCGTCGCCTTCCTGTTGGCGCGGGTGCTGTTTACCAAAAGCCACATCTACTTTTTTCTTATCTGGAACCTGTTTCTGGCCTGGATCCCTTTTATCATTGCGCTCATTATCCTGCTGCTGCAGACCGCGGGCAGGGACGGACGGCCGAAAAAGTTGGCCTGCCTGATATTGGGGTTTTTCTGGCTGATATTCTATCCCAATGCCCCGTATATCCTCACCGACATCGTGCACCTGATCCGCCTGGGCATGTATTACCGTGATATGAATGAGCTTATTACCGCCAATGCCCTGATCTGGTACGACATTATCGTGAACGCCGCCTTTTCCATCATCGGTCATCTGATCGGGCTGTTCTCCCTGTTGTTCGTACACCAGGTGTTCAGCAAGCTGTGGAGCAAAAAGATCGGTTGGCTGGTGGTAATCACGGCCTGTGTCTTAAGCGGTTTCGGGATATACCTGGGGAGGTTCGTCAGGCTGAACAGTACCGACGTGCTGGTATATCCGTTCATATCCTTACAGGAGATTCTGGGCAACATGTTCTACCTCAAGGCCGTTCTTTTCTCTCTCAGCGTGGGATTTTTTGTCTTTATCACCTACATCAGCCTGTACGCCTTTCACCGGATACACGAGAGATAAGCCATGCGTTTCGACGAGCAGCAGCAACAGGCAATACGCTCTCTGAACAACACCGTGATTACGGCCGGGGCCGGGGCGGGCAAAACATCGGTCCTGGCCGAGCGCTACCTCTGGCTGCTGCAAAGCAAGAAGGCCCGCGTTGACGAGGTGCTGACCCTGACCTTCACCAAAAAGGCCGCCGCGGAAATGTATGAAAAAATATACCGCCGCTTAAAGGGCGAGCAAGACCCCGCCGTCCGTGAGCAGTTGCGGGATTTCAGCCAGGCCCAGATCTCAACCCTGGACAGTTTCTGCGCCCAGATCGTGCGCAACAGCAGCGAGCTCTTCGGTCTGCCGGAGGACTTTACCTATGACACCGGAATGCTTTCCGAACTGCTGGCCCGGACAAGCCTGGATTTCCTGCTTTCCCACTGGCAGGATAAAGGCGCGGCCGTATTGTTGGAACTGTACGGGTTTCAGCGCGTGCTGCATGAAATTCTTCAGCCCCTGGCCGCTTCTTTTTTCAACCTGGCCGGTGATTATGATTTTACCCGAATGCTTGCCGACCAGTGCGCGGAGCTGGAACAGCGTTGCACGAACGAGCGGCGGACGTTTTCAGACCGGCTGGCCCGGCTGGCAGGTATGGACGCGGGCGGGAAGAAATCGATTTTGCAGGCACAGGAGCTTGCGGCCGGACTGGTTGATCTGGACGGACTTTGTGCGGCCGGGGAGTATAAACAGGCACTCGCTCTGCTGCGGGATTTTTCCCTGCGAAAACCGGGGGGAAAGGCCTCGGAAGAAATTATCCGCTTCAAGCAGTTGGTGGATGAGATCAAGGCCGCGCAGGCCGTGCTTATCTCTTTGCTTGCCGGATTGGACAAGAAAGAAGAGCTGAAGCTGGTCTTTGCTCTGCTGGCGGAGTTTCAGCGGGTGGTAAACCACGCGAAACGGAGTATGGGCCTGGTAAGCTTTGATGACGTGGCGCGCATGGCCGTGGAAACCCTGAAGCGGAACCGGAACCTGCGCAATTATTATAAAGCCCGGTTTCGCTTTATCATGATCGACGAGTTCCAGGACAACAACCTGCTGCAGAAAGAGCTTTTGTACCTGCTGGCCGAGAAGCGTGAGCTTTCCCTGACGCGCGTTCCGCGGGCCGAAGAGCTGGAGGAACGAAAGCTCCTGTTTGTGGGGGATGAAAAGCAGTCGATTTATGCTTTTCGGGGGGCTGATGTGAGTGTGTTCAAGGCCCTGCACGGGGAGCTGTCGGCCCACGGAGGCAGTGCCCTGCCGCTGCCTTTTAACTACCGCAGCCGCCCCGGGCTGATCGATTTTTTCAACCTGCTTTTCCGAAACGTGATGCAGCCCGCCGCGGAGGATTACGAGGCCCGCTTTCAGGAGCTCCGGTCCGGGAAAACAGGCGGCGGCATCATCCCGCAGGTGCATTTTTTTTACAAGGCCTATGACGACTCCACCGGCGGGGAGAACGATTTCAGTAATGATGAGACCGAGGCTTTCAGGCTGGCGCGGTTTATCGCGGACACCGTGGAACAGGGGAAACTGTTAATCGAGGAAGACGGCGGAAAGCGGGCCGCCGGGTACACGGACATCGCCGTACTGATGCGTTCCACCAGCAACCAGATCATTTACGAGCGTATGTTCCGCCTGTGCGGCGTGCCCTATACCACCGAGGGGGTGCGCAGCCTTTTCCTGGAGGCGCCGCTGAATGATGTCTATAATATTCTGCAGCTTACGGTGAATCCGGCCGACAGAACGGCCTATGCCGCGCTGCTGCGCTCGCCCCTGGTAAACCTGTCGGATACGGCCTTTGCGCGCGTGCTGCTGGCGGAACAGCCGCCCTTTGCTCCGCTGGGGTTGGAAGGGGAAGACGCCGGAAAATACGAGGCGGGCCGTGAGTTGTATGAGGCAATGCGGGCCAAGGCCGACAGGGTGCCGCTGACCGAGTTGGTGTTCGATATCTGGTATACCTACGGCTACCGCTACCATATCATGCAGCACGAACGCTTTCACAATTTTCTGGAGTACTACGATTACCTCTTTCGCCTGGCCGAACAGGCGGACGGCAGGGCCCTGCTTTTAAGCCGTTTTCTGGATGAAATACGCGTCAACCTGGGGCGTTATGAAAAGCAGGAGGAGCTGCAGATTTTAAAGGAGCGGGAGCAGGGGGTACAGCTGATGACCATCCACAAGGCCAAGGGCCTGGAGTTCCCCGTGGTGGTGCTGGCCAATACGGGAAACAGGGGCAGAAATGAGGAGAAAAACCCGCTTTTTTATATTTCGCCCCGCTTCGGCGTTTCCCTGGGCCTGGGTGAGGACAACTATTTTTATTCACTGCTGCGGCAGGAGAGCGAGAAAAAAGAGATTGCCGAGCTCAAGCGTCTGCTGTACGTGGCCCTTACCAGGGCCCGGTGTCACCTGGTGATCTCGGGGGTACACAACCGCCGGAACCGTAACTCGGACAAGACCCACCTGAACATGCTCCTGCGGGGCCTCGGCCTGCCGGACGGACCGCCGGACGGACCGCCGGAGAACGGGGTGCTTGCGGGTGAGGCGCCCGCGGGCGGGGTAAAAGCAGGCGGGACACACACCGGCGGTGCGGCAGGTGATGATGTGTCCCCCGGTAAGCTTGCCGCCCGCCCGGCGGAAAGCTTCCGTTTTATTCCCCACCGGATGAAAGAGCTAACCACGGACGAGTACAACCGCATGCTGCGGCGTCCGGAAAAAATTGATTTGGGCGCGCTGCAAGAAACCTACGCCGCCCTGCCGGAAAAGAAACGGGAGTTTCGGCGCAGCGAGTATAACGTGACCGAGTTGAACGAGCTCTACCGCCGTCTTGTGCTCGGACGCGC
>CAZWKE010000020.1:0-41686 GCA_964634205.1 uncultured Spirochaetaceae bacterium
GCCGTCTACAAGTACCGGGTGTTCGATATCAATCCGCAGACCGCCATCAATGATATCATCGCCACCATGTCCGACACCCTCATCCTGCTGGACCCGGACGCGAATATAAAGTATGTGAACCATGCCGCAAGCAAGATGTTGGGATACAGGGAAGGGGAGTTGTTCGAAAAGCCGCTGAAATTAGTGTTCCCGGGCAGGAGTGAGCTGGGGAAAAACCAACAGAACCCCAAAAAACTCATTACCAGGGAGCGGGTCAATTACGCGGAAACCGCGTTTAAAAGCAAGTCCGGTCGTGTTATCCCGGTTTCGCTTTCGCTTTCTCGAATTCATATCGGCAGGGCCGGGGACCTGATCGGCATGGTTTGTATTGCCCGCGACATTACGGAGCGCAGACTGAAGGACCTGGAGCTGGCCAAGTACAGAAACCACCTGGAAGAGCTGGTAAAAAGCCGCACAATCAAGCTGAAAGAGACCAAAGACCGCTACATTTCCCTGTTCAAGGACTCGCCCCTGCCCCTGATGGAAACTGATTTTTCCGCGATTTATCAACAGCTCCGGGATCTGAAACAGGTCGGTGTGGATGATATTGTGGATTACTGCATGCACAAGCCCCTGGCGGCCCTGCGGATTTTACGGCGATTACGCATCCATAATGTCAACAAGGCGACGCTGGGCCTTTTTGAAGTCGCGAACAGGCAGGAATTAAAGAGCAATATGCACATGATTGTGCGTAAGGAAACCTTTACCGCCATGATCGAAATATTACTGGCGTTATCACACGGAAAGCGCAATTTCGAAACCCAGGGAATTATCTATACGCTTAGGGGAGCCAAGCGCTATCTCTCCATTCGTTTCTGCCGGATCCGGGCCCGGTCCAATGATCTTTCGAGTGTGCTTATCTCCTGCATTGATATTACCAAAGAAAAACAGGCGGAAGAGGTCAAGGCCAACCTGGAAGAACAGCTGCGTCATTCACAAAAGATGGAAGCGATCGGGACATTGGCCGGAGGACTGGCCCATGACTTTAACAACCTGCTTTCGGGGATTCTGGGATACGCCGACCTGGCGAAAATGGAACTGGAGCCGGAAGGACCCGTGTACCGGGACCTGGAGGTAATTGAGCGGACGGCGGACAGGGCTTCGGCCCTGGTGAAACAACTGCTGAGTTTTGCGCGTAAGGGTAAGAAGCATAATGTGCCCTTTGATCTTCATATCATTATTGACGAGGTGATTACCATCCTCAAGCATACCATAGACAAACGCATCAAGCTGACAAAACAGTTTAAGAACCGGGCCTTATTTATAGTCGGTGATCCCGGGCAGATAGAACAGGTTATCATGAACCTGGCGGTAAACTCCCGTGACGCCATGCCCGAAGGAGGCGAGCTCCTGTTCAGTACTGATGTGACACACCTGGATGAGGAGTTCTGCCGGCATAATGCGGCGGCAAGGCCGGGGTTTTATTGCCTGGTGACCATCAGCGATACGGGCGGCGGAATCCCGGAAAAGATAAAAAACAGGATTTTTGAGCCGTTTTTTACCACAAAGGAACCGGGCAAAGGGACGGGGATGGGGCTGGCGGTTGCCTATGGTATTGTCACCAATCACTGTGGTTTCATGGAGGTGGACAGCCGGCACCGGCAGGGGACGATGTTCAGGGTCTACCTGCCGTTGCAGGAACCCGCGGAAAGAAAACTCGGTATCGCTGAAAGCTATATTCCCCTGGCGGGAAGCGGGAATATTATGGTGGTGGATGACGAGGAGGTGGTTTGCGCGGTAATGGAACGGATGCTGAGCGGTCTGGGGTATAAAACGTATATTGCCCGCAATGGACAGGAGGCACTGGAATATTACAACAGCAGCAAGGATTCCATCGATCTGGTACTCATCGACATGATCATGCCCAAGATGAACGGGAGGGACTGTTACCGGGCCTTGAAAAAAATTGATCCATTTGTCAAGGCGGTCCTCATCACCGGTCACATTCCGGAGGATATGGCCTACGATGCGCTTAACGACGGCATGAAAGACGTCATTTTCAAACCTTTCAGCAAAACCCGCCTGGCACAGGTAGTGCAGAGTATTATCAATACTTAAAATATTTTTTCTAGACCGAATACAACAATTTGCTTTTTTCCAGGCGTTTGCGTGAGGCACGGATCTCGTCTGAGTAGTCGCTGAATACTTTCTGTATTTTGTGTGACAGTGTATTATAGCCGAACTCGCGTCTGGCTATGTCAAAGTTCATGTTGACAATCTGTTCCTTTTCCTTGGGGTGGGTCAGAAGATATTGGATCTCGTCTATCACCTTGTCGGAAATTGCCAGTTTTCCGGTCAGGTCATCGTAGCTGTCTCGTACTTCTATGTTTTTGAGCCCGGTTATTTTGATGTCGGTCTTGTACACCAGGTAGGTGGTGGTCACTACGGGTACGCGCGAGGCGATGGCCTCCAGCAGGGCGTTCCCGAAACCCTCCCAGATGGGCAGGTAGGTTACCAGGTCGGCATTGGCCACCACATCGCGGTTGGTATAGAGGCGGTTGCCCTTTTTATCGGTACCCCGCTGGGAAAAGACCCGGTCGGATATGAAATGCAGGGAGATTTCCCGTTTTTTTGCCAGGTCCTTTATCTCGTCCACATAATGATTGTCCGGTTCGTCACCCTGGTAAAGTGAGATGATATATTGAAGTCGCGCCTGCATGGCGGGATACTTTTTTATCAGTCTGGCCAAAAGCTCGATCGAGTCTTCAATTCGCTTGCGCCGTACGATACGGGTCGGCTGTACCACCAGGATATCATCGCTTTTAAAACCCAGGTCCTCCCGGAAATGACTGTTGTACTCGTCTTTCCTGACCGGATTGTCAAAGTCCTCACAGTTGGGGACAATAATGGGGCGCACCCGCTTTATGGAACGCAGAATATGGGCGGCATATGAGGTCAACACAATATGCTCCGAGCCCAGTTCCGCGGGCGGCATGATTTCATTCAGCAGGCCTTCAATATGATTGTTGCTGAAACGGCTGCGTTCCCACCAAAAATCGTGGTGATGAAAGATAGTGGCCATACGCCGTTCGGTGGCCAGGTTATACACGGCAATCCCGCCCAAAAGTGTCATGGGCATGGCATTGGTATTTTCGGCTATAATCACATCGATATTATGGGCTTTAAGGTGTTCATAGATGCTGTTGGCCACGTCATTCCCGAACAATGTCATTTTGTCAAGGATGCCGTTCCGCATCTCTTTGGTGAGGACGGACGGATTGCCGGAAAGGTAGGGGAAGACCAGGTTTTCATAATAATGCTGTTCAGGTGAGTCAAAACGGATGCGCTCAACTAAGATCTGGTTTTTTTTGGGAATTGAGGAAAGCGGTTTGATGTACTTTCCGGCGATGGTGAATATGGTATGCCCCATGTTCCCCAGTACATAGATCCACTTGTCCACTTCAAGGGACACGCCGTCGACACCACCGAGTTTTCCACAGATAAAACAGATCCGAAAGCCTTCACCCATTTATACTACCCATTTTGATAATAGGTGATGACTCTGTGCCTGTCAAGGGATTCTCCCGCGGCGGGGGAATGATGCAGGAATCTCCCCGGCATTTTCGGCTTCAGTTCCGGTCCATTATTGCCCTGAATGGGGTAGTGTCCGCGTAATGTGGTGAAAAAAAGGATTTCATATTTATTACTTTAACGATTAAATGTTATAATAATAGTATGAACACCACGATTTTAAACGGGCGCTATGAAATAATCAGGCAGCTAGATGAAGGTGGAATTTCGAAAGTATTTCTGGGGTATGATCATGTACTGCATAACGAACTGGTCATAAGGGTATTAAAGAAGGAAATACTTTCCAATTATATAGAAGACATCATCCGTTTCCGCAACGAAGCCGCGATCCTCTCGCGCATGGACCATCCCAATATCGTAAAGACCTACGACACATTTGAGTATGAAGGTGAACACTACATAATAATGGAATATATTTCGGGTGAAAGTCTGTACAAACTGATTAAAAACGGAAAAAAACTGGAAGAGAAGACAATCATAGAGATAATGATTCAGGTATGTGAGGCGCTGGACTATATGCACAAACAGAATATCATTCACAGGGATTTGAAGCCCGGAAATATCATGATATATCCGGACAAGAAGGGGAGGTATTATATAAAGGTCATAGATTTCGGACTGGCTTTTATAAAGGAATTTACGGCCGTAAAAGACTCAGAAGAGATTGCCGGGACATTCTGTTATATGTCTCCTGAACATTTCCGGGTGATAAACAGGAGTGTGGACGAAAGGAGTGATTTATACTCGCTGGGAATAATTATGTACCAACTGGTTTCCGGTGTCCTGCCCTTTGAGGGAAAAAGTACGGGATCGATAATGCACCATCAGATAGCCATGCCGCCTGTGGCCCCGAGGAAACATAAAGTGTCTTTATCGGATACGCTGGATAAAATAATTTTGAAACTCATGGAAAAGGAACCCGAGAAAAGATACCAATCGGCAATGGGACTGAAGCGTGATCTGGAAAAATACCGGAACGGCGAGAGGGATTTTCCGTTGGGCATGAACGACAAACAGGTAAGGCTGTCGTTCATGACGGGGCTTTTGTCACGGGAAAAGGAATTGGATGATCTGAAAGCGTGTTACAACAAGATACTGAAGGGGCAGGGCACTGTATGCTTTATTGCCGGAGAAGCAGGCAAAGGCAAAACCCGGCTGGCCCAGGAGTTGAGAAGTTACGTATACAGGGAAGGCGGAGTATTTATCGACGCCAAATGTTTTTCAAGCAGAAGCAAGACGCCGTACGGTGCGTTCAAGGACGCTTTGAGTATTTACCTGAAGAAGTACCGGGATTATCCGCGAGACAGAAAAAAGGAAATCAGGGACAGGCTGACGCGGATGACGGGGGAACTCGGCAGAATAATACTGCAGCTTAATCCGGCGGCCGATGTGATATTCAATAAATGCCCTGAATTGGTAAAGCTGGAAACCGAAAGGGAGAAGAGGCGGTTTTTGATGGTGGCCGGCCGGTTTTTTCTTGATTTAAGCATGATAGAAAAACGGTTGGTGCTGCTCATAGATGATCTGCAGTGGGCGGATGACGGAAGCATGGATTTGCTTTACGAGATAAGCTCCGAGCTGCAGAAATATCCTCTGTTTATCATCGGGACATACCGGAATGATGAAATTGAACAGGAGCACAGAATCAATCAGTATAAGAAGACGGCTGCCGAAAGGAGATACCCGTACAGCGAGATATGCCTGGGTGCTTTTAATCAGGAAGCGATGGACGAGTATGTCAAGGCATTGTTAAGCACGAAAGACGGGGATATCGGAAGCATATCGGAGGTTATCTATAGGAAAAGCAAGGGCAATCCTTTTTTTGCGTTGGAGATTTTGAAGCAGTTTTTGGATGAAAAGGTCATCAATTACAGTGAAGGTACGTGGAAGATCGATCGGGAGAGACTTAAGGGGGCGAAAATAGCTTCCACAATAGTGGAGATAGTAATGAAGAGGATCTCCCTTTTGAACCGTGAGGAAGTGAAAGTGCTTTCATATGCCGCCATAATCGGGCGGAAGTTCAAAGTCGAAGTACTTTTCGGGTTACTGGATTACAAGGCCGAGACGATTATAGGCATTGTAGACCGGGCGATTCAACTGCAGTTTCTGGAGGAGGATATACAGGAGAAGGGCAAGATATTATTCGCGCACGACAGTATCAAGGAAGCGTTTTACTTAAAGTGCGGTGAGGCGGAACGCAAGAAGCTGCACAGGCAGATAATGGAAGCAATGGAGAGGACCGGATGGGATGATCGCGATGAGGTGATATTCGAGCTTGCCCGGCACGCGATTGAAGGGGACGAGCAAGAGAAAATACTTAAATACGCCTTTCCGGCCGGTATTCGGGCCAAGGAGCATTACGCCTATGAGGACGCGTTGAGATATTTGAAGATCGTTCATAATATAATAGAACAAAAAGAGGGCAAGGGAGGGAAACTGTGGATAGACACCAATAAGAATATCAGTGAAATCTACCTGGTAATAGGGAGGAATGATGAGGCTATTGAAAGAAGCCAGACCATACTGCCTTTTCTGGAAAGTAAAATTCAAAAGGCTGATATTTATAAACAGATAACCATAGCTTATTTGAAAAAAGGTGATTGGCAGAACTGTGAAGAATACGGAAAACAGGGATTGGCTTTACTGGGGGAAAAATTGTCCGTCGGTAAGATTGCCGCGCGTATCAGGGTTTTAAAAGAATTCATTGTCCACATTACCCATACCATATCGCCGATTATCTTCATAAGAAAAAAATCAAAGAAGAATAACGCAAAATACAAATTGATTCTGTCCTTTTATATGTCAATGAACTGGATGTATATTCTGAGTAATACATTGAAGTTTATAGGATCAACACTACGACTTCTTAATTTGTCGGAAAGCAAGATAGGAGATTCCGTTGAACGCGGGGTCGGTCTTGCCGGTTACGCGAGTATCTGTATGTCCATACCGTTGTTTAAGCACGCCGAACACCTTCACGCAAAAGCCCTTCGCTTATGGACGAAGCTCCATGAAGAATGGGGAACAGCGCAATCACTGCAGTTCCTGGGATTTTGCCATCAATGGAAAGGCGAATACGGAAAGAGTATAAAATACTTTTTTGAAAGCCTGCATATTTTTAAAAAAATCGGTGATTTGTGGGAAATCAAGATGAGTTTGTCCGGTTTGGATATGAGTTATTTCCACGTTTCGGACTATAACCGCAATAAACAGTATTTTAATCAGCGCATGAAATTGAGTGAGAAGCTGAATGATAATTTCGGAAAAGGGAGCTCTTTGGCCGTATCCGCTTTGACAAAATATCGCCAGGGAGACTATGACCTGGCGTTGAAACATACCAAAAGATTACTCGCCATAGCGGAAGACAACAAGTTGATCCTTTCAAATTGTGTGGGCCATATACTTATGGGAATAATATATATAGAGCTTGGGGAATATAAAAGAAGTATAAAGTATTTAAAAAAAGCGTGTTACCTGCGCGAGAATTACAATTTACTTGAATTTTACACCGTATTTGTCTATACGTGTCTGGCCGAAGCCTATATACGGGATGTGATCGATTCAAATCGGGATAAGGTCAACGTAAATAAAAAAGAAATGATTAAAACCAAACGGATGTGTGCTAAAGCTTTGATGAAATCCAAACCCTGGAAAATTCATTACGCGTATGCATTGTACGTCAACGCCATGTATTATGCTCTGATTTCCAGGAATAAAAAAGCCGAGCGTTTGTTTTTATACGCCATTGATTTGTCGCGGACTACAAATTTTAGATACGAACTTGCCATGAGTCTGTACGAATACGGAATGTTTTTGAGGGAAAGGGGAAGAACGGAACAGGCGAACAAGAACCTTGAATCGGCATACACGGTGTTCAAGGAAATTGACTCCAAGATATACCTGGGCAAAACAGCAGAGCTGCTCGGTATACAGGATCCGGAGGAAAAAGAGGGCATCGCGTCCATCCAAAGACTCAAGCACCAGGAGAGGTTGGCCTCGATTATCCAGGTGGGCCGGAAAATCAGCTCAATATTGAACCTGGAACTGCTGCTGCGGCATATTCTGTCTCTGGCTATGGAGATAACCGGCGCGCACAGGGGGTATCTGTTTATTAAAGACGAGGAAAAGGACGAACTTGTATTAAAAATCAAAAAAAGTATCGACCATAATAAAAACAGTGTACCGGCGAAGGAAGGGGTGGAAGAGCAGTATTCGATGAATATTGTGGAAACAGTATCCCGCGGCAGGAAGGTGGTCCTGACCAACGACGCGGAGAAAGACTTGGATTTCGGCAGATACCGAAGTGTTGTGCAGTACAGGTTGAAATCCATACTGTGCGTGCCCATCAAACACAGGAATAGAATTATCGGGGTATGCTATCTGGACAATCCACTTTCAGCGGCTGTGTTTTCGCGGGAAGATATAGATGTCCTGGAAGCCATGATGGCACAAGCGGCCATATCCATAGAAAACGCGCGGTTGTATGAAAAAATGAAGCTTATGAAAGATAAAGCTGAAAGTGAAGTGGAAAACCTCACGGTTCATATTTCAAAGAAACGTGAAAAGCTGTTGGACGGAAAAGACTCCTTGGTGTATCAAAGCCGGGAAATACAGGAGGTAGTGGACAAGGTAAACCAGGCTGTTGTGGTGGGCAAGCCGGTATTGATAACCGGGGAGACCGGTACGGGCAAAGAACTGATAGCCAAACTGATTCATTGCTCGGGTAAATACAAGCAGGAACCGTTTGTGACTATAAACTGTGCGGCAGTACCGCACACGTTATGGGAAGCTGAACTGTTCGGTTATATAAAGGGAGCGTTTACCGACGCCAAAACGAACAGGGAGGGAAGCATCGCGGAGGCAGGGAAGGGTACCCTGTTTTTGGACGAGATCGGGGAGATGCCTCCGGAAATACAGTCCAAGCTGCTGAGGCTGCTGCAGGAGAACCAGTATCGGCCGATAGGAAGCAATAAAACGAGTACGTCGGCATGTCGCTTTGTGTTTTCCACCAACCGTGACGTGGAAGAAATGGTGAAAAAGGGGAGCTTCAGGGAGGACTTGTATTACAGAATTAATGTGTTCAGGATACACATTACGCCACTGAGACAAAGGAAGGACGATATTCCCATTTTGCTGGAATATTTCATAAAAAAATACTCACCCGAATTTGATCTGCCGCCGGATATTGAAGTGGAAAAGCAGGCAGTGCAGAGAATACTGGATTACCGTTGGCCCGGCAACATAAGGGAAATGGAAAATTTTGTTATCCGTGCCCTGGCGGTATTGTCCTCTTCTGATGGAGACGGGAAAGTATTGCGGTTGACTCACTTTCCGGCAGGAAGGGACAGCAGTGTAAACAAGGATACGGAAAAAATACCGGACACGGATATAAAGCGTGATGAAGCAATTATGGTTGACGGAAATTATGACGAGATGATCAATCGCTACGCGGTCGAACTGATTCGCCGGGCACTCAAAAAAGCCGAAGGAAACAAAACAATCGCGGCCAAAATACTGGGCATAAAACGTACGACCCTGAATTATAAAATTAAGGAGCTTTCCATCGAATAACACCCGTTGTGGCCACGCGGAAATACGGCGGCGCGTGACCGGAACGGCAAAAAATCGTCAGGTGATAAATATTTGACGACAGAATTTTGTCAATAATCTCTTTGTAAACGTAAGATCCCATAGACAGTAGTAGTACGCGAAATATTTTTTTCCGGAATAACTTCAAACGGCATAAGCAATTATTTTATTATCCCGCTTTACGGCAGCGGTATTTTCCTTATGCGGCATGTTTTTTGCTTAATTATCATTATACCAGACAACAATATTGAACAGGAGGAGAAAATGAAAAAACACATTATGAAGCTTTTGCTTATCGGGCTGGTCCTGTTGAGCTTAGGCTTCTTCGAGTGCGCGCTGCCGCAGAACGGGCACGGCTCCACTGCCGGAGCGGATTCCGCGCAGGCACGGGGGTTGTCTCCCTATAGAGGATCAAGCTGGAAGGTACCGGTCGGCAGGTACGCGCACGGCGCGGCGGGATTTTACGGCGCGTCCGGTGAGGCGGGGGCGTTCGGCGAGGAGTCATACCTGGAAAGTGAATATCAGGACTGGAAGGATCATTACATCACATCGGACGGAGCCAATGGATACCTGAGGGTCAAACGGGACTATGCCACGTATTTTGACACGGTCTCGGAAGGCATCGGCTACGGCATGCTCTTGGCCGTGTATTTCGACGACAAGGCTACATTTGACGGCTTATACAGATATGCCACCGTGCATGCAAACAGCAACGGTCTGATGCACTGGAAGGTCGACCGATACGGCAATAATGTCTGCGAAATGCCGGACCTTTCCGCGCCGGCGGGGGAATTTATTCGCATACCCAGTGTCGGCGATATTGATGTCACCGAGGTAAGTGCCTATACCGGAGAGCAGCTTCCGCAGTGGCCCGATACCATGAAAAGGTCTCCAACCAGTGCCGCGGACGCGGACCTGGATATGGCCGCTGCCCTGATTTTTGCCTATGCAAGATGGGGTGATTCAGATCCTCGCGGACAAGGTATAGTCTATTCGTATTATGCAAGGAATATGCTGCGGGCGATCCTTGAGAATGATACGTATTTAGACACGATCAATGGACGGCTCATTATTGGGGCAGGCAGCGGCGGTTGGGGATCCTGGGGCGGACCGTCGGGCTGGAACCCGTCTTACGCGACCCTGGCCTGGTTCCCGATATTCGAGGCCTTCATGACCAGGCATGATCCCACGTATCAAACCGGGCAATGGAATAGGATATACGCGGATATGGCGTATCTTATATACCAAGTTGACACGCACAATGGCGCCCACGGTCTTCTTCCGGATTGGGTGAATACGATGGATCCGAACAATCCGGTACAGTCGCTGGAAACCAGCGACAGGGGGCCGTTGCCCTACAACTGTTATTACGACGCGGTCAGGGTCCCCTGGCGGATGTCCCTGGCTGCAAGCTGGTACGGTTGGCATGAAGATCGATACTTACCCCACAATCTTAAACTTTTTATTGAATCCCAGGGCGGGCTGGCCAATATCAAAGACGGGTATACGCCGAACGGCGGTCCCTTCGACCTTGCGTATGCGGACTGGAACAATGTGTATGACGGCTATTATGATCCCTCATTGGGACGTAACTTTGACGGTCATTATTGCAGAAGTCCCAGGCCGGCCATACCGACAATTCTTAACGCGAGAGGGCAACCGGTTGTCAGAGGAGGTCTGGGGCCAAGTCCCACCTTCACCGCAATGTTTGCCACGGTGTGCCTGACAAGTATCGGCCTCTCCGACAGTGACTGCCAGGCTTGGTACGAGATGGTCAAGGCCAGTAAGGAGCCCTACTATAATGACGATGAACATCCTTTCAACTATTACGGCAATACACTCAGGCTGTTCAGCCTGCTTTATCTCAGCGGTAATATGAAAAACCTGTATACGTGCAGCTGGAAAGAAATGCTTCACGTGAACGGTAGACTCAGAGGCACGCAGTCGGGGTATTATGTGATTAAAAACAGGAAATACGGAACATACCTGGCGCGACAGTCAGGAGGAAATGGTGTGTATTTGAAAAAAGATTTTATGGAACGATTGGGATCCAATGCCTTGTGGAGGCTTGTGGATGATGATAATGACGGTTTGTTTGAGCTTAAAAACCTTGGTTTGGAGGCGGAGGGCTCGGCCTATTGTTATTTGAACTGCACGGCCGGTACTTTGAATAATTCCCAACTCAGTTTTAACAGAAGCAACAATACAACCGCTCTCTGGCGCCTGTACGACAACAGCGGCGGTAATACTTTGTTTGTGATCAATCCCAGTAGAAACACCAGTTACCGGATATACGCAAATTCCCCGATAAGTCAAATCATCAACAGATCCACCGGCGGCGGGAAATACTGGCAGATTATCAAGTATGATTAATTTTCAATGTTAAGGAGCAACCGTATGGGCGCGCCTCTTACGGCGCGCCCTTTTTTTCATCTCTTTGTAAGGGTAATCAAATTTCCAGTGGAAACGGCAACCAAAATCACACAGGGCAGGAACGGCAACAAATCGTCATGTGATAAATATTCGCCGACAAAATTTTGTCAATAATCTTTTAATAAACGTAGGATCCCATTGACAGTCATGGTACGCAATATATTTTTTCCGGAATAACTCCAAATGACATAAGCAATTATTTTATTCACCCGCTTTCCGGCAAAAGTATTGGTCCTATGATGGCATGTTTTTTGCTTAATTATTACACACACAGCATTACCCAAAGCACGTACTGTTGATGAAGAGGAGTATTAAAAAACCTTAGCGAAAAGGAGGATAGTATGAATTATGTGAAAAAAAGAACCATACTGAATTTACTGCTTTGTTTGTGCGCGGCAGTCATTATTGCCGGATGCGCGCTTTCTGCGGAATCCAATTTGGAATGGATCGACGTGAACGCTTACAGTCTCTCCACCAATCCCCTGCCCGAGTTCAACGCCGGTTGGGAGGCGAGCGGACACCTGTCCGTGGCAAAAGACCGGGACGGTTTCGTACACATTGACGGGATAGCCTATCGTTCGTCCGGGGATACGGGGAGCGGAATGCAGCTTCTGCGTCTGCAGGAAGAATACCGGCCGGGGGTAACACTTGAAATTCCCGTGGTCTTGCGTAATGTAGCGGGTACGTATTCGAGCGGGTATGTCAGGATAGATATACTTGGCTATATACACGGCTATGAGTTCGGTTCCGCCGGATATTGCTATGTCTATTTCTCCGATATCGTGTTTTACGGGGAAAACTAGGAGGCGGGTGAATAGAGCGGGTGTCGTGGGGTACCCGCTTTGTTTTGTTTCAGCGCCTTAGAAGTACGAAGATGTGGTGAACTTTGAATACCCGCAATCCAGTAATAATAGTCTTTCCTCTATATACTCACATTTCTATTTACCTTATGGAATTCTCTTACTATTTTTTATGTAGAGGGAATTATGGAGAAAGATAATGATACGAACCTGGAGAGTGTGGTATTGGGCGGAGGTTGTTTTTGGTGTCTGGAGGCGATATTTGACCGGGTGGAAGGTGTTACCGAGGTCCGTTCCGGGTATGCCGGGGGGCAGGTAAAAAATCCGTCGTATCAGCAGGTCTGCACGGGCACGACGGGCCACGCGGAAGTGGTCCGGATAACCTTCGATACCCGTCTGATCAGTTTAAAGGAACTGTTGGAAATATTTTGGCTGGCGCACGATCCCACTACGCCGAATCGGCAGGGTAATGACGTGGGACCGCAGTACCGCTCCATAATACTCTATAGGGATGAGTCACAAAAAAAAGCGGCTCTTGAATCTATGAAGGCTGCCCCTGCAATACTGCACCTGACAGAACCGATCGTTACCGAGCTTGTTGCCCTTAAGGAGTTTTATCCCGCCGAAGATTATCACATGGATTATTATGATAAAAACCGGGCCGTGCCGTATTGCACCTTTGTGATTCATCCTAAATTGAAAAAACTGGGACTGGAATAATCCCCGCAGTTTTAGAGGAGGACTTTGTCCACCCATGAAAGGTAGGGTTCGTATCCGTCTCCTACGGGTATGATTATCAGCTCGGGTACCTCATAGGGATGAATTTCCTTTAACAGCGTTTTAATACCGTCGGTTAAGGTTGTTTTGGTCTTCAGCAGTAACAGCGCCTCTTTATCTTCCACGATCTTCCCTTCCCAACGATAGATGCTCTGAATGGGATTTATTATCTGCACGCAGGCGGCAAGTTTTTCCGTGACGAACCGTCCGGCAATTCGTGCTGCCTGGTCCGGCGGCACGGAAATAAGGCAGATAATATATTCGTCAGCATTTTTATTCATACGGTGCTTCCCTTATAATTTTTTCTTTAATTTTTCCACATACGGTGCCACAGACTTTTCCCCGATTTTTATCAGCTTGTCCATGTTTTTTAGGTTGTAATAGCTGAAACGGCTCAGATCCGGGGCAACAAGGTAGTCGGAGAATTTATCCGCCCTATTGGATTTGTTGTTCATGATAATAAACATCGTGGCATAAATGATATCCAGAATATGCTTTGGTGTTCCGGTTTTGGGATAGTAATGGTTTAAGTCAACGGCGATCACAATTCCCGCACCCATTTCACGTGCCACATCCGAGGGAACATTATTTATGACCCCGCCGTCTACAAGGATTTTACCGCCAATGGTCGTCGGTTCAAAAATCCCGGGGATGCTGCTGGAGGCCTGGACCGCCCTGGCCACCGGACCTTCCCGCAGCAGTACTTCCCGACCTTTTTCGATATCCACGGCAACGGCGCAAAACGGGATTGAAAGGTCCTTAAAGGATTTCCCTTTCAGCAGCTTTTCCATAAAGTGTTCAAGCTTCTCGGTTTTGGCCAGTCCGCTGACCGGAATGGTGGGTGTAATCAGCTTGCCCCAGTTAAGGTGTCCGGCGATTTCCTTGATCTCGAACCAGGGATACCCCGCACAGTAGAGCGCACCGATAACACTGCCCACGCTGGTCCCGGCAACATAATCAATGGGGATCTCGGCCTCGCTGAGTGCCTTGAGCACTCCTATGTGCGCAAGTCCTCGTGCCGCGCCGCCGC
The DNA here is from genome assembly GCA_964634205.1 of uncultured Spirochaetaceae bacterium. Lineage (GTDB taxonomy): Bacteria > Spirochaetota > Spirochaetia > SZUA-6 > RPPD01 > JAFGGG01. The sequence continues at coordinate 14,200 of CAZWKE010000020.1, forward strand.
CCAGGGCCAGACCGATTTTTCTGTTTCGTTTAAAAAAATGAAATGCCATACTTATCAGGTCTTCTTGATAAACGTCCCTTCCTGGTATTCCCGGAAGGCGGTCCGCAGCTCTTCCCGGGTGTTCATGACGATCGGGCCGTACCAGGCGATGGGTTCACGCAGCGGTTTGCCCGCGGCAAACAGAAAACGCACCTCTTCATCTTCGGTTTTTACCCGGATTATGTCCCCGTCAGAGAACAACAAGCAGGTGCCCGGACGCATTTTACAGTCGTCCTGAAAATCAAAGTAGTTTTTCCCGGCGGTTTCAAACGCATACTTGTCCCGGTTTTCATCAAAATAAGCCGCGCCTCCGATGACGTAGATAAACACATTATGCCCGGCGTCTATGGAAAGCGGGATTTCCCGGTTTGCCTGGACCGTAATGTCCGCGTACTGCGGCCCGGTAACGATATCTTCGGCCGGGCCCGTGGTACCGGCCAAACGGCCGCAGATAATTTTGGCCCGCGCCCCCGGGGCGAGCTCAACCTCGGGAATTTGGGCGCCGGTGATGCCGCGGTACCGCGGCGCCATCATTTTATGCGCGGCGGGCAGGTTGGCCCAGAGTTGAAATCCGGCCATACGGCCTTTGTCGTCGCCTTTGGGCATTTCCTGGTGGATAATACCGCTGCCCGCGGTCATCCATTGGACATCGCCCGGGGAAATGACCCCATTGTTTCCGATACTGTCACCGTGCTCAACCCGGCCCTCCAGGATATAGGTGATTGTTTCAATGCCGCGGTGGGGATGCCAGGGGAACCCGGCCAGGTAATCCTCCGGATTACCCGAATGAAAATCATCCAGCAGCAGAAAAGGATCGAACAATGGTACCTGGTGAAAACCGAATACACGGTTTAGGTGAACCCCCGCGCCTTCCAGCGTGGGAACGCTTTTTAACACTCGTTTAATTTTTTTGGTTTTTTTCATACCATATAATATAATGTCTGTCGGTAACCGTTTGCAATTCTTTTTAGATTTTTCTGCGTACGGCCTGGACCACGGCGGAGGTACAAAGTATGGCGATCCCCACGATTACCGCTATAATAACACCGATTGCCGTGGACGGGTTATCGGACAGGCGCTTGATCAGAATACCGGTAAAGGCCCAGATTATCACTGCGGTATAATAAACATCATTTCGCAGAAACAGGGTCAATATACCGAGTGTAATCCCCACAATAATTACCATAATCGTCCATATCTGGTCCGACAGGCTGAAACTGTTCCACCCCATGGCCACTAATAATACGCTTGCGTTGGCGATTGTCGCAATGCTGATCCAACCCAGGTAGACACTTACGGTAAGGTGCACACAGTAGCGTTCACCGGGGCTTACCTTTTCTTTGCCGATGTTCAGCCGCAGGTACATCATGATGAGAACGGCCAGCAGGACAAGCATAACAGCCATGGACAACGGGACCAGTTCATAATGCCAGGCGAAAATCCAGCCCGCGTTGGCACAGCAGGAAAGAAAAAACAGGATACCGGTCTTTTCAATAACTGTTTTGGCCCGGCCCTTGTTTTTTATCAGCACAAAAACATGGTAAACCGTAAACGCAATTAATAGAAGATAGATCACACTCCAGATAGAAAAGGTGTACCCGGCGGGAACAAACAGGTTGGGGTACTTGTCTGAAAGCTCTGCGGTGGTTTTATTGTTCAGGGGCAGCAGGACACCCATGGCATTGATGATAATCGTACCGATGACGCCGATGATGTTTAAGGCTACAAGTGCGATTCTCTTGGACATTACACCCATACGCACCTCCACTCTTAAATATATACCTGCTGTCGCCATTATGCAACATGCCGGTGCTGCATACCGGAGAAAGCGGAACCGGTAAGGAGTTGGCCGCTCACCTTCTTCATTATTCAAGTGAGCGGATGACATCATGTTTTTGGCCCACCATTTCCTTAAATACTTCAATCAACTGTATACTAAAGATGTTTGGGGCATAACTGACGCCGTTGAGCAGATTTTTTTAAAGCACAACCGGCCCGGGAATATCAGGGAGCTTAAAAACTGTATGGAGCGGGCAATCATTTTTTATCTTTTTCAGATTCAGGGGGATCGCATATTTTACAGACTGCTGAATCATAGTATATGATTTGATCAAATGATAACAGCCTGCCGCACTTTTCACATTTTATTTTTGTGAATGGAAATAAATGCTTTCTGAAAACAATAAAAACGGGAATTATGACTGCAAAATAGAGTATCAAATAAAGGTCACTAATAGTATATGTAGTCAATGCCAGGGCATAAATATAGAATAGAAAAACTGAGGCCGACATAAACAGCATGCCCTTTCTCTTGGTTATCGATACTCCTCTTTTACTTCTCATAAAGAATGTAAAAAGAATAAAAGCCAGAAAAACATAAAAGAAATAATCAGAAATAAATTTGGAAATCATTTTTTCTCCAATACGGTGGTTGTTTTGCAGTCCCGGTAATATGCGGCGCAAAGGGACAGCAGGGATTCGGCACAGGCGAATCGGATAATACAGGGATTGCCGTCTATTGTGTAATTGACAAGCAAATGCTGGGGAAGCAGTCCCAGTACCGCTGATAATCGCTTCCTTAACGGAATCCTGAATTTGTTTTTCTGGCCGGGATAACACGATACCTCAGTAATATATCTGTTTTCCAAACAGAATAAAACAGGGGTAAAATCTATTTTAACACGAAAAACTTTATCTACCCAGTGATCTTTTTCGAAGTTCTCGAAATAGATACCATTTTTCATGATATACAGAAGTCCGGTAATCGGACCTTGAAGCATTGGATATCCGGTTATATATCGCGCAAAACTTGCCTTCACCAGTGTGCTGTGACACTCTTTTTCCTTTTCACGCCAGAAGGTATCAATATCGTGCGTGTCCATAACTTGCAGGATTCCCCAAAAAAAAGTCCTTGTCAACCCCAAAGAAGATTAACAAGGACTGGATATACATTGTGAGCGTTTCCGGTCAGGATGTATATAACCCTTTTACACCGGACACGCTATTCATTCTTGGTAAGAACATCAAAGGCAACAGCGCCCAGAAGTACGAGGCCTTTGACAACCGCCTGAACAAAAATACCAATACCCATGATACCCATACCCTGGTTAAGGATACCCATGATCAATCCGCCGATAATGGCCCCGATAACGGTACCCACGCCGCCCCTGGCAGAGGCGCCGCCGATAAAACAGGCGGCAATTGCGTCGAGCTCAAAACCCTGACCGGCAAGCGGTGAAAAGGAATTTAATCTGCCCGCGAAGGCAATCGCTGCAACCGCTGACATAAGCCCCATATTTGCATATACAAAGAATAAGACCCTTTTTGTTTTTATACCGGACAGTGCGGCTGCTTTCTCATTACCACCCATGGCATAAATATGTCTTCCCAATACTGTCTTGGTTGTAAGGAAAGAATAAATGAGGACCAGAATAATGAGCAGGATAAACACATTCGGCATGCCGTTTGCAGCCGCCAGCCACAAAGTAAACACGTTGATGACTAAAAACAGAATAAATGCCTTGACTGCAAAAAACCACAAAGCTTCAATTGCAAAATTGTATTTCCTCTTGTTCCGTCTGGTTAAAAACATGCCCAGGACAAGCACAAAAGAAGCGATTAATCCGATTAGAATTGTGGTGAAGTGGAGATACGGTTCACCCCCGGTGTTCCCGAACAATGCATTTATAAAGTTTGGAATGTGAACCGGTATGAAATCGGGGAGCGAGTTAGACCCGATCATAATGTAGAGATTCGGCGACCCGATTGTCTCGCCGGAAAGAATTATATTGTTCAACCCCCTGAATATTAACATACCGGCCAGCGTGGCAATAAACATGGGTATTCTGATATATGCAATCAAATAACCGTGCCACGAACCGGCAATGAGCCCCATTATGAGACCTAAAACAATCGCGATAAGTGGTGGAATACCCATTCTGACGCTGAACAGGGCAGATGAAGCGCTGACGAAAGCTAATATCGAACCGACAGAGAGGTCAATATTGCCGCCGGAGAGAATACACAAAATCATGCCGGTAGCCAGTATCAGAATATAGGCGTTCTGGCCGATCAGGTTCGATATATTATCCGGGGAAAGGCTCAAGCCCCCGGTAGAAATACCGAAGAAGATGATAATTGTGATCAGGGCGACCAACAGGGCGTATTGCCGTATATTATGTTTGATTTGTTCCTTAAAACTTTCCGTCCGATACATTTGTCTGTCCTCTCATTTCCATTAGAATAGTGTCTGCGAGACACTAATCATGTTTTTTTCTGATTTTTTCTGCCTGCCACACTCTGTATGATGCAGGTCATTATTTTTTCCTGGCTCGCTTCATTCCTGGTCATTTCTCCGACAATCCGTCCTTCGTTCATCACGTAAATACGGTCGCAGATACCCAGAATCTCGGGGAGTTCGGAAGAGATAAAAAGAACGCATTTCCCTGCGTCGGCCAGCTGATTGATGATCGTGTAGATCTCGTATTTCGCACCGACATCGATTCCTCGTGTCGGTTCATCGAGCAGCAATACATCGGGGTCGGCAAACAGCCACTTGGCTATGCAGACCTTCTGCTGGTTTCCGCCGGAAAGGGTGCCGGCCTTTTGCAGAATACCGGATGATTTTATTCTGAGTTTGTCCCGGTACTCATTTGCCACATCAATTTCTTTATTTGAATCAATGACACTCCGGTTGCTGATTTTCTCCAGGTTTGAAAGTGTCACATTTGTTTTGATATCCTTGATCAGGATAAGTCCGGCATCCTTTCTGTCTTCGGTAAGATATGCCACTTTTCCCCGAATCGCGTCGTTGACATTGCGGAAAACACACGGTTTACCGTCTTTAATGATTGTGCCGCTGATTTTTTTTCCATAGGAGTGTCCAAATACACTCATGGCGAATTCCGTTCTTCCGGCCCCCATGAGTCCGGAAAAACCCACAATCTCACCCTTTCGTACATTCAGACTGACGTTGTCGACAACCTTTCTGTCCTCATCCAGAGGGTGGTAGACTGTCCAGTTTTTAACTTCAAACCCGATTTCACCGATTTTCGGCTTTCGTTTCGGAAACCGGTTTGTCAGTTCCCGCCCCACCATATTTTTGATAATCACATCTTCAGAAATTGGGTCTGTTCCCTTGACAAGAGTTTGAACCGTCATACCATCCCGCAGTACGGTTATTTTATTAGATATTTCTGTCAGTTCATGCAGTTTGTGGGAGATGATGATGCTGGTAATACCCTGGTTTTTATTCAGATCAACCAACAGGTTTAAAAGGTTTTCCGCATCTTCATCATTCAGGGCCGCAGTGGGTTCATCGAGAATCAAAAGCTGGCAGTCCTTGACAATCGCCTTGGCGATTTCGGTCAGCTGTTGGAACCCGACGCCAATGTCCTTCACAAGCGTGGTATGGTTAAGATTCAGGCCCACTCGTTTCATCAATTTGACTGCCTGATTATTTGTTTCATCCCAATCTATAATGCCGAATTTCTGTCGTTCATTGCCGAGGAAAATATTTTCGGCAATACTCATGAACGGGCTCAAGGCCAATTCCTGGTGAATAAAGGCAATCCCTGCGTGTTCAGAATCCTTGATATTTTTAAATTTGCATAATTTGTTTTGAAAGAAAATCTCACCTGTATATGAGCCATAGGGATAAATGCCGCTTAACACATTCATCAATGTGGATTTTCCCGCACCGTTTTCTCCCACGAGTGCATGAATATGCCCCTTTTGCACTTCCAGATTAACATTATCAAGGGCTTTCACTCCGGGAAACAGCTTTGTGATGTTTTTCATGGATAGTATGTTTTCAGGCATTTTATTTATATCCTCTTTCAAAAAAAAAATTCTGTAGCGGCGAAAAGCCGCTACAGAGAGTCTTTTAAAAACGAATCTTTAAACTACTTAAGTTCAGCTGCTGTGTAATAACCGGAATCAATAAGCAGTTTTTTGTAATTGTTCTTGTCGGCAAAAACAGGTTTACAGAGATATGAAGGAACAATCTTTACACCGTTATCGTACGTTTTCGTATCATTAACTTCAACTTTTTTTCCATTCATGATCTCATCTACCATTGTAACCGTTCTCTCAGCCAGAGTTCTGGTGTCTTTAAAGATAGACATTGACTGTTCGCCGGCAATCATCATTTTTACATTGATTTTATCGCAGTCCTGACCGGTGAGCACCGGGAAGGGTTTCGCGGCGGTACCGTAACCGGCAGCCTTGAGTGAAGCGACGATGCCCTGTGCGAGACTGTCATTGGGTGACAATACGACATCAACATTTTTATTTGTATAGTATCCTGCCAGCAGGTTGTCCATTCTCGCCTGTGCGCCTTCTGCTTTCCAGGCCATGATGGCGATCTGTTTCATGTCGGTCTGTCCGGAAGGGATAACCAGTTGTCCAGAATCAATATATTTCTGCAGCTGATCCATCGCGCCCTTGTTGAACATGAACGCATTATTGTCATCCGGTGAACCGCCGAACACTTCCATGTTGAAAGGACCTTTTCCGTCTTTCAAATCCAGTTTGTTTATGATGTAGTCTCCCTGGATTTTTCCAACAAGATAATTGTCGAAGGTTGCATAGTAATCGACGTTCGGGGTCCCCTTGATGAGACGATCGTACGCGATAACCTTGATGCCTGCTTTCCCTGCTTTCTCTAGAACGCCTTTAAGAGCGGTTCCGTCAATGGAAGCAATTACCAGGACCTTACAGCCTTTGGTGATCATATTCTCAAGTTGGGAAACTTGAGTTGCGACATCATTATTCGCAAATTGGAGATCAACCTGATATCCATCTGCTTCAAGCTTTTGTTTCAGGTAGGAGCCATCCTGGTTCCATCTTTGAAGTGATTTTGTGGGCATTGCCACTCCAATCAACTTTCCTCCGGATGAAGCGGTACACCCGATCATGAATACTGAGAGGATAAAACCCAATACCATGAAAACAAATAGTTTGTTCCTAAATAATTTAAACATTTCTTCCTCCTTATAGGATATTTAAATTTCGAAAAAAATTGTATACTTTTTCATATTTCTTTGCAAGGAAAATTTCTAAAAAGTCAAAAATACCACCCATTTTCCACACTATGGAATCAAAAAAATACATTTTTTCAACATAAGTGCCGAATGCGCAAATAACAATTTAGTTCTCTTCTTTCATGTTCATAATTATAGTGTTTATTTTGGTATCGTCTCGAATATAGAGCACAAGGGTACCCGCGAAGAGTTGAAATACCCAACGAATTGTCGGCGTGGAAGTAGCTTTCCCTTTTTGGTTAGGTACGGTCAATCCTGATTTTGCCATCACTTATCTCAGTTTCTTTTCAGCCGGCGCATAGACAAGCTTGTAAAACACTGAAGATTCTGCGTTCGCTTCAGGTGAAAGAGCACCTGGCAGCGGACGGGTTTGAGTCATTTGTCAAAAGCCAGTATTTTCCGAACAACATCCATATCCTGGTAGGAACAGAATCTCAATTCCTGTATTTCTTCAATCATGTTGCCTTGAAAAGAAAGGGCAGGATGACCGAAGGGCAGAAAAAACACCGGGAAGAACTGTATAAAACCTGCCGCTTTCCCACACACCGGCTGAAACATGCGTTTGGGGAGGTGGTCCATCATATCGAACAGATGCTCTTTCACCGGGGGCGTACTCCACTGCGTTTATATACCGATGAAAAAGGGGAATACGGTTATGCGTTTAAGGAAACGCTAACGGAACATTAAATTATAAAATGTATCTTCTTTTCGAAGAGTGAAGTATCTGTTTCACCCTCGTACATTTCCTTGACTTATCAAAAAGATTCACTAGAATTAGAAACGTAACAAGGCAATCAATGAAAAATATTTCCGTCAAGATCGGTCTGATCTATATTCTCTTTACCGTATTCAATATATCGTTTTTTACAGTTTCCATTTATATTGAACAGAATGAGTTGATCATCAAAAACAGGGAGTTGAATACGTTGTTGCGAACTGAAAAAATATATCTGCCTCTGAAATATCTGGTGATTGATTCGCCCGATCAACATATACAAAGCATATCACAAGATATTTTGGTAAAGAAAATTGTCGGCGTGTTAAAGGATGTCACGCAGGATGATTACCTGCTTTTTACTGAAAAGGGGAAGATACTCTATAAATCCAGGGAAGCTCTTACCATTAACGCGGGCAACCGTACGGATGCGGTGAGCGCGATTGCCAATAAGGAATTCTTAGGTCAGCCGTATCTTTTAAAAACGTATAATACGGATGAAGCATATTCTTATATCCCTATCGGAAGGATAAGCTCGCAGGATATTGTTATTCTGTTCAAATATAAAATGGAGAATCTGAATGATTATCTTATGAAGTTATACCGGGTGGTGTTTACCGTCATTGTGCTTGTGCTTGTGCTGCAGATTTTCTTCGGTATTGTGTTTTATACCATGGTAATCAGACCGCTGAAGGTACTGAACAAAAAAAGCCTTGAGATAAAGGAAGGGAAGCTTTCCTCCCGGGTTAAACTGAAACGCAGGGACGAAATAGGGCAGCTGGGCCGTTCTTTCAACGAGATGGCCGCGTCTATCGAAGAGAAAATCCGGCAGTTGAAAGAAAAAAACCGGATAATGGAGTTTGAATTGAATACGGCAGGGAAGGTTCAGGCGGGGATTTATCCGAAACCGGTAAAATCAGACCTGTTCGATGTCGCGGTATATCACCGGCCGCTGGGAAAGGTCAGCGGAGATTACCATGATATATTCAGGGTGAACAAACATAAGTACGGCTTTCTGATCGTGGACGTTTCCGGACACGGGGTGCCGGCGGCGCTTACCACCATGCGTATACAGAACACCTTCAAACGTCTTGTATCGGAATACGAAGATACCGGCAAACTGTTTGCCGGCATTAATACGGAGCTGCTCGATTTAATGGAAAATTTTTCCTGTTACTTTACGGCCTTCTATTTCTCTCTGGATACAAACAGGAAAATTATCTATACCAATGGCGGTCATCCCAATGTTTATCTGTTGAAGCCGCATATGAAATCATTGTTCGAGTTACAGACCGAGGGGTTCGCCCTGGGAGTGACAAAAGACGCCAATCCGAAGTTCAAGTCCCGGGAAAGGAAAATAGATCCGGGAGACAAAATCATCCTTTTTTCCGACGGCATCACTGAAGCCCGCAATGAGAAAGGGGAACCGTATACCACGAAAAAACTGCTGCGGGCAATCCTTCACAATGCAAATCTTCCTTGTGAGGTTATGAGAAAAAATATAATTGAGGATTTAACTGCCTTTCGGGGAAAAGCCAGACGAAAAGACGACGAAACACTGATGATCGTGGAAATAAAAACAGGCGGCCGCAAAAAGACCATCCGTGCGAAAAAGCGGGGATTACTGAACAAAATCACCGCAATGTGATTTCAGCGGGAATCCTGAAATGAGGGGGCAGAGAATAGCAGAGAAGGCAAAAAAAATAAGGATCATTTTCCCCGAATTACTGCTTCTTGTCCTTATGGCAGGCATTATCTTTTTAATGGTATATTTCAATGATATCGTTACCTCCGTGGGACTGAGAGAATTACAGACCGATCTGGGTAGTTTGAATCGGACAAACTCAAAACGTGATTTTCTCTCTATGGTGGCAAAATATAAGTTACAGAAAAGATTATACGAGGAAAAAATAAATGACGATGAGTTCGGCCTGGAAGAATTGAAAATAAACTCAATCGTGGGGATGAAAGAGAAAACCGGGAGTGAGGTTGCGGAGCGCTATACAAACATTTTACCGCCGGTGTTTTTTTTTATCAACGCGATTCGTTTTGTAATGGGGGAAAAACCGCTTTCTCCCGCTTCACATGATCCGGCAGCGGCTTATCTGGATATCGCCTACTATTACGAGAGAAACAAGCAGTATAAAAAGGCATTGGAAGTTTACCGGATCGCCACCGGTTTGATCCCCCATGGAAATAAAAAAATACCCGTTATCCAGCTGCACCGGGGATTTTGTTTATCGATTATCGGTGATTATGAGAATGCAAGGGAAAAATATTCGGACGTGATCAGGGAGAACAGAGATGAGGAAATTACAAAAACAGCCAGAATACTGTTAAGTTTTCTGAATGAGATAAGGGCTGAAGTAAACCGGATAAAAAACTCGTCCGCGGGGCCGGGCGAAAAAGGGGAGAAGCTTTTTAAGCTGATGGCCTATGGGGAGGCCGTCAAACTGCTGGATCAGGCCAAACCGGGAAACCGGCGGGAAGCGGATAAAAACCGGTATTACAAGGCCCGCTCGTTGGAAGAGAGCGGTGAGGCGAAGAAATCCGTCGAGATATATCAGGATATCATAAAGAATAATCCCAGTTCCGATTATGCAAAAGCATCGAACCGCAGGATATTGACGATGAGCGCCGCAGACCAAAATAATAACGAGTTGAGGCGGCTTGCGGACAGAAATAATAAGACAATCCGAGATCCGCGATATTCCGATTTTGTAAAATCCATAGATGAGCTTAGCGGAGACGGCCGAAACCTCTCTCTGGAACAAATTCTGCAAAATAGTCCCGTTAATAAGCAGGCGCTTGACAGTGTACTACAAGATAACGGCGGACAGGAAAAAGAAAAGCGGCCGCTCACCGCCGAGGACACGGCTTTTAATAAACAGGCAATCAAAAAATTGGAAAAAATCAAAAAGGAACTGGAAGACAAAAATGCCGCCCTTCTGCGGGCCAATAAACGGATGAAGCAGCAGCTTGATCGGCTGCTTTTTAACACGATTCCCAATAACCGTATCTATAATGAGCGGACCAAGGTGGTCACGAATATCGACCAGTTCGGCAAGATCATTTCCAAGTATACCTACAAAACCGATAGATCGGGATATCTCTATACCTATGCGTATTCCATTTATTATTACTCGGAATCCAACCAGCTTTATAAGATTATCGATTATGACGGAAAAAACAATATGCTGGCCGTCTATTTGATTGCCTACGATGATGCCGGAAAACAGGTGGAAATCAGAAAATATGACGCGCAAGGTAGGTTGATATACATCAAATAAGCGCTTAAAAGTCCGCCCAAACGCGGGATTTGATGTGGAGGGCGATCAATCCCGATTGTGTAAAGAAAAAAAGTTGAAGATTACGGGAAAATATAATATACTGGAAATGGAGTATAATTTAAAAACACCAATTTTTCTGTGGTACCACGTTTGAATTAATAACCTCATCGACAAAGTAAAATATTTGCACGGGAAAGAACCGGAGCAACGGGAAAAGAAAATGCACCTCACGAAGAAGTGTGATATAAAATGGAAGAAATATGCTGTCACAGTGTTTTTTTTAGGGGTTGTTCTCTGTTCCTTTTTTAGCGCCTGTACCCTTGCCAAACTGAATGGCCTGGACAGTTTTGAAAAGGAAATCACCTCGTTTGTATTTAAAGCTTCCAGAAACAGCGGGCTCACCTCCGATATAACGGGCAGAATAGAATCGGATACAGTGCACATTATCGTTCCCTTCGGTACAAGTTTGAATCTGATTCCCACAATCGGTATTAACGGGAAATCGATCAGTCCGCCCAGCAATATCTCACAGAGCTTTACGGACAATGTCGGTCTTCCCTATACGGTGACCGCAGAGGACGGCTCCACCAGAACCTTTATGGTTATTGTGCACGTGGCGCCTCACGAGGGGATCCCCCCGGGGTGCGTTATGCTGACAAACGTTATCGAGGACAACACCCAGGTGAGTTTTCAGTGGACCGATCCGCCCGACGAGGATCTGGATCATATCGAAATAACCTGGACCCCGGACGGTGCGGCAATTAATTTCGTCAGCGCCGGCGGAGCGGCCTTTACCGCGACGGGGCTTACCAACGGTACCGAATATACCTTTTCGCTGGTAAGCGTGGATCTGGCAGGAAACAGGTCCGCCCCGGTTACCGCCACCGCGGTTCCGCAGTCGGGGAGCGGGCCGGTGATCAATTATTGTATCTACACGGCCGCTGATCTGAACGCCGTCCGCGGCGGCATAAAAACAGGCTGGGACAAAACCAAATCGTATATCATGATGGCCGATGTGGACCTTGCGGGATTTTCTCCCTGGGTGCCGATCGGTACGGACGGTGATGTGTTCAGCGGCAACCTGAACGGCAACGGCCACCGCATTACCGGGCTTTATATAAATGACGATGGCGACTACCAGGGCCTTTTTGGTTATATATCAGGTCCTACTGTCATTAAAGACCTCACGATTTTAGACTGCAATATCACGGGCGGATTATACCTGGGGGCGCTTGCCGGTAAATTCGACCAGGATGGAACCGGCACGGCAACGATCAGTAATGTACATGTCTCCGGTACCATTACCAGTGTTGTGGGTGGGGTAATTTATGCGGGGGGACTGGTCGGGTGGCTCGGCCCGAAGGTCTACAGCGCCTTAACAAGCCTGGTTACCGGATGCGGTGTTAGCATCACGCTGACTACCGGTTCAAACCAATCAATATATGGGTTTTTAGGGGGGATAACCGGCCGGCAGGAAGGCCAATGGAGAATTTCCGAATGTTATGTGGAGGGAACTATCTCGAGCCCGAAAGGCGCGTATCTGGGCGGTCTGGTGGGTTCAACCAACGGGTGGATCTCTGATTGTTACTCAAGAGCGGACGTGGCGGGATGGGAGTATGTCGGGGGCCTGTGCGGCGGATCAACCACCGATATATATAATAGTTACGCAACGGGTGATGTAACCAGAACAACCGGCACCTACACCGGATTCGGCGGCCTGTTGGGTTCGGGCAGCGGAGCGGGCAGATACGTTACCTGCTGTTATTCCGGTACATTAATCGGGGGTATCACTGATAATGCTTTCGGCGACAGGAAAACGGGCACCGAGATGAAGGTGCAGGCAACCTACAGCGGATGGAATTTTACCACAATCTGGAATATAGACGGGGCGACAAACAGCGGCTTCCCGTATCTGCGCTCAAATCCGCCGTAAATAGGGCCCGGAATTTTGTTTGCGGTGCTGCGATGTCCCGCGGTTTTTATTCTGTTTTTAACACTAAAATTCTGATAAGAAACTCTTTGTCGGTATAATTATCGGGTATTATGGATACCTGCGAAGGGATACTGATGCGTTTTGCTTCAATCCCTGTCCCGGCCAGGTATTTCTTAATTATTTTCGCTTTCTCAACCGAAACCGCCAACAATCTTACCGGGTCGGCCCCTCTTTTTGCATATATTTTCAGTGAAATTTCCATCCGGGGCGTTTCACGCAGCACCTGGGAAATATCATCAAGCACTGAATAGGATTCTTTGGTCAGCTCATTCGAATTTTTTTTGAAGACGATGCCCGGAAACTCGATCAGATCGTTTGCCTTGGCTGCTCTCAGGGCTTGAATGCCGATTCCGGCGATCTGTTTTTCCGCACCACCGCTTTGATTACCGGGTAACGGACCTTTCAGCATACTGGGAAACTGCAGGTCAAAATGCAGCCCGGCGTCAAAGATCAGGACGCCGAAGGTTGTTTCGATACTGTTCTCTTTATAATAGGAGTACAGGCCGGAAACCGCGAAATGGATCCGCAGCCATTTGACAAACGTAAGGAAATTAACACGGATCCCGCCCCGGTAATAGGGATAAAAATTATTGCCGCTTTGGAAGGGGTCGCCATTGTCCATGTTTATAAAAAGATCGAACTGATTGAAAAAAGCCAGTCTTAAGTAGGGTAACGGTGAATAGAGAACATCGAAGGTCAGGAACAGACCAGGATTGCTTCTTATATATCTGGTATAGTTTTTATATTCGAAGCTTGAATAGATCCAGCTCCCCCCGATCCCCCATTGTAATCCCCAGTAGCGGGAGAGGAGGATACGGTTTGCCAATGCGCCCCTTATGATATTCCAGTAGCCGGATATATTATTACCGCCGGACTGTCCGTTAAAAATATAAAAGCTGTCCGAAGCCTCGGCGCCGATAATGAAATTGTCGAATTTTCCTCCGATAAAAAGATCGCCGTCGATCCCGATATTAAGCATTTTATACGTAGTATTATAGGAAGGATGAAAGGTGCCGCCGAAATCCAATACGAATTCCGGGTCAAAGGAAACCCGGACCGTATATTCCTGCATGTCGCCCGTATTGTTTTTCACCATGTAGGTTACGGGGCCGGAAAAATCATTTTTTGTGACCCCGCTCATCTGCCGGACTTTATTCACAAACACCGAAGTGCCGGCCTGGGTCTTAAAATCGGCAATAAGACCCTCCAGGTCAATTTCATACGGGAACACCACCTTGATGATATATGTATTATACGGATCATCCGGATGGGTAGTTTTTTCGATCTCGCCCGCCGTGCCGTTTAAAGAAAAATAAGTCAAAAGCCGCCGGTCCGAAATAGTCTGTGCGTTTACTGCATACAGCAGACACAAAACAGAAAAAATAACCGTTACAGACGTTTTCCCGTTGAGCACACCTTCCTCCATTGTCAGTATATGAATTCTGTTACCTAAATACCAATAAACCGAATGGCAGATTATAAAATATCCAGAAATAACTCCGCCAGCGAATCAAGGGTTTTCTCTACGGCCGGGCTTATCTGTCCGCCCAGGCTGATATCTCCCGGCTGAATGCCCAGAAAAATGATGTTGCGTATCCCGTTTTCTCTCAGGTAATTAATAAAAAACCCGGGGTTTATGGTGTGTGTGGAAAAGCCCGCCGCGGCAAATTCAGTCTGTGTCACCGGATGTACCTCCCCCGGCTCACATCCGAAATCCGCCGCGTCAATAACCAGAACGGTGGCGGGAGAGGCTTTGGTGAGAGGTCCAAGGTAGTTTTCCGGGGTCACCCCCGTGTCGAACAGCAGCACCTCAGGTCTTCCTGTCAGGTTTTGCCGTAGACGACTGATCAGCAGGGGACCGGCGCCGTCATCGGCTTTCAGTATATTACCCATGCCCACCAGCGCGGTTTTGCCTGTGATGAGTGCTTTCAGTTGTTTTTTCAGCGTTTCCATATCGCTCATAATCTGCTTATCTTTCCATTGTATCATTTTCACGGTTACAGGTGAAGAGATACGCAAAGCGGTTGTTTTAAAGTGATAAATATGGCCTGAAGAGATTATTCTGTAAGGCCGGCTCTTTTACTAAAAACGGGATTCACGTAACCGCAATTTAAATCCGCACGGACTTCAGCCGCGGGTGCCCTCTTTGTCCTCTTTGTATTTGTCCACCACACTTTTTTTCCAGAGGGCCACACCCGCGCGGTGGGCGCCCTTGGAGATGGCATGCGCGGCTGTGGGCGAGGTAATCAGGATAAACAGCAGGCAGAGCAGGGCCTTACTGCTGGTTCCCGTAAAACCGAAGAAGATCATCACCCCCACCAGGATGAAGATGGTGCCGAGGGTAACGCACTTGGTTCCCGCCTGCAGGCGGTTATAGATATCGGGAAAACGGATCAGTCCCAGGCAGCCGAAGAAATTAAAGCCGACCCCGATTCCCATAAAGATATAGGCGATTAAATTATTCATCAAAGTCCCTCCCCTGCAGGTATTTGGCCAGGGCCAGCGTACCGATAAAACTCACCAATGACCAGACAATGGCCACGTTTATAAAAAAGTCCTTTCCCGTAATCACTGCCATAAGCGCGCAGAAACCGACAATGACAATACCCAGAATATCTATGGCCACGGTACGGTCGGGAGCGCTCGGTCCGCGCAATATCCGCCACAAACAGAAAAAGCAGCAGACAAACAGGATTCCTAAAAATACTTGCAGTGCCGTATCCATAAAATACTCCTTTTTTATTCAAACACCCTGGCCAGAAGCCTTTCAAAGCGCATGACGATGTGTTGGGTTGCCTGTTTTATATCCGTATGTTTGATATTAATGCAGTGCACGTAGAGAACACCATCATCCTTTATGTCTACGGTCAGGGTCCCCGGGGTCAGGGTGATGGAGTTGGCCAGTACCGTGCGCGCGGTGGTGTTTTTTAAGCCTGTTTTTACTTTGACAATACCCGGATTAATGGGGCGGGCGGGATGGATAATACGGTAGAGCACATCCAGGTTGGCGATGATGATATAAAAGAAAAGCACCGGAATATAGATTACCCCCCAGAACAGACGGTAAAAAATATTGTGCCGGTGCCTGACGGAGGTGAACACCTCCCCCAGGATGACGGCCGCCATCAGCGACACCACCGCCCCGGCAATCAACATCTGTATATCCAGGGACCCGGAGTAAAAATCATACGGCCAGGCGATTAAATACCAGGTGATAAACGCGAAAACAAATGTCAGAATCCTCCGTCCCACATCTTCCTCCTCTTTAATTACAGACCCGCAAGGATCTGCTTGCCGTAGGTAAGCCCCTGCTTCAGGACATCAACCGCGGGGTCCAAAAAGATGCTGCGGGCCCCGGGGATCAACAACAGCCCCATACAAACACAGAGAACGGACAACGCCACCAGAGAGATACCCATGAACGCGGGCGATTCCTTGATGCTCTTCAATACCGCGGGCAGGTCACCCAGGAATACGTAGCGCAGCACCTTAAGAAAGGAGACCAGGGTGACAAAACTTACCAGTATGGTGACGGCCGTAAGGATGAGTATTCCCGGATACAGATACGCGGCCTGGACCGTGGCAATGACAATAATCAACTTGCTCCAGAAGCCGTTAAAGGGCGGAACCCCGGCAATGGAAAGTGAGGCGATCGTACAGGTGGCCCGGGTAAGCGGCATCTTCTCCTGTAGGCCTCCCAGCTCCTTAAGCTGCCTGGTGCCGGTTTCATATTCCACAGAGCCGGAACATAAAAAGAGCAGGGACTTGAATACCGCGTGGTTCGCCAAATGAAAAATCCCGCCCAGCAGGGCCGTACCGGCCACCACCAGGGGACCGTTCGTGGCGATAATAAACATGCCCAGGCCGATGCCCAGCACCACGTAGCCCATCTGGCTGATGCTGTGGTAGGCCAGCAGGCGCTTGAAATCCCACTGCCCCACGGCCAGAAAGACCCCTACGGTCATGGACAGGGCGCCCATGATCATCACGATCATGCCGAACTGGGGGGTGGCGCCCAGCACGTTAAACACCACCCGTGTTACGGCATAGATTCCGAGGGCCTTGATCAGCACCCCCGACAGCATGGCCGAGATAGGCGCGGGGGCCGAAGGGTGGGCGTCCGGCAGCCAGGGATGAAACGGCACCAGGGCCGCCTTAATACCGAATCCTGCCAGGAACAGCACGGAGGCAAAGGAGAACAGCCATGTCTTGTCCATGTTGGCGGTGACGGCCGCGATTGCCGCCATGTTTAAATTCCCGGTAAGCCCGTACAACAGGGCGATACCCAACAGGATCAGGGTGGAGCCGATGCTTCCCAGTACCAGGTACTTAAACGAGGCTTCCAGTTCTTCCTGTTCACAGCCGAAGGCCACCAGGGCATAAGAGGCGATGGAGGCAACCTCCAGGAATACGAAAAGGTTAAACATGTCTCCGGTCAGTACCACACCGTTCATCCCTCCCACCATCAGCAGGAACAGGGCGTAGTATTTATATTTTGCGGTATACTGTTCCATATAAGAGATCGAGTAGAGCACCGCCAGAAAACCGATGACGTTGACGATTACGAGCAGCAGCACACTGAAGCCGTCCAGCACCAGGTTGATGCCGATAGGCGGCAGGAAACTCCCCATATTGTACACCCCCTGTTTGCCCACAGTCAGTAAAGCCATGACCGGAAGCGGCAGCATGGCGCATACGCCCAACACGTCCGCCAGGCGTTTTCTTTTACGGGAGGTAAGGGTGATGATAAAGGCACCTCCCAGGGGGATGGCAATAAAAAGGGGTAAGAGCTGGATCATCCTTTCAGTCTCCTCATCTCGCTTATATCAAAGGTGCCGTATCGCTGGTAAAGTCGGATACAGATCGCGATGGCCAGCGCGGTGACCCCCAGGCCGATCACGATGGAAGTCAGCACCAGGGCCTGGGGCAGGGGATCAACGGCCTTCATAAAAAAATCATCCAGATTCGTTATCTTCTCGATTATGGGGGCCTGGACCTGGCTCATGATCGCCTGTTTTTTATATCCCAGCAGCACGAGAAAGAGATTTACCGAGTATTCCATAATGGTCAGCCCGATAACGATTTTTATCACGTTGCGCTTGGTAAGCACACAGTACAAACCGACCACAAACAAGGCAAAACAAAGCGGAAGTATCATGGTCTATTCCTCCTCGTCCTGTTTAAAGTCTCTGGTGCCGTCCTTCTTTTCTATCACCCTGGCCGCGGCCATGATGATAAAAACCAAAAACAGCGAAGACGCCACCTTGATACAGATGGCAATATTGTTGACGGGGATGGTCCCCGCGCTGAGCAGTGAAAACGAGGCGCCCGGGTAATTCCGTTCTAAAAAGTTGGCAAAGAATACGCCGCCGAAGCCCAGTCCCAGGCAGGCCACCAGCAGGAAGATCAGTGCGCCCACGCTGTCCAGTCCGCTCGCCGCTTTACGCGGGAAATATTTGAAGGCGGATTTCTTCCCATAGGCGAGTGTCAGCAGTATATAAAGGCAGGCGATGACAACCCCGCCCGCGAACCCGCCGCCGGGGGAAAGATGACCGGTAAAGGTCAGGTATATCCCGAACAGCAGAATAAATACCTTGGCAAAGCGCGCCACGGTTTGTATGATAGGTGACATTCCGTTCATTCCTTGTCTCCTTTTTTCTTGCGTGCCCTTCCCCGTAAAATGGCCAGGGCACCGATAATCGCAGTGAACAATACGGTGGCCTCGCCCAGCGTATCATACGCCCGGTAATCAAGGATTACCGAGGTAACAATGTTGGCCGAACCGGTTTCTGCAAGTCCGTGCTTTAAGTAATAATTTGTCGGCGCCTGGGGATTGTTTGCCGTTACGGGAGCGCCGAACTCCAGCTCCTGAAAGGCGACACAGGCAAATCCCACAAACCCCAGGCAAAGGATCACCACCAGGAACAGTGACGGCCAGTTGATATGCGCGTGGGTTGTTTTGACCCCCTTGCCGATGGTGGCGCGTATCAGCAGAATGAGCAGCACCACCTCCACCGCTATCTGCACTATGGCCAGGTCGGGGGCCTGCAGAAACAGAAAGGCGATGCTGATACCGAAGCCGACCACGCCGATGGAGATGACCGCGGACAGCAGGTCGCGAATTTCTACGGCGATTATCGAACCCAGCAGGATAAAGACGAGGATTATTATCAAGATCAGCTCTATTCCCATTACACTCACCTCTTTGTTATAAAATAAACAGGAGTAATAATATTCCCATACCAAGCAGGGTCCAGAACGTGTACAGGGGCAGCATCCCGTTATGTATCTTTTTCAGCAGGCCGGAACACCACAATCCCAGTCTGCCGAACCAGTTGTAGGGATCAAGGGCCCCCCGCTCCTGTATCTTATAAACGGCGGACAGGGGCTGCATGGAACGGATTGAGTCATAAAAATCCGTTCCCGGAACCCGCGCCTGTTCGGCGGGCAGTTCTTCTCCTCCCACATAACTGCTGCCCCGGCGTGCTTTTTTAAACATCCTTCCGGCAAGATAGATCAAGAGCCCTATCACCAGGCCGCCTGCCAGGAGAATGACCGCCAGGATGGAGTTCCAGCTGCCGATGGCGGCCGGCACGGTGCCGGTGGCGGGATTAATAAACGCGTTTAAGGGCAGGGTATACCACACCCCGAACAGTATACAAAGGAGCGCCAGCACCAGCATGGGGAGCTGCATGCTCAAAGGCACGTCCTTTTTCACCTTTTTGCTGACCGATGACGTGCGGCCCAGGAACACCGAATAAATGACTTTGATAAACGAAGCCAGGGTAAGGGCGCTGCCGAACATGGCGGCGATAAGAAAAATCAACAGGTAGCCGTGTCCGCCGCTGATCAGTCCCTGGTAGATCAGCCATTTGGAGACGAACCCGCTGAACAGGGGTACACCGGATATGGAGAGGGCCGCGATCAGGCAGCTGATAAAGGTAACGGGCATGGCTTTGGCCAGGCCGCCCAGTTTTTCCAGTTCCGTGGTGCCGGTTTTGTGTTCCACCGCCCCCGCGCAGAGAAAAAGGCAGTTCTTATAAATGGCATTGTTCAGCATGTGAAACAGTCCGCCCGCGATTCCCAGGGGAAGCCCGGTACCGATGCCCAGGACCATATACCCGACCTGGCTGATGGCATGATACGAAAGCAGGTGCGGCAGGCGGTGCTGCACCAAAGCCATCATGACCGCGGCCACAATCGTGATTCCCCCGATGATCATCAGGGTCAAAAGCAGGCCCTGGGGCAGGATGAATACCTTGGTGCAGAGGATAAACAGCAGGTAAATACCGAGCAGCTTGTCGATGGAAGCCGGCAGCAGGGCCATTACCGGGGCCGGTGCCTTGTCCGCCGCCTTGGGCACCCAGGAATGAAAGGGCATGGCCCCCGCCTTGGTGATGGCCCCGATCATCAACAGCACAAAACAGGCTGCCGAAAGCCAACTGTTGATGGGCAAAGTGATCACGTCAAGGTACATTAATTGGCTGATGTACCAGAGAATCCCGATGCCCAACAGCAGGCAGCCGTCCGCCGCCCCGATCATGGCCATGGTCTTTGTGGCGCCCTGCCGGGAGCCTTTGCCGCCGGTGGTGATCAGAAAATAAAGGGATATGGAGACCACCTCCCAGAAAAGCAGAAAAACCAGCAGATGATTGGAAACAAAAACGCCGCTTGCCCCGCCCAGGGCGGTCAGCAGAAAGATGTAATATGATTTACGTTTTTCTTTTCCCTTCATATAGCGTAAAGAATACATGCTGATGAGAAAGGCAAAGCCGGTGGTAAACAGCAGCATAAAGGAGTTGAGGCTGTTCGTCCCTATGTCAAAGGCAAACTCGAAGTTCCCCAGGGAGAACAGCAGCAGGGTGTACTTGACATGGATGTTCCCCAGGAAAAAGCGAAAGGCGCCGGCCAAACAGAACACGGTGACAAGCAGTGTGAGCAATTCCTGCAGCCATTTCACTTTTTTGGGAATTAAAAACAAGAGCAGCGCTGCGGCAAAAGGAAGGAAGATGTTGAGTAGTAATATCAGCACATCTAATTTCATACTCATCCTCGTATAATTTTATTTGTTACTTTTTTTAATTAAAGCCAGGCAATACCGTATGCCCTGCCCACTACGGCCAGACCGAAGGCAATCACGGCCAGCAGCGAACAGTAAACCCAGAAAAACTTCAGTGCCTGGTCTATTCGTATCCTGGGATTCGTATTTTTTATCACTATAATAATTACCAGAATGACCACATATTTGACGGCAGACCAAAGTATGCCCCATCCGTAAAAATGTATCCCACCCCAGAGTACCGTAATAATGAAGACCGGAAGGGTAAACAGCATCAGGCTCTGGGTCAGCTTGAAGACAGAGAGCAGGGGACCCGAGTACTCGATATACGGGCCGCTCATGATTTCGGTTTCCGCCTCTGCAATGTCAAAGGGAGTAAATCCCAGTTTTGCCTGTACGCACAGCAGTACCACGATAAAAGCCAGGATCCCTGAGACACTCCCCATGACGGGTGTCGCGGAAAGGCTCTGCAGATCTATCTTGAATCCGGCCTTGTAAACAATAAGCGCAATGGCGATGAGAAACGGCAGCTCGTAGGCCAGGACCAGTTTCATCTCGCGGGAGGCCCCCTGGGAGGCCAGGGGATTGCCCGAGGCGGCTCCGCCGATAATAAGGGCCAGCGAGGGCAGGGTCAGCAGGTAGACCACGACAATCAGGTCTCCCACAAAGGAAACCTGAAGCAGCGGCTGCAGCATCAGGATAACCCCCACCAGGCTGATACCGACAAATCCAAGGAGGGGGGCCAGCACGAAAACCAGCCTGCTTCCCTGGGCGGGGAGAATGGTTTCCTTGCCCAGAAGCTTGATTACGTCGTAAAAGGGCTGCAGCAGGGGAGGACCTTTCCTGTACTGGACACGGGCCGTCACCTTTCTCTCAATCCAGCTTGAAATGAGTCCCAGAAACAGGATGGTAAAGAAACCGGGGAAAAAAAGCACGTATACACCTGTCAACAGTAGATCCATGATGTCTGTCCTACCCTCCTAACGTGGTCTGCCTGCGGCAGTGGGCACAGAGAATTTTAATACGGTCATCCCGCGCGTTGTCCTTGCCGACAACCGGGGGATTATCGTCGGCCAGCCCCAGCTCGCGCAGGCGGGTCTGGTAGAGCGTGGGATTGGAAAAACTCAGTTCGCCGATTTTCTGTACAATCCACAGAATGTGTTTTCTGGCGCCGATCACGCTGCCGCAGAGCTCGCACCTGACAAGTTCCCTCTCAATGGTTTCAAATGCCTTGTTTCTGTCGAAAAAGGCCAGGTCCCATTCCTGCGAAAGCTTGATGCCTTTATGCTCGGCAATGCAGGCGGCCTCGCACTCCCCGCAAAAAATGCAGGTGTCGGTATAGTGATAAATGGTCCGTACGGCCTTTCCGCCGTTTACCTCGTCCGTATGGTCGATCGCCTTGGCCGGGCACACCTGTTCACAGGCAAGGCAGCCCACACAATAATCTTCGTTGAATTTGGGCTGGCCCCGGAAGCTTCCGTACGGCGTATGGCCCTTTTTGGGAAACTTTGAGGTGTAGGGCCCCACGGCAAGCGCCTTGAGTGCCTCCAGAAGTTCTCTTATCTTTGGTAGCCTCATAATCGTCCCTGTGTAAGTTTTTCCAGCATGGTTTGGTCTATCCCCAGCTTTCGTTTCAGCGCGGCGGTCTTCTGCTGTGACAGCCGGATCAGTTCCCTGCCGTCGAACAGCCGTCTGCCGCGCGTGGTCTGCACCGCCATCCGCTCCGTACAGCAGTAGCAGGGGTCAATGGCCGCAAGGATGATGGAGGCATCCGCTATTTTTGCCCCCTTTACCGTGGCCTTGTAGGTGGGCAGGTTCATAAAAGTGGGCGCCCGCACCTTGTGGCGTACCGGGCCGTTGCCGCCGTCACTGCGGACATAATGAAAGGTCTCTCCCCTGGGCGCTTCGTGGGCACCGATGCCCTCACCCGGGGGAATGTTTTTGACGTTCGCGTCGATTTCTCCGTCCGGCAGGTGCAGAAAGCAGTATTTCAATATCTTTATGCTTTCGAACATTTCCAGGACGCGGACCACCACCTTGTCGAACACGTCGCCGTTTTGGGTCACAATCATGTCCCAGTCCATCTCGTGGTACGCCCCGTAGACCGTATCTTTGCGCACGTCCCGGGCCACACCGGAAGCACGGGAGGTGGGGCCCAGTGCGCTGTAATCTATCGCTTCCTCTTTGGTTAAAACCCCCACCCCCTTGGTGCGGGCATGCAGCACCGGGTCGTCCCTGACCGCTTTGAACAGCATCTTCAGGGTGGGAATTATCTTATCGATTTTTTTCAATACCAGCGGGATATCATCGGGATTGATGTCGCGGCGTACTCCGCCGGGTCTGAACATGGCATAGTTGTTGCGGTTGCCGGAGATGATCTCCATTACGTCCAGGATCTCCTCCCGCAGCTTCCAGACCCACATATACACGGTATTATACCCCAAAAAATGCCCGGCCAGCCCCAGCCACAGCAGATGCGAATGCATACGCTCACCCTCCGCAATGATGGTGCGAATGTATTTGGCGCGCATGGGCACCTCGATACCGGCAATGTCCTCAACCGCGCGCACAAAGGCAAAGGGGTGGCTGGTGGAACAGATACCGCAGATCCTTTCCACCACAAAGACCGACTGGTCGTATGTCTTGGATTCCGACAGCTTTTCGATGCCCCGGTGGTTGTAGCCGAGCTGCACATCCACATCCGTAACCGTCTCTCCCTCAACCGTCAGCATAAAAAACTCCGGCTCTTCCTGCAGGGGATGGTAGGGGCCGATGGGGATAATCGTTTTTTTCATTTTGTCCCCCTATCGCGCACGGCCGTCTTGTCCCATTCCTTGTAATCCCGGCGCAGGGGATACACCTTTTCCGGCCACTGATCGGAAAGGAGCAGGCGCTTTAACTCCGGGTGGCCGGTAAACTGTACGCCCAGGAGCTCAAATATCTCACGTTCGATCCAGTTTGCCGCCTCACAGACCGGTGTGAGCGAGTCGATGACCGGTTTCTTGCGGTCAAGTTTCACGCGTAATGAGATAAGAAGGTCAATTGCTTCCACGGTGAAATGATACAAAATCTCAATGTGTGAGCGGGTATCGATCCCGGAGGCGATGTTGAAGCGGGCGCCCAGGTCTTTGAAAATATAGGCTGCTACCCGGATAATCGCACCGGGCCGGATTTCCAGATACACCCGGTGAGAAGATTTGTCGAACAGCTCTATAATATCCTCTTTAAAACGGGACTGTATTTCCGACAGCAGATCGTTGCGTTTCATCACTTCCCCTTTACCTTCTGAATGAGTTTAACCACCCCGGAAATGATGGCCTCCGGTTTGGGAGGGCAGCCCGGGATATAGGCGCTGACCGGTACCAGTGAATCCAGCGGCTTGGGGCAGTTGTAGCTGGGAATGAACATCCCGCGTGAGAGGGAGCACTCACCGATGGCCACCACCAGGCAGGGCTGGGGTGCCTCCTTGTATAATTTGACCAGCCGCTCGGCCGATTTCCTGTTGCAGGAACCGGTTACCAGCAGCACGTCCGCGTGGCGTATACTCCCCACCAGTTTTATACCGAAGCGCTCCACGTCAAAACGGGGGGTAAGGCAGTCCAGCACCTCAATATCGCAGTTATTACAGCTTCCGGTGGAGAGGTGGAAGACCCAGAGTGATTTTAACAATGCCCTTGTGGTTATACCCATACCCGTCATCCTTTGCTAAAGAATTTATGCCTTTTCATACCGCCAGTGGGTGGAGTGAACTATCAGGTTATCGCCCACCAAAAACGTATCCTCATCCGTCTTTGCATTGCCGGCTACCAGTTTCAAGGCCCCCAGCGGGCAGCTCGCGATGCAAAGCGGTTCTGATTTCTTGTCCCGCCTGTCCAGGCAAAAATCACAGTTGTGGACCAGGAAGGGCAGGTTCTCCGGATAGATGGTCCCGTACGGGCAGGCATGTGAGCAAGACTTACAGCTGACGCAGCGCATGGCATGCCGAACCAGGATCTTCCCTTTGTCAACCTGCTGCTCCAGTGCGTCCACGGGACAGGCGTTGACGCAGTGGGGTTCCTCGCACTTTCTGCACACCAGCACGAAGGTGGCCAGTTCCGCCACGGAAAAAATGCCGTTGTTGTCCTCATGGTAAAAGTAACTGCATTTGATGCTGCAGCCGGGGCAGTCCCCGCTTGTACACTTGTCAAGGTCAATGAACAGGCGCTTGGCCGCGTCTCCCTTGGGGTTGAGATTGAGTCTGCCGTGATGAAACTGTTCAGCGCTGGTAAACACTCCGCATTTACTCCCAAATATCCTGTATGTTTTCTATGCTGTCGTAGCGGAACACCGGTCCGTCTTTGCAGGCATAATAGTTCCCTAAACGGCAATGCCCGCATTTTCCGATACCGCACGACATGTTTTTTTCCATTGAAAGGTAGAGCTGCTTTTCCTTGAATCCTATTTCAATCAGTTTCAGGGTGGTGAACTTCATCATGATAGGCGGGCCGCAGATAATGGCAAAGGCGCCCGCGGGAGAAACCGGGAGATCGTCCAGGATTGTGGTGACAAGCCCCACATTATACTTCCATCCGCTTTTCTTTTCCGCGTGGTCCACGGTAAGTCTGATATTAAGGTCCTTTTTTCCGGTCCAGTCCGTGATCTCCTGCTTATAGAGGAACTCCTCGGGGTTTTTACAGCCGCCCCGGAATACCAGCTGCTTGAGTTCACCCTGCATGGCAAACAGGGAGTACATCAGGCTTCTGATGGGAGCAAATCCGCAGCCGCCCCCGATGACCACCACCTCTTTACCCTTAAAAAGCTCCAACGGGTAACCGGCCCCGAACGGTCCGCGGATACCCACGATGTCGTTTTTCTTTAACTGATGTATTTTTTCCGTAACCCTGCCCACACGCATGATGGAAACCTGGAGCTCCTCCCGGTTTCCCGGGTCTGATGACGGGGTAAACGGTGCCTCGCCCACTCCCGGCACGGTCAGCTCGATAAACTGCCCGGTATCAAACCGGAAAGGTATGGAGGGTTTTAGATGCAGGGTTTTTATGGTGGGGGTTTCGGTTTTTACCTGCAGGACCTGGGTTTTTATAATTGCGTAGGGGTTTGTCATTTCATGCATGTGCCGCGAGCCTGCCTAAAACCTTTCTGATGTCTATTTTCGCCGGACAAGCCGAAATACAGCGACCGCAGCCTGTACAGGCGTTTAATCCCAGTACCTGGGGAAAAAAGTCGAATTTCTTTTCAAAGCGGTTGCGCAGGCGCATCCACAACTCGGGGCGCGGATTGGCGCCGCCGGCCACCCGGGCAAACCGCTTCAGCATACAGGAGTCCCACACCCGCAGGCGCTCCATGGCCCGTTTATCACCCTGGTCATACAATAAAAAGCAGTGACAGGTGGGGCAGATGGTATTGCAGGCCCCGCACTCAACGCAGTTTTCTGCCTCCGGGTTCCAAAAAGCGTATGAATAATTCTTTTTTACCCGGCCTTTCAGATGTTCTTCCGATGGGATCTCATATTTCTTTATGTTTTTACGAACCTCGTTCTGGATATGAGTGCGCTGTTCGCTTCGTTGTTTTTTTTGGGCGGCGGTACCTTCCCGCAGCAGGTCGCGGTTGTTTTCCATCAGCCGGGCTCCCTTTTCAGAACCGCTTTCCAGCAAAAACCCGCCGTCAATTTGTGAAAGATTGCAGTCATAATTGTCTTCCGGAAAGGGCTTTATGCCCAGGGCCAGGCAGAAACAGGTATCGATTGCCATTGAGCAGTCGGCGGAGATGATCAGGTTGTTCTGCCGCGCGCGCCGGTAGAAGGGATCGCTGAAATCCCCGTTCAGAAATACATAGTCCTCTACCTTGAACCCCTTCAGGTCACAGGCCTTGGCGCCCACGATGCACAAGGGTTTCGCCTCTGTCGGGGGCATGGCTGCGTCATAACCCGCGGCCACCTTCTGCCTGGCCTTGAAGAAAAATGCCTTCAGCGGTTCACAGGCCCGGACTTCGGCAACCGTATAGGAGGTGCCGTTGCCCGCGTCGGTGGTATAGTAGCGTTTGTTGTTTTTCTTTTCAGGCAGGTAAACAGTATAGTCTTTCTGTAATCGTGTAACTAACGCGCGGAGATTCTGTTCAGGCAGGAAATACATATGCGTCCCCTTTTTACTTTAGGGCGTCTATTTTGTTTTTAAGGTCAAAAAGCCCGCTTGTCAAGCATAAAATTCCTGTTTGCCGAAAAAAACAGCGGGCGGCATTTTAATAACCGTATAGTAATCAGGTGGCGGTAAAAGAGGGCTTTGCCCGCCGGGGTTTTAAGGGCATATGCACGCGGGCGGCTTGGGCTGACGCGGGCGGCTTGGGCTGACGCGG
>CAZWKE010000020.1:41786-54074 GCA_964634205.1 uncultured Spirochaetaceae bacterium
ACGCGGGCGGCTTGGGCTGACGCGGGCGGCTTGGGCTGACGCGGCCGGCTTGGGCTGACGCGGCCGGGGAAATACCCTGTTATCCCCTTTAGGCGCCGGTGTTTATTTGTGCGCACGTTTCCCGCCCGCTTTCAGTTTGTCAATAATCACCCGTACTATCTGTTCCGGTGTGCCGCTGACCGAAACGGTTATTGCCTGAACGGGTTCTTCCAGTACGGCGAACTGGCTGTGTAAAAGTTCGGCGCTGAAAAAATGCCCGTTTCTTTGCTTCATGCGTTCGCGGATACGCCGGTAGTCTCCCTTTAAATAAATAACCCGGATTTCTCCCCCCGGTTCGCGGCCTGCCTCCCGGCGCAGGTACTCCCGGTAGCAATGTTTTAAAGCGGAGCAGGCAAATACGGCCCCGCCCCGCCCGGCGGCGCCCCGCATTTCATCCGCGATTTTCTCAAGCCAGGGCATGCGGTCCCTGTCGGTGAGGGGAGTACCGGAGCGCATTTTACGGATATTGTCCCGCGGGTGAAGATCATCCGCGTCGATAAAAGACAGGTGCAGTTTTTCGGCAAGGAGCGAGCCGATCAGGGTTTTTCCGCTGCCGCTTACCCCCATTACCAGGTAGATCATTATTGTAATTCGGCAATGGTCAAGCCGACATCCGTTGCCATATAGACCTTTCCGTGGCTGTCAACAAAAATACTGTTAATTTTGTTTTTCCCGTTCCAGTCCGGGCTGACAAAGTTATGCCAGCCGGTTCCGTCATAATAGGCCAGGCCCGACCCTGTTCCCGCATAGAGTTTGCCGTCATCGGTCATAAAAACGCAGGTGACGCCGTTGGAAATTAATCCGTCTTCGGTTGTCCAGGTTGTCCAGGTTGTGCCATTATACACACTTAATCCGTCATACGAACCAACGATAATTTTATCCGGTGCCAGGGCGAACACGTCCATGATCGTTCCCTGTACAATACCGTTGCGGTGGCTGTAGTGAACGGTCCAGTCCTCACCATTATATATATAGAGATGGAAATGTGCCACATAGAGATTGCCTTGGGCGTCTACATCGATATCATAAGCGTTCGGATTGGAATAATTCGAGATTCTGATAAATTGATTTCCGTCAAACCGATAGATCCCGCCGATTTGTGTGCCGCAGTAAATATTACCGGCGGAGTCACCAATAAGCCCCCATACCTCGTCATTGGTCAAACCGGCCTCTGTGGAATAGTTCTTCCATTCTGTCCCGTCAAATACAAACAGGCCGTCGTTATTGCCGGCATAGATGGTGCCGTTTTCCGCCATATACACTTCACGCACAATCCAAATAATGGATGAGATGGGGACATCGTCCTGATCGTAGTTGGTCCAGGTATTCCCATCCCAAACACTCACACCGCGTGGGGAGGAAACGGCAACCATCCCCGCCTGGGTGACATGAACATCATTTATTTGGTTATGCAGCAGGCCGTTCGCCGTGGTGTAGGTAACACCGGACTGCAGTTGTGCGGGTGCTGCTACGGGAATTCCCCCCGCCGCGCGCCGGGTGGAAAGGTTTCCTTGCCGGTCCACGGTTTGCAAATAAAACATATAGGATCTGCCATTAATCAGGTTGTCGATGTGCAAAGAAATCGTATTTTTTGCCAGATAGCGTTCAACGATTTCATCCGTTAGGGGCCGGTAATCAACCGGATCACACCCTTCCTTGTAGTACCAAAAGTAGAGCCGGTCAAATCCCTGATAATCGGGATTTCTCCAGGAAAGGGTTATATTGCCGTCCCCGACCTTCGCCTTAAAATCGAATACAAAGCGGCCGTAATCGGTAGTGGTCATGGAATACGTACTTTCGGTCGAGCGGTTGCCGGCCTTGTCTTCCGTGCAGTAGCGAAAGCGAAAGTATTTTCCCTGGGGAGCATCCTGAATAGTATAATTTTCTTGTCCCTTGGGGATGTCAAGGATAAGGTTGTCGGTTTCTATGTTGATAACGACTTTAACCAGATCGGTATCGGCCGGATCTTCCCAGGAAATATCCAAATGGGTGTATCCGTTTAAATCGGAGTTTCGCGTGGCTACTTTAAAATTTGTACAGTTTTCCGGTGCGGTTGTATCGGGCGGTTCGGTAGGTGATTGTTTCCCCAAGCTGCAGTTTGCCAGAAGGATTATGAGTGTACCGCAAGTGATAGTTATGAGTTTTCGTGGCATAAATACCTCATGTTTTCGGATTGTTTCTAATATGCCACCAAAACTGAGATTTATCAATAAGGTTTTGAAAATCTTCTATAATCAGTAAGGAAGACCATTCCGGCAGGTCTGGTATTTCATGGCTTGATAAAGCGCGTAAAAAAGCTTAACATAGATGCATGAAAAAGAACAGCCGGATTTTTCTCTGCATCTGCGGTCTGCTGATTATCTTGAGTGGCGTTGCTTACGCCGACAATCCGCAGGTGAAAATCGCCTTTATTTCCATCGATAACAAAGGCATGGACCCCCGTTATGATTACCTTGCGGGGATCATAAACGGGCTTTTACTCTTCGATCTGGCTACCACGGACGGGATCGTCGTGGTGGACCGGTCCTCCCTGGAGAACGTGTTGAAGGAACAGGAGCTGATTTTAAGTGATCTTACCGATAACGATCAGGCGGTCAAGGTCGGCAAACTGCTGGGTGCGGATTACCTGTTGAAGGGACAGTATGTGTTTCTGGGGGATGAGGTGATGCTGAATGTATCACTCATTGATGTGGCCAGTGCCAAGACCCTGCCGTTTACCGAACGCGGTTCCACCGAGAATCTTATCCACGCGATTTCCGAGCAGATAATCCTGCGCCTGACGGGGAGGCAGGTAAGCCTGCAGTCCGAGCAGCATGAACGCTCTATCATCTCGCTCCGTGATGAAAAACCGGGCAGTATCTCTCTGTTTTGCAACCTGATACGGGCCGAGATTTTTCTGGATAATGAGTTTCTGGCTTACACCACGGGGAAGTCCACCGTGCCGTATGAGATTGAGAAGTTGGCCCCCGGGAAACACACCCTGCGGATCCATCTGGACGGTTTCGGGGTGGTCGAACAACCGGCAATTACCTTTCATGACTGGCAGCAGACCGTGGATGTCAAACCGGGCAAACACCACACCATACGGGCGGACATCGCTTTTTTCAATACGGCCATCTATGATCTTCAGAATATACTGGTGAAATATCAAAAAATCGTTCCCAAGGAGTTCGGCAATCCGCCGTCCAGACACCACAGCCTTTCATTTCCGGACCGGCAGGGGCATAAGGTGGAGATCGTGCTTGGCCTCCATACCGTGATATCCGGGAAACAGGCCCGGCTGAAGGCGGCGCTGTCTTACAACGGCAAGCCGCTGACCCTGGAAATCGCCTGCGAATCCGGGAAAAGACAGGAGAAAACCGAAAGTATCGGGAAGGTTGATCTTGTGCTGCGCCTGGAGTATGACCGGGACAAACGCTGTTACCTGGCCTACAGGATACGGCGGAACGATATCGAAGAGAACATGTGGCGGGCGAACAGATAAGCGGCCGCCGTTATTACATTACAATACCATTAGGTAAAGGAGTACGATTATGTCATATACTTTATTTCATCGAACAGCGGGAAGATGTCTTTTCCGTTTTCAGACGTAATCGCAGAAAAATAACCTCAGTGCTCTCACCAGTGCGTTAATATCTATTGCTTCTGCGATACCTCTGAAAAACCCTCTTTTATCAGAATCAAACTCATTTTATTTTGGAGGTAAACGCAAAGTATGAAATCTATTATTGTATCGAATCTACATAAAACCGTCGGATCAAAAGAGTTGTTTCATGGGGCGGGCTTCCGTATAAATCCGGGGGAAAAATACGGACTCATCGGCCCCAACGGCTGCGGTAAAACCACGTTACTCAATATTCTGGGCGGACAGGATCGGGATTTTACGGGAGAGATCCGGGGGGCGTCAGGCATTACTATTGGGTATGTACGGCAGAATATATGCTATTCTCCCCATCTTACCGTAAAACAGGCTGTTTTAACGGCTTATGACAAGGTAATCAACGATCTGCGGCAGGCTGAAAAGGAAATGGCCGCCGCCGGGCCCGATGATATGGAGAAGGCGCTTGCCCGGTATCAGGAGGCAAGAGACGCTTATGACACAGAGAAGGTGGATGAGGTCATCCATCGCCTGCAGGGCTTACTCGATGCCCTGGGAATACCCGTAGACCGGGAACAGCGGCTTTCGACCCTGTCAGGGGGAGAAAAAAACCTGCTGGCTATTGCCTGCGCCGTTATCAAAGATCCGGATCTGCTGATTCTGGATGAACCGGACAACCATCTGGATTTTGCGGGATTGGCCTGGTTTGAACGGTTTATGCAGGGTTATCCGAAAACAATCATAATAGTGTCGCATAAACGCTATCTTTTGGACCGGATCTGCAGCGTTATATTGGAAATAGAAAAACAAAAGGTTACCAGTTTCAAAGGAAATTATTCCGCCTATAAAATTGAGAAGTTGAAAAATCGGGCTTCACAGCAGGCCGATTATGCCGCCGCATCCCGCCGCCTGGAGCGCCTGGAAAACCTGGTGAAGCGTTTCCAGGACATCGCCCGGCGTACCGCGGACCCCGCCTGGGGGAAACGCCTGCGGGCCAGGAAAACACAGCTGCGGCGTGAAAGGGAAGCGGCCGTGGGAAATCCGCTTAGCCATTCCGGAAGAATCAGGATCGATTTCAATGCGCAGGACTCAAAAGCCGCCGTCGCCTTACGTTTGAAGGAATATTCGCGGGCGTTCGGAGAGAGGAGGCTTTTTGAAAATGCCGAGCTGGAGATCTTGTGCGGTGAGAAAGTAGGAATAATCGGAACGAACGGCAGCGGAAAAACAACCCTATTAAAAGACATTGTACGGCACGGGGATTGGAATAATCCGCTGATTCAAATCGGTCCCAGTCTGAAAATAGGGTATATGGCCCAGCAGCAGGAGATGTTCGATCCGAAAAACAGCATTGTAGATGAAATCCGATCCCTGGGGCGGCTGTCGCGTGACGACGCCTTTCGCCTTATCAGCCGGTTTTTGTTTTCATGGCGGGATATGGAGAAAAAAATAAGGGAGCTCTCGGGGGGTGAGATAAACCGCCTGCAGCTTGCCCGGCTTATTCATCTGCAGCCTTCTTTTCTTATTCTGGACGAGCCGACCAATCACCTGGATATTCCTTCTCGAGAAGTGGTGGAGGACGCCGTGTGTGATTTTAAGGGTACGGTCCTTGTGGTTTCTCACGACCGTTATTTTCTGGAAAAGACCGTGGGCAGGATTGTGGAGGTGAAAGAGCGGGCGTTGGTTCCCCATAATGGGAGTTTTTCCGAGTTCTGGTTGGCAAACTACGGCAGACGGCCGGAAGGCAGGGGCCGGATGCCGGCAAAAAAAGCGGCCGTAAAACCACGGCCGCAGCATACCGCCGCCAGGATTAGCGAGCTGGAAAAACAGATAACGGATGCGGAAGCAAAAAAAACCGCTTTGGAAACCGAAATTTCCGGTGCGTTCGGCAGGGGTGACCATCGGGAGGGAAGAAAACTGTCGGCAAAACTGGAGTTTTTGGGCAGGCATATTGAGAAGCTGTATGCCGAGTGGGAGGAACTGGAATGAACGGCAACCACATAGCAGGCTGAAAGGGGGGCTGCACAGTAAAATCCACCGGCATTTGCTTCATGAATTTAAGAGGTCCGAGGACATGCCGGAGGCGAAATAAAAAAGCCGGAAAAGGGATATACCCTTTTCCGGCTTTGCATCGCTTATCTGTATGTGTTTTGAGATCTACTTAAAAGGAATCTATCAGCCCCACGTAATACTGTGAAATCAGCAGGGCATCTTCTTCTGTTATGGTCCCGTTCCTGTTTACATCGGCCAGTGATGTATCGAAATTGGAAGGATTCATGCCGGTACAATATTGCGAGACCATCAGCGCATCTACAATATCTATCTCACCGTCATGATTTACGTCGCCTAACGCGAACTGCGGAGACGGTCCGGACATTTTGCTCTTGACCCACAAACCGGATTCCGTATAGTCCGACTCATCCCAGGGCCCTGTCAGATCAACGTACGGCTTAATGATGGAAGAGGCCTCGTCCTTGTTGCTGAACGACCAGTTGCACCAGCTTATGTGATTGGCGTCAAGAAAATCCATCCAGATTTGCGACCAGGAAAAGTCATTATAGGTGGCGTCATAATCGCTTGTTCCCCATTCCGTGGCGATCAGGGGTATCCTGTTCCCGTTTGGATTATGTCCCGTGGTGTTGGTGCCGAACAGCGCGTCCTGCGCCCTGTTTTTGATATCATCATGATGCGAGCCGGCATAAAAGTGCAGTGCGTACATGAGGTTATTGTATCCCGTGATCGGATCGGCTGCGGCCTCATCAACATATTGACTCCAGTTGGGCGTGCCTATGATTATAATATTGTCGGGATCGTTGTTTCTGATCTCAGGAATTACCTGTTCGGCGTATGTTTTGACCGTGGACCAGTTCACGCCACCGATTATTTCATTGCAGATTTCATATAATACGTTCGGGTATTGTCCGTAAAGGGACGACATCTCATTAAAGAAATCTTTAGCGGCCTGGGTGAAATTAGCGGGATTATTATGAATATGCCAATCGATTATTACATAAATGCCGGCATCGATTGCGTCATTCACAAAGTCCATTACCCACTGCTTCATCTCCTGCGGATGGGCCATGTATCCGTTCCAGAAATCATCACCGTTATACCAGTCTTCCACGTACATGGCGATTCTGATAATATCAATTCCCCAGTAATTAACCAGATTCGGGATTGTGTAATGTTGATAAATCGGAAACCACTGGATACCATGCGTGCTCAGTCCCTTAAGCTGTACCGGATTCCCGTTCTGATCGCACAACTGCGTCCCGATAACCTGAAGCTGTCCGTATCTTTCCACCACATCGGAATGGGCCGCTACCGATCCGCCCGGCAGGGGTATTGCATTGCCCATACCTGAAGGCGTATAGGCCAAATCCCTGGTGAGAAGTAGTTTGTCAAGCTTTGTACTCGCTTCCCGATAGGCGATACGTAACTCATGACTGCCCGTGCCGAGGTCAAAATCAGCACTCATGTGGTCCCAGCCCCACGAGGGAGTCGGATTGATATCTTCCCACGGCACCCAGGGGGCGGAGTCCATTTTTACCCAGTACGAGTTGGAGTTACTGTCCGGCGTTATGACACGGGCCCAGAGCCGATATGTTCCCGCATACACTACGTCGAACGAATATACAATATTACCATCGGACGGTGCCGAGCCCAAGGAAGTCCGTCCGCTGTCCCAGGACGCTAAATATATCTGGCCTGATGCCGCTTGATCGCTTTTGACAATCATGGGATTGTATTCTCCCCCGGCTTCAGCTTCTATCCAGATATGGTCATTTTCCGCATAGACTATGGTTCGCAGTCCAAGGCTGCCCGAAGTCGGAGACCCGTTATCATTGTGACCGTATGACACGGGACTGCTGCAGCCCGGCAGGAAAAGAGTGAATAAGGAAAATAAACCTACTGTGAGAAATGAGAATTGCTTCATAAGTACCTCCAGATTACATAAGTTAAACTATTTTGATTAACTTACAGATAATACACTTGATTTCTAATCAGTCAGATAAACGAAGGTAATACTTGTATTGTTACTATTTATCATACGATAATTCCGGTGTTTGTCAATATTTTTTCTTGCTGTGCCAGGCTGTTGACATGTATATCAATTTTCCGTATAATATGAATGAATGATTCATTCATTCAAAAATAAGGAGATTTCATGATAACGCAAAAACAAAAATCAAAACTGCGGGAAATAATAGAGCAGGGGGCCGAGTTGTTTATGCGCAAACGCTATGAAAACACCCAGATGCTGGATGTGGCGCAGAAAATGGGGGTGTCTGTGGGTACACTGTACCTCTATGTGAAAAGTAAAAAGGCCCTGTTTGATCTGGCTTTGCGGGAGATATTCACTGATTTTGCGTTCGGAGAAATCCTCGAATTACCTGTTACGGAACTGGACCATAATCATCTAATGGAAAATGTTATCGATGTATGCCTGCAAAAGCATATGTCGGAAATAAAGCTGATCATCAACAAAAATGATGACCGGCTGCGTGAGGTCGAGGAGATCATCAGGCTGATGTATGCCTTTCAGTCAAAATATAGAAAGGGAATCCTTATCTTGGAAAGAAACCGGGTGAGCTGGCCCGGGCTTGCCGACTTTTTCTTTGCCAGCAGGGCGGATTACGTGAGGCAGATCGCCGATTACCTGGAGCAGGGGATCTCACAGGGCATAACCAGGCCGCTGCAAAATCCCCTGCTTTCCGCGCGCTTAATTCTGGAATGCATCGCCTGGTTCGCCATGCACCGGCATTATGACCGGGATTTAAGCGGGCTGGATGACAAACAGGCCGTGGACACGGTGGTCGACGCCCTGGTTCACGCGTTTCGAAAGGAGTAAGCGGATATATGGAAACCTATCTCCGTGCTGTGGCTATTAAGAAATGTTACGGTGCACATAGGGTGTTAAAAGGGGTAAATCTTACCCTGCGTAAAAATGAGATATTATCGATCTTAGGACCCAATGGAGCGGGCAAGACAACGTTGATCAAGATTTTGGCCACGCTTATTGCCAAGGATTCCGGGAGGATTGAAGTTATGGGCCATAATCCGGACCGTAACGAACGACAGGTGCAGCGGTGTTTCGGATACGTGGGACAGGATACGGACCGCTCGGCCTATGCGCGCCTGACCGCCCGGGAAAATCTGGTTTTTTTTGCCAGGCTGCGGGGGCTTGCAAAGGAGATCATACACAAGCGCATTGAGGGACTGGTGGAGTATTTTGATTTCAGCGGGAACATCAATAAACTCTTTATGCACCTTTCCGGCGGGCAGAAACAGACGGTTATTATTATGCGGGCGCTGCTGCATGACCCGTCCGTTATCTATCTTGATGAACCGACCAAAGGGCTTGACCCTGTCAGCGCAAAACGCCTGCGGGACTTTTTAAAACAGTACGTTCGGTGGGAGAACAAGTCCCTGCTGCTCACCTCGCATATCTTAAGTGAGGTTGAGTACCTGGCGGACAGGATCTGTTTTATGAATAACGGGAACCTTGATGCCGGTGATTCGGTGGAAAATATCATCGCCCGGACCGGGGCTTTGGAAGACGCTTTTTTTCAACGACTGGGAATCAACAGTAATAAAAGGAGTGAGTATGGCGGATTGGTATAACACGATCAGTATGACGACGGTATCGGCTACGGTGCACAAGGAGTTGCTCATTATCCGGCGCTACCTGCCCAATCTGTTGGGCACTCTGCTCCAGATCGGGCTTCGCGTCGGGTTTTTCCTGTTTTTATCGGGCATTATTTCCTATACCGGCGCTTACAGCCTGGCGGGAAAGGACCTTTTTATCTTTATTGCCTGTTCCTTTTTATTGTTTGTTTTTTTGTCTACCGTACTCTGGGCGCCCCTGAATACCGTCACCCAGGACCTCTATAACGGAACCCTGGAGTACCTGTACACCCTGCCCGGCTCGCGTTATGCCTATTTTGTGGGTACGGTGCTGGCCGGTTCTCTGGTAAACATGGTCTTTTTTGTGCCGCTATTTTTGTTCCTGGCCTTTTACAGCGGCACGCAGGTCCTGTATCTGTTATTGGTCCTGCTGGTTTGCGTGGTGGGATTATTGACCACTATTGCCCTGGGTATACTCATTTCGCTTCTGGGCCTGCTGTGGAAACAGATATATTCGATTGTAGGGATGCTGGCCATGTCATTCGAGTTTCTGGCCGGGGCTTATGCGCCTATTAGTCAATACCCGCTTGTTGTCAAATACCCGGCATTCCTGCTGCCCTATACCTGGGGATATGACCTTATCCGGTATTATATGTTCGAAGGCAAGTGGGTGACGATCTGCCCGTTATGGACCGAATGGGCGATTTTCGGTTCAATGGCGGTTTTGTATCTGGCTGTTTCAAGGTGGTTACTCTCCCGCATAGGCAGAAGAATAAAAAACAGTGGACTGCATTTATTGTAACAAGGAGGAGTTTACATCATGAATTATCAAAAAAAAATCGGTATCGGCCGGACGGCAGAAACATTTATGACCGCACAAGGCACTGCCTTAAAGCTTTTTTATGAGTTTATGCCTGGCGAAGCGGTTGGCTATGAATATGCGGTGAGTAAAAAGGTGTCCGCCGCCTGTGCATTCGTACCGGAAGTGTATACCGTACGGCAAAACAACGGCAGAGGCGGGATCGAATTTGAATTGATCAGCGGTCAGTGCCTGGTGGACTTGTTTGCCCGGTATCCCCTGCGTATCAAGGTACTGTCCCGGCGCATGGGTAAACTGCACCGCGAGATTCACCGGAACGCGCTGCCGGGTCTCCGGACCTCCGTAAGCGTGTACAGTGAGGCGTTGGAAAAGTATCCTTTTTTACATCATGCCGAGCGTTCCCGGCTGCTGCGGTTTTTGGAGGATTCCGCGGGCAAGGCCCTGTGCCATGGTGATTTTCATCCGGAAAATATCCTGGTGAACCGGGCGGGTGATTATAAGGTGATCGATTGGATTAACGCCACCAGCGGAAATCCCCTGGCCGATGTGGCCAGGACCTGTTACCTTATGCAAAGCGCTCAATCGCCGCGGAAACGGCCGTTTTTGGTTAAGCTCTTCGAGTCACAGCTTCGCCTGATTATCAATAAACACTATCTGAAGGGCTATTTTCAAAACAGGACCGTCCCAAAAGAGGATTTTTCTCTGTGGGACCTGATCATCAGGATCCACCGCTATTATGAAAGTATGGCGGAGGAAAAGGCTTTCCTGGAAAAAACCATTAAAAAAGCGGTAAAGCGGCTGATGTAATTCGCTGATACCGCTTTGTTCAGTGTATATGCCGTGTCGTTACTGACTTTTATTCCTGTTCAATGCGCAGACGTGGTTTTCGCACGCGGTACAGACCTTCAAGAATATTTCCAGAAAGGCGAAACCGCCCAATCCCCAAAAGATTATAAGCAGAAGCGGATAATCAACCAGCCAGAACTGGGGATAGAACAGAATTATTCCCATTGCCAGGAAGGTTCCCAGAATATCGAACAGGGTATAGTTCCCCTGCCTTCGTTCGGGGACCAGCCGGGAGAGCTTTCCGATAATAACATGCGCGCAGCCGGACAGCCTGCACGGGCATTTTGCGCAGTACAGAAAGCTAACGGTTAGAAATGAGACGATTATCACTGCCAGGTAAATAACCGCGAACACCCATGTTTGCAGCAGAATAACGACAATCGCCATGATCATTGCCGCTGCAAAAATCAATAAACTAAAGATGCCGTGAAACTTTTTCATGGAGTACTCCTTTGCTTTAGACTTTGCATCTCAAAGTAACTTTATATCACAAAGCAAATATTGTCAACAGAATAAATGGAAGTCGGCGGATGATTTTAAAACTGCCGGACTGTGCAGCATTTTTACCGCGCATAAAAAAACCCCTGCCCAAACCGGTCAGGGGTTTCTTGTATTGCTTTAAGAATAGTTTTTATTTAATCAGTTGAAAATCGAATAATTTCAATGAGACGCTTGATAAGGGCTGCCCGACGGTTTGAAAAGAGATTTGCCAGAGTTTATTCGCATTAAAGCCGCCACGGGCCGTGCCCCAGCCTTCCTGCCGGAGGCTTATGAAGGGGATACTGACCTCAACCACCTGGCCCTTTTTTGTGGAAAAAACTTTGCCGTGGTAATCAAAATCACTGATCACGGTTGTTTCCCCGCGAAAGCGATAGCTTTTCCCGTCTCCGATTGCTTTGAATTTAATACCCTTGGCCGCCTTTAATGCGTCCATTTCGGCACCTTCGGGTTTGTAACCGAAACCCACGAACCCGTATTCGTAGGCGGTGGTTACCTTGCCCGTAATGGTTACGACAAAATACGATTTACCGCCTATTGTTTCATTGCCGGTAGTCAACTTGATCTGGGAATTACCACCGTTTGCTTTATCGTTATAGGTGTACCATTTATCCGCATTGGTAAATTCTTCGCTGGAAATAAAGAAAGCCTGAGTAAATACCAATAAAAAAATTAATATAATCCATGTTTTTTTCATATTTTACCTCCGTAAGATACGCTGTCGGCGTAATAACATTACCGCTTGTCATTGTATCCTCACCGCCGTGGAGGGTCAAGCAAGCCGGTTTCGATTTTACCGGATTCAGGTACAATGTAACCGTTTACATTATTTAGTGGTCCAAACCGTGGACCTGGGCAAAGC
>CAZWKE010000021.1:0-50461 GCA_964634205.1 uncultured Spirochaetaceae bacterium
CTCCTCCTTTAATATTAATCTCTACAGTGTTTATTATAGCCCGCTTGAAAAGAAATATCAAAAACAATTTTCTTTTAGATGGAAAAATAGCGGGAGTGCCGCGAAGCCTGTGGTTTGAAACCCTCTGCTGCTATCCCGCAAAAACCGCGCGCACTAATACCAAAGTATGATTGCCGAGGGAACCGTTACGCATTAAAATACACCTCAAAGAAACAGGAGGAAAGAATATGTCTAAAAAAATAGGGTTTATCACGATTTTGTTATTTCTGGCTGCTTCCCTGTGCGCCGCGGATTCAAATGAGGAGTTAGCCCGGGCCGTTAAAAACAACAATGCGCGGCGGGTACTGGACCTTATTAAGGCGCTGCCGGACGTTGATATGACAATTGACTTTACCGTATTGGATTTTGTGGAGGGCATGGAGCGTTCAACCAAGGGCACACTCTTAATGTGGGCTTCGTATAACGGCCACGTGCAAGTTGCGAGGCGTTTAATCCAAAAAGGCGCTGATATCAATACAAAATGCGAAAACGGCTGGACCGCATTAATGAGTACCTGCCGGATGGGTCACGCGGAGGTAACCGGACTTCTCCTCCGGTACGGTGCGTCCGTCAACGAACGGGATGATTTTTCTTTTACCGCCCTGATGTACGCGGCCATGCAAGGGGATCTTGCTTCGGTAAAATTATTGATTGAACACAACGCGGCAATTGACGCCCGGGATGAGGGTGGGTTTACCGCATTAATGTATGCCTGTTATAATCACAAAGATATTGTAAAATATCTGCTGGAGCAAGGGGGCAGTCTTGCCAATGAAAGTAAAAACGGATGGAACGCCTTATACGTGGCGGCCGTCTCCGGGAATTATGAAATAGTGAAAGTGCTTTTGGAAAACGGTGCGCGGATTAATAAAAAATACGACTGTGTCAATTGCGGGCAGACCGTTCTGATTGTGGCCGCATGGGAAGGATATACGGAGATGGCAAAGCTTCTAATGCAAAAAGGCGCCCTGCTGAATATAAAGGATGATGGGGGATACACGGCATTGGATTGGGCGGAAAGGAAAAATCATGCCGATGTTGCGGCCCTGCTGAAAAACGCGGGTGCGAAAAAGGGAAAGGAGCTCACCGAATAGAAAAACACGGATTTTATCGATTCCCCGGCTTTATACACCGTTTTGTTGCGGCCGGACCGGTCAGCCGGTAGTTTGTTTTCACCCCGCAATCCGGGCTTTCCGATGATTGATTCTTTGGAAAATTGGGGGTATAGTACGGTATTATTTAACGGGGATGAAGGAACTGCTATGAAATTGTATGTGCCCGGTATGGCTGTGTTGTTGCTGCTTGTGTTGTGGGCCGTTTCCGGCTGCAGTATTTTGCCGCCGGATATATCGGTAATACCGGATATAAGTTGGAGAACGGACCCGGGCGACGGGACGTTATTGATAGACTACAGTTTTAAAAATGACGGCACGGTGGATATGCCGAACTTCAAATTCCGCTTTGGCATAGATGAAGCGGTGACAAGCGGGACCGTCAGCTATGACGATGTCACGGATTGGTATCCCACTGCCGGAACTACATTAAACGTCGGAGAAACGTATTCAGGAACCTATGACACGGGTTTGACTTATGGGAGTTTGCCTGATTATGTCGGTATTTATGAGATAGGTTGTGATAATCCTCCCGATTAGTGACGGCTGTCGGCCGGACAAATAAAAATAATATTTTATTTCAAATTTAAATTATCGCCGCTTATAATTTTTCGGCCGGCAGATCTATTTTTGCATATTTTCTAGTATTTCGCCCCGGCGGCCCGCAGCAGCTTGATGACCTCGGAATTACCCGCCTGCCCGGCCAGGGCCAGCGCTGTTTTCCCGTCCGCGGCGCGGGCGTTTGCATCGGCGCCGTTATCCAGTAAAAACCGTACAAGGTCGGGCTTGTTGTTACGCGCGGCCGTCATCAGCGGCGTATAGCCGGCGGCCGGGCCGGAGGAGGCCGCCTCATCCACATCGGCGCCCTTTGCCAGCAATGTACGTAGTACCTTCAGGGATATCTTTCCGCGAATCACCCCGATACAGGCGGCGGTAAAAGCGGTGGTGCCGTCCGCGGTTTTAATCCCGGGGTCCGCGCCGTTTTTCAGTAAAAGATTGAACAGGTCTTCGGAAGACCCGGCGGCCACAATGAGCGCGGTCCTGCCGTTGTTATCCTGCAGATCAAGGTTCGGCCGGTGTTCGATCAGAAACCTGCCCATATCCGTAAAATTATAGGCACAGCACAGCATCAACGCCGTACTGCCGGATGATTTGTCCTGATAATTAATATCGGCGCCGTTTTTTACCAATGCCTTGGCTTTGCCGAAATCCTGCGCCCAGACGGCTTCGATCAGCCTGGCTCCGTCCTGGGCCATCAGGGGAGTAAGTACGGTAATGAAGATAACCAGGGATATGAGCAACGCGGTGGAATTTCTTGATTTCATCTTATGTCCTCCTTTTTTATATATGTTTTAGGTAAACTATACCGCGAATAAAATGTTTATTCCATCTGCCGTAAAAAATCCCTGTTTTTTGCGCGTTTCGCGCTATAGTGGTTAACAGACCCAAGAAAATATAATTCGTATCCGGCCGCGGGCTGAGGGCACGAAGGAGGGTAAGTATGCCTCCGCTTCATTCGCGGTCTACCGGCACGCCGGTGTGAACCGGGGAATCGATGGCGCGTATATGCGTCTGCCCGCGGGATTCAGATCCGCAACACACGGCTTTTTTTTCTTGACAATGTATGGGTTGCGGATTATTCTGGATGCAGTTATTGGATTTTAAAAAGGAGGAAACGCATGGGTGAGTATTTTGATCAAATTCCGGTTAATGTTCAACAGCATATTAAGGGGCTGGCCCAGTCCGTAAAAACCGAAGAGGGCGAGGACGCATTGGAGCTGGTGGCTCAGGCCTGGCTTGAGAAAAAGGCCGTGTTCGAGGACAAGATCGCGGAGCAGGGCATGGAAGAGGTGGACAACCTGGGAAAGGACGATGAGAAAGGCGCGCTGGCCCTGACCTATTCCGGTTCACTGGTAAATATCGGTCCGCTTATGGACGGCACGCGTACGGTAAAGTACAGCAGTATCGGTATGCGCACCGATATTCCCGAAAGTGCCGAAAGCGATAACTCAACACTGGCCGGTGACGTAGAAGTGGACAACATCATCCGCTTTGAGGGCGGTCCGGTAAAAAGCACTTCCCAGATATTTAAGATCGCGGTCTGCAAGGACGAGGACATGAGCGCCGAGGAGCAGCAGCAGACCATTATCGAGACGGCGACCATAATCGAAGAAGAGTTTGTGGAAGTAAACAAGACCATAATGGAAGAATAAAACGGGGTGCGGGGCAGGCGCGCAAGCCGGGAGCCTTCACTGCTTAAACGTTTAACTGTTTTACTATGGATGATACAATAATTAATGAAAACATACCCAACGGAAATGAGGAGAACGGTCCGATCACCGCAATACAAGAACGCCTAAAAAACATCTACACCAGATCCACGCCGCCGCAGGCGGAGGAGTATACCAAACTGGTAAACAGCATCAACAAGGTACTTGATAACGAAGAGGAGGCCATGCGTCCCCGGGACAGCAAGGGCAGGCCCGGGGGGATTATCAACCTGAAAAAAGATATTCCCACCCTGGTGATGCCGGATCTGCACGCGCGCATGGACTTTCTTTTCAGTACCATGTTGTATCAGGATGCCCAAGGCGTGTCGGTGCTGCAGAAGCTGGCCGGGAACAAACTCCAGGTGGTCTGTGTGGGCGACGGATTCCATTCCGAAGGTAAATTTGCCGAACGCTGGAAAAAGGCCTTCGATGAATTCCAGAACCTCTATCGTACGCGTAAGCATATGGACGCGGAGATGCGGGCCAGTATGGGGGTAATGGAGATGGTGATGGAGTTGAAGGGCGCCTTTCCGGGCAACTTCCATTTCCTCAAAGGGAACCATGAAAACATCACCAACGAGAACGGGGGAGGGAACTTCCCTTTCCGTAAGTACGCTTATGAGGGCGCCATGGTTCTGGAATATGTAAAGCGCTTTTACGGTGATGAGTTCATCAGGGCATATTATAATTTTGAAAAAAACCTGCCCCTGTTCTGTATCGGCAGGCATTTCCTGATTTCACACTCGGAGCCCA
Source organism: uncultured Spirochaetaceae bacterium (assembly GCA_964634205.1). GTDB lineage: Bacteria > Spirochaetota > Spirochaetia > SZUA-6 > RPPD01 > JAFGGG01. The sequence continues at coordinate 4,175 of CAZWKE010000021.1, forward strand.
ACCAGTTCTATGATCACAAGAAGATCATCAACTATCGCTATGATCCTGACGTGGTGGCCGGGCTGACGTGGACGGACAATAACACGGCCGCGGAAGGCAGCGTCATGAAAATGATCCAATACTACCTCCCGGAGGAGGTCTGGTGGCGCGGTATGTATTTCGGCGGGCACCGGCCTGTGGCGGGTACGTATAATGTGCGGGCCGACGGCAAATACGTCCAGCTTCACAATCCGCTCAAATTCTATGTTACCGTAATAGAGGTTGAGGGTGAGATCGATCTGGAAAAGAATATTATAGAAATCGAAAACAGCGCGAAAACGCTGTATGCATAAAGTAAAACCTATCACAGTTCTTTTAAAATGAGGTGAGGCCATGGCGGATAAAATGATTGATAAATATAAAATTGTAAGCGTGGTAGGCGAGGGCGGTATGGGCAAGGTGTATAAGGCCATCCATCCCACCCTGAAAAAGCATATCATCATCAAGCGATTAAATATCTCTTCGGCAAAGACCCTTTCCGAACGTTTCAAGCGCGAGGCCAATGTGATGATGGGGTTTCGCCACGAGAATATCGTGTCGGTACACGATCATTTTAAGCACGGCAACTCATATTACATCGCCATGGAATATATCGACGGGATATCGCTTGAGGACCTGATCGAAAAAAAGAAAAAAATACCGCCCCTGGCGGCCGCCCTGATTTTCAGGGAAATCTGCAAGGGGCTGCAGTACGCTCACCACAAGGGCGTCATTCACCGGGACATCAAGCCCGACAACGTGCTGATCTCCAAAAACGGGGATGTCAAGCTTTTCGATTTCGGGATCGCCATGGTGGAGGCGGAGGCGGAGAAGGAGCTTACCAAGACCGGCGTGGTCATGGGGACGCCGTCCTATATGTCTCCCGAGCAGATCAAGGACGCCAAACATGTGGATAAGCGCACGGACATTTACTCCATGGGCATTATGCTCTACCAGATGATTACCGGGAAGAAACCCTTTCCCGGCGGTTTTTCCGCGGAAACCATTCATAAAATTACCAAGGGTTTGTATGTAAAACCCACCAAGCTTGTTCCCAAAATTCCGCGGGTGTTTAAAAAGGTCATCCGCAAGACCATGCACCATAAGATGAACAAGCGTTACAGCGATCTTGAACATATCATCAATCTGTTTTCGCGCTTTCTGAACAAATACAAGACCCCCGCGAACATTTCCAAAGCCATTAAAGATTATCTGCACGAGCCCACGGGAAAGGAGTCCGCGTTCGGCAAAATACCGCGCAGCAAGGGACGCTCGCTGGCGCTGAAACTGGCGGCGGCCGGATTGGCCGTGGTGCTGTTGGGCGGCGGTTTCCTGGTGGTGAGCTCCTCCGGGCTGTTCTACGAGATTATGAGTGCCAAGGAGGTGGGCAGCCTGGAAATCAAGGTGCTGGTACCCGATGATTATTACAAGGCCCCGCCCGAGATCTATGCCCGGGCCGTACTGACCTATACCAATGAGGCGGCCAAAACAAAGGAAGAGAAACAGAAGACCTTTGATTATAAACTGACACCGGTCAGCAGAATCCTTCCGGATCTCAGTGGAAAGGGTGGGGAGAAAAAAGAGCTCTATCTGACCACAAATCCGCTTTTTCTGCCGGCCGGCCTGTATGAGCTGGAGCTTACGGTGGAGAACCGGAAGTACTGCACCTCGTTCTTCTTAAATCCACTGGAAATCCAAAAGCAAAATCCCGACACCCCGGATAAACGCAAGATTATCCAGGTAACGATCAACCGGCCATTCAATAAAAAAATCCCCGTTATCCAGAATGTACGGGATTCGCTCAGCGGCGATTCACTGAACAAGGATGTTGAAATCTATTACAAAGGCAAAGCCGGCTGGACCGCGTGGAAGTATTCCAAGGGTGAGCTTTATGCCGGGCGCGAATATACATTGCGCTACGCGCTTCCCGGTTATTATACCAGGGACGTAAAGGTTATGATCGAAAGGGAGATGGACTCCCTTACCCTTACTATCGATTTGATCAGAGAACCGGGGAAGCTGATCATCGCCAGCGATACGGACGGGCTGCAGATTTTACTGGACAACCGTACCGACGATTATGTGGGGGGATTAAACAGAACTTTTGTGGAGTTCGGGCAGACCGCTAAAAAAGAGAAAAGCTTTCTGCTGGACGAGCGTGATTATATGCTTACCATCAAAAAAGACGACCAGACGTTCAGTAACTATAATGTCAGTATTGAAGCCGACAAAACCGTAAAACTGTTTGTTTCATATAATAAAGACGATAACACCATAAAGATAAGCGAATAAAAAAGGGAGGCTGTCCGTGTCTTTAACAATGAGAATTATCTTTTTCGGAATAATAGGAATAATCGGCGGGATGCTGGCCTGGCCCTTTGCCGAGGTCCTGATTTTTTTCCAGGGGAGTTTTCCTTCCCTGCTGGTATTCGGTATTGTTATCGGCGCGGTCGTCGGGCTGATTATCGGCGGTTGTTTCGGAATGAACGAGGGTATTCTCTCCCATTCCAAATCCAAACTCACCTCCGGCCTGATAATGGGGATCATTATCGGCATAGTGGGCGGGGTCGTGGGCGTTGTGCTGGGAATGCAGGTGGGGCTGTTTATGGGCAGCAGCATCTTTTTTGCGCCCGCCGGATTTAAATCCGTGGGCTATCCTCTGGCACGGGCCCTGGGTTGGGCGGCCTTCGGGATTTTTATCGGTATTGTGGAGGGTATCCGCAGCAAATCTATTGCCAAGGTAAAAAACGGCCTCATCGGCGGATTTCTGGGCGGGTTTCTGGGCGGCATTGTCTTTGAATACAGTTTGCGGCTGTTTGTGCCCGATGTGCTTTATGCCAGGCTGTTGGGATTTATTGTGCTGGGGCTGTGCATCGGTATTTTCTACGGCTTTGTGGAAAACAAACTCGCCAAGGCCTCGTTTTATCTGTTGAACGGAAGATACAAGGGCAAGGAATACCTGCTTAACCAGCACCGGATGACGATCGGCAGGGAGGAGCAGACCGACATGACTCTGTCTGATTACCGCATGGTAGCGGGAAAACACGCCACGCTGCAGACAAAAAAAGACAAGGTACTGCTCAAAGACGCGAATTCCAAGGTCGGTACGTATGTCAATGACCGGCGTATAAATGAGGCGGAACTAAAGGACGGCGATGTTGTCCGTGTGGGGGAGGCCCAGTTCCTCTTTCGCTTGAAATAAGATGAGGAGATGTATATGACTAACCGGAGAATTCTCTGCGCCGCGGCGCTTTTTATACTTGCGGCCTCGGCCTGTTTTTCCCAGTCGGTGGTGGTGTCCCAGGTGGACAATTCATCCCTGTTGATGGACCAGAAAATAAAGGTCTATGTCAGCGTGACCGACGCGAACGGCAACCCCGTCACCGACGCCACCCAGGATCAGTTTACCCTGACCGAGGCCGTTCCGGACAAAAAACCGCAAAAGCGCGATATTATCTTTTTTAAACACGGGGCCAATGTGAACGAGGGCATCAACTTCATGTTCCTGGTGGATAATTCGGGCAGCATGTACACGAACATATACGGGCGGGAAACCAATAACAGCAAAGCCTGGCGCATTACCTACGCCAAAGAGGCCATAATGGAGTTACTGCGGAACATCAACAACCCGGAGGACCGGATTTCCCTGATAGTGTTTAATGTGAAAATAGACTCCGAGGTGGCGCTTACGGGCGACAAGGCCGGGATTGCCAAGGCCCTTACCGAGATCAAACGCCCGCAAAAGGAAGAAAGATTTACGGAACTGTATGAGTCGCTCTACCATGCTGTCGATAAAATGAGCAACACCAGGGGCAGAAAGGTGATCATTCTGCTTTCGGACGGTGAGAACTATCCCCAAAAGGACAACCCGAATTTTCCCGAGCGCAAGGGGCTGGACGGGGCCATAAACCTGGCCTCGCGCGAAGGAATATCGGTTTTTACGATCGGCCTGCTGGAAGGGGCACGGAACCCCGACCTGCAGCAGATCGCGGATGAAACCGGCGGCGTGAACTATCGGGTGCGAAACGTGGGCCAGCTTGCCGAGTTGTATAACCGTATCCGAGAGCGCGTACTGCATGAGTACCTGATTGTCTACTACGCGGGAATGGAGCCGGCGGAAAAAAAGTATGTCCAGGTTACCCTGAACAGTGGGGGAAAAACCGTACAAGCGGAACGGGCCTATTATTCAGCCACCCTGTTCGGCATGCCCCAGGAGGGATTCGTGTTTTGGATGCTGTTCATGATACCGCTTGCCCTGCTTCTGCTGTGGTTATTTTCAAAGATACGCTTTGAATCCAGGCAGACCAATCCGTGCCTGGAGGTATTGACCGTGGACGGAAAGAAGAAAAAGGTGGCGCCCTATACGATTATGGAAGACCGCGGCGCGGTGACCATCGGCGGCACCGAATCCGCGGACCTGACGATCATGGGTGAGCCCAAGCTGCAGAGCAACGACGTTACCGTGCAGAAAAAAAAGGGTGTGTATACCGTAGTGAGCGAGCGTACACCGATTGCGGTAAACAATCAGTTGGTAAAATCAAAAGAGCTTCGTTCCGGAGATTTGATCAAAGTAGGAAATACTACGATTGTATTCAACGCCGGAGTGGACAAAGCATTTTCCATGCCCAAACCGCCGAAAAAAGGCAAGACGGGCGTTAAAGCAAAATCCAAGCCGCAATCCAAGTCCAAACCCGCGGCAAAACAGGCCGCAAAGGAAAAGGACAAGACATCGATAATACAGCCGAAAAAGAAGAAATAACGCAAAAAAATGAGGATAAAAAGGCCTGCGCTTATTGTAGAAATATCGCAGGCCTTTTTTTTAACAGAATGAGTGCGGGCCGGCTTTTTGTCCGGTCCGGTATGTTTATGCTTCGTCTTCCGGAATCGCGTCGTCATGCGGAATCAGTATATCGTCCGCGTCGCTGATGCTTGATTCATCCATAGATTCCCAGATAAACTTCAACTCGGTTTTTCCCATGCGAATGATATCGCCGTTACGCAGGTTCTTTTGCACGTACATTTTGCCGTTTACTTTGGTTTTGTTCAGGCTGCCGAGGTCGATCACCGTGAAATGCCCGCCGCGGAACACCACCTGGCAGTGTTTGTTGGAGAGGTACTTGTCGTCCAGTTTGATGTCACATACCGGGGCACGTCCGATGGTCATGGTTTTGTTTTTGACGGCGTATGTTTCCCCCAGGTTTTCTCCCTTTACCACTTCAAGGCTCACGTCTCTGGGAAAGGAAATTTCACTTTTATCAGACATATCTGGTCTCCTTTTACTTTGCGTTTTTTAAAGGCCGCCCGGCCCGGGCGGTTGTTTGCCTTTACCTTAATCGGAAATGCGGTCTTTTGCAAGAAAAAAAAGCAGGTGTATGTTATAACTGGTGTCTTTGGATAAGATCAGACAAGTTTACCTTTTGCTCGTACAGAGCCTTTCCGATAATGACGCCCCTAATGTTCCGGTGTGCTTTTTTTGCTACCAAGGTAATGTCCGCCGCTGATCCTATACCCCCCGAAAGGATGACCGGGAGCGGGGTGTGCGCGGCCACGGCATTGGTGCGGTTGATATCCGGTCCGCCGAGCGTGCCGTCGCGGGAGATGTTTGTATAGATGATTTCCTTTATCCCCATGGACATCAGTTTTTCGGCGAGGGTGAGGTCCGCCAGATCACTGTCGCCGCGCCAGCCGGATATTTTCACCCGCCCCTCCAGCGCGTCTATACCGCCCACGGCATGAAACCCGTACTCGGCAATCCAGGAGGCCGCCCGATCGGGATCTTTTACCAGGACCGTACCCAGGATCAGGCGTTTTATTCCGGTTTCAAGCAAACTGCTGATATCAACAGTACTACGGATCCCGCCGCCGACCTCGAGCTCACAGGATACGCTTTGCCTGATTCTGCTGATGACCTCCCGGTTGTTTTTACCGGCACCAAAGGCGGCGTCAAGGTCCACAATATGAATAAGACGGGCACCCGCCTGTTCGAATTTTCGGGCGAGTTCTTCGGGGCGGCGTGAGTAGACTTTGACCCGGGTATAATCTCCCTTGTAAAGCCGTACCGCCTGCCCGTCAAGCAAATCGATGGCCGGAATAATAAGCATTAATTTCTCCGTTTCAGTTTTGGAAATTTTTCAGGAATTTTATTTTTTCATTATCCCCGGTCATAAACAAGCCTTCCGTAATAAATAATAGCTTCTGATCTCTAATTTTGTCAATAAGAAGCGAACTTTAGCGGTACCCCGTAATACACTCTTTAAATGAAAAACCCCCGGAGCAATAACTCCGGGGGTTTGATCGTAATATGAAGTGTATTGGATCTATCCGAAAAGTTGGACTACATAGTTATTGAGTACCACTAAAACCGGAGCGAATACGATTGAAACCATGGACATGAGTTTGATCAGAATGTTTATGGACGGACCGGAGGTGTCCTTAAAGGGATCGCCCACCGTATCGCCGACAATGGCCGCCTTATGCTGGTCCGAACCCTTGCCGCCGTGATGTCCGCTTTCTATATATTTCTTCGCGTTGTCCCAGGCGCCGCCCGCGTTGGCCATCATAATGGCCAGTACGAATCCCGAGCCCAGGGCGCCGGCAATCAGGGCCACAACAGCGAAGGGCCCCAGTACGATGCCCACAAAAACAGGCGCGATAATCGCCAAAAGCGAGGGGAGAATCATCTCCCGCTGGGCACCTTTGGTTGAGATCATAACACAGGCCGCGTAATCCGGTTTTTCGGTTCCCTCAAGAATACCCTTGTTCTCTTTAAACTGACGGCGGACCTCCTTCACCATACTTCCCGCCGCCCGGCCGACCGCTTTCATGGACAGGGATGAGAAGGCAAACGGCAGCACCACCCCGAGAAACAGACCGACAAGAATGATCGGGTTTAAGAGGTCGATTTTAAGAAAGGTCAGGTTGAGGGGAAACCCGGCCGCCTGCCAGTTCGGAAAATTCAAGATTTCGCCGTAAAACTGTTTAAAGGCGAGCGAGATGCCGCCCGCGTCGTGCCGCAGAAACTCCAGCACCTTGTTCCCGAACTCGGCCAACAGCGCCAGCGCGGTAAGGGCGGCGGCCCCAATGGCAAATCCCTTGCCCGTTGCGGCCGTGGTATTGCCCAGGGAATCCAAGGCATCGGTTCTTTTACGAACCTCCGGTTCAAGACCGGCCATCTCCGCGATTCCTCCCGCGTTGTCCGCCACCGGTCCGTAGGCGTCGGTGGCCAGGGTGATTCCCAGTGTGGAAAGCATGCCCACGGCTGCGATCCCGATGCCGTAAAGCCCCAGCGGCAGGCTCAAGGTCCCGGTACTCATACCGGAAAAGAAGAACGCCCCCAGGGTGGCAATAACAACGGTAACAACGGGAATCAATGTGGAAGCCATGCCCAAGGCCAGACCGCCGATAATGATGGTGGCCGGTCCGGTCAGTGATTCATTGGAAAGGTTGCGCGTGGGTTTGTAATGGTCCGAGGTGAAGTATTCCGTAAAATAGGCGATGATGTTACCGGCCAGAAGCCCTACCATAATGGAGCCCCAGATGCCGATGAAACCGATGCCCAGTACGAAATAGATCAGCGCGAACGAAAGAACGGAAATAAGGATTGTGGATCCGTATGTGCCGAAACGAAGCGCCCGCAGCAAAACCTTCTGGGTTGCGTCCTCCTTGGCCCGTACCAGGAACGTGCAGATGATTGAACAGAGCACCCCGATTGTCCCCAACGATACGGGAATCTGGATGGCCTGCAGCGGGGAAATCGAATCCAGTCCTATTGCGGCAACGGACCCCAGGGCCATGGTGGCAATAATGGAACCGACATACGATTCGTACAGGTCGGCACCCATGCCCGCCACGTCTCCGACGTTGTCCCCTACGTTATCGGCGATGGTCGCCGGATTGCGCGGATCGTCTTCCGGGATACCGGCCTCAACCTTCCCTACCAGGTCCGCCCCGACATCGGCCGCCTTGGTATAAATACCGCCGCCCAGACGGGCAAACAGGGCCATGGATGAGGCCCCCATACCAAAGGTAATCATGATGGGGGGAATTTCGGCAATGTCTTTGATCATTCCCATGGGCAGGAACACATACTTCAGCAGCGTCCACCAGATGGAAAGGTCAAGCAGTCCCAGTCCGACAACCACCATACCCATGACGGTCCCCGAATTAAAGGCGATGCGCAGGCCTGAATTAAGGCTTTTTTTGGCGGCCCATGCAGTACGCGCATTGGAACGCGTGGCCACATACATCCCGATGAAGCCCGCCAGACCGGAGAAAAAACCGCCGGTAATAAAGGCAAAAGGCACAAACGGCGACAACAGCCCCAGACCGAAGGATAGGCCCAGGAAAAGCAGAAAAAGCACGATAAAGAAAATAGCGACAATCTTGTACTGCTGGCTGAGATACGCCCAGGCGCCTTCCTGCACGGCCTTGCTTATTTCCTGCATTTTTTCAGTACCCGGATCTTTTTTTAAGACACGTACGGCCAGTATGGCCGCGAAAACCAGGGCCGCGATGGACCCGATCCAGGTAATCCACATTAAATCCGTGTTTTTATCTCCTCCTGTTTGCTGATCCGCAAAACAGAGGAGTGATATAAGGCATAAAACAAGGACAAAGATAGAAATTTTAAGTTTTTTATTCACTCTACTCTCCTCATAATTACTGTACTTTAAGTTCGCCAGTATAAAGTGAAAGGGGATTAAGGTCAATACTTCAAATCAGCTTGAATTGTGACCGGCGGTAGTATATACTTCGCCTAGAAAGGCCTTTGACGGTGTATGTTTAAGACAAGATATTTTCTATTACTATGGATAATTACCTGCGGTTGTGTTCCCGTTATGTGGGCCCAGGACGCGGCCGAATATACCAACAAGACTGTCGGACTCTCCTTCAGCTATCCGGAAAGCTGGCAGCGTGAGGAAAACCCTGAAAGAATACTGATCCTCTCGCCCGGCTGGGCGCAAAACCTCAAGGGAAAAGCGGCTTTCGGCATCCAATTTACTCCCCTGAATTATGCAAAGGATAAAACACTGAAAGAATATTTTACGGAGCTGATGCGGGATGGCTCCTATTCTCACGGAGAACCGGATACGGTCATTATCGCTGAAAAGAAATGGCTCCACGCAAAGGTAACCGAACTGGAGGCGAACATCAGCGGCGAGATATTTCTGCTTAAATACAATAACATATTGTATGTGATGACAATCGCCTACCAACCGGGAGAATCATCAAAACGATTTATGCCGGTTCTGGAACGGATCGTCCAAAGCCTGAAACTCACCGAGGTAAGCGGCGGTTAGGCCGTTTTCGCCGCAAAGTCTCGCGGCACGCTACACCGCATTTTCGCTTGCCCCAGGTCCACGGTTTGGACCACTAAGTACTCTATTAAGATACGGCGGCAGGGCCTCTCACCCCATGCCCGTTCCTAAAAATATCCCGCCAGCTTCCGCGGCGGTCGTTATGCTGCAGGCACTGGCGCAACAGTTTCAGGTACTGGCCGCGGGGAATGGTCCAGGCGCCGAGACTGGCCAGATGGGGAGTATATACCTGGCAGTCGATCAGGGAAAATCCCAACTCAGCCAGGCGAAGGGAAAAGACAATAAATGCCGCCTTTGAGGCGTTGTTTACCGTATGGAACATGGACTCGCCGATAAACACCGAGCCCAGCGAAACTCCGTAAAGCCCGCCGACAAGCTCCCCGTCTTTCCAGACCTCCACCGAATGAGCATACCCAAGCTCGTGCAGGCGGCAGTAGGATTCAAGTATCTCTTCCGAGATCCAGGTTTCCGGACCTGATTTACGCGGCTTTTTACAGCCCAGCATGGTTTGCCGGAAGTTTTTATCGCAGGTAAAAGAGAAGGTTCCTTTTTTTAAGACCTTTCGCATTGACTGGGTAATCCGGACCTCATGCGGAAACAGGATCATGCGCGGGTCCGGTGACCACCACAGAATCGGTTCGGGCGGGCTGTACCAGGGGAATATCCCCTGACGGTAGGCGGCCAGCAAACGATCGGAAGAGAGATCACCGCCCATGGCAATAATCCCCTCTTCGCTCGCAAGCTCTACCGGTGGGAATATAATGTCTTTACTCAAAGGAAAAATAGGCATGGATTATTTTTCAGGTATCGATAAGCTTTATGGTTACCTCATCATCTTTGATATCGATAAAGGCCTTGCCGCCTTCGGCCAGTTTGCCGAAAAGCACCTCATCCACAAAAAAGTTTTTGATCTTTTCCTGTACCAGCCTGCCCACCTCGCGCGCTCCGAAAAGTGGAGAGAAACCCTTCCCGGCCAGCCAGGTAATACACTCGTCACTGACGGCAACGCTGACCTTTTTCTCGCGTAACTGGGCCTCGAAATCTCCAAGCTCCTTTTTTACAATCAGTTTCATGATCTCCAGGTCAAGGTTGTTAAAGGTGACGATGCTGTCCAGCCTGTTGCGGAATTCGGGAGTAAAGATATTTTCCAGGGCGCCGCTGATTGCATCCCGGTTGATGTTTCTCTCTCCGAACCCTACCAGGGGCTTGCCGATTTCCCTGGCCCCCGCATTGGAGGTCATGATCAGTACCACATTGCGAAAATCCGCTTTTTTCCCGTTATTGTCGGTCAACGTGGCGTAATCCATGATCTGCAGCAGCATGTTGAAGATATCTTCATGCGCTTTTTCTATTTCATCAAGCAGCAGCACGGAATGCGGGTTCTTGCGGATGGCGTCCGTCAGGAGTCCGCCCTCATCGTAGCCCACGTAGCCCGGGGGCGCCCCGATCAGGCGGGAGACCGTATGCTTTTCCTGGTATTCACTCATATCGAACCGGTGCAGGGGAACGCCCATGAATGCGGCAAGCTGGCGCGCCAGCTCGGTTTTTCCTACGCCGGTAGGGCCCACGAACAGGAGGCTGGCGATCGGTTTGTCCGGTTTGTGAAAGCCTGCCCGTGAGCGCTTGATTGCCTGTACCACCAGCTCAATAGCGTGGTTCTGGCCGAATACCATGGATTTCAGCTCACCCTCCAGGTCTTTCAATTTGATGCTTTCGGTGGATGAGACACTGCGTTCGGGAATTTTGGCGATCGCCGCCACCACCTTTTCAATATCCTTCTCGGTCAGCTTCTTTTTCTTGTTGCCCGGGGCATCGGGGAACAGGCGCACGTAGGCCCCGGCCTCATCCATCACGTCTATGGCTTTGTCCGGCAGGTACCGGTCATTGATATACTTGGCCGAAAGTTCGGCGGCCGCGTGCAGGGCATCGTCCGTGTATTCAAGCTCGTGATGTTTCTCGTAATACTCCTTTATGCCCACCAATATCTTATAGGTCTCTTCAACCGTGGGCTCATTGACTTCGATTTTTTGGAACCGCCGCGAAAGCGCGCGGTCCCGGTCAAAGTACTTCTTATATTCCTCATAGGTGGTTGACCCTATGCAGCGCAGTTTGCCCGAACCTAATATCGGCTTTAATATATTGGAGGCGTCCATGGAGCCTCCCGATACCGCGCCGGCCCCTACAACCGTATGAATTTCATCAATAAAGAGGATCACCCGTTCCATCCGCTGCAGTTCCTGCAGCACCCGTTTCAGGCGTTCCTCAAAATCCCCGCGGTATTTTGTTCCGGCAATCAGACCGCCCATATCCAGGGCAAAGATGCGGTATCCTTCCAGTGGTTTGGGCACCTTCCCGTCCACGATCATCTGGGCCAACCCTTCAGTGATGGCGGTCTTTCCCACGCCGGGGTCTCCCACATGCACCGGGTTGTTCTTCAGGCGCCGGCATAGTACCTGAATGGTCCGGCGTAAGATATCCTCACGTCCGATCAGGGGATCAATCTCTCCCTTCGCGGCCTTTTCAGTCAGGTCGGTGGCGAAGGTCTTGAGCAGGCGGCTGGTCTTTTTGGTTGCGGTTCCCTGATTTTCCTCGTCCTCCCGGTCCTCACCCGGAATATTCTCCTCCGCTTCATAGTTGGCCCGGCCGTGAGACACATAGCGCAGCAAATCCAGCCTGGTTACTCCTTCCTGTTTTAAAAAGAAGGCCGCGAAAGAGTCTTTTTCATCGATCAGGGCCACAAGCACATCACCAAAATCCATTTCTTCTTTTTCCGCCGACACAACGTGCAGAAAGGCCCGCTCCATTATATTTTTGAACCCCACCGATTGAATGGGTTCGTCATCATAATCGTCTTTCATGTGTTCCGAGAAATAATGTTCCAGGTTTTTTGAAAGCTGCTCGGCACTGGCGCCCAGATCCCGGAAAATCTGCCGCCCCTCATCAACTGTTAAGGCGGCGTATAAGATATGTTCCGGTGTAAGAAACTCGTGCCGTTTCTCCTTGGCGTTCTGGTACGCGACTGAAATAATGTTGTTTAATTCCCTATTAATATTCACTTTGTGTTTCCTACTCCTTGTCTAAGCTTCTTCATACGTACACTTCAATGGGTACTCACGCTGTTTTGCCAGGTAATGAACCTGCGCTACCTTTGTCCGGGCGATGTCCCGGGTAAATACGCCTACCTGCCCCTGTCCCTTACGGTGAACGTCAAGCATTATCCTGGTTGCGTCCTGTGCGGGCAGACGAAAGACCTTGACGAGTACCTCCACCACAAACTCCATGGTGGTGTAATCATCGTTATGCAGAATAACCCGGTACATCTTCGGAGTTTCTGCCTCCGGCTTTGATTTGATCTGTACATCTAATTCGTTGTCAAAATCACCCATAATTTTCTCTAATTAAATTTATTAATAATATACTAAATTATCAATATTTTTTCTTCAAGTAGGGCATATATTTTGCTTGTAAGCTTCGCGGGACCGGAAAAAAATTTGCAATTTGCATTCGTACTCATTATAATTGAAAATGAGCCGGATTTTCAATCGTATGGTCATTCAATATACACGTAATCCCGGTGTGCGGAGAAAACAAACGTCTCCCTGATATATATGTCTATTAAAAAACTTATCTTATAACTGCAATTCATTGTTTAAAGTTGACGGAACAATAATAAAGGAGGAGCGATATTGGGTATGGCAATGAATAGAGTGGTAACGAAAAATATAAGGATGATTGCGGTTGATGACGAAGAGAGTATTTTAAATCTTTATGAAAGAATCCTGACATCAGAAACACTTTTACTCTGGAATAACGTCGCGGGGGAGAAATCCGAGCAGGAACGGATTGATCTTGATCTGACCCTCTGCCGGGAAGGGAACGCGGCCTTGAACGTATTGGGGCAGAATCACGGCCAGTCCTACGCCATTATCTTTATCGATGTACATCTTGCTTTCGGTGAAAGCGGGATAGAGCTGGCGGAACAAATCCGGGCTTTGGATAAAGATATTCAGATTGTATTGATTACCGGAGACGATCAGATTGATCTGAACGATATCAGACGGCGTATTCCTCCCGGAAACAAGCTGTTTTACCTGTTAAAACCCTTTAATGCCCTGGAAATCTGTCAGTTTGTGGCCTCATTAAGTTCCCAATGGTACCTTGAAAAAGAGCTGAAGCGTATGCATTATAATTTGGAAAACATGGTGGTGGAACGTACCGAGGAGTTGATGAAAACCACGCACAAGCTGATTGATGAGGTGGAAAACAGAACACGGGTTGAGGAATCCCTCAGACAGAGTCTGGAAAATATCCAGATTATCATAAAAGGGACGATCCAGGTTATTGCCAAACTGCTGGCCATGAAAGACCCCTATACCGCCGGACATCAAAAGCGGGTCTCGGAGCTGGCCGGAGAGATTGCCCAGCAGATGAAACTCAAAGATCATGAGCTTGAGGCGATCAATATGGCCGGGCTGATTCACGACATCGGTAAAATATCCATTCCTTCCGAAATCCTCTCCAAACCCGGACGCTTAAGTGAACTAGAATTCGATCTGATAAAAACCCATCCGCATATCGGGTACAGCATCTTGAAAGAGATCGAGTTCCCCTGGCCGATTGCCCAGATAGTGTACCAGCATCACGAATATATGGACGGAAGCGGGTATCCGCAGGGTTTACACGGGGAAGAAATAGGCCTTTTGGCCCGGATCCTCACGGTTGCCGATGTTGTTGAGGCTATTGCGTCCGATCGGCCCTATCGCGCGGCGCTGGGTATAGAACAGGGGATCAGGCACATAGAGGAGATGCGGGGTATTTACTATGATCCTGATGTTGTGGACGCATGCAAAGTCTTGTTCAGAGAGAAAAGGTTCGAGTTCAAGACAAAGGTTTTATAGCCCGGAGCTTAGGGATTACAGACAAAAGGTATGTTTTGCTTTGTTTAGGCGCAGGCTTCGTGCCACTAACTAAGGATTAAAAAAGAACTGGTGAGGGCCGAAGGGGTTTTTATTCAGATAAAGCAGGCTTTCCGAGATAAATGGTATATTGTCCGTATCGATGATCTTAAAGGTCAGCTTAAACCGGCGGCCCAGACTGCTTTTACTGATGAACGGATTTTCGAGAATATCCGGAAAAACCAGCTCTTTTATCCTTTTCATGAAATTATAGACGGAAAGGCCGGATTGCGATACCAGGGAGTCCATGTTCAACGCCCTTAATGCTATTCTGGAATCCGAACTCCCTTTTTCCCTTAAGGCTTTCAGACTCTGCGGCTCTACGGCGTAAGTGACAAATCGTGAAATCTGACCGCCTGAAAGCATCTTTTTTATATTGCCAAGGAAATTTTTAAGATTCCGCACAATCGAAGTGGTTTTAAAGAGAGCATAGGTTTTCCCGTTGAAGCGATACCAACGCATGGTGGTTTCATATCCGATTCCATCCTCCGCCTGTTTGTGTGAGAGAATTATATCGGCGATTCCATCGTCGTTAATATCGGTAACGGCTATGGACGAATCGGCTGATTCTTGCCCGCTGACAATCTGCCGGGGGGCCGTGTCCGGGCTGTTTTGCAGGTAAAACTCTATATCACTCCCTTCCGCAGTAAAAAAAGCAAGCCGTAACAGGATATGGCCCGGATCGGAGGGGATGAAGGTTTGCAGTGAAAAGGACCTGAACACCGGTTTTTCCCCAATTTCGGTGGTAGAGTTAAGACTCAGTTGGCCCAGGGTGTTTTTGAAACATAACAAATAGAACATAATTACATTATGATTTTTATTTCTAAGTCGTGCGTAATCGGCTAAAAACGCATAATCGGCGAACTGGGGAGAGGATACCTTTGCGCACAGCACAAATACCTCGGGATAGGAGTCTTTGTTCTGATCATGGAGTATGAGAAGGATCTTCCCCCTTTTTTTTACCGGATAAAGCGGTTCGGTGATAAGTTTTTCCACCTGGATCTGTGCTTGTGAAACCGCGTGCAGGTATTCCCCGGAAGCCTGGTCCGTATTGCCTGTAGGGAAAACCACCTGTTCTTCAAGGGGGAGGGGAGAGGAGACACAGCCTAAAATACCGAGGCAGCAGAGTATGAATAGAGTTATCCTTGTCATATTCGTTTCTTACTTTTCCAGTATAATATAGATGGAAAAAAAAACCACGCATAATTTTCCATTTTTCCTTTTTCTTGGCCTTTGGGGATAGATAAACCGGTAAAAAATGTATACTATGGGGCAGTGAAAATCATGAAATTCGGGGGCAGTTCGGTAGGGGACGCCTCTTGTATCCAACAGGTTGCTCATATTATTACCCGGGAATACGAACGGCAACCCCTGGTGGTGGTGCTTTCCGCCATGAAGGGAACAACCAACCTGCTGATAGAGGCGGCGCGGCTGGCCGAACGCGGGCACAAGGACTACCATACCGTTATCCGTACCATCAGGGAAAAACATACGGAAACGGTCGGTGCCCTCATGGATGAGGCCGCACGGGTGACGGTGCTTCCCGCGTTGGAACGGTTATCGGCAGAATTGGAGGATTTTCTGCACGGGGTGGAGCTTATCAGGGAATGCTCGCCGCGGATTTTGGACCTGGTTATGAGTTTCGGGGAACGTCTAAGCTGTGAACTTCTGACGCGTTATCTGGCACAGCGCGGGATCGACGCGGTGTTGATCGATGCCCGCAAGATTATCGTCACTGATGATACCTACGGTCAGGCGGCGGTAAATTATAAATCGACCTATGCCAACATCAGAAAACACCTGGGGAGCCTGAAGGGGCTGCCGGTGGTAACGGGATTTATCGCGGCAAGCGAGAACAAAGTAACCACCACACTGGGACGCAATGGTTCGGATTACACCGCCTCCCTTATCGGTGCCGGGCTGGGGGCCGGGGCAATCGAGATCTGGACCGATGTGAACGGCGTATTAAGTGCGGACCCGCGCGCCGTTGCACAGGCGTTTACCATAGACGAAATGAGTTATGAGGAGGCCATGGAGCTTTCGTACTTTGGGGCGGAGGTAATTCATCCCAATACCATGCTCCCCGCGGTTGAAAAAGATATTCCGATTATCATAAAAAACACGTTTGCTCCGGAGGCCGCGGGAACAACCATAAAAAAAATAATACAGCGGCACGCCTCGGCCATCACGGGTATTGCCTGTATCGAGGATATTTCACTGCTTAATATCGAAGGCGGCGGTATGGTGGGGATACCGGGAATCGCGGCGCGCATCTTTTCTATCCTTGCGGCCGAACAGGTCAATATTACCCTGATCTCCCAGGCATCTTCGGAACATACCATCTGCCTGGGGTTAAAACAGTCCGAGGCACAAAAGGCGGTTTCGGCTTTAAGAAAGGAACTGACACAGGTGCTGCGCAGCAAAGCCATAAACGAGTTTGATCACCGGGAAGGCCTGGTAATTATCGCGGTGATCGGTGACAATATGCGGGGTACCCCCGGAATTTCCGGTAAGCTGTTCAGCGCATTGGGCAAGAAAGGCATTAATGTTTTGGCTATTGCCCAGGGATCTTCCGAAAGGAATATTTCATTTGTTATCCATAATAAGGATAAAAACAACGCATTACAGACGTTGCATACGGCTTTTTTCAGGAAACAGCAATGAGATTGCATAGCACCCGCCACAAAGCGGCGGAAACCACTTTTACCCACGCGCTTTTTACCGGACTGGCGCCCGACGGGGGATTATATCATCCGCTTGAAATCCCCGATCTGCGCAGCCTGTTTGAGTCATGGGACAAAACCGCCTCGTTTTGCCGGATCGCGGAACAGGTGAGCCATGTATTTCTTGATTCCGAGGTGGATGCGGAACTGCTTTCCCGGATTATAAAAAGGGCTTTTGATTTTTCGCCCGCGCTCCGGCGGGTTGATGAACGGATCTCGCTGCTCGAGTTGTTTCATGGACCGTCTTTTGCCTTTAAGGACT
Organism: uncultured Spirochaetaceae bacterium; assembly: GCA_964634205.1. Classification (GTDB taxonomy): domain Bacteria; phylum Spirochaetota; class Spirochaetia; order SZUA-6; family RPPD01; genus JAFGGG01. The sequence continues at coordinate 21,450 of CAZWKE010000021.1, forward strand.
TCGGCGCCTGTTTTTTGGCTTCTTTTATGGAGGAGATTCTGGCTGAGGAGAACAAGCACGCGGTCATCCTGGTGGCCACGTCGGGCGACACGGGGAGCGCCGTGGCCAGGGCATTCTTTAAAAAGAAGAATATCGATGTGGTGATTCTTTTCCCCAAGGGGCGGGTGAGTTATCTGCAGGAAAAACAACTTACCACCCTGGGTGCCAATGTGCACGCCCTTGAGGTGGAAGGCTCGTTTGACGACTGCCAGCGTATGGTAAAGGAGTCCTTCGGCAATTCCAGGCTCAGAGCGGGCATCAACCTGACCTCGGCCAATTCGATTAATATCGGGCGCCTTTTTCCCCAATCATTCTACTATATATACGCCTATACCCGTTTGCGACAGGAAATAGAGGGCGACCTCTTGTTTTGTGTCCCCAGCGGTAATTTCGGCAACCTGACCGCCGGCATCTACGCCTGGTGCTGGGGGCTGCCGGTATCCCGCTTTATCGCGGCAACCAACATAAACGATGTCGTGCCGGAGTACCTGGAGCACAATGTTTTTTCTCCGCGGGCGTCCATGCATACCCTGTCCAATGCCATGGATGTAGGGAATCCGAGCAATTTCGAGAGGATGCAGGAGATATTCGGGCATGACCATGACGCAATGGTGCGCATGATCCACGGGGAGGTGGTAAACGACACCCAGACCATGGAACAGATTACGGAATTTTATAAACAGCACGGCCTTTTTATTGATCCGCATACGGCGGTGGGATACCTGGCCGCCAGAAGGGTGTTGGCCGCCGATGGTGTACCGCTTGCCGACGGGAGGGTTTCCGCCGGGAAGCCTCCCCATATTGTCTGCCTGGCCACTGCACACCCGGCCAAATTCAGGGAGACCTTAAAGCAGGCCACGGGTCATGAGCCCGAGCTGCCCGAAGGCCTTGCCCAGGCCATGCACCTCCCCAAACAGTCGATTGAAATCAAGAATGACAGCCGTGAGCTTGCGGAATTTCTGCTGCAAAAATTCTCTTAACGCCCGGCCGTAGGCACCGGTCTGGGTGGATCATCGCAGCGGCGCCGCTTCCGCTATGTCAGGGGTTTTTTCTCTACGCTTCCTATCCTGGGATTGAACACAAAGGCGCACATGCGTTGTTCCTCCCTCACTTCATATTTTCTACCGTGACTTTCGATGGTTACTCCGGGAAAAACGCTCCCTTTGACGATCACTTCGGAAGGAAAATGTTCCTCGAATTTTTCCCGCAGCAGAAAAAGCCTCTGACTGTGCTTCTCTATGTTTTTCAGGCACTGCAGTTTTTCCTCCCGAATCCGCCGCAGTTCGCCCTGATTCGAAACGGATGACCGCTCGTAGTTCCTCATTTGGGCGTCGTATTCCAGGACCCGGTCTCCCAGTTTATTTATTTCCTTTTCCTCAATTTCAATCTGGTTGCCCACCAGGTAGTCCTGTCCGAAGGAGATGTTTGTTTTTACCTCACTTGCGGCACCCAGGTTGATTACCTCCAGGCCGAATTTGCTTTTTACCATCCCTCCCATGATTGTTCCCTTTTCCCGCCCCAGAATGATTCTGCTGTTGCATTTGATATCGCAATGCAGGAGTGAATTCCTGATGTGAATTTCCCCCACGGCCAGGATAACGGCCTTTTCCGCAAACAGGCAGCCGATCTCCTTTTTTGCCCTGAGGATAGCCTTTCCGTTTCCTTTGATCCCCTGTTTTACGGTGATCGAGCCTTCGGCCGAAAGCAGCGCGTCTTCCACGACATTTTCCACAACGATATCATCCCCGGAAAGCACACTGAATCCGGATAATACCGAACCCCGTACGTAAATCGCGCCCGGAAATCGTATATTGCCGCTTTCAAGCCCCACGTCGCCCGCTACCGTATGGAACCGCCGGATATCGATAAAATCCTTCTTGAAAATAAGCTCACCGTCCGCCCCCGCCGTCAGCTTTATTTTCCCGTTGGTCTGGGGTGTCCGGGTGATGTTGTTCCCGGTGGTAATGGTTTGGCCGGCTTTCTGCCCGGCCGGGATTTTGTTGCCGAGTACGTCCACCCCGTCGCGACCGCTCTCAAGCGCGGGCGTGATTTCCGCCAGAAGGGTACCCTTTTTTACCACGGTGATTTTATCCTGCTGCTTGTAGTCGGCACGCCCGTCCGTCATGATGTGCACCGGTTTTCCGCTGGCCCGGTGAATATGGAACTGGATGCGTTCACCGACAGCGTGGACGGGCGCCTGTCCTTCCGCCACTAATACCTTCTCTACCACTGCCCCGTCTGCGCTTTGCGCCGCCGCCTCCCGCAGTGCTTCCTGTTTTATTCCCGCGGTGACCCCCTCCTCGCTCAGGAAGGTCAGCAGGGCCTGGACCCCGGGTGCTTTGCCCACACCCTTGGCCGGCCGTATGGACAAAAAGGCCTGCATAGTATCCGGTGAAATTTTGAGCGTCGGTACGGCATCCAGGCTCGGCCTGATGCGCAGAAAAATTTTACCGTCATCCTCTCCGCGTTCCAGGAATCCGTGCTCACGGGCAATCAGGTGATGACCGTAATGGGCCACGTTTTCAAACAGGGAATACGATACGGTTTTGCCGGGCAGACCGCTTATCCTGGTTCCGTAGACGCTGCGCCCCTCGCTCCCCCTTGTCGGCGGTTTTATATACGCCAGGCGCTCGTCTTTATGCACCTGCGCTGCGGCACTCACCATGTCGGGGGGAAACTCTTTTAAAGAAGGAAACTCTCCCGGCGCGGTAAGGTGTTCCGCCAGGAGCGCCTTCAGGGACGCGGTTTTCTCCGGATCCTTGAACTCTATTTCCCAGGCTATCTCCCCGTCTTCTCCCTTGGTGGGAGGGGTCCCGGTGGCCAGAACATATCCGCTCAAGGTACGGGACTTGCTTTTAGTAAATTTAAGGATATCCTGTTTAATCTTGGCCAGGTCCAGGTTTTTCAGCCTTGAGTTCCTGATGACCGCCCCTATTTCGCCCAGAAGAAGCTGTCTGCCCAGACCCCTGCCCTTGCGCAGCGACAGCGTAGCTGAAAGGTTGTCCGGCGAAACGGTGAGTTTTATGAGGGGCTCGATTTCAGTACACAGCGAATATTTTTTTACCGCACGCTTATAATGGGCCGCCTGCTGTAAAACCCCCCGCAGGGTGGAGGGGGGTATCAGATCCTGATCGGCGAATCCCCGCCGGCGGGCAAGCTTCATTATTTCAGCGGCCGCTTCCTGTTCGTTGATCTGTGAACCCGGAGAAAAATCAAAAAAACAGTCCAGCCCGTCCCCGGAGGTATATACCCGGTAGTACCCGCTGCTGAAGGGAACGATGTCCGCCCAATCCGCACCAATCCGTAAAATGCCTGATCTGCCGGCAAAAATATTGTTTCCCTTTTGTTCGATATCATCACCATAAAAAAACGCAGCGCGTTTGGGTTTTGGGGAAGGAACGAGCCGGCCGAAAATGTTTTTACCCGGTGTTCCCGGCAGTGAGGCCGAGAATGAGGCGATCGGCTGTCCCTTTTGCGCATAGGCGAGTTTCTTCACCGTAGGAGATACCGTGACCCGGGTTTTTCTCCGCTCTAAGCGGTAGGCGTTTTCCGCCGTTTCAGCGGTTTCCGGCAGGTCGTGACCTTTATTCTTATGAACAGGAACCTTTACGGTTCTATATTCGTATACCTCCGGCGGCGGGGCCTCGCCTGCCAGACGCCGCGCGGTCTGTTGTAACGACGCGGGGAGGGGGAGGTCCTTCCAGATGAGGGTGCTGTCCGTCGGCGGATGGGGGGGAAGGCCCCTGGCGATTACCAACCGCTGACTGCCGTGGATGACCCCGGCAAAATTCCGGATCGTGCTTTCCAGCGTGGCCGGATTGACCGCGTCCAGGACGGATTTTTCACGCAACAGGGAGATTACCTTTTCACGGGTCCAGGTGGTGCCCTGCGGGTCCACCGTAAATGTTAAAGCGGCTTCGGTTTCCTGAGGATTAATGCTGAGTTCAAGGTTGCCCTTAAAAAAAACTGCCATTTATTTCACTTCCGGGAATACCCGCATGCCCCGCGCACAGGTGCTGTTTGTACATTGTTCCGGCTGTGTCTATAACTTAAAACCTTCCCGCACTGCTTTGGAGAGTTTTGTTTTCAACAACTGGTTTTCCTTTTTCAGTTTTTCCAGTTCAATATGCTGTGATTTTATGATGTCCACCAGGTCTCCCAGGCTGAGTGAGTTGGTATGCATGAGTTGACGGATATAGTGCAGGCGTTCGGAAAAATCTATCTCCGCCTCCAACTCCGCAATCTGGAAACTCTCATCAAAATGAGAGATGTCCAAAAGCTGCTCCTCATCTTCGGTATACTGGGTCAGCTTGTCCGCCACGCGGTATACGGCCTGTGAAAGGATGGAGTGGGGTTTGTATACCAACAGGGGAATTCTGGAGTTCAGGGCGATATCCTGCATCTCATCCCGGTACATAATCCCGAGGTGTTCCATGTCTATGCCCAGGTATTCCTTGACGGAGCGGCGCAGTCTTCCGGCAATGGCGGCGTCCTTCTTGTTTTCCAAAAGATTAAGCAGCAGGCGCGGCTGAAAATGCTTTGCCTTTGTGGTAAAGGCGGTGTATACCTTTTTATCCAGGGTCTTGATCTGCAGGAGCAGCTTGGGAAGATATATCTTTTGCAGCCCGTCGCCCTGTTTTTTCAGGTCCTCCAGCAGTTTGTATGCCGGCGAGCTCTTGTTTATCAAAGAGTAAAGGATCCGAAAAAGCGCATTTTTCAAGAAAAGGTAGGCGTTCAGGGTGGCGGTCAGGGTGGGCATGGTCACCACAATCCCCTTGCTGGAAATAAGAAAAAAATCGATGACATTAAAATTCGTTCCGGCCCCCAGGTCAAGAATCAGGTATTCGGATTTCAGCGCGGTGAGGTTTTTGATTACCTTGTTCTTCTGGGCGTGAGAAAGATTGGCCATGCCGGGAATTTCGGCATCCCCGGGAATGAACTTCAAGCCCGCGTAATCGGTTTTTATTATCAGATCGCTAAACGTGAATTTTTCATTGGAAAGATAGGTACCGAGGCCGTTTTTTACGGAGCGCAATCCCAACAGCATATGCAGGTTTGAGCCTCCCAGGTCCAGATCTGCCAATATAACCTTCTTGCCGGCCTGTGACAGGGCAATAGCGAGATTGGCTGCGATAAGTGATTTTCCCACACCCCCTTTTCCGCTTGCAATGGGGATGATATGCATTAGTCCCTCCTGGTTTCCTCTTTTAATGATATTATAACAGAAAGAAAAATCAAATCTATCGAAAAAATTATAAAAAGAAAAAGGGAGGAACTCACGGGGAAAGGAAGGAAAATAAAATTCAGCGAAAAGAGAAGCCGGCGGGAAAGCTCGCCTACAAGCAGCAAAAAGCAGGGTAGGGCGGTGATGATTTTTCCGATCTTTACGATGGGAAGGAGATTGGCGTATGTGGGCAACCGTAAAAACAACAGCAGGTCCAGCAGGGGAATTACCAGGGAGCCGGAACCGAGAAGTACCAGCCAGAAGACTCCGGACCGGTTAAGGAGAAGTGTCTTGTGGAACAGGGCGCCGGCCGCGGCCATAAGCAGGATGATTTTGAGGCATTCCCAGATCAGGAGCCAAAGAAATACGAATCTTTTTTGCTTCATAATAGCCGGAGTGTAACTTTTGTGCTATATTTAGGTCAAGAGAGTTGTTGACAAATTACAGTAATTTATTGTATGGAGTAAGATCATGGAAAACACACAAAAGAAAAAACTGACAAGAGAGCGGTTGGTATGGGTCGGCATTACCGTAGGACTGGTGTTCCTGGTACTGTTCCTTGCGCTTACACCGAATCTTATTGCCCAGAACAATAATAATAAATCACAGAAAGCTTTGGAGAAGTTTGCTGAAATATATTATTATATCCAAAAGTATTATGTGGACGAGAGTAAACTTGATCCGGATACGTTGATTAACGGGGCCTTAAAAGGCCTGTTTTCGGCGCTTGATGATCCCTTTTCAGCCTACCTTACGCCCGACGATCTGCATTATCTCACCGATACATCGCAGGGGTCGTTCGGCGGCGTCGGCCTGGTCATTTCCAAGGAGAGGTTTATCCTCGACAAAGAGGGAAAACGTCCGGATAAGCTCCCGGTAGAGGTAATCACTCCGATTGAGGGTACTCCCGCGTATAAGGCCGGGGTACACGCCGGTGACCTTATTATCAAGGTGGAGGGAGACTCCACCACGGAGCTGAGCCTGGACGAGGTGGTTCGGCGCTTGCGGGGCAAACCCGGCACCACCGTCACCATGACCCTGCAGCGGGGTGAGTCCCTTGTCTTCGACGTCAAGGTCACCAGGGCCGTGATTGAGATTCCCACGGTAAAAAGCGCCATGATGCCCGGGAAGATCGGGTATTTGAAGATTATCGAATATACCTCCTACACATACGACCGGGTCAAGGAAGTACTGCTGGACTTCAAAAAACAGGGCTTTAAGGCACTGATTATCGATGAACGACTAAACCCGGGCGGGCTTTTACCCTCGGTGGTCGCGGTAGCCGACCTGTTTCTGTCCAAGGGACCGATCGTCAGCGTGAGGGGCAGGAATCCCGCTGAGAATACGGTGTATAACGCCACACCCTACAAGACCATCGTTCCGGAAAACATCCCCATCATCGTACTCATAGACAAGGGTTCGGCATCCGCCGCGGAGATTCTGGCGGGAGCGCTGCAGGATACGGGCAGGGCTTTGATTGTCGGCCAAACCTCTTACGGCAAGGGCACGGTGCAGCACGCCAGGGTCCTGGATGATTCCGGTTTTAAGCTGACCGTTGCCAAATACTATACCCCAAAGGGGATCAGCATCGATAAGATCGGGGTAAAACCGGATGTCAAGGTAAAAGAGGATGAGTTTACGGACGCGGAAAAGGCCTCTTATGAAAAAATTATCAGGGAAAACATAATTGGTGAATTTGTAACGAAATATCCGCATGCTACGGAAAAAGCTATAGACAGTTTTATTACTCGCCTGAAAAAACAGGGAATTGCCTTACGGGAGATCGCCCTGAAGCGTCTGATCAAGAGTGAGTTGAACCGCACCAAGAACAATCCGCCGGTATACGATTTAAGCACGGATATTGTGCTGGAAAAAGCGGTAGACATTATTAAAGAAAGGTAGCGTCTTTAAAGCACAGGTTCATGTCGTTTTCACGGTTTGAAGTAAGCACAGAGCGGGGCTCGCAGTTTATAAACATCACCTCCGCCTGCCGGGATATCGTAGGAAAATCCGGGGTGAGCGAGGGAGTATGCCTGGTTTATATTCCGCATACCACAGCGGGGGTAACCATAAACGAGGCCGCGGACCCGGCGGTGGTACGGGATATCATCGCACAGCTTTCCGTTATTGTGCCCGCACGGGGCGGGTATACGCACGCGGAGGGAAACTCCGATGCGCATATTAAAGCCGGTTTAATGGGTTCAAGCGTACAGGTTCCCGTGGTGAACGGGAACTTGGTACTGGGGACCTGGCAGGGAATATTCTTTTGTGAGTTCGACGGACCGCGCAGGCGATCCGTACATATACATATTTCCGGTAATTAACGGATGAGGCAGTTTTTATTACCCGGTGAGCTAAAGGCAAACTCTTCGGTTACCGTTCGGGGCAGTGACTACCATTATCTGTTGCATGTGCTGCGCTTAAAGCCGGGGGAGACCTTTCACGGTATCAGCCGTGACGGCAGGACCTGCCTGGTTCGGCTGGACCGGGTTGCCGCCGGCAGCATACACCTCAAGGTTGTGTCGGTAAAGCAGCCCGAAAATCCCGCGTGCGGGATAACCCTGCTGCAGTGCCTGCCGAAAGGCAAAAAAATGGACCTCATCGTACGCATGGCAACTGAAACGGGAGTACGGGCGATCGTTCCCCTGGTGAGTGATTATACCCTGCCGGGAAAAAAGGACCTGGGCCGGTTGAAGGGCAAGATTTCCCGCTGGCAAATAATAACGGAGCAGGCATTACAGCAGAGCGGAACCGTAAGTCTGCCCAAAGTATGGGAGCCGCTTTGCCTGGATGATTTTATCGGCAGGCGCCGCAGTGATGAGCCCGCGGTTTTTTGTCATCAGGAACCGCTTGCCGATACAAGCCTGCATGAGCTTTTGCGTCCGGCACCGGCTGCTCTGTCTGTACTCATCGGTCCTGAAGGTGGTTTTTCCGAACGGGAGACCGACCTTCTGACAAAGAACGGATTTGTTCCCGTGTATCTGGGAAACAGTGTGTTACGAACCGAAACCGCTGCGGTCTTTGTGCTTGCCGCAATAAAAATAATTCTGCTGGAGAAGGGAACATGGAGCTTACCACAAAAATAAAGAACAAGATAAAGCGCGTCTATTTTTTAAAGGTGCCGGTTGATATTGTGGATGAAGAATCATTCAACACATACGTAAAACAATTACTGCAAAGCAATACCCATCATCAACTGACCTTTCTTACCATGCAGGGACTGTTCAAGGCGCGCCGCCGTTGGGATTACTATAAATGCATCGCGGAATCATCTCTTATTTTACCGGTTTCCAGGGGGATCATGCGCGGGGGGCGCCTGCTGCACCTGGGTGATTTTACGCGCTATAATCCCTTTGATACGATTATTAATCTTTTGCACCTGGCCGAGGAGAACGGTTATCCCGTGTATTTACTGGGGGCGCAGAAACATGACCTGGAACAGGCCGAACGCAACCTGCGCACTTCCTTCCCTTCCCTGAAGATAATCGGCAGGTTTTCCGGGTATTTCAACCCGCATACCGAAGAGGACGTCATCCTTACCATCAAAAAAAGCCATCCGGCCATTATTCTGGTGGGCAGGGGCATTAAAGACCGGGAGATGTGGATATTACGCAATAAAAAACGCCTGAATCCCGGTATCTCCATCTGGATCGATAATGTGTTCGAAATATTTTCCGGCAGGGAAAAATACATCTCGGCAGGGGTGTTCAACTCCGGCCTGGAGGGCATGGCCGGTATCTCCACGAAACCGTGGAAATTCTTTAGGATTTTTCCATACCTTTATTTTAATATTCTGCTGCTGATTTATAAAATATTTAAACTCGGATAGGCTTTACAGCTCGTACAGCTTTAAATATTCGTAAATATCCTTAAGCCGTGATTCCATTTTACTCGTAATGATGTTCCCGATTTTATTTCTGAAAAAGGGAACAAAAAGCAGAAATCCCAAAAAATCGGTAATAAACCCCGGGGTAAGCAGCAGTACGGCCCCCAGCAATACCCCGGCCAGACTGACGAACTCCTTGCCGGGATATGTCCCCGCTTTTATCTTGGCTTTTATGCGTTTTAAGGTACTCTGTATCTGCAGCACAATAATCAGGACGCCCAGCACCCCGGTAAGGGCGGCGCACATCAGGATTACCGCGTTTCCGATATAGGCCCCCAGGATAAAAAGCAGAATTATTTCACTTAAGGGAATAATCGAATAAAGCAGCGACAAAAACAAGACCCGCACCAGCAGGTTCTGTTTTATGATTTTAAGCGGAAGATTCCCGGGAAACATTGTCCGTGATAATAACATGTCTGCGTAAAGACCTCAAGGTAATGCATATTGAAAAAAATGTACGGATATAATAAAGTATACACCTGCCATGATTGTGATATTGTTTATTGACGATGATGCCTATGCCCACAAGACGCTCAAAATGATCCTGCCGGACGATTACCATGTCATCTCCGCCCTTACCGGGACGCAGGGGATAAAAAAGGCAAAGGAAGAGGAGCCTGATGTTATCCTGCTGGATGTTGATCTTCCCGACATGAACGGAATTTCCATTCTGGAGCAGATCGGGTCCGGCGGAACACATCCCCCGGTGATAATGCTGACCGCGCTGGCTGACATCAGCCTTGTGGTGAAGGCCGTGCAGCTGGGTGCTTATGATTATATCCTTAAACCTTATGACATCAGGGAACTGGAGGGTACGATTCGGCAGGCGGTCCAGAATAAAAAATATTTAAGACCGCCGGAGGATGTCAATGTACACAAGGCCCTGGAACCGATCATCGGCGAGTCAAAAAGCATCAAGCAGATTAAAAACCTTATTCTGAAATATTCAGACTCGCACGCCCCGGTACTGATTACCGGAAAAAGCGGCACGGGAAAAGAACTTGTGGCCAGGGCCATCCACGATGTCTCGTCACGCAGCGACGGACCGTTTATCGCCTTAAACTGCGGGGCCATCCCCAACAATCTGTTCGAAACCGAGTTGTTCGGTTCGGAAAAGGGGGCGTTTACGGACGCCCGCTCCAAACCGGGAAGTTTCGAACTGGCCCATAACGGCTCCATTTTTCTGGATGAAATCGCGGAGATGCCGCTTGAGGCCCAGGTCAAACTGCTCCGTGTTCTGGAAGAAAAGCAGCTCACCAGGGTCGGCGGGACCAATGCGGTACCGATTAATGTGCGGGTCATCTCCGCCACCAACAAGGATATCAAGTCGATGATCGTCGACAATCGTTTTCGCGAGGATCTCTACTATCGCATCAGCGTCCTCCCAATTAATATCCCCAATTTACTGGAGCGCAGGGACGATATCCCCCTCCTCTGTCTGCACTTTATCAGTAAATACGCAAAACAGAGAAAACTTTTGTCACCGGAGGCCAGAAAGAAACTGCAGGAATACGCCTGGCCCGGGAACATCCGGGAGCTGAAAAACGTCATCGAACGGTCGGTTATTTACTCGGAAGAGGATAAAATCCGCCCCCAGGATATTGTATTTTAGAATAATCTCCTTAAGATATTTTGAAAAACAACAAGCTTCATCACACCAGCTACTTGAAAAATCACCGGGCTTACGATAGAATGGGCGGTCTATGCAGCAGAAGAAACCTATGAACATGATGGTCTTTATACTCTTACTGGTTGGAGTATTTGTGGCCTATATTCTTTTTACCGGTATGTTTCGGGGATGCCAGAACAACAAGCCCGAGCTTCCGAAAATGAGCGCGGAAAAGCTGGAACCGTACTATCAGGACCTGGTCCAAAACGGCAAGGAGCCGGCCGTGTATATCAGCGGGTTGTTTGACGATCATGATGCTGTCTTCCTGGGAAATATGTTGTTTCTGGAAGCGCTTCAGCCCAAGCAGCAGGTGGACCTGGTGGTGAAGCTTGTGCCCGAGATATATAAAAAGGGCGTTACCGTCATCGGTATTCTTAATCTGCTGGCAAAAGACCAGAAGAAGATCGATGCCGTGGTAACAGCCGCCGACTTCGATGAGAAACAGGTGAAACAACTTCTTTTCAACCGTTTTGTGCTGGGGGGCTACGAAGAGTATGTTAATCTGCTGCGCGCGGTCTGGTCCGTAAATAAAAAGCGGTCTGCCCATGAAAGGCCGATGCGCATTCTGGGATTAAGCCCTGAGATCCATTTTGAGCATATGCATGAAGAAAAAGGCCTGAAGGATCCGCAAGACTCGGTTGTGTACAAAAAAATATACGGCGATCTGATTATTGACGATTTTATGCTGGATATTATAAAAAAACAGGTGATAGAGACAAAAACAAAGGCGCTGTTATTTTTACCCCAGGCATACTGTATTATCAGGGCCAAGAGCCCGGCCATGGTGACGCGTTATAAAAAACTTGGGTTTGACTATTCAGGTTCCACGGCCTATCAACTACAAAAACTTATCGGTGATCGCTGTGCTTCGGTTTTTCTGCATTCACCCTGGTGGCTGAACAATGATGGACGCCTTTCCATCGAATATCCCGTGGACGGGATATTCGATAATCTGCTGCGCGCGGTTTCCTCCGAGTATAAACAAAAGGGAATCGGGGTGACCGCCGGCGCGTTTGCGGATGTACAGATAAAAAAGCCCTACTGGCTGAGTCGCCACTTTTTTCTTGACCCGGGAGACGGTTTATATTTGAAAGACCTTTGTGACGGGTATGTCTTGCTGGGGCCGCTGTCACTCTACCAGGACGTAACCCCCATCCCGAACTTCATTACCGAAGCCAACTTTCAGGAAGCGGTGGACAAGTCGCCGTGGCCCAATCCCGAATCCGACGGCAAGGGCGAAAAACTTACCCCGGAAAAAATGAACCAGTTTCTTAATGTCTATTCGGAGTTTTTTAACAATCTCATAGGCCTTTTCAGGGTAGAGTAAGCTTTTGCCATTCACCGTTTAGCGGGTTGATCCGGATGTTGTTGTCCGGTGGAGGCAAATCCTGCCGGATATATTCAAACTGCTTTCTGCGGAAACTTATCATTATTTTATGCCATAAACTTAATCCCGTTACATCAAGGAGAACAGGCGGCGTATGCTCGTCTCCCGTTATATGAGCGACCAGGGCGGCACTGAGCTGGGGAATAAGCAGCTTCCGCTCTTTTACCGAAAATCCATAGCGACGCAATACGGCGGAAAAATAAAGCCTGACGGATTTTACCAGGTAATTATACGCATATTCGGGAAAGCCCTTGGGGTGTGACGGAATGGCGGTAATGTAGTGGGAGGTGATCCTGATTCCCGATTCGCTTGAAAAACTGACCAGGCGCAGGGCGCAGGGATAGGTGATCAGCGAACCGGTTTCTATATCATAGATAAAGCCGCCGTCCGGGTAGCGCTGTATGGTGATGTCCTGGGAATGGAAGTGCCCGGTAAATACAATACGCCCCCGGTAATGGGCGATCATCCGGGCGATCTCCGTAAAATTATCCACCACATAACGGGGGAATGTCTGCTTTTGCAGTTTAAAATGTTCAAGCAGTCCGTAATGCATCATCACTATAACGGCCTTTCCCCGTACGGCTGCCCGCCTCAGCATGTGCTCCGCCCATAACAGCGTATTCAGGGAAAATCTGTCGTACCCGTAATTTTTTGCCGGTTTTTTGCGGGCACTGGTGCCGTCGTGCCCCTGCGGGGGGGCTTCGTTCTCCCGATACACCGTTGCGTCCAGGGCCAGAAGCCAAAGCCCCTTTACCGGCTCGGCCACATAACTGAGCGACGCCGGATCACGGGACACGGCATCACCGTAGCCGAAATCCCTGTACATTTCCGCGAAACGGGCCGGGGTGGTAACGGAGTTGCCCGGGGTTATACCGGCCTGTGCCTTATGAATATCATGGTTCCCGGGGATAACATAAACCGGTATCCCGTTGGTTTCGAGGCGGTGCAGCAAGCTGATACAGCTGCGGTGTTCGGTAAGCCTGCCGTTCTCGGTCAGATCACCGGGAACCAGTACGAAGGCGGGTTTGTTCGCGATGATATACCGCACGGCGGCCAGGCCGATTTCGTGAGACTCATGCAGTAGTTTGCCCAACCCGGTCCCCCGCGGGGTGTCCGTCGGCGGTACACCCGCCGGCAAAACGGTGAAGTGCGGATCTGAAAACACGATAAACCTGGTCGCCGGATAGGAGGCCGGCTGTTCCGTCAGTGGAGGCGTATCCCCCCCGGTCATGTAGCGAAAGGAGACGGAGGCACAGGTCCAGGTGAAAAGCACCAGTATGCACAGCAGCAGGGCGATGGGTAGACGGAATGATTGCCTGGTAAAGGCGGCGTGGGGGCGCGGCGATATATTTTCTCCAGTGCTGCGAAGCCGGTTGTTGTTCATACCCTCATTCCCCTAGAAACAGCCGAAGGCCATGACCGGTGCCCCCGGAAAGGTAACCGCGTAATCCGAATGTCCGAGAACCACACCGTCCGCGGCCGTGGTGATGATTTCGGTGGTTTTTCCAAACGCATTGTTGATGCGGGCTATTTTCTGGCCCCGGTAGGCTATTTGGCCGGGTTTCTTTAAAAAGTGGATTATCCCGCTGGTTGCGCTTAGCGGCTGTAAAGAGTACCGTAAGATCTTGTTGCTGACAAGCTCGTGCGCGGGATAGTGGAAATACTCCCTGTCCCGGGGCACCATACCCAGGTTCATCAGAATGTTCCAGATGGCGTTTACCCCGTTCTCTATGTTTTTTTCGTTGATGGTCAGGGATTCACCCAGTTCCAGGGTGAGGGCGGGAATATTTTTCTGCAGAATGGTAAAAGAAAGGGATTTTTTTATTGTTTCCGAATCTTCCACCAGTAAAAGCCCCGATGTATGCGCAAAATCTTTTATCCTTTGCCGCAGTTCCCGGTCTTGAATTCCGGAAAAAGGATCGCAGAGCACATACGGAACGGATTTGTTCCAGTCGTTATGCAGGTCCAGGACCAGGGCGGGGTGTGTCTGAATTATCTGGGAAAAAATAATGTAGGCGATCCGTTCGGCTATCGTCCCTTTGTTGTTCCCCGGGAAGGACCGGTTCAGGTCCTCCTTGCTTAAGACGATAGTCCGGGATGCCGTTTCAAATCCCATGGGATTCATCAAGGGAAAGGCATGTACCGTTCCGCAGGTGAGTTTCTTACGCAGCCGCTTGAATATCTCATGGATAACCACGGTCCCGCCGATTTCATCACCATGCATACAGCCGGTAAGCCAGAGGACCGGCCCCGGTTGTATGCTTTCCATGATCATGTACGGCAGCCGTCGTTTCGAGAGATCGGAACCGCTGAGGATTTTAATAAATGAATATTTAAGATGTGTGCATTTGTTCTGCCGCATACGTCTATCATTAATATACCAGCCTTACGCCGGGTTGCATAGCGTAGGCCATACGAAAAGTTTTTTCTCGTTGTACAGGGAACCACGCATATACTATAATAGCTTTAGAGATATCTATATATAATCGAGAACATATGTTTGACAACCTGAATGAAATAGTCAAGGCACTTCCGCGCTTTCATAATGAGCTTTTGGAATTGAACGAAATTCTTCTGGCCAATCTCATTATGATCGGAGAAATACCGGCCCCCACCTTTGAGGAAGAACACCGCATTGATTTCTTAAAAAACCGGTTTACGGAAAGCGGGCTGTTAAGTACCTCATCGGATGAGACCGGGAACGCGCTGGGGGTGTTGTACGGTGAAAAAGGAGAGCGGAATATTATTGTGGTGGCTCATGCGGACACGGTATTTCCCGCTACCGCGGACCATACCCTTTCGATTCAGATGGACCGGGTTACCGGTCCGGCGGTAGGGGATAACTCACTTGGATGCGCGGTCCTGGCGACCCTGCCCAAAATACTTGATGTGCTCAATATCCCGATCTATTCAAATATAATCTTTATGGGTTCGTCCAGGAGCCTGGGCAGGGGGAACCTGGAGGGCTTGCGGTTTTTCCTTTCTAATTTCAAGGACCCGATTGTGGCCGGGCTTTGCATCGAAGGAGTTGAGCTGGGACGATTGAGTTATACCTCATTGGGCATGCTGCGCGGTGAGATTACCTGCCGAATGCCGGAAAGCTATGACTGGACACGGTTTGGTGCCGTGGGAGCGATTGTCATCCTGAACGAGGTCATTAATAAAATCCTGGAGATTCCCCTGCCCCGCAGGCCGCGCACCACCGTGGTGTTGGGTTCCATCCACGGCGGCGCCTCCTTTAATACTATCGCCACCAGTGCCTCCCTGCGGTTTGAGGTCAGAAGCGAGGCCGAGGGCATGGTAAAGAATATCGCATTGGAAATTGAGGATATTGTGGCGACGGTTGCGTCTAATACGGGGGCGGAGATAAAGCTGGAACGAATCGCGGAACGAAGGCCCGGGGGCATTCCGTTCAATCATTTTCTGGCCCGGGCGGCACGCAGTATTTTAAACGGACTCAACATCAAACCCAGGATCTCTCCCAGTACCTCGGAACTCTCAGCGTTCATCGACAGAAAAATACCCGCCTTAACCGTGGGGATTACCAATGGCGAGCATTTGAACGAGCCGAACGAAACCATAAAGATCGAGCCCATCAGCATCGGCATCACCCAGCTGCTGGGCCTGCTCCTGGTGATCGACAGGGGGTTGTATATTGAACATCAATAGCTGGCTCAAGACCAATACCTTTCACCATTCCAATTTCAAAGACATCGGCGCGATTGTCGCAGAAAAGCAGAAACAGAAGACAACGGTTTCCCTGTGCATCCCCACACTGAATGAGGAAGCAACCATCGGCAAGGAAATAATAATCCTGAAATCGGAGCTGATGAACCAGTACCCGCTTCTGGACGAGATAGCGGTGATTGATTCCGGTTCGGAAGACAAAACCATGCAGATCGCCGCGTCGTTCGGCGCGCAGGTGTTTCTTTCCAAGGAGATACTTCCCGAGCTGGGCGAGAAAAAGGGCAAGGGTGAAAATCTGTGGAAGGCCATATACCAGTTAAACGGTGATATCATTGTCTATATCGACGCGGATATTAAAAATATCCATCCCCGTTTTGTCTACGGCCTGGTGGCACCCCTCATTTTTAATCCGGAGATCAAATACGTCAAGGCCTTCTATGACCGCCCCCTGGCCTTTTCCCAGGGGATCAGACCTTCCGGAGGGGGCAGGGTGACCGAGATCCTGATCCGCCCGCTTTTCTCGCTTTTTTTTCCGGAACTGACCGCCATTATCCAACCCCTTTCCGGAGAATACGCGGTAAGGCGGAAGGTACTCGAGTGTATTCCCTTTCCCATCGGCTATGGAGTGGAAACATCCCACCTGATCGACGTGTTCAACTTATACGGGCTGCAGGCCTTTGCCCAGACCGACCTTGATAAGCGGGTCCACCGAAACCAGGACACCCGCTCATTGGGAAAGATGGCTTTTCGCATCCTGCAGACCTTCATCCCCCGTCTGGCCAGGGTGGGCAAAATCGACCGGCTTCCGGAAATGACCAATATCCTGCGGCAGTTTCAGGCGCATGACAATTATTTCGAAGAGGTCCTGTTCGAGATCGATGAGGAGGAACGGCCGCCCATGCTGGAGATCCCGGAGTATAAAAAGAAAAGATCGAACCGTTAGGCGGTGCGGCAAAACCTATGGGGTGCCTGCGGTCCGTGCGGCAGGGCTGCCGGCCGGCCGAAGTATGTGAATTCCGACGGTGAAGCTTATATAGTGGTCCAAACCGTGGACCTCATGGCGTGCGTCTCAGCCTTTCAGCACCCGGTCCAGGGCGGACCGCGCGTCCGCGGCTGTCTGCAGATAGCGTCCGGCAGGCTCATGGACGAATCCCTGTTTAAAAAGCCGGGTAAAATACCGGAGAAGCGGATTAAAGAAGCCGCGGGTATTTATCAGCACCAGCGGTTTGGCATGAAAACCCAGTTGCTTTGTGGTCAATATTTCCAGAATTTCATCCAGGGTGCCGGTGCCGCCGGGCAGCGCGATAAATGCCTGCCCCATTTCTTCCATAATCTGTTTCCGCTCCTGCATGGTCCGGGTCTGGATGATCCGGTCCGCCTTTTCGTAACACCAGCCGCGCTCACGGAACAGGGCGGGAATAATGCCGGTTATTTTGCCTCCCCCGGCGTGAACGGCCCGTGACAGCTCCCCCATTAAACCGGCTTTTCCCCCGCCGTAAAGCAGGGTAATGTGGCGGGCGGCCAGCAGCCTGCCCAGTTCGGCGGCGGGTTTCAGATACACGGGAGAAACATTATTGCTGGAGGCACAAAATACACAGATATTTTCCAACATAGGTAAAAGTAAAAACCTTATCGTTATTTCTTATTGAACAGGTCGTTATAAATCTGTTTTACTTCGTCCAGGTATTCCGGTGAGGTTTCCACATGTCCCCAACCCTGCTGCAGCTGGAAAATACCGTCGTAGGCCAGGTCTTTATAACTCCTGATGATATGGGGAATTCCCTTCTGCTTCAGCACCGACTCAAGGAGCCGGGCTTCCACCTCATTGTTCAGTATAACCATTCTTGATTCATCGGTCATGAGCTGCCTTCTTCTGTTCGTTATTGCGGAGTGTAGAACACCTCACTGACGGATTTATTGTAATGTACACGGTTGATGGTCCTGCTTAAGCTGTCGGCAAGGCTCAATACTTTCACAAACGGAAGCTCTCTTAATCCCGCGGTCTGGGGAATGCTGTCCGTAACGATCACCTGTTTCAGGGCGAAGTTTTTATAGAGGTCCTGCAGGCGTTCCGATCCCTTTCCCACGCAGAGGTTGTGCGATACCCCGATATGCACCTCTTTTATATTCTGCTCGGTGATCAGTTTTTTACAGAGCGCGTAGACCGTGCCCGCGTTGCTGATCATATCATCAAGGATGACGGCGATCTTCTTGTTGCTGAAGTCACCGATAATCTCCGAAATTACCACCTTTTCCGGTTGGGGCCGGTATTTGGAGGCGATTGCGGTGTTGATGTTCATGGCCCGGCCGAAATGAGTGGCGAACTTGGAGGCGCCCACATCCGGGGCTACCACAATCACATCCTCCCGGTTTTTAAAGTCGGAGAACTCTTCCATAAACAGAATCAACGGGTCCAGAAAATCCACGTGCATGCTGCCGTAAAACCCGCGGATCTGCCCGCAGTGCGGCGCCCAGGAGATAAGCTGATCAAGTCCGGCGGTAATGCTCAGGTCCGCCATCAGCTTGGCGGTGATCGGCTCACGCTTGAAGGCCGTGGGTTTGTCCTGCCTGGAGTAGGCCAGGTACGGCAATATCCCGGTGATGTGTTTGGCCCCGTGTTCTCTTAAGGCCCGGGCCGCAATCAGAAACGACAGGTAGTTCTCGTCGATACTGAACGGCAGGTTGGGATTAAAGAGCGCCTGGAACAGAAACGCATCGTAGCCGTTTACGTGATGCTTCAGCCGAACACAGGCTTCGGAATCACTGAAACGGCGGTCTATGCCTTCCAGGTAAAGGATGTTATCTTCGCTGCCCTGGGCCTTCAGGTGTTGGGTGTACTTGTTTACCACCGCTTCCGCCAGGTACTCACCGGCGCTTAAACTGGCGATCAACAGCGGCCCGCGGGTGGAATGCATGCGTTGTGACTGCTCTTTGGCATAGTTTTCAGGGGTAAAAAATCTTTTTTGGTTTGTGGTTTCCGTCTGCTTCCCGGCCTTCATACGTAAACGTTCCTTTGTGTTTGGGTCTTTCCCCGATAATAACCGGAAATGGGGTATTGGGCAACGGTATACCATAAGAAAAACAATAAGCTTTTGCGCACGATAAAAAAACTAGGGCGCGGCAAAGGTCAGGACGCTTTTTACCGCTGTTGTGCGCAGAATGAGAAACGGCGCGTTTGCATACTGATACACCGGCTTGGCACCCCGCATATTAAGCAGGCGGCGCCCGTTGGTGCGAATGCGCAGCAGCAGGCCGGGATAGGAGGAAACCGTCAGCGTATTGGCCCGCCAGCGGAATGATGAGTTCACCGAATCGTAGAACTGCAAACGCTCGTAGGCGGCGTGCAGTGAAAGCCAGGTAACCCACGGGTAGTTGGTCTGGGCAAAGTCCAGCAAACCCTGGAACTCCTGCTTCAGCTGCGGCCAATTTTTGCCGCCCGAGCGGTAAGAATCATACACATCGTCGGGATGGATAAAATGGCTGATAAGCCCCGGACCGCACATGCCGGAAACAAGGACATTCCGCAGCTCCGGGGTATCCCGGTACCCATAGGTCAGGCGAGGGAAGTAGTAGATGTCCGGAATAACCGGATGGGGGCCGATAGGGGTAAAGGTTTCTTCGCCGACGCCCCAATGAAGGGCAGAGATTATTTTGATACCGGGGAACACCTTGTGCAGTGCCACGATCCCGTCCTGCGATATGATGTTGTTTACCGCCACATAGGCAAAGGGCAGGGTGTCCCGGCCGAAGAGGTTGATCCAGGTTTTCCTGCCGTGTTCGAGTGAGCCGATCATGTTATCGATGGAGGGCCAGGAGTTTTTATTCACTTTGGTTTTTTCCCTGGTCAGGGACATATGATTATACCCGTGGAGTTCAAGTTCCGTTCCCTGTGCCAGGATGTCGCGGGCCATTTGTACCGAAGCCATGTTGTCGGCGATAAAAAACTCACCGCCGGTAAAGGGAGGGGACACAATATCATTATAATTGAAGATCATATACGTGCTGTATTTAATATGACGGCTGTCAAGAATATTTTTCACGTCCGGCCACCAGACGGTCGTATAAAAAACCGTATCCGTTGTGGTTACCGGATCTTTGACGGAGTTATACATGGGGGCGGGCCAGTCATCGATAAACAAGTGCCCGATCCCCAGCGTCAGGGCGGCGCCCACCGGGCGCACGTACAGGAATGATTCCAGCATCAGCCCGATCAGGCTGCCGCTGACAAACCCGTCCCAGTTCCAGACAATGATTTTACCGTTCGCCCTGCCCGCGGACCAGACCAAAGGAACGCTGCCCGAAGCATCGGTGCCGATTATCGTAACGTTATCCCTGGGCACCAGCAAACCGGCCGCCCAGGGAAGTTCCGCGTCCTTGAGCGCAATGTTTTGCCCCAGGACAAATCCGGGACGGATGGTATACCCTTTCGGCGCGGTGCCCCCGGTCGGGTTCCCGGCGGTTGCTCCCAAAACCGGGGCCAGCAGGGGAAACGATCCGCCCACAAAATCGGCCAGTCCGCCGCCGGCCGCAAAAAACTCGGAAAACAACTCCGGCGAAAGACCGTCATCATTCTTTAACACCAGGCCGATTGCCGTAAACTGCAGCAGATCACCCGCGGTAAGGTTGGTAAACTGTTTCTTGGAAATAAGCGATACGTCCAGGCCCACTCGTTTCAGGGTTTGTTCGGCGTAGCCGGCCAGTCGGGCCAGATCCGGATCGCTTTGATCGGTAAACAGGGCCACCTGTTCCGTGTCGGCCTCCGTAAAAAGCGCCCGGTGAAAATATTTTTTAAAATCGATCAGCAGGTGCACTTTGCCGTCCTGCATGCGGTAAATATAACGTGAAAGGATAAATCCGCCGTGCTTATTGCTGACAATTACCGGGCTGGGCGGGTAATTTTTATCGCTGCGGGTGAGTGAAAGATAGACCTGTAGATCTTTGTCCACCGGCATAAACCGGTAGTAGAAAGCACTCTTGGCTGCGTCCTGTTCTCCGCCCTTTTCCACGATCTCCGGAACCTTGCGCGCGATCCGGATGACATTGGTGTCGTCCGTCCAGTCACTCATATACCACAGCCCCAGTTTGCCCAGGGTAAGGTTTATCAGGGACCGGTCCACATATTCGGGCTTGTCGGTGGTTTTGTACTCATAGGCGCCCATGTTATCGATGATGATCACCTTCCGACCGGAGTTGATCGTTTGATCCAGGAAAGCAAGGTAAGAGTCGGGGTCCTCCATGGTTCCGCCGCGGAACCAGCTGACAACGGCCCTGATACCTCCCAGGTCGGCCATGGTGGGAACAGCCTCGTCCACGTTCCAGTAGGTAACCGTAAACCCCATATCGGTGAGAACCGGTGCCAGAAAGTTGTGTATTTCATTATCATCCGCGGCCTGCCCGTCACTTGACTTGTACAGCGCCAGAATACTTTTGCCGAAAAAATCCATGGAAGCAGGCCGTTCTTCCGGTATGAAAAGGTATTTTTGCGCCACCGCAAAGATGCTATGATCCTGCGCGGCCTGCCCGCATTGGGTTATAACTATCGGCAGAAGGCAGATAACAATAAGCAGGGTGCCGAGCGATTTCTTGTGTACCTTTTTTACGGTTAGCAGACTCATTGCTGTTCGGGGTCTTGCGGCTTGTCCTGTTCTTCCGGTTCCCTTTTTATTACTTCAATTTTAAAATCCATGGCCAGGGCCGCCAGGGCGCCTACCGCGGCCAGTATGGGGGCAAAGGCGGCCCCCACCACCCCTATCGTCAGGGGAATTTCCAGCATTACCCTGCCTTCTCCGTTCTTGATGATGATCTTTCGGATGTTGCCCTGGTGTACGATTTCTTTTACCTTTTTTAACAGCTCCTCGCCCTTTACTTTGATTTCCTCTCCGATATTGTTTGCCATTTTTTACTCCTTAAAATACCGCTTACTAAAGTGTAAATAAAAAACAGGCTGCCATCAAGATAAATTTGTTTACCGGGGACCGCACATCCATGACGCTGCCGGATGCGCGGGGGTCTTATCCGCCAAGCTTGCATTAAGACCTGTTTTTCGGTATGCTGTGATTCGCGGTCATGATGACACCGGATATTGGTCTGGGGTAAGGGATAAAAATATTTTTTTGGGGTTTTACTTGATTTTTTGGAATGATGTGGCTACGTTTACAAAAAAGTTTTGTGGTACGGGGTAAAAATGAAGGATATTGAAAAAAGTAATGCTGCATACGGTATCTGTCTGGGGGCCTCCACCATCAGCGCCGTAAAAATAAAATTCTCCGACGGCGCCCAAAAAGCAACGGTGGAAAAGGTGGTCCGCCGCGCGCACGAAGGCAACCCCAAGGCGGTCTTCAAACAGATTATCGGTGAGCTTCATATAAACGGTGATACACCGGTGATGGTGACCGGCAGAAAATTCCGCAATTTTATGCGTCTGCCGGGGATTACCGAACCGGAAGCAACGGAACACGCCCTTGAATATATAAAGAACAATGGTGACGAGCAGTATGACGCCCTGGTTTCCGCCGGGGGCGAGACCTTTATGGTCTATGCCCTGAATCATGAGCACAAGATCAGTGATATTTCCACCGGAAATAAATGCGCCTCCGGTACGGGGGAGTTTTTTTTACAGCAGATCAGGCGGATGAATCTTGATGTGGAAAAGGCCGCCGAGTTGGCCCTGCAGGGAAAGGCTTACGCGGTCAGCGGACGCTGCTCGGTTTTCTGTAAATCCGACTGTACCCACGCATTGAACAAGGGGGAATCCATCCCCAACGTTACCGCGGGATTGTGCGAGATGATCGCGCAGAAAATTCTCGAGATCTTGGGCCGGGTCCCCCATGAGCGGGTACTGCTTATCGGCGGTACGGCCCTGAACAAAGCGGTTACCGGATATCTGAAACAGGAGATCCGGCACCTGGAAATTCCCAAAGAGGCCCCGTATTTCGAGGCCCTGGGCGCGGCCCTGGTAGCGCTGAAACAGGGCAAGCCCATTCCCAAACAGTTCTTCCATGTTGAAAAGTCAAGCTTCTCGTTTTTACCGCCCTTAAAGGAGTTCAAGCCGTTGGTCTCCTTTAAAACCCTGGAGTACAAACAGGCGGCCGACGGAGACCGCTGTATTCTGGGATTGGATGTCGGATCCACCACCACCAAGGCGGTGGTGCTGCGCAAAAAGGACCATGCCCTGTTGGCATCCGTTTACCTGCGGACCAACGGCAACCCCATTGAAGCCTCGCGGGCGTGTTTTACAGCGCTGCTTAAGGAGCTGGCCGGCGTAAAGATCAACATTACCGGCCTGGGCGTTACCGGTTCCGGACGTCAGATTGTGGGGCTTTATACCCTGAGCGAGGGGATTATTAACGAGATCATCGCCCACGCGACCGCCGCGGTGTATTTTGATCCGGAGGTGGATACCATTTTCGAGATCGGCGGTCAGGACGCAAAGTATACCTATATTACCAACTCGGTGGCCTCTGATTACGCCATGAACCAGGCCTGCTCGGCGGGCACGGGCTCTTTTTTGGAGGAGGCCGCGTACGAGTCTTTAGGGGTAAAAATGACGGACATCGCCAAATCCGCCCTCAAGGCCGAAACACCGCCGAATTTTAACGATCAGTGTGCGGCCTTTATCTCTTCGGATATCAAGAACGCCACCCATGAGGGTATAAGCCAGGAGGACATCCTGGCCGGGCTGGTATATTCAATCTGCTTCAATTATAACAACCGGGTAAAGGGAAACAGGCCGGTCGGCAAAAAGATATTTATGCAGGGCGGGGTTTGTTACAACAAGGCCGTGCCCCTGGCCATGGCCGGAATTATGGACAAGGAGATCGTGGTACCGCCGGAACCGGGTTTGATGGGGGCGTTCGGTGTCGCCCTTGAACTGGAAAAGCGCCAGGACCTGGGGCTTGTTCCGGAAGGATCGTTCGACCTTGAGCAGATTTTGGCCCGCGAAATTAAACAAGAAAAACCGTTTGTCTGTACCGGGGGCAAGGAACGCTGCGATCTAAAATGCAGCATCACCCGTGTACGCATCGGGGATACGGTGTTTCCCTTCGGCGGTGTTTGCAACCGCTATTACAACCTGCGCTTTAAACATGAAGTGAACGATCATGATCTGGATTATGTGGATAAACGCAATCATTTGATGTTTGGAAAATACGCGCCGGTCCGTCCGCTAAAACCCAATGCGCTGCGCATCGGATTGAATACATCGTTTTTCTCCCTGACGCTGTTTCCGCTTTACTATAATTTTTTTACGGCGTTGGGGTGTAAGGTAGTCCTCCCCAATGGAGTGGAAAAGGATGCCGCGCGTCACCTGGTTGCCTCCATGTGTTATCCCGCCGAACTTTCAGTTGGATTCTTTGAAAATCTGCTGAAAAAGAGGATCGATTATATTTTCATCCCCTTTGTCAAGGAGATCTTTGTGCCCGGCGGCATGAACAAGCAGGATTTCTGCGCCACCTGCGGGTTCAGCCGGGGAGAGGCGTTTGTACTGCGCCAGGCTTTTGCCGGGTACAAGGCGGCGCAAAAAATCCTTTCCCCGTATCTTAATCTGCGTGACGGTTATGCACAGGCCGAACCCGAGTTTATCAAGGTGGCTGAGTTGCTCGGATTTTCCCGAAAAAAGGCCGGGGCCGCTTTCCTTGCGGCTCTCCGCTCACAGCGGGATTTTGAGGCGGAATGCAAATCCCTGGGCAGGGCCGTGCTGAAAAGAATCGAGTCCGACCCGAACATGCGCGCCATAGTGCTGTTCGGAAGGCCGTATAACGCCTATGCGCCGGAGGCAAACAAAGGGATTCCCAAGAAATTCACCAGTAGGGGGAATATTGTCATCCCCTTCGATATACTTCCGTATGAAGACGTTCCCATTCCGCCGGAATACGCGGATTATATGCATTGGGAGACCGGTCAGCGTATACTCAAGGCCTCTCAAATTGTAAAGAACAATCCAAAGTTGTTCGGGGTGTTTATCACCAATTTTCTTTGCGGGCCTGACTCTTTTCTGGTACCCTATTTCCGGCGGGTGATGGACCATAAGCCGAGCCTGACCCTGGAACTGGACGCGCATACCGCGGATGCCGGCATCAACACCCGCATTGAGGCTTTTCTGGATATTGCGCACAATTACCATACCATCGCAGCGGTTCCGCTGCCGGAACAGGCAGCCTATACTGCGGCTCAGGTGAGCTTTGAGAACCGGCGGATGATGTATATCGATTCACAGGGGAGGCACCACCGCCTGACCGATCCCGCGGTGACATTGATCATCCCCTCGGTCGGTTATTACGGGAACAAGGGGGTGGCCGCCGTGTTTCGCCGGCAGGGAATAAACGCCCTGGCGCTGCCGGAATCGGACAGCGAGGTACTGCGGCTGGGCAGAAGCGTTACTTCCGGGAAGGAATGCCTGCCGCTGACCATATGCATCGGCTCGCTGTTGAAATATCTGAAATATCGTTCCCGGGAGCAGGCGGATGAAAAACTGATGATGTTCATCCCCAAATCCGCCGGGCACTGCCGCCTGGGACAGTATCATGTGTATATTTCGCAGTTTATCAGGGACAGCAGGCTGGAGGATGTGGCGCTGCTGGATATGAGTATGGATAATAATTTCGCCGGCTTTGGGCCGATTACCTTGTTTAACGCCTGGCGGGCGGTGGTAATTGCCGATGTGCTGGAGGATATGGAGTGCACCATCCGGGCCCTGGCCCGTGATCCGGCGGAGGGCATAGCGGTCCTCAGGGAAGAAGCGGATAAGATCTTTGCGTCCCTGCAGGGCAAGGCAAAAAAACGCCTGTACCGCCGGCTCCGTGAATCCGCGCAGCGTCTTGCCGCCGTTCCTCTCTCGCAATCACTTGGGGAAACCGCCCGGGTGGCGGTAACCGGTGAGTTTTTTGTGCGGCGCGACCATTTTTCGAATCTGAATATTGCCCGCCGGCTGGCCGATAAGGGCTTTGCGGTTTCAATCGCGTCCCTGGCCGAGGTGATGTATTATGTGGATTTCAAAATAAAGTACGGTATCGTGCAGCCGGTAACCACCCTGTTTGGGCGGCTGGAGCGTTTTATCTCCGGTGTTACCCAGCGCTTTACGGAAAAGAAGATCAAGACGATCCTTGCGGAATCCGGGCTCTACACTCCGGAGCTGTTGGATGTGGAAGATCTGATCCGTTACTCTCAACACCTGATTCCCAAGGAGCTGGACGGTGAACCGGGTCTGATCTCCGGCCTTACCATGAGGGATTCACTGAATAAATTCTCAGGGATCGTCAACGTCGGGCCTTTCGGGTGCATGCAATGCCGGTTCGGTGACGCCATTACCATTCCGCAGGCCGATGTTGAGGGAAAGAAACGCGTGTTTCGCGGCCTGGGGTGTGAACCCGAGCTGCACGGATTCGCTGAATGTGAGCGGATACCCTATCTTTCCATTGAATCGGACGGGAACCCTTACCCGCAGCTTCTGGAAGCCCGTTTTGAGAGTTTCTGCCTGGCTGCCGCCCGGGCCGCGCACAAAATCGGCAAAAATACGGTCTTACGCGACTGATTTTATGAAACAAACATTAATGTCACTTCAATGTTGCAATTTATTGATATATTCGGTATTTTATATAGTGAATTATGGAAACAAAACAAAAGCAACGATTGCAAATCATAAAAAAGATAGAGACGAAAAAACTCACTCTAAAAGAGGCTGCGCAGGAGTTGGATTTAAGCTACCGCCAGGTGAGAAGAATTTACAGGGCATTCAGACAAAGGGGCGCGGCCAGCCTGATCCATGGGTTAAAGGGCCGGGCTTCGAACAGAAGACTTGATAGTGATTTTCGCTCCCTCATAATGGATTATTACCAAGCCTATTTTCAGGATTTTGGACCGTCCCTGGCCAGGAAGGGGCTGCACTGTATGGGGTATTCCATAAACAGGGAGACCTTCAGACGGTGGTTGATAGAAGAAAAATTGTGGAAAACACCGGGGAAGCGCCGCTCAAGAAAAAAAGCAAAAAAACGCAAGGTATATTTCGGCCAGAAACTGCATATCATCAGCTGCAACTACGAATTGGATCAGAGTGAAGGCAATTCCCTGCCGCTGTTGATCCTGGTTGATGATGTCACCAAGATACGGATGTGCCATGTGGGGGATGACAGTGAAAAATCCATCATGGCAATGCTGCGGAAATGGGTCGGCAGGTACGGTATTCCGCGTACTGTCTTAGGCAATCTGAACGGCCCCGCAAAAAAAGCACCGAAACCGAAGCCGTACAAAAAACTCGCTATTAAAATGCGCGGATCGGCCTTTGCCCGGGCCTGTAAGAAACTCGGTATTGAAATCCAACCGGTTGATACCGAGGAGTTAAAAAAGCACGTGCAGTGGTGCTATGACGTTTACCGGGACTTTATCCGGGGGCGTTTGAAACAAAAATCCGGGGCATGGACAAAAAGCGGTCTGCACCGGCTGCAAAAGGACATAGACGCAAAGTATGACGCTTTGCCGGCCGTAAAGCGATATAAAGGAAAAGACTTCCATAAAAAGCTTGAAGCGCCGCATGATTTGAACAGGATATTCTGTTATGAATATAAACGGCCCGTTTCGAACGAGTGGGTGGTGGAGCATAACGGCAGGTTGTTTTATATTGCCGAAGAAAATACGGAGCTTCCCTCACCGCAAGAGACCGAAGTGAAACTTACCGAAGGCCTGGACGGTGCTGTTCGTATTTATTATAAAAATAAAGAGCTAAAAATAGAAGAACTCCGGGTGAAAAATTAAACAGGCGTTGCAAAGCTTCTTGTTCTTTACGGCATAACTCTTATTAATATCTTCCATATAAAGCAAATTCCACCAAATCGGCCCGTGCGGGTTTCTGCTGCCCCGGTGCAGACCCGTCTTTTCCCGCCTTTTTTGCGTTCTTAACAAAAAAAATCCATTTTTTTCCCAAATTCGCAAAGTGATATTCACTTTTCCCGCGTATTAATAAAGTGAATGAGAGGATGGAAAACATGGATGACAAAATACAGGAATTGATCAGGATATTTACACTGGTTGATCAGGGTTCACTCTCGCTGCGGGAAGCTGCCGAGCGGGTAGAAAAAAGTTATCGTCACATCAGAAGGCTTTATCACCGTTATTGCGAAAACGGTGAGGAAGGCCTGGTACATGGACTGCGGGGTAAACCTTCGAATCGCAGAATATCCGAGTCTGTGCGTAAGAAAATAATCGCCGATTATAAGGATTATTTCAGAGACCTGGGCCCGGGGCCGGCGGCCAGACAGCTGGCCCAGCGTGGGTATAAAATCAGCAGGGAGACATTGCGGCGCTGGTTGATTGATGAAGGCCTCTGGGAGTTCGGCAGACGCATGTCAGGCACGGCAGCCAGAAAAAAGCATTTTGGCGAGCTGCTTTTACTTATTTGCCGTAACTCCTCTGTGTTTAAGAATAAATCAAAATGCCGGGTCCTGCTTGTGGTTGATGACGCAACCCACACTTGTATGTGCCGGGTGGTGCAGCGGACCGCCGAAGCTGCCGCCATGAAGGTCCTCGATATTTGGGTCAAAAAATACGGTATACCGATGGGGATTGCGTGTGATAGTCATTATCTGAATAAAAGCACTCTTACTACTGAAGAACCGGAGCGAACGGAAATGCTGGCGATGAGAAGGGCCTTGGGAAAGGCCCTGGAAAAACTGGGCATTGAAGTACATTCCATGTCATGCTCCAATATCAGACAGCGCTTGCAAGATCTTCCCGATACATATATGAAGGGGGTCCTTGAAGAAATTAAGGCTGCCCGGGCTGGTTCCGCAGCGCAGGTGAATAGTCTGCTGCAAAGTCCGGCTGCCGCCTCATTGGACACCCTGTGCGCGGGGAAGCCGGCCGCATCCCAGGATTTCCACGTGCGCCTGCGGCCGGGGGATGAAACGGACAAGATCTTTTGCTGTGAATATGAAACCGTTGTCTCAAAAAAAGGTCTTATCACCCATAATAAACGGACATTCCGCATTATCGAACCACAGGCCGAATCGCCGGCACCGATGAGGCAGACCGCGGCAATCCCGTCCAGGGTAATGCTTGCCGAGTATCTGAACGGCAGTGTGCATATATTCCGGGGTAAAACCGAGCTGAGCATACTGGAGATGCGGTAGGC
>CAZWKE010000022.1:0-13704 GCA_964634205.1 uncultured Spirochaetaceae bacterium
GCAAACACGGGGCTCGCAGGCAGTTGCAAACTGCCGGAGAGAGGCTTTTTTTATTGCCTAATTGAATTAAGAATTATCTCCCGCCTTGATTATTCAGAATGGAAAACTCTATCTTTTTCCGGCAATGATGCACCTATTTTAACGAATATCCTGTCTCTTTATGTCTATTTGCAATATTTTTCTTGAAATCATGTCCACCATGGGAAAATATTATCAGAGATCTGAAGAAACCGCTGTCAAATATCACTGATATGTGTCCAGCTTTTTATATGAATATTCTCCCTGGTATATGACTTTTCACCGCCGTATACCAGATATGAGCTGTTTACCTGGATTCCTCTGGTTTGAAGATACCGCAATGGGGATAAAAACGAGTTGTGTATTGTTTTTGCTGCTTTTATTTCCACCTGATCGATTGAGGTAATATTATCAAAGACTATATCAACCTCATTTCCGGTATGATCCCTGAAAAAAAACAGATGTTCGGTTTCCACTTTGTTGAAAATGTTTTTAATTATTTCAGAGACGATGAAATTCTCAAAGATATTGCCGAAAAGGGGATGGTTTTGCAAATGTTCCGGATTTGTAATACCGAGCAGAAAACAGACAAGGCCGCTGTCATAAAAATATATCTTCGGTGCTTTAACAAGCCGTTTACCGATATTTTTATAATACGGTTTTAAAAGCCTGCAGATGTAACTTGCTTCCAACACAGAAAGCCAGCTTTTTATCGTATTTTGGTCAACGCCGCATTCATTGGAAATGGAGGTATAGTTGATTATTTGGCCGATTCGTCCGGCGCATAAACGGATAAAAGTTTCAAATCTGCGTAAATCCTTTATATTTATAATTTGACGCAAATCTCTTTCTATATATGTAGACACATAAAATGAATAGAATTTTGACGGATTAATATTATCCGAAAATATTCTTGGGTAAAAACCGGTATACAGAATATCAAGAAGTTTTGAATTCTGATTTATGGATGGATATGCTTCCTTTAAATCAAACGGCAATAAACGTATTATTGCTGTACGTCCGGCGAGGGATTGTGAAATTTTACTTATCATCTCGAATTGATGACTTCCGGTCAGAATAAACAAACCATTTTTCTTTTTTTGATCAACTGTTACCTGAATGTAGGAGCATAAATCAGGTGCACGTTGAATTTCGTCAATAACTGCTCCATTTGGGAATTGCTCAAGAAAACCTTTTGGATCATTCAGAGCAAAATCCCGCTGCTGCATGTCTTCGAGGTTTGCATATGCCGTATCCGGAAACAGCATCTGGGCGAGCGTTGTTTTCCCCGATTGCCGCGGGCCTGTAATCGTAATAACGGGAAATTGTCTGCTTAATTCAATAATTTCCGGACCTATTCTCCTGTTTATTATCATGAAATAATTATATCACATGAAAATACGGAATACAAGTCTGTATTTTCATAATCACAGCAATTCGAAATGGGGCGACCCCTTCGGGTCGGGCTATCCGCTGCAATTCCTCAGATTGCTTTTATAGGTAGGACAGCCGGCTCAGTCACCTCCGCAGGCTGTCCTACCCGCAATCTTGTGGGATTTCCGCTTCTATCCCTGTCGCGAAATGTCCTCCCACATACTATTGGTTTAAAATGTGGACTTGAAAAAAGCAGTTATTGTGAGTATTTTTCACAATGTTCAAATAAAAGTCAAAGGTCATTACAACGATGTTTGCGGGACGGCACCTGTAGACTTTATGCTGAACAGGGTAACCTGCTGGAGGAGAAAAGTTTGGATAAAGGAAAAGTAGAATCTGATGACAACTAAAAGAAAAGAAATTATTCTGCTAAATATAACCGGAAATGATAAACCCGGCCTGACTTCATCATTAACCAATATATTATCACAGTACAATGTACAAATATTGGATATAGGGCAGGCAGTTATTCATGACCAGCTTTCACTGGGAATATTGTTTGAACTGCCTGAAGAATCAGAGTCGGCACCTGTATTGAAAGATATATTGTTCAAAGGTTATGAGTTGGGAATACAAATAAAATTTACCCCCATAACAGAGGAAAAATATTCCGATTGGGTCAATCTTCAGGGAAGAAACCGGTATATCATATCGTTGATCTCACGAAAAATCTCGGCACAGCAACTGGCAAAGGTTTCCAAAATTATTTACGAGCAGGGATTGAATATCGATGTGATCACAAGGTTGACCGGACGTATTCCGTTACAGGCTGATAATGAAAAAAGAAAAGCCTGTGTCGAATTCTGGATCAGGGGAATACCCAAAGATGAATCTGCCATGCGCTTGCAGTTTATGGATATCGCTCGTGAAATAGGTGTTGATATTGCTTTTCAGAGTGATAACATTTTTCGTCGTAACCGTCGTCTGGTTTGTTTCGATATGGATTCAACCCTGATCCAGGCGGAAGTGATCAACGAACTGGCGAAGCGAGCCGGTGTCGGAAAAGAGGTTGAAGCCATAACAAAAGCCGCCATGCGAGGTGAACTTGATTTCAATGAAAGTTTTATTCGCCGTATTGCCTTATTGAAAGGCCTTGAGGAAAGCACCCTGAAAGAAGTAGCTGAAAATCTGCCGATCACCGAGGGTGCAAAAAGAGTATTCACCACCTTAAAAAAATACGGATTTAAAACCGCCATACTCTCGGGGGGGTTCAGGTATTTCGGGAAATTCCTGCAGCGCAATTTTGATATCGATTATGTTTTTGCCAACGACCTGGAAATAGTGGATGGAAAACTTACCGGCAACCATTTGGGAGAGATCGTAAACGGCCCCATGAAAGCGGAAATCTTAAAAAAGATAGCATTCAAGGAAGACATCCACATAGAACAGGTTATAGCTGTGGGAGACGGCGCTAATGATCTGCCGATGCTTAATGCAGCGGGTCTTGGCATAGCTTTTCATGCCAAACCGAAAGTGAAGGAAAATGCCAAACACACTATCTCCACCATTGGTCTGGATGCCATCCTTTACCTGATGGGATTCCGCGACAGAGAGATGGCCTCGTAAATCTGTAATAAGATATGTTTCAGTAATTGCGGCTGTTGCCGGGCGTTTCGCCGAAGGCGAAAAAGCGGTGAATTAAATGTTGAGATAACCAAGACTGTCATAAAAGAGATGTGAATTAGGCGGTGATACGAACAATGACCGATTTTTACAGCATTACTCCCGGTGACTATTATGCCTTCAAAACCTTCGACAGCGGTACAACCTGGAACGGCAATGGGGCTATAGATTCCACCGGTTTCCAATTGGGAAAAAATATGAGGTATACGACGACGGCGGTGTCGCGTTTGGCATAAAGGAAGTGAATTGAAGACCCTGTAAAAAGAATTCTCGAGCCGGTGCAATTAGGTGTTATAAATATTGAACAAACTTTCTATGGACGATGCGCGTTTTTTTCATTATAATTAAGTCTATCAGGATATGCATACACTTCCTTTGAAGACCGCTGCAACACTCCCTGAAATGCTTTTTTTTTATAATAAATAAAAATGTAACCTTTTCATCCATAATGTGTTATATTTAATAGTAGAAGGAAAACAGAAAATTAATATAAATTGGGAGTAAGTTTTCCTCCTTTCCTTATTCCCAAGACAAAAGAAGTAAAGGGGCCGGATTTAATTTTCGGCCCCTTTTTTTTTGTTATAGGCGGTCTTGCCTGTCCCCCTTTGTTTTTATACAATACATGTCAAACCTATGAAAATACTATTGATTACCCCCACCTCAGTTGAATACAAAATGTGTAAAAAAGCGCTTGCCGTAAAAACGGAAAGCCGTAGCTACGGCTGCAAAACCGGAACGGCCGCCTGCGGGCAGGACAGCATACTGGTCGTAAAGACTGGACCCGGAAAAACAAGAACAGCGGTGTCGACAACAGCACTGATCGGTTCATTTGCTCCCGATATACTCTTAGATACCGGTTCCTGTGGGGGTATCAGCCCCGGAATACAAATCGGTGAATTGATTATCGGTGATGCATGCGTGGAATATGATCTCTATGAGAACGGGTTCCCGCAAAAAAGCGCAGGGGAAATACAACTGCAATCAGCCTTGGCTTTATTTAATAAAAAGGTAAAGCGAACACTGCTGGAGAACGCCGTGGCAATCGCTCAAAATAATGGATACGGGGTAAGGGTGGGAACACAGGCCTGCGGGGAATACATCATAAAATCGGAACGGATGAAACAGGCGTTGTATGACAAATACGGCGTTTCCGGGTGCAACTGGGAAACGGCCGCGGTATTCATCAGTGCATTGCGCTGTTCGCTTCCGGCATTCAGCCTGCGCGTGGTTTCTGATCTGGCCGATTCACACGTCCTAAAGGATTTTTTCAAAAATATCCGACCGTGTACGTATAGGCTTTATGGATATATCGGGCTTTTATGTGAAGCGGGATGGTTCACCCGGTTTTATGAACAATGGTTGAGGCTGAAAAAAAGGTAGGATCGGCAAACTTCCGGGGAGTACAAATTAAGAAGAGCAGGCGCCGAATTCCACAAAAGAGATTCTTAATTTTAACAATGAGAATCACCGTATTTTTTAGATTCACTATTGAAGTTTGTCATTTTAGTAGTTAAAATCTAACATGGTGAATGATTAATGGTAGATTATCCCCGGAACACCCAAGCAGAGACAATGGTGAGTACCCAAATCAAGCCCAGGGGTATTTATGATGGCGAGGTGCTTAAGGTCATGGAAAGAATCCCCCGGCACCTGTTTATTTCCGGGAAAAGCCGTGATATCGCCTATGGTGATTATCCGGTTTCCATCGGTCATGCTCAGACGATTTCTCAGCCCTATATTGTAGCGTATATGACCCAGGCGCTGCATCTCAGGGGAGATGAGCGGGTACTGGAGATCGGAACGGGAAGCGGCTACCAGACCGCCATTCTGGCTGAGCTCTGCAAAGAGGTCTATACCGTGGAAATCATCGAGGTCCTGCTAAAGCAGGCCCGGCGTTTATTGGATGCCCTGGGGTACTCGAATATCCGTTTTTTGCACGCTGACGGTTCCATGGGTTGGCGGGAGTTTGCCCCCTATGACCGGATAATCGTTACCGCTGCGGCGCCGGTCATGCCCGCGGCCATTAAAATGCAGTTGAAAGATAATGGGATTATGGTAATCCCCGTGGGTGATTATAAAAAATACCAGGATTTACTTGTGGTAAGAAAGATTGGTAATCGGTTCCAGACCGAAGAAAGTATCGGTTGTAGGTTTGTTCCGCTTGTCGAAAGCAAAAAAAACTAAAACGGAACAAACAGGCATTCAAGGAGGAGTACATGGAAAAAGATAATCAAATACAAGTAGTCAGCTTCCAATTGGGTGAAGAAGTATATGCGATCGATATTATGGAAATAAAACAGATTGTGAACATGCAGGAGGTGAGGGAAATCCCGAATGCCCCCCCCTACGTAGAAGGGATTCTTAATTTGCGGGGTGCGGTAACCCCCATAATAAATCTGCATAAGCGCTTTGTTTTAAGCAAACCGGAAATGAGCGAAGAAGACAAGCTGTTAAGCGGATTTATTATTCTGGAAATCCATAACATGACGTTGGGGGTTATTATCGATAAAATACTGCGTGTAGTCACCCTTGACGCCGAAATGGTGCAGCCGCCGCCCCAGATGATCTCAGGGATCGGTGTGGAATACATTCAGGGAGTGGTTAACATCGATGGTAACTATATCATTATTCTCAATATCGAAAGATTATTTAATCCCAAAGAATTGCAGCAGCTTAGTTCAATCCAACAATAAGGAAAGTTTTTATGGCAATTTCTCTTTTTAAACCTACAATCAGAAGAAGGGATATGAATAACGCACTCACCTGTATGGTGGGGGATAATATCGGTCCGGGAAAATACAGCCAGGAGCTTGTCTCCTGCTTTACGCATTTACTGGGACTGATGGGCGGAACAGCTTTAATGAGTTATTATTCATGTCTGCTTCTGGCCTTGGATATCCTGGAACTTGAACCGGGCGATAAGGTGATTATCTCTCCGCTCTCACCCGGTATCTATATTGATGTCCTGGAGGCCAGGGGGGTAACACCTCTTTTCATTGACGTGGATCCGGATTCAGGAGTCATTATGCCTTCCGAACTGGAACAGGAAAAATATAAACAGGCAAAAGCCGTAATACTGCATTATACACTGGGTTTTGTACCGAATTTCGATGAAATTTCCCAGTACGGAATTCCCATTATAGAGGATATTTCCCAGGCGCTGGGATCAACGTGGGGGGACAAACCCTGCGGCGGACTGGGTGACATCACCGTGCTTTCTCTTGATCCTCACAACATCATCACCTGCGGCAGCGGCGGATTAGTACTTGTAAACAAAAAACAGCACGCTGCCTGTTTAAAAAGGCTTTTGGAGGTTTCCCCGGAATATGCCCGGCTTGCCGACCTGAACGCGGCCGTGGGACTGGCCCAGTTCAAGCAGTTGGGCCAGTTCCTGGAAACTCGGCGGGAGATTGCGGAAATATTTTCAAAGGCCCTGATGAGATCAAAACACAGCACGCTCGTACAAAAAGAAGGCGGACAAAATAACAATTTTTCATTTCCGGTCATGGTATCACAGAGTATGATGGAAATAAGGAAGTTCGCCGGGAAGTATACTATCGAGACCCATTCCGCCTTTAATGAAACGGTAATTACAAGACATGATGAGGTCTATGAAGCGTTTACCAATGCAAAAAAGCTCTTGTTACGCTGTGTGCTGTTTCCCCTTTATCCGGCGCTGGGGAAAAAAAGCGTTGAGGAAATCGCCAAGGTCCTGGCTGTTTTGCCCTAGTGATGGGCGGGAGTGGAATCTTTTTTTCAGGTAACTTTACAAAAGTACTATTAGATCGTATAGTGCTAAGAAGAGCCGCGAGTCTATGAGAAAAATAAAAAAGGTCCTTGCCGTCCTAAATAACGCAAAAACCCAAATCGGAGAAATAAAGGATCAGATTAATATATTTTTTCATAAAAAGAATATTGATACCGAGGTGTTGGAGTTGAAAAATACCAGGACACCGGCAAAGATCCCATTGGATGAGGTTGATCTTGCGTTGTCCGTTGGGGGAGACGGGACACTCCTTTATTGTTCACAACTCGTCGCCGGAAGGGATATTCCGGTGTTGGCGGTCAACCTGGGGACCTTCGGCTTTATCAGTGAGGTTTCCCGAAATGAATGGCAGGAAGTATTCGAAAAATATATAAATGAAGAGATCAGCGTAAGTCCCCGGATTATGCTGGATGTAAAAGTGGTTCGGGCGGACAGCGAGATTGGGATATTTTCCGGCCTGAATGACGGAGTGATTATCTCGTCCGGGATTGCCCGCCTGGTGGAGTTGGATGCCTATCTCTCCAAAACCTACATCGGACGCTACCGGGCGGACGGGATTATTATCGCCACCCCAACCGGTTCTACAGCCTATTCACTGTCGGCCGGCGGGCCCATCCTCCACCCGGAGATGGAAGCCTTTATCATCTGTCCCATCTGCCCTTTTTCCCTCGCACACCGGCCGTTGGTGGTCCCGGCAAAGGAATATCTGGAGATTGTACTGCAGGAAAAGCAGCGGACCACCCTTAACCTGACGGTAGACGGCCAGGAGCTGTTTGAACTGCAGCCCGGTGATAGTGTGATATTTAAAAAATCCAGGCACTATGCGCATATTCTTAATTCAGATAAACGGAATTTTTATGAGGTACTGCGCTCAAAACTAAACTGGTCCGGAGAGCCGAATGCTTGAAGAACTGCATGTCCATAATTATGCCTTGATTGACCGGGTGTCCATCAAGTTTTCCGACGGTTTGAATATTTTATCCGGTGAAACAGGAGCGGGGAAATCCATTCTTATCGGTGCTTTGGGAATTCTTTTGGGGCAGAAGGCGGATTATTCCATTATCCGCAC
Source organism: uncultured Spirochaetaceae bacterium (assembly GCA_964634205.1). Taxonomy (GTDB): domain Bacteria; phylum Spirochaetota; class Spirochaetia; order SZUA-6; family RPPD01; genus JAFGGG01. The sequence continues at coordinate 7,911 of CAZWKE010000022.1, forward strand.
CGGTACGGAAGAGGCATTGGTCTCGGGTGTGGTAAATGTAAGCCGCAATCAATCCGTCTTGCGTTGGCTTTCCGAACATGATATTGCCCCGGAGGACGGAACGGTCATCCTCCGGCGTGTGGTAAAGAAAAGCGGGCGGGGCTCCATTTATATCCAATCCGTTCCGGTGACCCGCAGCATTTTACAGGAAATGACCGCAATGATTTTTGATATGCACGGTCAGCACGAACACCAGTCGCTGCTGCAAAAAGAGAACCACCGGAAGGTGCTGGATTTGTTTGCGGGCTGCGAAAAGGATGCCGATGATTTTACCAACCGCTTTAACGAATTAAAAGCGCTGAAAGAACGCTATAATAAACTGCTTTCAACCGAGCGCGAAAGACTGCGCCAGGTTGAGCTGTTAAAGCATGCAATAGCGGAAATCGAGAAGGCGGACCTGAAACAAAAAGAGGACGAGGAGCTGGAGCAGGAACACCGGCTTTTGGCAAATTATGAACGGCTGTTCCAGCTTTTGGAGCAGATTTACAGTAATGTGGCGGAGAGCAGGGGAGGGGCCCTGGCATCTCTACGCTCCGCCCGCTCCAATATGGACGAGTTGACGGAGATCGATACCAATCTGAACGCATTGAAAAACCAGCTGGAGGATTCGTATTATGAACTGGAAGATTTCGGTGAGAGTATCCGGCATTTTAAAGATCAGCTTAACTTTGACTCAGGAAGGCTGGCCATCGTCGAGGACCGTTTGGGTGAGATAAAAGCTCTTAAAAGGAAATACGGTGATACCATCGATGAGATCCTTGGATTTTACCGGGAAAGTAAAACCGAACTTGAAACTATAGAGAACTGGGAACAGGATAAAGAGGGCCTGAAGCGGCAGATTGCCGAACAGGAAAAGACGTTACTCGAAGCAGCCCAGTCCTTGTCGGAAAAACGAAAAGCCGCGGCCCGGGTGCTGGAAAAAAAGGTGGAGGACGAACTAAAGCACCTCGGTATGCCCAAGGTTCACTTCAAGGTGATGGTAGGCGAAAAAACTAATGACAGCAAACGTCCGGTCATTTCCCAGTTCGGAAAGGATGATATCGAATATGTCATCTCACCCAACCTGGGAGAGCCGTTTAAAAAACTGAAAAGTGTGGCGTCGGGCGGAGAGCTTTCGCGGGTAATGCTTGCCATTAAATCCGCATTGGCCGAGTCCGATGATATCGGCAGCCTTATCTTCGATGAAGTTGACGCCGGTATAGGCGGGCAAGTGGCCCTTGCCGTGGGAGAGCGGCTGAAATATCTCTCCGGGTATAAACAAATTCTTTGTATCACCCATCTGGCAACCATAGCGGTGCGCGCGCAAAATCATATCAAAGTAGAGAAGGTTATCGATCAGGGAAGAACCTTTACCCGGGTGAAAATTGTCAGCGGCCAGGAACAGAAGGAAGAAATTGCCCGCATGCTGGCCGGGGATAAAAAGGAGGACGTTTCTTTAAAACACGCCGAAGAGCTTATGGTGAAATACGGCTCGTAACGGAGGGAGGTGTCTGATATGGCTAAAATCAGCCAGGCAGCCAAAAAAAAGTACCTGGAAAAAATTAAAGAATACAAAAAAGTAGTAAGCGGTTTTGTGGAAAATGAGAAGAAAATAAAGCTGCTTATGCAGAACAGCCAGAAGGGCGCGAACTACAAACGACTGCAGTTATGCGATGAGAATATAAACATGGTCTCCTATTTTATTCTGATGAACTCCCTTTCCGTATCCCTTTTGGGAATCAAGAATGAGGCTTTTTTAAATGAGGCCAGGAAATGTTGTTATAAAAGTATTATCTACCTTGAAGAGATCGTCTCCACCTACATCGACGCGCCGTTTTCCGAGTATGAGGAGCGCTTGGCAACCATTGAGGCCTTTGACGATGTCAGCCGCTACAAGCTGGTCAGAAAACTCGGTTTTGCCATTGCCTCGGTTGAGGATGCCTTCGGCATCAATTCAAAGTGGAAATGGTCTTTCGTTGAGTTGGAAGGCCGGTATACCACGGTGTTGAAAAACCTTATCAATTTAAAAACCGTACTCAGTAAGATGAATCCGTCGGTAGAGGGGTATCGTGAACGGCGTGATCACCTGGAGCTGGCCATAGAAATGCTGAAGCGTACTTCGGCACGGTATCGTGAGAAATATGAGTTGTCCACCCTGCGCATTGACGATATAAAACAGGGGATCAACTACCTGGCCGCCCTGAAGCGCCTGCAGACCCTGATGAACGATACCGATGATATTGAGATCACCAAACGAAAGATCGATGTCTGGACAACCAAGATGGAGGCGGATTCCAAAAAGAAGGATGAAGAAAAAAACAGAAGAGGCGTGGTTAAAAAGTAGCCCTGATGGTTTATTTTTTTAAATTATGCAGTGAATCAAAAGGATAAAGCTCACCCATTAGTCTCATCGTCACAATAAAATCCTTGGCGCAATAATACACCGGAAACTCCGGTCCCACAAATTCACTGATAACCTGACGACAGGCCCCGCAGGGTGGAACGGCGGAGTCCGCGTCCGGACAGGCCAGAAACAGGGCACGATACAGCGTTTTCCCCCGGGCTACGGCATTGAACACCGCCGCGCGTTCCGCACAGGTTGTCAGGCCGTACGACCGGTTTTCCACATTGGTCCCGCTGACAATCGAACCGTCGGTACAAAGCAGTACCGCTCCCACTCTGAACCCGGAATAGGGGGAGTAGGAGTGCAGCGCCGCTTTCGCGGCCAGCTTCAGGTAGTTTTTGATCCGTTCATCACCCAGTGTTTTCGGCACCGCAAACCCCCGGCATCAGCATTCTGATTTTGTTCCTCATCCGCATTACCGTCCCTCTATAGAACGTCATTGACAACACATTTTCAATACTATAGGATAGGGCAACCAATGCAAAGACTTTTTCAAAAAAAATCCAGAAAAGGGAGAATGGGCCTTTTTATACTGGCTCTTCCGTTCCTGATCGTTTATTTTTTACTGTTCGCCCGTCCTTTGGGAAAAGAAACACGCATTCAAAGCGAGTGGCTCATCAATCTGGATAACCCGGAAAAAGACGGACAAGGTATGGTCGCTGCCTCGGATAAGGATCGAATCTATCCGTTTTCCATGGGGCAGGAGCCGGGTGATTATTTTGGATATTTTCGGGGGGACGGAAAACCTGTTTTGGTGAAAAAGATTGCAGAGGAGGGGAAAATACCATACCGGGTAACAATATCCCGACAGGGTTTTATTTATTATCCGCTTACCTATTCTGACCTGGTTTTTTATGACAGAACCGGGGCGCAGAAAAGAATATACCATAAAACAGGTCCGGGATTTCCGTTTTTAAGCCGGGACGGGAACAGGTTTTTCATGATAAAGACCGACCTTTCGGGACTGAAGGAGCTTGATAACAACGGCTCGGTCCTTTGGCATGCGGATGTGCCGTCATGGATAAGCAGTATAAGCTATAACCGGAAAAACATCATCTGCGGTTCCGGAGACGGTACCGTGAGCCTGTTCGATACTGAGGGCAATTTGTTATCCTCCTTCTCTCTGCAAAAGAGCGATATCGACTGTATTTACGGTACGGCATTAAGCGCGGAAAACGATGTTTTTGCCGGCATTTCCGGGGCCGGGCCGCAGTACCTCTTTGTCGGAAAGATCAATGGACAGGAGAAACCGCTTTCCGAACTGATCCGATTGGATTCTGATTTCCGGCGTGAGGTCCGTATGAGGTTTTCCCATGACGGGAGCCTGCTTTTCTTTGAGGGGAACAGGGCAATCAATATTTATAATCTCCGCTCCAAGCGTCTTACCACCATTTCATTACCGGGGGATGTGCGGGCACTTGCTTACGCGGACAGTACCAATACCCTTACGGTCGTCGGCGGACAGAATAATGTGTATGAAATCATGGTAGTAAAACCGGAAAACACAGTTTTGTTTAAAGACTATTTCAGTGGACAAAAGATTTTTCTGTATACCGAAGACAGGCGGATATTTCTGGGGGTGGATCACCAACTTATTCGTCTGGATGTACTGGAGGAATAATGAGAAACCGTGTGGTACTTGCCGTCTTGTTAAGCGGGCTCTTCTTGTTCAGTTTTGACTGGCCGGTTTCCAGGGTCCTTATTACCGCCACCTTTGGCGAGAGCCGGGGGGACCATTTCCATTCGGGCATAGACCTGGCCGGAGAGGAACAGAAGATAACTCCCGTTTCTCCGGGTAAGCTGGTATTTCGTTATGATGAAGGGTCCTCATATTCAAGTGTTCCGGTGGGGCTGGGCAGCTTTGTGGTGCTCGAGGATAAGACCGGTATCCGCAGCATTTACGGACATATTAAAAAACGCACTATTCCGACGGACAAGAAGAGTTTTCAAAAAAATGATGTGATCGGGATCATGGGAAATACGGGATATTCAATAGGCAGGCATCTGCACCTGACCATAATCGATCACAGGGAAAAGACCATCCTTAATCCCCTGACCGTTTATAAAAACGAGGCAAAAGTAATAAAAGACAGGGTGCCGCCGGTAATCGAGGAATTGTATTATAAAAACAGCGTTGGGGAACTGACCGTACTGCAAAGTAATGCGGTCGTTGATACGGAAAAATTGCTGCTTTATCTTCGGGGCTATGATCTGATGGGGAATACCGATATCCGGGTTGCCCCCCTTGATATCAAGGTTGTACATAATGAGATGAAGATCATTGATATTCGTTTTAACGCCCTTCAGTTCAAAGAAGGCGTTTACCGCCTGAACAGCTGCGGAAAAAGTTTTTCCGATATATACACACCGGGTGAATCATTCAGCGATCTGTTGTGCCTCGGTGAGGTTGGACTGGTAAACGGAAAAAATACGTTGACAATTTCTCTGACCGATTTTTATGGAAACACCACTTCGCGGGAGGTTGATGTTTGGGTAGGGTCTCCCCGATAAAAACATTCACCAGCCCGACGGTAAAAGGCGGGTTCCACAAGATAGCATGCAATCTCTGCGGCGCGGATGATACAAGGCCGTACTTACAGGACAAGGATTACCTGTTTGTACGCTGCCGGAGCTGCGGGCTGGTGTATCAAAATCCGCAGCCGAAGCCGGATGAAGTGGCCCTGCGCTACAATGACAGTTATTTCAATTATGAATATAGTAATGAAGATAATTTTTTCAACCTTATGCTGCTGGGGCTCGCGGACGCCGGATTTCATAACAGTGAATTAGAGCGCTGGCAGGACAAAACCTTCCTTGATATCGGCTGTGCCACGGGAAAACTGCTTGCGTATATGCAAAACCGCAATTGGAAGGTCAGAGGGGTCGAAATCTGTAAGGAATCCGCCGAGTACGGAATAAAACAACGGGGTGTACCGATTTTTATCGGGACCCTTCCACAGGCAAAACTAAGGAGCGAATCCTTTTCCCTCATTCATTTCTCTCACCTGATTGAGCATGTGGCCGATCCCCGTGCCCTGCTGGCGGAGGTGCGCCGCATTCTGAAACCCGGCGGCCGGGTGATTATTACCACGCCGAACTGCACCGGCTTCCAGGCCAGGCTGTTTAAAAACGCCTGGCGCTCGGCTATCGCCGATCATCTGTTCCTGTTTTCGCAGAAAACCCTGATGCGGCTTTTAAAGTCACTGCAATTTAACATTTATAAGGTGGTTACCTGGGGCGGACTGGCCAAGGGGACCGCCCCGCAATTTTTAAAAAAACCGGCCGATTACCTGGCAAAAAAACTGGGTGTAGGCGATGTTGTGCTTTTTGTGGTGAGTAAGTAAACGTAAAAATCAAGTGCCCATGATACGC
>CAZWKE010000022.1:13804-49705 GCA_964634205.1 uncultured Spirochaetaceae bacterium
CCGCCGGAGTTCCCGGTCAGGTTTTGCCGGCCGGATGGGATCAGGGATTTTTTCCGGTGAGGTCCTCATACCGCTTCAGCACCGCTTTCCCATGAAAATACAAATCCTCATACAGGGCGAACCGGTTTATTTTCGGCGCATTTTTTCGTATGGCTTCTTCCGTGTAATAAATCAACGAGCTGCGTTTTACAAAATCATATACGCCCAAGGGGGAAAAAAAACGCGCGCTCCCTCCCGTAGGCAGCACATGGTTTGGTCCCGCCCAGTAGTCTCCCACCGGTTCGCTTGAGTAGGGGCCGACAAAGACGGCCCCGGCGTGTTTGATGCCCGAAAGCACGGTTTCCGGCTCCCGCACCAATAGTTCCAGGTGCTCCGGGGCGATTTTGTTTACGATTTCAGCGCCCTGCTTTATGTTATCGACCACAATAATGGCGCCGTAGTCTTCCAGAATTTTTGTTATCAATGCCTTGTGCTCCGATGTCTCCAGGTACTGCTTTATCCAAGCCCCGACCTTTTCGGCCAGCGCCGTCGAATCGGTGATCAGGATGGCGGATTCGAATCCTGTGCGGTGTTCGGCCTGGCTTAACAGGTCCAACGCCACCCATTCGGGATTTACCCCCTCCTGGGCCAGTACCACCACCTCCGACGGTCCCGCGATCATATCTATATCCACAAACCCGAACACTTCGCGTTTGGCCAGGCTGACATAGATGTTGCCCGGACCGACGATCTTATCAACCTTCGGGATGCTCTCCGTACCGAAAGCCAGGGCGGCGATCGCCTGTGCCCCTCCCACCAGGAAGACCCTGTCGATATCAAGCAGGGAGAGCACCGCCCCGAGCAGCGGTTTGCTGAAAAAATGGACCGGCGGGGTAACAACGATTATCTCCTCTACCCCGGCGATCCGGGCCGGGATGACATTCATAAGAACCGTGGAGGGATAAAACGCCCTGCCGCCGGGCACATAAACACCAACTTTTTGCATGGGAAGCACTCGTTGGCCCAGTTTTACCCCGTCCGGAAACTGTTCCAGCCAGGATGATTGTTTTTGCAGCCGGTGATACCGCTCGATATTTTCCTTGGCCTCTCTGACGATGGTTAAAAACTCCGGATCGGCCTTTTTCCTGCATTCCAGCAGATATTCTCTGCCCACCGTGATGGTATCGGCAGTATGGGTAAACCCGTCGAATTTTTTGGTATACGCAAACAGGGCCCGGTCCCGATTGCGTTTTACTCCGCGAATAACGGATTTTACGGTTTGTAACACACGTTTATCGGCAGTCAGATTTCTGTCCAGAATACGCGCAATTTTTTTTGAATCCGGTCTGTAATTTATTATTTCCATGATGGCTATTGAAAAAATATAGAATAATCGGTAAATTGTCAATTGCAGTTTGGACCTGCCGGTCCGTAGAGTATAAAAAGGTTATTTAACAAATCAATAAAAAAAGATACTATACCCGTAGCACTAGGTTAATTTTCTATATATATAGAAAATATTATATATTAAACAGTACCTGACAGAAGGAGATCAAGGCGGTGATCAGAGTAAATGAAAATTATCTGACATTACAATCATCATACCTTTTTTCGGAGATCGCAGGGCGGTTGACGGATTTCAAACAGAAAAATCCCGGGCGGGAGATTATCAAACTCGGTATAGGAGACGTTACCTGCGCCCTGCCGGAGGCTTGTATCAAAGCGTTTCACAAGGCGGTGGATGAAATGGCGGATGAGCGAACCTTTCACGGTTACGGACCCGAACAGGGGTACGGATTCCTGCGCGAAAAGATCGCGCTGCATGATTTCAAGGAACATGGGGCTGAGGTCGGCGCTGATGAAATATTTATCAGTGACGGGGCAAAATGCGATTCGGGAAACATTCAGGAGCTTTTTGCGCAGGATGCGGTGGTGGCGGTGCCGGACCCTGTCTATCCCGTGTACGTTGATACCAATGTAATGGCGGGCCGCGGGGGCAGGTGGCAGGACGGCGGTTACAGCGGTCTTGTTTATCTCCCCTCCACCGGGGAAAACGGTTATGTCCCTGAAATTCCTTCCGCGCAGGTGGATGTGATCTACCTCTGTTTTCCGAATAATCCCACGGGAGCGGTAATCGGCAGGGAGCAGTTACAGACCTGGGTGGATTACGCCAGGGAGAACAAATCACTCATCATCTATGATGCCGCGTATGTGGCGTTTATTCGTGATATCAGCCTGCCGCAGAGTATTTTTGAGCTGCCCGGTGCCAGATCCGTGGCCGTAGAAATCAGGAGTTTCTCCAAAACCGCGGGATTTACGGGTACACGCTGCGCCTATACCGCCATCCCGAAAGAGTGCACGGCCTATACAAAAGACGGGTCCGCGGTTTCGCTTCATGATCTCTGGCTTCGCCGCCAAACCACCAAGTTTAACGGGGTATCCTATCCCGTGCAGCGGGCGGCCGAGGCGGTGTTTTCCGCTGAAGGCGGGAGACAGGTCCGGGACCTCATCAATTATTATCTGCGCAATGCACAGCTGATCCGGGATACTTTCTCCGCTCTGGGCTACCACTGTACCGGCGGGGACAATTCTCCTTACATTTGGATAAGGACGGGTATGGAATCCTGGGATTTCTTTACGCTGTTATTGGAAAAAGCGGGGGTGGTATGCACCCCCGGCAGCGGATTCGGTCGCTGCGGCCGGGGTTATGTGCGGCTCAGCGCGTTTAATAACCATGAACAGGTGGTAAAAGCCATGGACAAGATAAAAAAAGTGCTTTCGCAGACGTAAAATATGAAAAAAGTTATTCAGAAGGAGAGCAGAACCATAGATAATCGTAAAGAGGTATAAGAATGAAGACGTCCGAGGAGTTGTTGAACGGAAAAAGCAAAAGCATGCGCACAATCCTGTTGATTGAGGCAGACAAGAAACATGCCCGGAAGTTTAAAGAGATAATCGAACCGTTGGATTTGGCTTGCACCCATGTGACAAACTTTGATGACCGAAAGCAGATATTTTCACAAACCCCCTTTATTTGTCTTGTGGATGTAATTAACAATAAGAAGAAGCAGGTAAAAGATTTTATCCATCGCTACCGTGTCACCAATCCGTATGCGGTATGTATTGTCACGGCCGAGGCGGAGCAGCAAACACAGGTGCTGGAATACCTGGACCTGGGAGTATATGACTATCTGCTGAAACCGTTTGATCCGCTGACGGTGAACAAGGTCTTGGAGCACTGCCTGGAAAGGATCACCGTGCAGATAGACAACAACCGGCTGCAAAACCAGTTGTATGAGGTAAGAAACGAGGCGGGTCTGTTCAGTGACATGCTTTCCATGGTGTTTAACGCGGCCAAGCGTTTCATCTCCTGTGATTATCTTGATGAGCTCGGCGGCGTGATTATGAACGAGTTCTCCAATATTTTCAATATTATGGGCGGCAGCCTGTTTGTGCTGGAGAATGAGAAACTGCAGCGCCTCTATTCGCTGGATCCGGGGCACACCCCTGAAGAGATTCGTCTGCCTTTGGAACGTTCAAGTATTTTCGGCCAGGTCATGCAGCGTAAAGAGCCGCTTTTATTTAAGGATTTTAACGAGGAACAGCAATATTCTTCCAGCGGGTGGAAGGGGTATAAAAACGAGTCCTTTCTGGTGCTTCCGCTTATTCACAATACCCATCATTTTGTGGGCTGTGTTTCCCTTCATAACAAGGAGAATAACGGGTTTACGGCTGACGATAAAAAAATCGGCGGTGTGTTATCGGGCCTGAGCGCCAGCGTCATCCATGCGGTCAAGAATATTGAAAAGCTGCGGGAAAGTGAAGAGAAATACCGGTATTTCTTTGAGGAGAACCCGGCTGCCGATTTTATTGTTACCCCCCAGGGGAAGATCACCCTCTGTAATCCATCCTTCACCAGTATTATCGGACCGACCCGCAACAACGATGGGATTGAGTACGAATTACCGGATTTATACGGTGATAAAAAAGAATGGGAGCGGGTGGTAGAGATAATAAAAGACAAAAAAAAGGTAGAGTCATACGAAACCGAGTTTACCAGGCATGACGGCAGTTCGGTGAACGTTATCGGTAATTACCACGGCAGGTTTAATGAGTTGGGTGACCTGTTGGATATTAAGGGGGTGATTATCGACGTGACCCAGCGAAAACGCCTGGAAGAACAGCTTAACCATTCCATGAAGATGGAGGCCGTGGGGCGTTTTGCCGGAAGCATCGCCCATGATTTCAACAACCTGGTTACCGCCATTTTGGGGTATAGTGATCTCTGTCTGCGCGTGCTGAATGAAAATGACAGCCTCTATACCGACATCAGTGAGATCAAACACGCCGCCACCATGGCGGCCGAACTGACCCGGAAACTGCTGTATTTCAGTAAAAAACAGAAGACCAAATCGGAGAAAATCAATTTAAACCGGATTCTGGGAGAGATGGACGGTATGCTGCGGCGCCTATTGGGCGAGGAGGTGGAGTTTACCACCTTTTTTGATCCGGCTTTATGTCCGATAAAGGCCGATCCCGGCCAGATTGAGCAGGTGATAATGAATTTGGCCGTAAACGCCCGGGACGCCATGCCCAATGGGGGAAAACTCATCATACAAACCGAACTGATAACCGTCGCGGATGCGGATGAAAAGCGGGATATCGGCTTGCTGCCCGGCAGGTATGCCGTGCTTTCGATTATGGACACCGGTCTGGGCATGGACGCGGAAATCAGATCACATATTTTTGAACCGTTCTTTTCCACCAAACCCAAAGACAAGGGCACGGGACTGGGGTTGTCAACCGTGTACGCCATCATGGAAAAAAACGGCGGCATAATCGAGGTTGAGAGCGCCAAAACAAAGGGTACTATCTTTAGATGTTATTTCCCGTCAATAACACAAAAAACAAAAAACTCCATCCGGACCGCGGCTGAAACACCGGTACGGCACGCCACCATACTCCTCGTTGAAGATAAGGAAATAGTACGCAGTATGGTTGAGCGGGTTCTTTTTGGTGAGGGTTATGCGGTGGTAAAGGCACGCAATGCGGAACAGGCACTTATTATGTTCGCCAGAAAGCGGCTTGCGGTGGACATGCTGATTACCGATGTCAACCTTCCGGAGATCTCGGGATATGAGCTGGCGGAAAAGCTGAAAAAGATCTATCCTGATCTGCGTATTATTTTTGCCTCCGGACATCCTGAGAAAAGTGAAAAACAGAAAGAGCGGGAGACGAGGGATGATATTGATTTTATCGAAAAACCCTTTACCGGCGAGAAGTTGCTGCGGAAGGTAAACAGACTGTTTTCAAAAAAAACCACATGAACCCCCTGGTAGCCATTATTGACAGTGTATTTGATTCATACGAGCAGGAGAAAACGGTCCTGGAACAAATCAATGCCAGGATAGATATTTCAAATCCCGGAAGCGAACGGGAACTTATCTCCCGTGTCAAACACGCCGACGCCGTTCTGGTAAATTTGCATGGTATTAATAAAACGGTAATCGAAGAGATGGACCGCTGTAGGGTAATTTCCCGTTACGGTGTCGGGGTAGACAACGTTCACCTGGAGGCCGCCGCAAACCGGGGAATCTGGGTGGCCAACGTCCCCGCCTATTGTGTCGAAGAAACCGCTGATCACGCTCTGGCACTGCTGTTTTGCTGCATTCACGGCATTGCTTTCAAGGACCGGCTGATCCGGCAGGGGCACTGGAAGCTTGAGAAACGCTTCCCCCTTTCCCGGACCGGGGTATGTACCCTGGGTATCATCGGTTGCGGCAGAATCGGGCGGCGACTGCACGCTAAAGCCGTTGGCTTGGGGTTTCGTGAGATATTGGTATACGATCCCTATGTGTCCGCGGAAGAGATAGCCGGGTTGGGGGGGAGAAAGACCGTACTTGAGGAGCTGTTACGAGAGGCGGATTTTATTACCCTGCATGTGCCGTTGAACAAGGAAACCTTTCACCTGCTGGCCGCACCCCAGTTCCGGCTGATGAAACCGCATGCCGTCCTGGTGAACACCTCCCGCGGACAGTTGATTGATGAGACAGCCCTTGTCCGCGCTTTAAAAAACGAACAGAGCATGAGCGCCGGCCTGGATGTGTATGAGCGGGAACCCCTGCCCGACAACAGCCCTTTGAGGATGCTTGATAACGTGGTGTTAACCGACCATACCGCTTATTTCAGCAGCCAGTCAATCGAAGAGTTAAAAACCTCCGCCGCACAAAATGTGACGCAAGTTTTCCTGCATGGTTCACCGGTCTCCCCGGTAAACACTCCCTACGAACTGCCGTAAAAATCCTTAGCCACCAGGCTGTAAAACTCCTGGGTACGCCTGCCGAACTCCTGGACCGTATAATTTCTGGACGCGGCCAGTGATTTTTTTTGCATTGTTTCAAACAGCCGGGGTTGTGAAAGAAGGTTATCGAGCTTGCGGGGAAAATCCGGCGCGCCGTCAAATACGATCCCGTCGCTGCCGTTATTGATTATTTCCAGATTTGTCGGATCCTTCCGTACGATAACCGGGAGGCCGCTTGCCATGGCCTCAACGGATACCAACCCCTGCGTCTCGGTGGTTGAGGCATTCACAAATACATCCGAGGACTTGTAGGCCAGGGGGATTTTGTCCCACTGCATATATCCGCAGAAGATAACGTGGGCGGCCACGCCCAGACCCCGCGCCAGCTTGCGAAACTCGTCTATGGCCGGCCCCCCTCCGATAAGCAGTAGTTTAATATTGGGATAGTGTTTCCTGATGGCGGGGATTGATTTTATAATCATATCTATGGATTTCTCTTTTCCCATCCGGCCGACAAAAATCATGACCTTGTCATGTTCACCGATACCCCATTTTTTTCTGAAGGCGGTGCGCTGCTCCCTGGAAATGTCAAAATCATAAAAATGCTCAAGGTGCAGTCCGGTGGGGATGATTTCTATAACTCCCTGTATGTTCATGACCTCTTTGAGGTAGGTCTTTATTTTTTTTGAGGGCACGATAAAGTAATGGGGAATTTTATACAGCATAGACAAGAGAAAACGTATGGTACTCCGGGGGAAGATATCCCAAAAAAAGTAATGGCTGTAACATTCCCATAACGTGTGGAAGGTAAACACCAGCGGAATGTGCAGATACTTGGCAATGCGTGACGCCACCACGCCCATGGAAAATTCGGTATGCGAATGGATAAGCTGGATACCCCATTCCTTTGCCTTCTTCAAAGCACGGTGAATGAATATACTGGCAAAGTTGAATTCAGGTTGAAAAAAATAGGTGATGGCGCGTTGTCTGAAAAGCAGGGGATTCGTATCTTTGTAATGATTACGCCGGGGGGCGAAAATATAGATGTTGTTTCCCCTGTTTATCAGCTCGGACTCAAGATTTTTCATCGAGGTAATTACCCCGTTAATCTGCGGCTCCCAGCATTCCGTAAAAAACGCGATATTCATCAGTTTAATTTTTCCTTTTTTTGGCTGCATGGTCTTTCAATATCCAATTATAATACTCGATGACTCTTTTTCCAAACTCTTGCAGTGAATATTTCATGGCGCCGGAAAGCGCCGTTTCCCGCAGTGAACGGCACAGCCGCGGACGGGACAGCAGGTGATCGACCATGCGGGAAAAATCCTGATCGCGCTTGAAAATCAGTCCGTACTTTCCCCGTTCAATGATGTCCAGATTGGCGGGATCGTCCTTTACCACCACGGGCAGTCCGCTGGCAAGGGCTTCGACGGTTACCAATCCCTGGGTCTCTGAAACCGAGGCCAGGGTGAACAGATCGCTCGATTTATATACAATGGGGATCTGTTCCCAGGGAATATACCCGGTAAAAATAACAGAATCCCCGACACCGGTCTTTATTGCCAGGTTTTTTAAGGAAGCGCTCCCCGGCCCGTCCCCCACAACCAGCAGTTTGATCCGCGGATATTTTTTCTTAAGTTCCGGCAGGCCGCGGATAAGCACGTCTATGGATTTTTCCTTACCCACGCGGCCGACGAACAGCATCACCGTATCATCTCTGGAAATACCGTATTTTTGCCTGAACTCCTGTTTTTTCCGGGGGGTTATGACAAAATCGGAAAAATGGTCAAGTTTAAGGCCCGTGGGGATGATCCGAATCGGTACCCGTACCTGCATTTCATTTTCCAGGTATGATTTGACCTTCTGTGAAGGCGCGATAAAATAATCCGCCGATTTATAAAGCGTCTTCAAAATAAAGCGGAAGAGGTTTTTCGGCAGCAGGTCCCACATAAAATAATGGCTGTAATATTTCCAGAAAGTATGGAAGGTCATTACAAACGGCAGACCCAGTTGCCGGGCGATTCCACCGCCGATGATACCCAATGAAAACTCCGTATGGGAGTGGATAATATCCAACTTTTTGCTCCCGGCAAAGCGGAGGGCTTTGTGCCGCAGCATGCCGGCGAATTTGAATTCGGGCTGAAAAATATATGTTACCGCAAACTGGCGAAAAACATGGGGATCTTTGTCATGGTAGCCTTTATACCGCGGGGCAAAAATATAGATTTCATTGTTGCGCCTGATAAGTTCATCCTGCAGATTCTTCATAGAGGTCATCACGCCATTAATTTGAGGATCCCAGCATTCTGTAAAAAACCCGATATTCATAAAAACCCGTCCGTTTTAAAAAGAATAATGTATGAGTGAAAATAACATATTCCGCTTGAATCTGTCTATAGACTGTTATTTTGTAAAAAAAATCACTTTGCAGTTTTAGAAAAACCTATCATAATATAATTAGACAGTTTTAAGTATTATGATTGAACCGCTTGAGATTATTGCAGAGCTTTTGATTCATTATTACCCTCCGATCGGGAATCTGGAGCATAAATACAAAACCAAGGTTACCGCCATCGGTTTGTTAAAATCCGCGGATATGATAGGCACCATGTTTTATGCCCCTTATTATGAACGATTAATGAGTTATAAGCTGCTTGTCAAAAATCTCATGGACCATTTCAAGCTTTCACGGAATGTGACCAAAAATATTATCGCGGATGTCGTCTGGAAGGCCGCCCACGATGAAAACACCCCGCCGGACCAGCGGTATAAATCGCCATTGCTTATCATGCTGATGCTGCTGCTGAACCCGGAATTCGAGAAACAGGGCAAGGAACAGATATTCACGGTCAGCAAAAACTTTCTGGCCAATCTAAAGGACGATCAGGCCTGCCTCAGGATTGCCGACTACATCATTCTGCATTTTCTCGAGCTGGACAATTCCTTCGATGAGCTGGCCCAGCGCATCGTAAAAAAGTGCCTGACCGGGGTAAAGCAGGAACAGGTGGTCCAGCGGTTGGAGGGGGCCATATATAATTTTTTCGTCTATGCCTATTTTGATCAGCCCAAGAGGCAGCTGCGCTATGAGATCACCTACCAGTATAAAAACACCAAAGAGCGGATTGATCCTTTTTTTAATGTAAAAATGGTGGCGCGCTCGATTATCAGCCGGGTGGGCCGTTATAAAACGAATGTGAATATTTTCGGCACCCGCATCACCAATTATGATGAGATCAGGCAGTTCTTTCGCAAATACAGCAATATTACGGTGATGTTTTTTTGATTATTCCACAATATAATGGTGTTTCTTTGACGAGGCATCCAGGCGATAGCGCAACACCAGGGAGTTTCTGTTCGGACTGTAGCTGCTCCGTTTTTGTTCGGGAAGATCCTCCGGAGAGGCCTTTTTAAAGCCCAGGCCCAAAAACCAGTCGGCGGTCTGGGTGGTCAGGACAAATACCTGCTTTAAACTATGTTTTTCCGCCTTGTCCAGCAGGAAATCGATGATTTTTTTTCCTATACCCAGGCTGTTATAGGTTTTATCGACCGCAATCCCGGCAATCTCTCCCTGGCGGTTGTTGTAGAGGTGCAGGGCGCCGCAGCCGTGGGTTGTGCCGTCTACCTCGTAAATCACGTAATCATTGATCTTTTCTTCTACCTCGGCGGGGGTGCGGGGAATCAGGATTTTGTCCTCAATCGCCGGCTGCATAATCCGGATAATATCCGAAATGTCATTGAAAGCGGCCGGGCGGATGTTTTCGTGCGGATCATTATAGACCATGGTCCCCAGACCGCGGTTGGAAAAGATTTCTTTGATAAGCATCCCCTCAACACTGCCGTCGATAATATGGACACGTTCCACCCCTTTCATGCAGGCGTTGTAGGCGAGGGTCACCAGCTCATACTCTTTTCTATCCGCTTTATTTTTATTCATGTCCAAAAATGCCCTGGCCTGCGGCGCCGTCAGCTGGGTGATATGCCCGTTATCGTTTACCAAAACATCCTGCGGCACCTTCAGACCTTCGGCCCCCACCCCGCTGAAATCGACAATAAAGAAAAGCTTACTGGCTTTCAGGTCCCTGCTTACCGTAAAGGCCAGCTGGTTGGATGAGATATTATAGGGTTTGCCGGTGGCGCTCCAGCCGATATTGGGGAAGATGGGGATAAGCCCCTGGTGCAGCATGGCCTCGACAATCTCGGTTTTCAGTTTTTCCACTGTTCCCGAGCTTTGAAAATCCACCCCGTTTACCACCCCGATGCTTCGGGCCTTTACCCAGTTGCCGATAATCGCGTTGGTGTTGTTTTCCGCCAGCAGGGTCATCAGCTTGTTCGAAACGTCGAATGCCGCCATTTTTACGAACGGCATGGCGTTTTCCGGGGTGATGCGGATGTTGTCGACCGTTTTACAGGTGATGTTGTAGGTGGCAAGGACCTCATTAATCCGTTCGCGCGCACCGGGAACAATCACAATGTGGATACCGATTTTGTGCAGCAGCACTATGTCTTTGATAAGCAGGGGAAACAGGGGATGTGAAAACAGGGTGCCGCTTATTTTAATGACAAAGGTATGGCCCTTAAAGCGTTCTATATAACTGAACGCGGTGCGTATGGTATCGACCTGGTCGGATAAGGACAATACATCCATGCCCTGACCATAGTTTTATTCCTCAAAAAAGTCAAGTTGGTTTTTATAGGCTGAAGTGATTGTCCAGAACACTCTCCCTGTAGTATCTTATAGGCAATTCGTAGATCCGCGGAGTGTGTAAGTTTGCAGAAAAGAGAGTTTCATACCGATTCGGAATATCATTACAACCGCGAGGGACCGTTTGTCTGGATTCTCTCACACACTATGCGCTACCCTGTTTTCCCTCTGCTGGCCGTGGCTGCCGCGGTGATAAACAACTTCTCGTACTCAAGCATTCAGGTGCAGATCGGCAGGGGTTTTGATATCATTGTGCATCCGGGGTGGGATTTCTGGGCGCTGTTCGGGGTGGTGCTGACCATTGCGGCGTTGGCCGTAAGCCAGGGGGTTTTCGGCCTTGCCAGGAATTTTTCCATTGAGTTTATCGCGCAAAGAATCGAGCGGGATGCCAGGGAGGAGCTGTTTGCCTCGCTTTTGGGCAAGAGCCAGACCTTTCACGGCAGGCAGCGGATCGGCGACATCATGGCCCGCAGTACCAATGACGTGCATATGCTTAACCAGATGTTCAGTCCCGGGGTTATGCTGATTATCGATTCGGGCATGGCAATTGTGGCCCCGTATGTGCTGGTGGGGCTGATCGATTACCGCCTGCTCGCGGTTCCCTCACTGTTCCTGGTGTTGTTGTTCATCACCGTACTGGACTATAACCGGCGGCTTTCACCCGTAAGCATCGGCGAGCGTCAGCAGTTCGGAAACATGAACTCGCGGCTGGAGGAAGACCTTTCCGGGGTGGAGATAATCAAATCCAACGCACAGGAGCGCAAGGCCTGGGGCAAGTTCAGGCGGGAGGCGGCGGGATATCGTGACCTCTATATCCGCCAGGGCATTATTCAGAGTAAATACTATCCCATGCTGGCCTTCACCGTTTGCTGGGCCCTGGCCTTCCTGCACGGTCTGTTCCTCTGGCATACGGGCATTATCAGCATCGGCAGGTTTGTGGCCTTTATGGGGCTGATGAACGCGTTCCGCTTTCCCACCTTCATTTCCCTGTTTTCCTTCAACCTCGTGCAGCTTGGTCTGGCCGGTGCAAAAAGAATCCTTGAGCTTATTACGGCTGAGACGGAGTTGGATGAAAATACCGGCGGTATTGCCCGGCCCATGCAGGGTGGGGTTGAGTTTAAAAATGTCAGTTTCAGCTATGAAGACAAACCGGCCCTGGCGGGAGTGAGTTTCCGGGTGGAGCCCGGTGAGACAATCGCCATAGTGGGAAAGACCGGTTCGGGCAAAAGCACCCTCACCAGGCTTTTAAACCGTATTTTTGACGCACAGCGCGGCTCGATCCTCATCGACGGCATCAATGTCAAACGTTGGAGCATGCAGAGCCTGCGTTCACAGATTTCATCCATAGAACAGGATATCTTTCTGTTTTCCAGGAGTTTGGCGGAGAACATCGCCTTCGGTGACCCGGGTGTGGGCCGGGCCAGGATCGAGGAGGTGGCCCGGGCGGCCTGCGCCCATGAGTTCATTATGTCGTTTAAAGACGGGTATGATACCGAGGTGGGCGAGCGGGGGGTCACCCTTTCCGGCGGCCAGCGTCAGCGGATTGCCATAGCCAGGGCCTTTCTTAAGGACCCCAGGATACTGATCCTGGATGACAGCACAAGCGCCATAGACAGCCGTACCGAGGAGGAGATCCAGAAAGCCATGCGCAACATCAGTAAGGACCGGACCACCTTTATCATTACACACCGGCTCAGCCAGATTCGCTGGGCCTCGCGTATCCTGGTGCTCGACCGGGGCAGAGTCAGTGCCTTCGGTACGCACAAGGAACTGCTGGATTCAAGCCCGGAATACCGGCGCCTATTTATCCGGGATTAACACAAGCTAAGGAGGACCCATGGCATTTATTCTTGACGGACTTGAAACCGAAGCGTATGACCGCAACTACAGCGACAAGCAGTTGTTTGCCCGGATTTTTCGGTATTTAAAACCCTTTCGCCGTAAAATAACGGTCATCTGCCTGGTGCTTTTCTTAAACTCGGTTGCCTCCGGTTTCGGGCCCATTCTGATCGCCAAGTCACTTGATATTCTGCTGCAACAGGTAACGCCCCTGGCCGTCATCATGTTTACCGCGGGTATTCTTATCCTGGGCGTGGCCGCCTGGATATTCAATTTTTTTCTTCAGCGCCTGGATACGGTGGTGATCGGAAACCTGGTGCTGCGCCTGCAGGAGGATGCCCTGTCCGCGGTGCTGAACCATGACCTGTCCTTTTTTGATCAACATCCCACAGGGAAGATCGTCAGCAGGATCACCTCCGATACCCAGGACTTCTCGTATATTCTCACCCTGGTGACCGACCTGGGAAACGAGATACTGCTTTTTTTGATTTTATTCGTCTGGCTGGTACTGATCAGCCCCCTTTTGACCGTTATTCTTATCTGTTTTGCTCCTCTGGCCGTATTTATCGCCCTGGGCTTCCGTAAGGTGGCCCGCCGGGTAACCAAGTACGCCAAACGCTTCACAGCCAAGATCAATGCCCATATCCAGGAATCAATCAGCGGTATCATCGTAGCCAAAACCTTCCGCCAGGAGCCGGCCATCTACCGCAGTTTTGAACAAAATAATATGCAGGGGTACAAGGTCGGCCTGCGGCGCGGACTTGTGCTTACCATGATCTTTCCGCTGATGGGTGTGCTTTCCGGCCTGGGACTGGCCGCACTGGTATACGCCAGCGGATTTCAGCTGACCTGGTTCGGACTTTCACCCGGCAACTGGTACCTGTTTATGCAGACCGTGGGCTTCTTTTTCTTTCCCCTGATCAGTATGGCCTCGTTCTGGAGTCAGTTTCAGGACGGCCTTTCCGCGGCCGAACGCGTGTTCGCGCTTATCGATTCCCGGCCCAAAGTGACACAGCGGGACAACAAAAGGATCAAGCCGGGATCATGGGAGATAGAGTTCAGGAATTTCAGTTTCAGCTATACGCCCGGGACCCCGGTGCTGGAGGATTTTTCCCTTAAAATCCATAAAAAAGAGACCGTGGCCCTGGTGGGGCATACGGGTGCGGGAAAAAGCAGCATTGCCAGCCTGATCGGGCGTTTTTATGAGTTCCAGGGCGGGCAGCTCCTGATAGACGGCTGTGATATCCGTGAGCTCGACCTGGTTCGCTACCGGCGCCACCTGGGGGTGGTTCCGCAGGATCCGTTTCTGTTTTCGGGAACGGTGCGTGAGAATATCAAATACGGACATCCGGGAGCCACGGACAAGGCCATCAGCGAGGCCGCCTACCATATCGGAAACGGCGAATGGATCGCCGACCTGTCCGCGGGCCTGGATACACAGGTGGCCCCGCGGGGAGCAAACCTGTCTATGGGACAGCGGCAGTTGGTGGCCCTGGCCCGCATGCTCCTGCGCGATCCCTGCCTTTTTATTCTGGATGAGGCTACGGCATCAGTTGACCCGTTCACCGAGGTGCTGATTCAAGAAGGACTGAGAACAGTAATGGAGCACCGGACCGCACTGATTATCGCCCACCGCCTTTCGACTGTACGCCACGTAGACAGGATTATCGTGATCGATCACGGCAAAATCATGGAGCAGGGGACACATGACACGCTTCTGGCCGGTGGTGGGTATTACGCCCAGCTTTACAATACCTATTTCAGACACCAGTCGCTTGAATATGTGGAGCACCGCCCGGATGAGGAATAAAACAAATGCAGTACTACAAAGACTGCACTTCTGATCAGGCAAAATCAACAATGGGAGCGGAGATTGTATCCACCACGGTGTCCGTCGAATACGCTGCCTGTATATTTCCGCCGCCGGACAGGGTCACCTGCCGCAGAGGGGGCACGAACAACTCGGTTTCCTGGCTGCTTATAACGGGGAATCCGTAATGTATATTGGTGTGGCGCAGAGGTTTTCCGGCCTTCTCCCGTTCACATACGAAAAGTGCATGTTCTCTTAATCTTCGGCTGATAAGATCGTTTAAACCGGGCACGATCAACGCGGCCCGTTCGGCGAACATCCCGCACAGCGATGGATCGATCTCAACTCCCATGCTGTTGCGGCAGGCCGCGATGGCGGCAAACATGGTGGTTCCGGTACCCAAAAAGGGGTCCAGTACCGTATCTCCCTGTACCGAATACATGTTGATCAGGCGGTAAGCCAGTTCCAGGGGAAAAGCGGCGCTGCGTATGCGGGTATTCGGGGCGGCACCGGACCCGCGGCTGTTTTCGGCGGCGGCGCGTATATGACGGTTCCCGGTCTGACCGTTTTCCAGGTTCTGTTTCTCCCCGCTTAACTCCCAGCGATCCGCGTACCACCTGTTTCGTTCCTCCCAGAACAGGGCGCTTCTGCGGCGCAGCAGTTTGTCCGCCGGGGTGGGGAACACCCGCTTTTTACCCTTACGAAAAATAAGAATGTACTCATGTTCCAGTGTAACATATGCGCCGGCGGCAAGCATTCCTGATCCCATGAACTTGTTGGGGGAGTTCGTCGGTTTCCACCATAGTATCAGCGGCAGCACGTCAAATCCCAGTTCCAGAAAACGGCGCTGCAGCAGGGCATGATTCGGATATAAACAGAACCGTTCTCCCACGCGCCTGGCGGCATCGCCGATATTGATACAGACAAACCCTCCCGGTGCAACAATCCGGGCAAGCTCGCACCACACGGGATCAAGGAGCTCATGCATCAGAAGGAAGGCCTCGCTGCCCCGCTCTTTCTGCAGCAGCTGTTCGATCACGGGATTCTGTGAGATAAAAAGCGGATCCCACAATTCGATCATGGGGTAGGGCGGAGAGGTTACGACGCAATGTATACTTCCTTCGGCGAACCGGGCCATGTGCCGGGCATCACCGCTTTTGACGGTATGGGTGGTTGCTGTTGTTTCCATACACGTTTTGCCGTTATCTTTCTTTGGAGGCCAGGTAACGCAACAAGGTTTCCGGATCGATATATCCCAGTTCGATTGCAATGACACCGAACAAACTGGAATTACCGGCTTTTTGCCGCTGCAGGATGTCCTCTACCTGTTCCTGGGTAAGCGCCCCCATTCGCACGAGTGCTTTGCCGATCTTTTCTTCTTTTTTTGTCAAATCGTCCATTGATGTATAGTATACAGTGAGGTGGAGTATAAATACAATAGATTCAGCAACTCTCATATAGACTGCTTTATGCTATTTTGCTTTTAAATCCAGCGAATATTTATTATAATAGATGTGATATGAGTGAGAAAAAAGAAAAACAAAATAATCTGGTAAAAATGAAACAGCCGGATCTGCCGTCAAACGCCGATCTGAAGCTGCTTATCGAACGAATTCTGGATCGATTTGAGAACTGGAAACTGAAAGCCGAAACCAATCCCAGCCCGCGGCTTGTTCACTCATTAAAGAATATCGTTACTTTAGTCGATTCAATTACCCGTTTTACCGAGGCCAAGATTAACTTCTCCTATAAAAACCTTGCCGGACAGATGTCCGTTTTCATCGAGGCCGTAGCCAGGCTCAACAGAACCATTACCGACTCTTTGATGGGAGATGACGTGCTGGACGAAAAAGAGGAGGTTCGGGTAAATGAGGTTCTGATGGAGATGGTCAAAGCGGCGGTCGATCTTATTGTCATTGTACAGCAGTCGTTCGGTATCAGGACATAGTGCGTGGCTGCTTAAAAAGGTTTGCATTCTTTAATTGCTTAAATAGAATTAGAAATAGTAAGAAAAAAACTTATATCAGTGAAATCGTGGAGGCGGAAAATGGGTAAAATGTTTTTCATTGTATTATTGTTCGGCATCATACTTGTTCAATGCGGATCGGATGACGGAATGGGCGCAATAAAAACCTTTATTGTAGCCGGTGATTATGGAGATATACGCTATTATTCAGCGAACGCGGGAGATGTAATTCAGGTTCTGATCGGCGGCGGCAGACTGCTGCCGCTTTTCTATAACGGCGAAGATAAAATTACGTTGACCGCACGGAGGAATTTCATATATCTGAATGATAAGAAATACGCGGTCAGGATAAACAGTAAGGACGATATTTCTTTTGTGAATAACGAAATAAAGGTGGTATGGATTGTAAATCCCCGCTTAATGAACAAGGAATACCTGCAAAAACTGAAACCCTATGAACAAAATATCGCCCTTAAAATCAGTACGGGGGGTTTTGATCCCCAGGTGTTGTCGGCCTTACCGGAGCTTCGCTATCTGGATATTGACTGGAAAAACATGCGGGACGATCAACTGCTTACCGTTACGAAAGAATTGAAGCACCTTCGTTCCCTCAGCGTTCGCTTTTCACAGATAGGGGATCGGTCGATTATCCAGGGCGTGAGTGAGTTGAAAGACCTTTATTATTTAAACCTGTGGAACACCAATGTCACGGATGACGGGATTATTCAGGGGATATCACAGCTGAAAAAACTGCGTTATCTGAATCTTAGCTCTACGGCGGTCAGTGACAACGGTTTTTTGCATGGTATAGTACAACTGAAAAACCTGATTTCACTGCAATTGGAGAGCACACAGGTAAGCGGAGACTCTTTTGTCATTGACGCGGGGAGTTTTCCCAAAATAACCCAGCTCTCTCTGGGAAGCACAAAAATAGGGGATATCGGCGTGGAAAATGGTATTTCAAAGCTGTCGCATCTTGAATACCTTGATCTCGGATTTAACCGGATAGACGACCAGGCCTTGATTAATGGAATAAACCGGCTTAAAGGGTTGAAATTCTTATCCCTGAACAAGACCGATGTTGGAGACAGGGGGGTGATAGACGGTATCTCACCGTTAAAAAACCTTGAATATCTGTATTTAACTGAAACGGCGGTGACGGACAAGGGGGTAATACAGGGCATTTCCGGATTAAATCGTCTGAACACGCTTTTTTTAAGTAATACGGGCATCGGGGATAAATGCGTGCGTGACGGCCTTGTACATCTGACCAATCTGAAAAGCCTGTTCATCAGCGGTACGGAGATTACGCCGGAGGGAGTAACACTGCTTAAGAAAAAACTTAAAGGATGTGAAGTGTTTTATTAGAAGCGCGGATGGGAGAGGGGTGAGCTTTGAAGAGAAATATTATTCATAATAATGCACTCCGCATTAAAATGCTTCTTATTGTAATTCTTTCGATCGGTATTTTTGCGGGCTATAAAATATTACTGGGAAGTTATCTGATGGGGTTCACCGAACATACGGACAGGACCTACAAGATAATCGGCTATCTCTCTCTTCTTGGCTGTTCCGTTATCGGGATGACCATTTTTTATGTCTTGTTGGGGCCCTTCCAGGCGTTCTATAACCTGGCGCGTGCGAACAAACAAATTCCGGCAAAAATCCATCAAAAAGCCAAATATATTTCACACCGGCTTTCCGTACCGGTTTTTGTGCTTAACTTTGCTTTTTATACGCTTTCCTCTGTTATAATGTATTTTCTTATTTACAGCCGGGTGGCAAACGCGGCAGATGGGCTGCGTTTCGGGTTATTCAACTTCATCACCAATATTGCCACCGCCTTTATCTCCTGCTTACTTCAACTTACCTTTATTGATTTACTGATCAACAAACCCAAGCAACTGTTGAAGGTGTACTATCTGAAAGATGAAAGAGAACTGAGTATAAAGGGGCGTCTGCTGCTTTTTACGGCCGCCGCCATCCTCTACCTCCTCAGCTTCATCGCCATTCCCGCGTATAATAAATTAAGCGGGGAAGAACATTTCAAGCAGAAGGTGGCGGCATTGCTGCAGGGCCCGTCATCCAAACAAGAGATCTATAATGAAATAAAGCAGGACCTTACTGAAAATATCACCGTTGAATATTTCTACAACACCTTGTTCATCAGTGCCGGGCTGTTTGTTATCATCATGGTATCCGGGTTTCTTATTTTTATGGAGTTTGACGGCCGTTTGAAAGATATCAGCTCACATATAGACCGGTTGACCAAGGCCGGCGGTGACCTCAGCCGGCGTTTTCACATCATCAAATATGATGAAATAGGCAGACTGACCTTCATCTTGAATAATTTTATGCAGTTTCTTTCCGGTTTGTTCAGAAAGGTAAAACTGACAATCTATGATGTTCGTAACTCAACCGATGAGCTGGACAGGTCCTTCGCCATGGCGGGGAATGTGATTGAAAA
Source organism: uncultured Spirochaetaceae bacterium (assembly GCA_964634205.1). Classification (GTDB taxonomy): domain Bacteria; phylum Spirochaetota; class Spirochaetia; order SZUA-6; family RPPD01; genus JAFGGG01. The sequence goes on from CAZWKE010000022.1 coordinate 32,869, forward strand.
GATGATACGCCGGACCGAGAATGTACATGATGTACTGAAGGAGCAGCGCGACATTACCGAAAACACAAATACCGAATTGGATAATACGCTTTCGGCGGTGGGGACAATCGGTACACGGATAAACGACCAGGCGGCGGTAATCGAGCAAAATTCGACCTCCATTGTGGAAATGACGGAAAACATCAATTCCGTGAATAAAAATACGCAAAACGCCATGCATATTTCCAATGTGCTGAAGGAATCAAGCCAACTCGGCAGTAATGCGGTGAACGATACCATTGAATCAATCCATGACCTGGCGGCTTTTTTAAAGCAGGTAAAGGAATCGATCGAGGTTATCGGGACAATTTCCGGCCAGACCAATATCCTGGCCATGAACGCGGCAATCGAAGCCGCGCACGCCGGTGAGTACGGCAAAGGATTCGGGGTGGTCGCGGATGAGGTGAGAAAACTGGCTGAACTGTCCTCTCAAAGCACACAGGAAATACTCGATATCATGCAGGCCATGGAAGAAAAAATAAAACGTACGGTGGAACTTTCCAAGCAGTCCGGTTTGTCACTGGACGCCATAATCGATGGGATGCAGGGCTCAACCGACCTGGTAACCCAGATTGCTTCAACCATGGCGGAACAGACCCATGCCGCAAACTATATCAGGGATTCCTTTACGAATTTACTGCAGGTCACCGAAGACCTGAAGGGATTTATTTCCCGGCAGACGGAGATGAGTGATAAGATAAAAAATGAAATGTCCAAATTTATCGATCATTCGGTCTCCATTCAGAATACCCTCCAGGAACTGGTGCAAAGCGATCAGACGGTAAAGCAGGAAGTGCGCTCCGTGTCCATGATATCCGAGAAGAACAAACTGCTGGTAAACGATCTTTTCCAGATGATCAACCGGTTTAAATTCGAGGAAATGGCCCAGGAACAATACCTGGCGGATATGGAATAACTCCCACGTCTTAATGCTGTTGCAGAAAATCCTTTTCGTGTTTACTATCCCAATAATCAGCACGAAGCAGTCTCTTCACGGATGCCCCCGGATAAATGATTACCCGGCCGAGGGGGATGTTTTGCCTCATCAGATCGAGGGCCTCGGGCACATGTTCCAGAGATCCGGCCGCCCATACATAATTTCCCGCGTCTATTTCGCCTGACACCAGGCAGTCCAATGCGCTTTCCAGGTCATAGGGATCACCCCCGCTGGAACCGACAATGGTGATCTCATCGTAGTGTACCTGCCGGGAATCGACCTGTAAAAACCGCTCGCTTTGCCCGAGGCCCCCAAACAGATTGATGACCCCGCCGGGGTTGATCAACCCGAAGGCCGCCTGCTGCACATCATTTCGTCCCACCGCGACAATGACATCATCCGCCTTCCCACCGACCCGCGCGAATGCGGGGTCTCTCAGAATGTCGGCCCGGAGCGTACGAAAACCGATGCCCTGTTTTCGTGCCCGGGGGGCAAGCGCCGCAGCCGCCTTGCGCAGCCTGTCGCGGCTTGTATCACAGATAAAAAGCCTTTCGGGTTTAAAGCGCATGGCCAGCTCGGCGTTGATCCTGCCCATGATCCCCGCTCCGATAATAAGTGTGCTGCCTCCGGTACGCAATCCGCATACGGGTTTTTGCGGACCGTGCTCTTTTTCCCCCACAAAATGCAAATGCCGCCTTTGGGCCGAAAGTACGCAGCCGATGGGTTCGGCCAGGGCCACGGCAAAATAGGGCAGTGTTTTGTCCTTAAGGGGAATCAGACAGCCGGCCGCAAGCACCTCCTCCTGGATAAGAAGGAATTCGGCCAGGCAGCCTCCCAGGGTATACCCGACCGCGCACTTATGCATCTCCCGCGCCCGATTTTGATAACGCTCCCTGTGCAGCAGCGGGCGAATATTCACGGCGGGCTGCAGGGCAAACCGCTGCCCCGGATGGTAATGCTTTTTCAGATTTTTCCCGATTTTAACAGCGGTAAGCGAACCCTCGTCCCCCAAAATGACCGGGTACCGTGCCGGGTCCCATCCGCCCAGGAGTGAATGCCCGCCTCCCTGGGCGATGATTTTAAGCAGGGAGGTACAGACCCCCGCCGCATCAACCCGGCAAAGCAGTTGGTTGTTACCGACCGGGGGCACGGGAATCTCCCGCACCTGCAGGTTTTGCCTGCCCGTTCCGCCAAGCACCACGGCTTTCATGTGCTCAGGGATAATAAAAGACGTATCGGAACCGTTTTTCTTACGCCGGTTCATGCTGGGTCCTTGTTCATTACGGTTATCTGGTGTTATATTATAGGCAAAACGAGATATATGAAAGTCTGTTTACCTTTTTTTATAATAATTGCCTTGTTCATTTTCCTTTCCTGTGTTCATCTGGATGGCGTCGGGACCGGGCTTACCCTTTCCATAAAACAGGGAGAGCGTATCAGCGATGTGGCCCGGCAGCTTGAGGCGATGGGGCTTACCACCCGCAAGGCCCTGCTTGTCGTTGCCTCCCGGACCAGGTTTCCGTCCTATCCGTTTGTGCCGAAACCTTCACCGAGTTTGAGCCGTTTCGAAGGACTGTTCCGGCCGGGGAATATCCGTTTTTCCGCAGTTGAGGTCCCCCGATTGCTTACCGCGCAAAATCCGGGGCAGCAGGCACTGAAAAACGCCCGTGTTATTTTGAAAAAACTGTTGGCCCGGAGCGCACGGACGTTTCTTTCGTTAAAAACAGTCGGGGGACTGTCACCATACAAACAAATAATTCTGGCAAGTATTGTGGAGAAGGAGGCTGCCGCCAACAGTCAGTATGATCTGGTAGCCTCGGTCTTCATTAACCGTCTGAAATGGGGCGGGCGCCTGGCCTCCTGCCCGACCGTAGAGTATGCCCTGGGTTACCACAGGGCCTTTCTTACCACGTATGACATTTCAATCCCCACACCCTATAATGTCTATCGCCGTAAAGGCCTGCCGCCCACTCCCATCTGTTTTTTTTCGGACAAGGCGCTGAATGCGATACGGCATCCGCATACCAGCGCCTATAACTTCTTTGTATTTGACTGGACCACAAACAAACTGTATTTTTCGCGGACCTACACGGAACATAAAAAGAACATTCAACTTGCCCGTGCCAACTATATCAGGAAATACGGGTATAAACGGATGTTTCAGATCCGCTACGATAAGTTCTACGAGGAATAAATCATACTAAAGTATTATTGAAAAAAGCTGATTCGGCTGCTATGTATATAAGTATATCTATACGAGGAGAGTAGTTATGCCATTGGCGATACTGGTTATGTTATTTACTGTATTTGGAGGGATGTCCGCGTTCGCGGACGGAAATGGTATATCAGGAAACTCCCCCTCCGCCCTGTCCGCTGCTGAAATCGAGATTCCCAAGATTTTTTCGGACAAACAAAAATTTATGACCGCCCTGGAACAGAGAAAGCTGAGTCTTGACCATACCGATACGGAAGGCAACACCCTGCTTCACCTGGCCATAATTTATCGTAATCGGGAAATATGTTCATACCTTTGTAAGGTAGGAGCCGACATTAATGCACAAAACAACTGGGGCACAACCCCCCTGCATCTGGCCGTGCAATTTCACGCAGATGGTGTGGGCCGCGATCTGATCGACCTGGGGGCGGACCTGGAAATTAAAAACAGCAAGAAGCAAACACCTTTGATTCTTGCCGTTAAATATAAAAATTGGGGGCTGTTCGCCGCCCTGCTGCGTGCGGGAGCGGATGTGCAAAACGGCTGGTGTTCCGGGTCCGGGCTTAGGCACATAAACCAAAAAATGCGTTTCTTTTATCTGATTGTGCATAATCCGGAGGCGTGGGCGGTCTACAGACAAAACGGCAGGTTCGATTTCAGGTTTACCCAAAATAAGGATATTTATGATTCCGGTCTGTCTGAGGAACCAACCCCCATGCATCTGCTTTTAACCTGGCACGAACCGGAAAAACTGGCGCAGGTGATCGGCGATCATCCCGGACTTGTGAATATCGTAAACGGAAACGGTGTCCCTTTACTGCATCTTGCCGCGCGGCAGGGAGATGAAAGGACGGTGAGGCTTTTTTTGCAGCACGGCGCAGACCGCGATATAACGGATATGGGTGGGTATACGCTTTTACACCGCGCCGCCGAGGGGGGTCTATTATTTTTGATCGCGGAGGAGCTTGGGCGCGGGGTTCCTGCGGATGCCGAGGCTGCGGGTCATATAACCCCCCTGCATCTGGCTATAGATAAAGGGCACCTGAAGGCCGTACGGCTGCTGCTTGAAAAAGGCGCGGGGCTTGAGGTCGAGGCTTATTCCGGCTGCTCCCCGCTTTACCTGGCCGTGCAGGGCAATTATACTCAGATTATTTCCCTGCTGTTGGAGAAGGGGGCTGATGTCAATCACGGCAATGATTGGGGTGCGACTCCCCTGCATTTTGCCGCGCTTTACGGGCAGGCGAGGGTATTGACCATGCTGCTGAGACACGGCGCTGAGATCGATAAAAAGAATGACCGGGGAGAAACCGCCCTTTTTTACGCAGCGCGGTATATTTTTGAGAGAGGATGGAATACCAACAAGGGCCTGTTGCTGCTGCTTAAGGCAGGGTACTCAGTGGATGCTCGTGACGTTGACGGCCGGACGCCCTTGTACGCCGCGATTTCCAAGGGTAATGAATTCTCCATTTCGGTGTTGATTCATAACGGCGCGGAGGTGAATACACATGACTTTGGCGGGAACTCACCCCTCGACTGGGCACTCTATTATAAGAAATATAACACCGCCGGACTGCTCTTGGAAAAGGGTGCTGATATTAATCTGCCGGACCTTACCGGCGGAACCGCATTGCATAAGGCCGTGTTTCGCAAAGATATTAAAGCGATACGGTTTTTGTTGGCGCATGGGGCGTCGGGGGAAATAAAGGATGTCGGGGGGAGGATCCCCCTTGATTATACGGATGATTCGACCATCCGGGAACTGTTAAGAAAGGAATAGAAGGATGAAAAAAAGAATAACACGAAGATCTCTCAGTATTCTCTGTATGGCACTGTTCTTTTGGGGTGTAGCCGATCTATCATCGGAAAACTCCGATTGGCAGCTGGTGGGCGGGTCCGAAATTAATACGGACAGGGCCGCGGGTTTTTCGCTTTTTGTCAGCACCAGCGTGGAAAAGGTGCTTCTGGTGGCATACATCGATAAGGAAAAAGGTGATAAACCCATTGTGCGTCGGTTTAACGAGCAGGACAATCGTTGGCATAAAATCGGGGAGGAAGAAATTGCCGACGGCGCGGTCCGTGATATCGGGGTGGCCTACCTGGCCACGTTGGAAGGCAGTGAGTATTACCTGGCTTATAAGGACATGGCGAACGGCGGTAAAGCCACGGTGATGAAGCGCGGCAGGGACGGGGATACCTGGAAGGTTGTGGGACAAAAGGGGTTTACAGCCGGTGAGGTGATCGATATGAAGTTTGTTCTGGATAACCTGTATCCGTTCGTGGCGTACATTGATAAGGAGAACGGCAGAAGGCCGGTGGTGATGACATTCATGGACGACAAATGGGTGACGCTGCAAACAAACGAGAAAGACCTTATCTCCGGGGACAAGGCCGGCGGACCGGCCTTTTGTATGGACCGCGGGGTCAGTTACGTGGCGTTCGCCGACAGAAAGTACAAAGACAGGCTTACGGTCATGATGTTCGATATGCCCTGGGTCGCCGTTGGCCGCAAGGGGTTCTCCGACGCCAGGATTAATTATACCGATATCGTCGTGGAGAGAAATCGCAAGGAGAAGATCACCCGCGCCTATGTCGCCTACCAGGATTACGCGCATGATAAAAAGCTTACCGTAATGATAAACGATAATCGCGGGGAATGGCGTGTTCTGGGTGAGAAAGGTTTTTCTCCCGGAAAAGCACAGTTTATCTCCCTGTCTGTTTACAAACACATACCTTTTGTGGCGTTTGCCGACACAGCAAACGAATATAAGGCTACGGTCATGTACTATCTTGATGGTGCCTGGCGGTTCCTGGGGCGTCCGGGCTTTTCCGAGGGAGGGGTCTCGGATATTCAATTGCGGATCAGCGGGGGAACCGCTTATGTGGGCTACATTACCACGGACAAGGATAAAAAAGTAGAGGTCAGGAAAATAGACCTGGACGGGCATTTGAAGGGCAAGTAATAGTCGGTTAGGAATACGAAATTAGTGGTCCAAACCGTGGACCTGGGGCAGGCAAAAAGGCTGCACAGAGAAGGGACGGGCGAATAGGGGATAGCGGGCGGGCCGATAAAAATCCGCCGGGCGCAAGGGTCACGGCGGCGGCGCCCGGCCCATCCCGCTTCTATTGCGCCTTCATTTTCTTAAGCATGTCCGCTAATTCAATACCGCTTACCGTTTTATCCGGGAAGAAATTCACCCCGTCCGGCAGCTCCATAATCTCTCTTTCCACAAGTACGAGTACGGCATCAAAATAATACGCGTCTGTTTTTATATCGGGAATGGGACTCTTGCGCCCGGTAGCCAGGTATTTTTCACTGTATTTTGTAAGCAGTGACTTGTCGTATTTCAGGTAGGCCAGAATATGCAGCAACAGGTAGGCCAGGTCCTTGCGTGTGCAGAGGTCTGTCCCTTTTAGATCAGGATTATGTATATAAGCCGCGGTTTTCAGTTTCTGTAAAAGGCTGCGCGGATTTATCTCCTTTTTCGCGGTGATATTTTCCAGAAAATTGGTTTCCGCCAAAATGTAGGAGGTAACCTGTCCCATGGTGAGGGTCTTCTGTTTTAGGACGCCTTCAGCATCTGTTTTTTCTCCGGGATTTTTCAGGTAATGGTAGGCCAGGTCGCGCTTTTGTTTGTATAGCCGTGTATATTCCGGGGGCAGGCTTTTCAACGCCTCATCGTAGAGCGCGGTCGCGTCCCGGTAATCATCCTCGGAAAAATAGATGTTGGCAAGATGCAGCTTGATAATGGAGTTGGTGTCGGCCTCTCTGATACCCTGGTTCAGCATCATTATCCGGGCATCGGGGGTTGTTTCCAGATAGGACTTAAGGATGAAGTAATACTCTTCCGTTTTATTGGTATACTCCAACTCCTCCATATATTTTTTTACCTTGTCTTTATCGTTTTTATAGAAATAAACCATGCCGAACAGCCCGAACAGCTTGGCGCGGTATTTTTTATTGTAGTCACCCCTTTTTTCAATCTGCTGCAGCTCACGCTCCGCCTGGATCAGCCGGTCCCATCCGCCGTTCTGTTCATACTGTGCCAGTTTAAACTCAATATTTTCGATTTTTGCCTGATCGCTGTCTCCGATTGTCCGTACATATTTGTCCGCGGTAGGGCAGCCGGCAAAAGCCAGACACAAAACCAAAAGAAGCGGTGTATATTTTTTCATAATCAACGTCCTCCATTGAAATTACTTATTTATCCAGTGTGTATACATACACATTTTTATCATAACTGCCGACGATAATCTCGTATTTTCGATCATAGTTCAAATCATCGAAGCTGGGTTTTCGGCTGCCGGGTATGGGAAATCCGGGGAGCGGATTGAGTTTGGCGTCATAACCTAATACGGTATTCCTGGCACCGTATAAGAAAATCTCGTCTGTGCCGTCCCGGTCAAAATCGAACACCACCGGTTTATAGTTTTTGTCCCCGCCGCCTTCGATTTTTTTGCTCTTTAGTATCTCCCCCCGCAGGGTAAGCACACTCAGAAGTCCGTCCTCACTTAAAGTAACCAGGCAGCCGTTTTTTTCACCCTCGTATGTCATGGGAACCGGATCAGCGTAATACACCCCCTCCAGGTCTTTGGGAAAGCCGGCGACGCTTTTCCCCGAGCCGGTCCACAGGCTCAGCTGTCCGGCCTGGGTAAGAAAAGCGGTAAGGACTCTGCCCGTGTGATCCTTGAACAGTACGGGCGAACAGAATGATATCCCGCCGACCTCTTGCGGCCAGCCGTTTTTGATTTTTCCCTGAAGGTCACTCTCCCAAACCGAGTTCTCAAAGCTTTTGGGATAATACGCCAGCAGTCCGTTCAGATACGCGGGCGGTGAAAGTACGTCATGTTCAAGCTTCAGCGGCAGTTTCTGTGTCTGTCCCTGTTCGTTTACCAGGGACAATGCCCGCTCACTCTGTGAGTAAAAAAGGAGTTTATCGCCGACCGTTACCGGGGGAAACGAGTTTTTAAACGGGGTGGCAAGCGGAAAAGGACTGAGAGCGTGTGCATCGGGAGAAAATTTGTACAAGGTACCCGCTTTGGAAAAAACAAAAATATCAGACTTTCCCGTGGCCGCATCTCTCATGACCAGGGGCACACTGTCCCCTGCAACCTGTGCTTCATATTTACTGTCTCCGAACAGCTCCTGGATTATCAGGTAATTTCGCTCATCGACATAAATTATCTCCGGCAGGTCCGAACCGATTACATTTTTACAGATTACATCACTGTCGGGCGCATACTCCAGCTGTTTGGGAAATCCCGGGTAGGGGGTTGTTTTACTGCCGGCGATTCCCGCCGCGGCGATATTGATAGTGATCTCGCTGTCCGACAACTTTATGGAGAATATGCCTTTTTCATAAAGTCCCAACAGTTTGCTTAGAAGGGTGCCCCGGCCGAGAAACCTGGGCTGTGAGACGGCAAAATTGTAGTACATATAAATATTGGCGTTCTGCGGTACGGTATTGGCCACGTTTCGGTATTTTTCATCCTTGATCAGCAGGGCGCCGCCGCGGTAACTGTTGCGCAAGTTTGCCAGGTTTTCGGCGTTCATGCAAAAAAAGACATAATCGTCGATGACGAGGTAATACGGTGTTTCGATCCCCTTGACAAACGCGTCCACGATTTTTGCGATAAAAGCGGGAAAGGCTATTTTGCTGACCCGGACCTGGTCCATGAGCAGGGAGGTATCGGTATCCAGCACAAGCGATTCGTTGATTTTTTTAAAGGCATTTTCAAACTTTGCCTTGTCGCGGATCTTCAGATAGATAATGGGGTCGGCCGAGCCGGCCATGGTTATGGCCCCTGCCTCGGAACCCGTCCAGTCGAAAAAAAGCTGTTGGATGGAAGCACCGAAAAGTGTCTTGCAGGCATCATCGATGGTTTTATACGTACCCTGGATCTCATTCCCTTTCAGCACAAGCGCGGTCCGGTACATATCCTCGAATGTTTTGAAATTGATACAGGAAAAGATGTTCGTTTTCTGCGGCAGGTAGTTCATTACTCCCGGGACCGGTGCATTGTAACTCAACAACTCCCCAAACGTGGGGTCGGTGACATTAATGTTGGTATAGGCATTCAGGTGCAGTCTGTCATTGGAAAGAAAAAAGGAAAGCACGCTGTAACGGTTTAAGGTAATACCGTCCAGAACGGCGCGCAGTTCCGGAATGCCCTGCAGGGTGCTGTCGATCAGGTCCGGTGTACTCATGTACAACTGGATGAACCCTTTTTGTGAAACCTTTCCGCTTAACGCGGTAAGCTCGCTGTTGTTTTTTACGTTTTTTCCGCTTTTTTTAATTTCGTACAGTTTTTGAATGTTCTGTTCTTTGGTGGAGAGAAAAATGAGGTTGTTGTTTAAGGCAAAATAGAAGTTCTGGCCGGGTGCGGGACTATAGCTGTATATGGTGATGCCCTCGTGCTGTATTACCTTGATATTGAGTTGGTCCAGGTTAAAGAAGACCTGCAGCAGGGGAAGGGCACGCGTACCCAGTGAAAGCAGCCCGGGATCAAAAATAATTACCGGAGACAGGTCCTTGGTGATAAGGAAGTGCGCGCTGCGGTCCAGCAGTTGCCGGAAAAACTGGGTTTTAAAGAATGCGTTTGATTTGAACTCCAGGATGGCGCTGTAGATAAACCGTAATTGCGGTGTGGAAAAAACCACATCGGCCGCCTTAAGGTCCAACACATTGTCATATATTTGGCGGATGGAATCCACCTTCAGATAGAGGGCGAAATCATCCGGAACATAATCGGTTGGATCCTGGAGGGTAACCAGATAATAGACAAACAGGCCGGCCGCGATTACCGCCAGTACAATAAAAAAGATGAGCACAAACTTCAATAAAAATGAAAAGATTTTTTTTGGAACACTCATTGCACATACCTTTAGTTATTTAATTACAGCATATGACTATACGCTTACTATAAATGTTATAAGCGTGTGGGACGTGAATGTCAAGAAATATCATAGTATTTCTTTATTGCTGCGGCCGGGGCCCTGTTCCAGCGCCGGATTTTCCTGTATGATAGTGAGCGGGAAAGAAAACCACAAGCTTGACAGCAGTAAAAAAAGGAGGAAACCAGTGGATCTACGGGAGCTGCGCCGTAAAAAAGCCTTTATCTGCGATATGGACGGGGTTATTTATCACGGGAACCGGGTCCTGGCCGGGGTCAGAAATTTTGTAGATTTTTTAAAACGGGAGAATAAACAGTTTTTGTTTTTAACCAACAGCAGCCAGAAATCCCCGCGTGAGCTGCAGCAGAAACTTTCGCGTATGGGGATAAAGGCGGAAGAAAGCCATTTTTATACCAGCGCGCTGGCAACGGCCTTTTTTTTAAAGAGTCAGAAACCGCGGGGAACGGCGTATGTCATCGGTGACGCCGGGTTGATCAACGCCCTCTATGACGCGGGATTCAGCATGAACGATATCAATCCCGATTATGTTGTGGTGGGTGAATCCCAGACCTACAATATGGAGACGGTGGTAAAGGCCTCCAATCTGGTGTTAAAGGGTGCCTCGTTGATCGGCACCAACCCGGATGTCAGCGGTCCGATCGAGAAGGGGATAACACCGGCCACCGGCGCCTTGATCTCCCCGATCGAGCTTGCCACCAAACGCAAGGCCTATTTTGTGGGCAAACCCAACCCGCTGATGATGCGGCATGCCCTGAAACTTCTGGGCAGCAATCCCCAGGATACGGTAATCGTCGGCGACCGTCTTGATACCGATATTATTGCCGGGATCGAGAGTGAGATCGATACGGTTCTGGTCTTAAGCGGTGTTACCTCTCTGGAGGATGTAAAGATGTCTCCCTATAAACCGAGCATGATTTTGCAGGGGGTGGGCGAAATATCGGGCTGAAGAGGCGCGCGTCAGCGTATGCGCCGGGACTAAAAACTCCGGCCGGGTGCGTGCTTTGTCTCGTCGCTTAATTTTTAATATGGTTTCCGGTGACTACCATTACCGGCTCCAGGGTGAGTTCCCGCAGCAACCATTGCGCAAGGGGGACCATGGGATTTGTCCCGTTACCGGTAGCACATAACAACTGCACGGCCCTGTATAATTTATCCTCGGCGATCTTTTTTGCGCTGGCACGGCCCTTCTCCTGGTATTGAAAGAACAGATCCATGCCCCGGATAAAAAGACGGCGTGCCAGAGAGTATTGCCGGATGGTCTGTATGCTTTTGATATTTCTGATGACATTGGTGTTAAGGCTGATAAATATCGTTATAAACTCCGGATCATAACCGGACGCCCAGTAGAGGACGCTTTTTAATATCAGGGTGTTGCGCTCGCGCAGGGCGGGATTGGAGCGGATTTTAAAGGAATACAGGTCATGCGCGTTATAGCGATAGAGGCAGATATATAAACAGGCCCGGGCGTCAAGGGCCCCTGAATAGCCGGTATCGTTGATGACCTTGTAAGGATCGAATCCCAAGAGTCGGGTCCCCCGGCCGTTTTTAAACCGGGTCAGCGCGGCCAGATAGACCTCCCGTACCCGGATGAAATGTTCATGGTCCCGGCCGGTCAGGTCCGGATGCGTGTTTTTGCACAATACCTTATAGATGCGCTTTAAATCCTGTTCCGAGAACTTCCCGGTGGTAAGAAGTTTCTCTATGGGATCTTCCGCGGAAGCCGTATTTTTCATCTTTATCTAGAGTATAGCAAAAGTTGACGCTGCAATCAATCCAACACCGACGGCAGGGCTTTTTTTACCTTACTCCAGTCGATGTCGAACTTTTTTTCCTTGATATGGTTTTTGGCAAACAGGGCGGCGCTTTCCAAAGCCTTTTTGCGGCGCGAGTCCAGGGCGGGATGGGTACTGAAATATTTCAATAGGCCGCTTTTCCCGGCGGATACTTTTTTGAATTTCTGGAACATTTCCGCCAAGTGTTCGGGGTTTATTTCGGCTTTGGTTAACAACGCAAAAGCAAAGTTGTCGGCGCTTTCCTCCTGCTCACGTGAAAAGCCTGAGTTAATGAGATCGTGGACTATTCTGCCGGCACCTTGAGGCGACCTTCCCCCGCTTGCCAGGTTCAGCAGAAACGACAAGGTGAAGGTCCTTTCCAGGTAGTGCATGGAATCCCGGTGAGCCACATGACCCAGTTCGTGGGCGATAATGGAAGCCAACTCCTCGGGGTTATCCGTGTATTTTATCATACCGGAAAAAACTATGATAAGGCCCCCGGGAAAGGTCACGGCGTTTACCGTGGGGGAATCCACCACCAGGATATCCACCTTAAAGGGATTGTCTTTTATCAGGGGCAGCAGGCGGTCTTTTATTTGGGCAATCGCTTGGGTTACGGTCGGGTTTGTAACATAGGTCACTTCCACGTCAAGCTGGGCTTTAATGAGGTTTTTAAGATTTTTTTCCAAAGCAATGGTCGTGGAATCCAGTATGGATTGATGTGTCGATGAAGGGAAAAAAAACGATGCCGCTAATAAAACGACGATACAACCGATTATTATTGAAAAAAAGATAATCATTTCATTCGATGGTTTCCACATCGCTCCACGCCTCTCCCCTACTATTATTTTAGCCGATAAAAAAAGGGCTGTCCAGAAAATTTACAGACAGCCCTGAAATTCAAGAATTATAAAGGTTAAGCGTCCGCTTTGCCGGAGAAAGGCGGATACTCGTCTGTCAAGAGAAGTGTGTAGAGTGATAGCCTTGTCATCCACCTAAAGGTCCCGGTCAGGAACGAATGCATGCTCTCCGGGAACTCACCCGTAAACAGAATAATCCACCAGGCGATAAATGCAATAAATCCATGCGCAATGCATCTGAACATCAGACAGAAACCGTGGGGAATAGCAATATAGAAAATACCAAAGAAAAGGCGCGCCAGCACCAGCCCTCTGCTCAGGCTGTCGGGGTATTCCACGTCGAGTTTGACCTTGTCGCTTGTTCCTCCCGGGCCGATGGCCGGATAGCCGTCTACCAGGTTGTACATGGTCGCATATAGACGCATCTGCCAGCTTAAGAATTTTACCTGGAATTCAAACCAGCTTTTTGGGTATTTCCCCGTAAAAAGTACCACCCAGAAAGCAAGAAACTGTAAAATGTATGCCCATATTCCTACAAAAAACATTACGACACAGTGGGGAATCATGATATACAGCCAGCCAAAGAAGGTTCTCAACAAGAGCTCACCCCTTGAATAAGAATCCTGTCGGGTAATGTCTAACTTCATATATCCTTTCCTCCTTATTAAAATGGTTTTAAAGTATATACATACTCTATTGTTAATTATATAGGATGAAACCACGCACATTGCAAGCAATTTTTTTATTATATTGTGCCAAAAAAGTTTGAGTTTTTATATCTTGGGGTATATAATTGTAGAAAACAAGAAAAGGAGTGAACTATGGAAGAGTTGAGTGTCAAACTAATTATCAATGACGGTATCCAAAAGGGGATCCGCAACCTGGGGGCCATTTTTATCAATTTTCTGCTGTGGCTTATCACTATCTGGATTCCATACCTGAATGTAGGAACCTCAATCGGCTTATTCTGCGGTCTTGTACCGAAGATCAGTAAGGATGAGGAACTATCATATACGGAGATATTTAATCCTGTATACCGCAAAAAAATGGGAGAAGTGTTTATCGCGTTACCGTTGGTCGGTTTCGGCATACTGCTGGCTTTTTATTTTTTGATAGTTCCGGGGATAGTATTATCCATAGCATGGTCGTTGGTTTATTACTTAATTGTTGACAAGGAACTGCACCCCTTGGACGCAATCAAAAAAAGTAATGAGGCAACTTACGGCAAAAAATGGATAATATTCGGCGGTTTTTTTGTCTTATATCTTATAATCGGAGTTGTCTTTGGTATAATAGGATTAATCGCATCAGCATTGAGCGGAAGCGGTGTTGCGGCGGTTATTTTTGCTATTATTTTTATCGCTTTATTTTTTGTTTCCCAGTGTATTATTATGGGTGCACAAGCGGTAGTCTATAAAACATTGATAAAATAATTTTATTAAGACACATCGCATATTTAAGATATGCGGTGTGCCTTACAATGCGTCCTTTATATTATCGAGCAGATTGTTTTTAAAATCCCGGATCTTTTTTTCCAGTTCTTTCTTTTTTGCGTCCACCGTTTTTTTATATTCATTTATTTTGCTCATGTTTCCATCCAGTTCTTTTTTTAATGCCGAAAGCTTCTTATACTGTTCGTTATATTTTGCCCGGGCGTCTTTAAGTTGTTTGTCCAACTCAGTTCTAATCCTGGCGCGAACCTCGTCACGCAGCTCCCCCATTGCCGAGCCGATAACCGCTCCGATCAGCGTGTCCAGATTATTGTCCGTGATTTCCAGTTTGAGGTTGCCTTTCTCATCGATCGTATATTCGGCACCGATGCTGACATAGCCCGGTCCGGCGAGGGCCTTCTTAAGGCCCCGGGTGATGAGGTTGTCCTTGCTGTAATCGAGTTTGAGGTCCGTCAGCTTAATGCGCAGGGAACCGCTGCTGTAATTCCTGTTGTCCAGGGAAAAGCCGGCCGTAATGGTATAGCGGCAGTCCAGGCCGGAGACGGACAAAAACTCCAGTCCTTTTTCCAGCTTGTAAGGGAAGTTCTCCATGGTAAGGGTGAGTTCCAGCACCGGGGTCCGGTTTTTCCGCAGGTCCAGACTTCCGTCCAGTTCCACACTCCGGCCGCCTGCGGTTTGCCGCAAAGACCATGTCATGGGTTTCCCGATCAGGTCCGGCTGGCCGGTGGCGTTTTGCAGCTCTCCTTGGATGGTGCCGAAGCTTTTATCATCCACAACCGAGAAGCTCATATCTTTGAGCCAGAACTTCGGTTTGACAAATGTCGGATAGAGGATATCAATCCCGGTAAGGCGCCGCGGCTTTTCCCCGGGCAGTTTTTGCTCTGAGGTGGGGCGCAGCATATCCATATAAGTGCGGGCTTGGTATATGTAAGAATAAAGGGTCCCCACGTAACGCCGCAGAATGCCCCGGGTCACAAGGTCCACCACCCCCCCCTGCTTTGCCGAGGACAGACCGACCATGCTGCCGAGGTGTTCTATGTCGGCGTTTGCGGCATCAGCAAGTCTTTCCGTATCCGTACTTACCCGGGCCAGGTCCTTTTTTAAGCCGGTGCTTATTCCGGTTACACTCTTTTTTACCGTATCCAGATCATTCACAGCCGGTTTCAGTGTATTATAGGCCTTTTGCGCGTCCGCGAGGGTTTTTATGTCCTTCACTTTAATGGACTTTATTTTTTCCACGGACGCCGAGAGTTCTTCAAGTTTCCCCGAGCTTTGTGTTACCTGGTTCCGCCATTTTTCGTCCAGGGCGGAATAATCCCGTGTCAACTCGTCCAAAAGCCGGGTGCTGCCGAGATTTTGCTTTTGTTCTTCTATCAGTTTGGCCGCGTCCTCCGCGGTAATAGTAAAGTTCAGCAGGTCCGGTCCGGTTTTTTCCGGTTCGGTTTGCTCCGCGGAAGCCGAAGATGAGGCAGCCGGCGGCGCGGCATAAAGCGCGCCCGAGCTTTGCCGCGGGGTGTCCCATTTGATGTCACGGCACATGATTTTTTCCAGAATGACGTTGCCCTTCAGGATCTCCCACAGGTCAATGTCAAACGCGGTTTGTCCCAATTCAAACAGGTTGCGCATGGGCTTTTGTTTGTCCGCCACCTCCAGGTGCTCAAAGGAAAGCCGTCCGGCAAATACCTGGAAATGAAGCCCCTGTATGTCCGCTTTGGCCCCGAATACCGCCTCCAGGCCCGCTTCCGCACCGTGTTCGATCAGCATGTCCTTGAACAGCGCCCCAAACACAAACACCGCCCCGAAAATCAGCGCGAGCAGAATGAGCCTGCCCTTTAACACAAAACCGGTGTTCTTCTTTACGCTCTTGGCGATTTTCCGGAGCTTTTTCCGCTGCTTTTTATCGATACCGGGCTCGACCTTGATCGTACCGGCCGCTGTGGTATGAGCCGCCTTCTGCACATAATCTTTATATTCCTTTATATATATTTTTTTCAGGATGGTGCGGTCAAACTTATCACGGGTGTACTCTTTGCGGAACAGCTTGGGCGGTTTTTTTGCCATGTTATTTTCTCCTACCGTAGGTTGCTGTAAAAATTGTACGCCTTGCCGAAGGTGTTTTTTATGCCCGCGATCAGCGGATGCTTTAAAAAACCCTTTACCAGTTTGCTGTTCGCTATTTTTTCCCGTATGTTGTCCCGATAGACATTAATACCCTTGCGGGCCAGCAGGTAGACCGGAACAAACAGCACCAGCCCGGTCAGCAGCCCGCCCATGACTACGGTGTTGTTGAATTTAAAGAAGTAAAGTATCGGGATGTTGTACATCGTGGTAAACAGGCCCTGCAGCGCGGGCAGGGTAAGGACGGCAAACCCGATCAGGTGCAGCAGGGGGTCCGCCAAAAGCGCCAACAGGTCGAAGATCGCCAGGAATACCAGCTCGATCGCCTGGTTGATCTTTAAGAAAAAGGTAATCACAAAGAGGATGACCCAAAGCAGGTTTGCCTTGGGAACAAGCGCCAACAGCAGGGCAAAACAGATTGCCGCGGCAATCTGGCGCGGCCTGGTATTAGAGTTCAGCGCGGCAACAATCTTGGCAATCCAGGTAATGAACACGGCGGTCTCCCTTTTTTAATTTTAACTATAGTGGAACA
>CAZWKE010000023.1:0-16830 GCA_964634205.1 uncultured Spirochaetaceae bacterium
CGCAATAACAGTATTATAGCATCCTGGTGTCGGGGACACCAGAATAAAATCAGAAACTTATTTAGTGGTCCAAACCGTGGACCCGGGTCAAAACTTTGTTATTACGATCAGCGCCAGAATCTTTAACACATACTGCTTGGTTTCTTCCGGTATCAGGTTGTGTTTGTATAAATACCAGAAGTTCCTGTCCTTTACCGGATCCTGTATCTGTTTCAGGGCATAAAGCACGGTATAATCGCCCGCATTATAAGCGGCCACCACCAATAAAAAGGAATCCTTGCCCAGAATGGATATCAGGTCTTTAAAGTACAGGGACGCCGCCCTGGTGGATTTTTCGGGGTCCAACCGCTCATCCACCTGGCTGTCTACGCGCAGTCCGTACTGGCGGGCCGTAGCCGGCATCAACTGCCACATTCCCGCGGCACCGGAGCGCGGGTTTACCGCTCGCGGATCATAGTGGGATTCTACCCAGGCAATATAAGAAAAATCCGGCTGGATATTCTGTTCGGCAAAGATCCGCTCGATTAAATCCTTGTATACCTTTCTTCTTTCCAATGTGGCGTTAAATGATCCGTCCAGCCGCACCTCGGTGATTGCCTTTTCCAAAACGGAGAGAAACTCAAGGTTGTCGTGCAGGAGATTTTCTCCGTAGGTGGCTTCCAGTGTTTGCAAGACAGTCTTTAAATCGACCTTTCCCCAGTCCCTGAAAATGAAAATATAGGCGGATAATCCCAGGATCAGCACCAGCACAATGGTGAACAACACCCGGTTCAGCGGTTGTGCAAAAAAATCGCCGACTTTTTTCAGTATGCCGGAGTATATACGAAACTGGTAGGCCACTGATTTCTGCCCCAGGGAAATGGTGTCGTTATTGCGCAGTTTCCGGAGACCGCTGATTTTTTCTCCGTTTACATACGTACCGTTTGATGAGTTCAGGTCCTCAATATAGTATCCCCGGCCTTTGCAGAAAATCGAACAGTGGGAGCCGCTGACATAACTGTGATCAATGACAATATCATTTTTTTTATAGCGTCCGATCAGGATTCGTTCACGGCCCAAGGCTATCGGTTTACCTGAAGGAAGAACCACCAGCATGGCTTTCATAATAACCAATATAACAGCAATTCACTCTTTTTGCATTGCATATTTTTTAAAGAAGCCGCAGCAGGAAAAGTGTGATATAGTTAAAATAAGGAGGAGAGTGGTATGCGTAAAATGTTTTTTCTTTTATTTATTCTGGCGCTGCCGGTAGTATTTACCCAGGCACCTGCCTTAAGGGGGCCGGACCAGGTCATGGCGGTACTGCAAAAGTCAAAGATCGACTATGAGATTACCGCCCTGAAAGACGTGATCAGCGCGGATAATTCACACAAGCCCAATCCGTTCGGCTACTTTAAAATCCGTAAAGGAAATACGTTCATCCCCAAAAAAGATGATAAAAAATACAACCAGGAAGCCCTGAAATACCTGGACCAGGCCGACTATGAACTGATTGTAAATAAATTTCCGCGCGGGGCCAGGGAATGGGCACAGAAAGCCCTGAAACTTGAACCGAAATTATATACCGCAATGAACATCCTGGGGCAGACCTATGCGGCGGAGAAGAATTATGACCAGGCCATTACCTGGTATAAAAAGTCTTTAAAACTGAATTATATGAACTCATCCACGCACCGGTACCTGGCCAGGAGTTATAAATCAAAACAGCTGCGGCAAGAGGCAATACGGGAGATCACCATCGCCCTGGTGCTGGACCGCAGACACCAGTCGGTAGTCCGCGAGTTTTACGAGTTTTATAAGGATGCCGGCCTCTCTACCGCAGTATGGACCTTTACTCCGCAGATACGGATCAGCAAAAAAAGCAAGGATAAAGTGAAGATCGAGTACAAAGATCCCTGGCTCAGCTACGCTCTGGCCAAAGCCGCCTGGAGGTTTGAACCGGATTTCAGGGAGGCGGCCGGGGTAAGCGCGGAGCAGGGCGTAACCATGATCGAAGAGTTCGAGTGTGTCTACAACCTGGCCGTAAGCCTTGCCAAGGTGGAGGAGAACCAAAAGCTTCTGCCTTTGAAGGCCCTGGAGGAGGCGGTCTGGAACAATATGGTGTATGAGTTTATATTCTTTGAGATTGTCCTGCAAAAGAACCCGTTTCTTGTGTATCAGCTCCCGGACCAGGGTATCGAGAAAATCGCGGATTATGTTATAGCGGTCAGGGGAAAACTGTCCTCATAAGGCATCCACCGGCTGCGTTCCCGGTGAACGGTCAACCGAGAATACGTTTGATATTGGCACGCGGTTTGTTTTTTCTCAAGCTAATAATCCAAAATCCAGGTAAAATTTGACAAATACCGTTTCACCGCCTAACATAAAATTAACGGTGGGAGAAAAGGTCATGGAGCATGAAGAAAACCGGGATAAGCTTGTACGACTCTCCAAACACGGCTATGAACTGTTGAAGCACCGGAACCTGGAACAGGCCCGGGCCTGCTTTACCGAGATGCTTACCCTCGACCAAAAAAACGCCTTTGCCTTGGCCGGGCTGGGTGATATCGCGCGCAAACAAAGCGATTACAAGCAGGCAAGAAGCTTTTATGTAAGCTGTTTGGAGTATCATCCGGACAACAACTACGCACGCTTCGGCCTGGCCGACTGTTACCGCGGTCTGAAAAATTACGGGCGGGCCATAGAGTACTGGCTTACCTGCCTGGAAAACGATACCGAAAACCTTTCAATTATCGCCAACATTGCCGAGGCCTACAGAAAATCAGGGGAGTTCTCCCGCGCCGAGTTGTTTTATAAACGGGCGCTTACGGTCAACGGGCGGTATGCGCCCGCACTTAAAGGAATCGGCTTTCTCTATTACGACGCGGCGAAATACCCGGAGGCGGCCGCCTACTGGGAACAGCTGCTGACACTCGCGACCCCCCACCCGGTGGAGGTCACCATTCTGGCCATGACCGGTGACTGCTACAGAAAGCAGGCCGAATTCGAACAGGCACTCTCATTCTTCGAACTCGCCCTGCACACAAGTCCGACACATTTCATGAGTCTTTACGGCAGCGCAGACTGCAGCCGCGGTCTGCACCGGTATCGTGAGGCCATAGAATATTTTGACCGGATTCTGCGGGCGGAACCTGAAAACCAGTCCATACTCACCCGGGCGGGCGATGTCTGTGTCAATTTAGGAGAGTACACGGAGGCTGAAGACTATTATAACAGGGCGCTGGCGGTGGGTGAACATATCTATGCCCGCTTCGGTTTTGTGCGTATAGAGCGTCGTAAGGGAAATGACCGCGGGGTGCTTACCCTGCTGGAAGAAATCATAAAAATCTATCCCGGCAACCGGCGCGTGCAGCGTGAACTGGCCGAATGCCGGGAAAGGCTGCGCACATAAAAAAGCACGTCAAAAAAACCGTTGTCTGCAGTCCACTCACTTAAAAATATCGTCTAACGCGTCGGAAAGCTCTTCAAAGGTATATGGCTTGGGTAAAAAATGCCGTATCCCCGCTTTGCGGGCCAGTTCATACTCTTTTCCCCCGGTATACCCCGAACACATAATGACCCGCACGTCCGGATTTATCTTTTTCAGTTCCACATACACTTCATATCCGGACATTCCGGGAAGCTGATTATCCAAAATGATCACGTCGATGGTATCTTTGCCGGCCTGGTAACGGGTCAGCGCCTCATCGCCGTTTACCGCGATGATCACCTTGTATCCCAACTCCTCCAGCATCCTTCTGGTCGTTTTTCTGATGACGTTTTCATCCTCACAATAGAGTATAATCCCTGAGTGCTCTTTCAAATTCCTGTTCCCTCCGCGGTTCTTTAATGACTTAACTGAATAATGGTGAGAACCAATGCCGTCACCGAAACCGCCGTACCGATAACCACCGCCCACTGGTTGGCATGGTACAGCGCATTGTTGTAGTCCGCGTATATTTTATCATCGGGCTGGATAATACGGGTGGGAGGCTGGATAACATCATTTACGTCCGTAATGGTAACGCTTCCGCCCACATTTTTCTGGGGATCGGTCCCCCCGGCCAGTTGAATATAATATTTAAAACTTCTGCCCGGCATATACGGATACAACCCCGGTTTTAACACCGCCCCGCTCACGGTGACGGAAAACTGACGGAAGGGGATGACCACCCTGTCGTTGGGCATAAGTACAATGTCGTTCTTGGGATCATAATGCTGAATAAGCGCCTCAATATCAACCGGCAGGGGGTTTTTCTCGCCCACACGCACAATATAGGCATGTTTTAAATCCGAATGCGCGGAAAAGCGATGATACAGTTCCTGCAGGGCCGAGGACAGTTTCTGTCCTTGCACAAAGCGATAGGGAACCTTCTGCGAGATGACATCGGATCCGGGTTCCGACTCGGACACTGCACCGGTCTTGTCCTCGATTTGCATCGCGCCCTCAAAATATACCAGCGGCAGGCTGTCCTCTTTGCTGGGGACATAGACCTCATCCAGATTGCCCAAGACAAACCGCTTATAAAGCGGATCATTGCGGTCTAGGTAGAACGCCCGGCCTTCGGGCTTGTCGGCGGCAACAAGGCGCGATACGCGAATACGGGAGGTGTCGCTGAAAGCGGTAAATCCGCCGGCAAATCCGGCAAGCAGCTCGGGCAGCCCCTCACCTTCCAGCAGTTGATAGCTTCCCGGTCTGGCTACCTCGCCGTACACCTTTACCAGCCGCTTTATTTTTTTAACGGTTACCGTACTCCCGGGCTTCACGTACGGGTCCTGCGCCCTTTCTCCGAAACGCTCGGCTTTAAAAAGATCATAGGTCCCGGTTTTTCCGTCGTCACTCCTCATCTCCAGATCCCGCAATGAGGAGAACCTTGTTGTTTTATCCGTAATTACTTCGGACAGATGCGAAAGGCCCCAGCAGTTTACATACTGGGCCTTTGTTACCTCACCCTTCAGATATACCCGGAACACACCGGTAGAGAAGATGACCAACCGCGGCCTGCTCCCCGGATAGGAACGCCGCACCAGGTTTTCAATCTTCTGACGCAGCTCCTGGTAGGTGATGTCTTTTGCCGAAAGCTCCCCGAACACCCCCAGGTTCAAACTGAAATCGCTTTGGACCGTAACATCGATCGCGCGGCTGCCCCCGGAGGTCAGGTAGGTCAGGGTATAGACATCACCGGGGGTCACCGGGTAGTCCTTTACCGAGTTTGCCAGAACAACCCGTTCGGCCATTTCAGCGGAGAGCTTGTTCTCATCCGCGTACGGGTGCGCCTGGGAAAAGAGCACCCCTCCGCAGGTAAAAAGCATAAACAGCCATATTATTTTTTTTGCCATGGGAACAGTCCCCTATTCCTGTCTTTATTTTCACCATTAATAGCCCGGGAAAAGGCATCCCGGTGTTTGGTTAACCAGTAAAACACAAAAGAGAGTGCCAGACTACCGATAAACGCGACCATGGTGGCCATCATACAGATCAACAGCCGGTACGGACCGACCTTTACCTTGGGCACCTCCGGCTTTTCTATGATCTGGAACCACAGTTCGTCACCTTCCACGGACAGCTTCACCAACTCATACTCCTGGATCAGTGCCTCGTATATCTTCTCCTGTACCAGCAGGTCCCGCTGTAAATGGGAGTACTCCAGGGCCATTTCGGGCAGGTCCTTCTGTGAAGGCAGCAGATTTTCATACCGTGAATAGCCGTTTTCCATCTCCTTGATCAGTTTCAGCAGGTTGTTGCGTTCGGCCTGCAGCTTCATCATGGCGGGGTCCTCGATCTTGGAAAACTGGGAATAGGTTTTCAGTTCCATCTCCTTTAAATAGAGCTGGGAACGCAGGTTGGCCATCATGGTGCTTTTTTCGTTCGCGATATTCTGTACATCCAATATGCCGTACTTGCTCTGAAAATCCTTTATCTTTCCCTCAACCTCGGTGATCTTATCGTTCACCTCCGCCAGTTTTGTTTCAAGCAGCTGCTTTCTATATAAGCTTCTTTTTTGATTTATGGAAAAAAAGGATTCCTTTAAAAGATCCACCAGGCCATTAGCGATTGTATATGCCATCTGGGGACTATGATCCTCATACATAACATTCAGGGTCATGGTCTTTTCCTCATAACTCAACAACATCCGCATCTTGACCTGATGGCGGACCACTTCACCCTTGGAGACTTTAAGCTTGTAATACTTTCCCAAAGAATATTTTTCAGCCAAGGCGTCAATCAGGCTGTTGCTGTTCAGGATCTTGATGGCCAACTCTCCGTAACTGAAATTGGTGGGCAATTTCCCGGCCATGACACCCTGTTCCCACCAGGTAAACGGGGCCAGAAAGTCGCTGGACATCTTCTCGTTCAACAGCAGTACGGCCGTAGAACGGTAGACGTCCGGTAAGGGGCTTATCTCGGGCGGGAGTACGGCGGAAAGCGCGGTAAAGAGGAGGACGATCACGGCGACCGACCCCGTAACGATAATAATGAACCATTTATACCTGAATATTATTGAAAGCAAAAAGAAAATATCAATCGGTTTTTCTTCATTATTGGCCATAGCATCCTTCAATTCACTATATCCTGAAACCCTACTATAGTATATAACACAGGATATATTTCACTGTCAAATTCATTAAAATTAATTGATTTGTCGATGATATAATAAAGCAATTTTAAATTTGTTCCTTGACATAGCTGACAAGACGGCAAAAAGGTTTTAAAATCGAGAAAATATAATCGAATAAATTTAAAATTGCTTGCCGGAGCAAGTATATAGCGGCGATTCTTATTTTGAACGGTTATAATTTTAGATCTTCATGGTTTTATATACAATAAAAGCTATGAAAATATTCAAAATGAGAATCGCCGGATATAATATACTTTTTTTGGTAAATTTTTTTTAATGGAATACAATGATCTAGAGGAAACAGGGAAATACAACACCATGGGCATAAAACTGAATAATGCAAGATCACGTGCCGTACTTCTGCTTCTCTTCATCCTCACCCTTCCCGTGTTTGCCGTAAAACAGGGCGCAACAGCACACCACCTTGTAATACGGAATATGTCTGAGACCTCCAAAACCAATGTCGGGGAAGGGATATTGACCGTTGGGAATACAGACGAGTCAAATAAAGCAAGAATTAAAGATAGAATGAAATATCTTGATAAAGTCATCGAAGAAATCGATAAACTGTTGTACGCACAAAACAAACCTTCCCGGGAAGTCTTACAAAAAATAAAACGCCTGCTCACCGAACTTGATAAGATGCAAAAGGCCGGAAATCATTAGTTAAAGCTTGAATGCAATCTGGGCCAATATTTCATACTCCACCACCATCTCCGCATAAAAGGTCATATCCAACGCATTCACCAACCCGATACTGAATGTTTTCTCCTTGTTCAAATAAAACTCCACCCCCAGCAACACGGTCGTGCCGAGCGCAAAGGGCAGGTCCGTACGGAATTTCCCTGACGGAGTCTCATGATCAATAATATCAAAGCGATAAAAGGGCCCCCCGCCCGCGTAAAAGGCGAAAAAATCACCGAATTCAAAATACGCGTCAATCGTTCCTTTTAATTTCAGTGTGTGATAATGAACAAGAAACGACAGGTCGGGGCTCAGGGCAAACTGATAGTTGATAAACACCGCCGGCCTCAGTAAAAAATCAAAACCCTCGGTATTTACAATAAAAAGATTGAATTTCACTCCCTGCTCGATGCTGACACAGGGCAGGATATACGGGTTCCATTCACCGCTCATGGAAAAAAAATACCCGATGGAAGTAAATATATTCATCCCGGGTTCGGCGGGTTTGTTTGCCTTTGCCGCCGCCTCCGCCGCTTGTTTTTCTTCTTCCTTCTTTTTTACGAATTTGGCCAATACTGCATCAAGCGGTTTTCCCTCGTCGGCTTTTTCCGCCTGCTCGGATTGCTCCGTTTCGGTCTTTTCCGTCTTGGTTTCCGCTGCCGCCGGTGGAGCGGTAACGGTTTCGGGCTCTTTTTCCGGAGGTTTGGGGGTAGGTTTTGGGGTAGGTTCGGGGGTCTGGGCGACTATAACCGGCGGCTGGGTAATAACCCCGGCCGCGAGCAACCTTGACAGATCGTCATTCACCCGCAGGGCCAGGTCTGTTAAATACCCGTCCTCATTGGTCACCACTTGTTTGAAGGTGATCTCATGAAGAACGGTATTTTTCTCCAGGCCGTAAAGCTTGAGGGCCGCGGTATACTCATTTGTTTGCGGGTTTATCAAAAGCGTCCCGAAAATAATATAATTGATCTTTTCAAAATGACAGACAACCAGGGCGTCTATCTTGGAAGTAATATAATCATTTTTCAACACCCGCTTGGTCTCGGTGGATAATTTTTTGATCCCTTTATACGTAAGCGAACCGGATGAAACACGCGAAAGCTCGTAGACCAGCAGGGAGGTAAAACTGCTTTTCTCTATGGGCTTGGCCGAGCTTTGATCCGACCCCCGGGACGCCTGCAGCTCGGACAGGTATATATCAACACCGTATGAATACATTCCGACACATACCATGAATACCAAGCAAACCGAGAAAACCTTTATACAGAGAGACATATTATGTGCCATCATTATAAATTATACACAAATCCAATCCAAATATCAATTAATCATACAATCGGATATTTTTTACGTTTTTATGAATACATTTTATTGAAATTAGTGAAAACTGCCGTTAATATTAATAATAGAAACACATATGAAACAGAGAATAGTGAAATTAATCGGAACAATGCTGATCGTTGCGGGTATAATGTCTCTCTCTACCTGCAGCTTTACGGGGGATGTCTATATTGCCTTTTTCTGGAGCACCGCGAACGATGCGCCCACCGCCGCTTCTGATTTTTCCGCCATCCCGAACTGCCCAACTATCGGCAGCCTGGTAAACGGCAGCTACTTTGTGACCCTGCCCGGGTCCTACAGCATAGACTACACCTCTACGGGAGGGAGCACCTACGCCGCCCAAAGCATTACCATGACTGCCGCCGCCACCGTCGGGGGAGTAGAAACCACCTATTATAATGTGTTCCTGTCCGACAGCGGCGGGGTTACGGTTAAAAAATCACCGTAGGCCGGCTTTCTCCCCTCCTTTTACTGCATTATGATACACCGCTTCCGTTTGTGCGGTCACCTTGTCCCAGTCAAACCGTTTTTCCACAATCGCGGCGGCCTTCTTTCCCACCGCGGAGGCATCAGTGCCTCCGGCCGCCAGCAGCTTCAACCGGTCCGTAAAATCGGCATAACTGCGGCTGCAAAAGAGAAACCCGTTAATCCCGGGGGTAATTATCTCTTTATGGGGCGGAATATCACTGGCCAGGCAGGACAGTCCGTAACTCATGGCCTCAAGCAGGGCAATCGGCAGTCCCTCAAGCGCGGACGGCAGCACAAAAAACCGGGCATTGCTTAAAAGCTCCTGTTTTTCCGTGCCGCGGACAAAACCCGGAAAAACAATGTGCTCGTCATCCGCCGCCGCCTGCCTGATCTTTTTCTCATAATCGCTTCCGCCGGCCGAACCGCCCGCAATCACCAGTTTCAGGCGCGGCTTCAACTCTTTATACGCGCGCAGCAGCCAGTCTACCCGTTTTTCCGGGGTAATCCTTCCCAGCCACAACAGATAGTCCTTCCTCCCCAGCCCGTATTTTTGTTTGATGACAGCCGGGGCCGGTTTTGCCCGCGGCATGGTTACCCCATTGGGGATGTATACCGCTTTTCTGTGGTATTTGGCCTCCAGGTATGCCTTCTGCTCCTTTGAAACCACAATGGTTCTATCGGGGATATAAACGGCCGTCCGCTCGGTAAATTTTAGAAACGCCCTGGCAAAGCCGCCCCATTTCCCTCTTTTCCAATCGAGCCCGTGCAGGGTCACCACCACCCGGTGCCGGAACAGTTTGGGCAGCCAGCAGAAGATGCTCGGCCCCAGAGCATGGTAATGGACAACATCGTACTTTCCGGCAAGCGAGTGCAGCGATGAGGTCAGACTGTGCAAAAAAGCATCCAGGTGTTTTGTGTGGATGGTGGGGGTATGAAGCAGGCGTACCCCCCGGTACTCTTTCAGTCCGCGTTTTGTATACCAGGGGCGTACGTACACATGAACGGTATGACCACGCTGCGCCAGCCTTTGGGCCAAGGCATCGACATGATACTCAATCCCGCCGAAGGTGGCGGGGATGCCCTTCTGTCCGATAAACGCGATTCTCATACGTAATCCGTATTTCCCCGTTTCAGCCATTTGTTTTTTATAATCCAGGCCAGCGGCCTGCTGATGTGTTTTTTCATGGCCGGGCCGGCACTGCCGATCATCCAGCAGTTTTTCCGACAGTTTACGAGTTTTGCCCTGATCTGTGCGGCCTTTTGGCTGTTCCAGATTTCAGCAAAAGATTGGTCTTTTAAATTGCCCATACTGTTATCCGGAGAGCCCTCATCCAGCCCATTACAGGGCCGTATCTCCCCAAAGGGATCAAGAAAAAACATGTCCCTGCCCGCGCCGCAGGGGAGAAGCCTGGGTTTCCCTTCTATATAGCGGATCAGGCCGTAGTTGAAATAGGCCCGGAACCAGTTTTTTACCCGTTTTGAGGCCAACAACTCGCGTATCAATCCCGAAAAACCGGCGATCACCTCGGCCTTGTTTTCGATGTGATTGTCCGCTTTATGGAAATAATACGAATTGTGCACTACCGCCGTGGCAAACTCAAGCCGCATGGCATCGGCCAGCCGGAAAAGCTGGGGCAGGTCACGGGCGTTTTTATCGGAAACCGTGATGCCGAATCCCAGGTCTTTCACCCCCATAGAGCGGAGCTCCAGCAGGGTCCGCAGGCCGTGATCAAAACCGTTCTTTAGGCCGCGCAGGCTGTCGTTTGCCGCGGGCAGGCCTTCCAGGCTGATCCGGATACCGATACGCTTATGCCTGCGGGCAAGCGCCGTTATCCTGTCGGTAAAATAACCGTTTGTACTGATTACAATGCGCCCCGCTTTCTTTTCCAGAATGGAAATAATCTCATCCAGATCTTCCCGTAAAAAGGGTTCGCCCCCGGTAACATTACAAAAGGAAAGCGGCGGCAGGCGCCGCAGCACCTCGGGCGTGATTTCTTCCCCTTTTTTTGTGGGGAATTTCCAGATGCTGCACATCCGGCACTTTGCGTTACACCGGTAGGTGGTGATGATAGCCGCTTCCATAGTGTTTACTCCCTGCCCTTACCCGCCAACAGGTGAAATGAGCGTACCGCCAGGTCCTCCGCGGAGTATCCCCTGAACCGTCCGGCCAGGGCCGGATTTACTCTTTGCAGGTACGCGTCCTCCACCCTGGTCAGCGGGACGGCGCGGATATTCCGATACCCCGATTTCTGTAAAATAGTGTGATAATCCGACATACGCAGCCTGTTGGGCGCTCCGCTGAATTTCAACAGATTATAGATACCCTGCGGATAGCGCAAAAGATTGAGCGGGTCCGAATCCCGCAGCCAGCGCGTATGGGTGCCGAGGTCCACCTCATGCACCATGCACGCGTTATTGCGTAATTTTGTTTTGATAACCGTAAATATCGCCTCGATATCATCGATGTGCTCCAGCACGGCCTGGCTCACCAGCAGGTCGTATTTCCGCCGCAGGCGCTCCTTCAGCCTGAAAGCGGGGGAGTGGAGATAAGAAAATATCGCGCATGAGCGATCGCGTTGAAACTGATACCAGGCCTGCCGGGCCTTGTGGGCATCCGGAAAATCACGCAGTCGCCCGAACAAGGCCTGATAAAACCCCGTTGAGCGGCCGGAAATCAACCGATATTTGTCGATCGCCGTAAAACTCGCGGCCCCCAGGGCCAGGATAACAATCCCCGTACCCAGATCGGGTCCCGGACCCAGTTCCAGGACATGTTTACCCCGGAACGGGGAGGCTTCACCGCTATACTCCCGCAGGGCGTGTTCCCAATTACGGACCACCGTCAGCGTATATGCCGCGTCCCGCGCAAAATCACGTATTTTTGTCGCCGGCCGGGGAGAGGTATACCCCATCAGCAGGTGCCGCACCTTGTTGATCAGGCGCAGGAACAGTCCCAAAACAAAGAGAAGGGAATTGGAATATTTTGCTGAAATCGGGCCCGGCCTCGACATTCTCATGTATCCTCTTTTATTGTCCTGATTGCCTCGTAATAAACCTGCATTAATCCAGTATAATGCTTTTCCGGAGTTAATTCCTCCTTAATGTATTGGCGCGCGTTTCTGCCCATCCGTTCAATCAGACGGGGATTATTCACTAAATACATGATCTTCTCTTTGAGGTCCCGGCTTTGTCCCGGCGCAAAGGTCAAACCCGTCTGATCGTCCCGCACCAGTTCGGGGATGCCCCCGATTCTACTGCCGATCACCGGTTTGCCCAGGGCAAAAGCCTCGATCGCCGCCAACGGGTTGTTCTCATAACATTCCGAAGGCAAAACCACGCACATGGCGTTCCGGATTTCCCGCTTCAGCTCATTTCCCGTCATATAGCCGCACAGTTCTATATTACCCGACCGATCCCGGGCCATGGCGGCCTGCAGCACCGGTTGTAACGGACCGTCACCGATTATCTTTAATGTAAGATCCAGACCCTTCACGGCCCGCATCAGGGTGAGAATCCCCTTTTCCGCGGAAAAACGCCCGAAGTACAACACGGTCCGCGTTTTCGCGCCGTAACGTGGGGTAAAATCATCCGCCGTTACAAAATTGGGAAGAAACCGCACCTTCCGCCCGAATCCCATCTCACGGATCGTTTGTTGTAAAAACCTGCTGGGGGAAATATAGACCTGTATTTTCTTTTCCATGTGCAGAATATTGTTGTGCAGGTACATTTCCGCCGTGTTGACCAGGCTTTTCGTATACGAATGTTTATTGCAGCGCTTCAACAGGCACCAGAAATATCTGCCGCCGGCACAGCGCCGGCAGAGCCGGCCGTTCGACAATAAAGAGTATACGGGGCAGACCGTTTTAAAATCATGCAGCGTCATCACGGTCGGGATTTTATACTTACCGATAACATCCAGAATGGAAGGGGAAATCTGATGATGAATGTTGTGCAGGTGAACGATATCCGGCCTGAAATCTCTCAACAATTGGTGCATTTTTTTCCGGGCGTGGATTGAATAGAGGATGTTGACACTCTGCTTCAGTTTCCGGTTCAGCGGTACGGCACGTTCATAATCCACATGATCAACAAAATACCCCCGGAAATCCGTGGGAACGTTTCTCTCATCCTGCATGGAAAAATAACCGAGTGTATGCCCCCTGCTTTTGAGCAGCTCTGCTTCGCCAAAAAACACCCGTTCACTCCCGCCCTTGAGCCGGAAAAATTTATTTACCAATAGTATCTTCATTTTGGTTTCTCATAATAGACATGTTTCGGAATTATCAGCATGACCAACACCAGCCCATAAAGGGTACTGATTATTTCCTTGGACATTCCGTAGTTGATGGCCGAAGCGGCCCTGGTAATCAAGATAAAATAAATGAATAAATACCGTAAAGAAAAGCTTTGTTTGAACCTGCCGTACACAATATTCAACAAATAACCAAGGAAGAAAGATTCGAGTATCACCCCGAACAAACGGGCGTTCATCATTCCCTCACCGATTAATGTCACTGAAATTCCGCCGCCCAGAAAGTTCAGCCCCAGCCGTTCTTTCAGCCACAATCCGAAATCGGGCTGGTGCCCGGGCAGCAGCATGGAAAGATTCAACAGGAACGATTGGAAATTCAGGTTCCCCACCTTATCAAGGTTATTAAGATACAGGGAAAGATTAAGCACATGCACCCTTATCTCTATCAGAATGCGTTGGATAAACGTCGTACCGGGAGCGCGAATGAGGATAATGCCGATTGCCAGGAGAAAGAGCAGGAACGCGAAAAACATGCCCTTCTTAAACGAAATATGCTTCTTTATATAATGATAGACAACAATAAAACTGATAATATACCAAAGTATCGGTGCCCGGTTGAGGGAAATACTCATCAACATGACCGGCAGTGCCATTAAACAATAGTCCACAATCGTCAGTTTCTTATCGAAATACCATTTGGTACCGATATAGACGGGCACGGCAATGGTAACGGAATTGGCCAGATAGGAAATGTATCCCCTGCCGAATGTTATGCTGTACCTTGTTGATTCTATCGGACCGCTTAACAGGGTCTTTATCGATTGTGTATAAAATACCGCGCTGAAAAGAAGCCCGATCACCGCTACCAAGGCGGAAAACTGTATTGTCCGTTCATACCCAATACCGTTCGGGAGTACCCCGACCAAAGGCGCCGACCGCACGGAAGGGGGTGTAAATTTTATTTTGGGAAAATGGAGACCGATCAACCAGCAGAAGTAGGACAAGAGAATTAAAAAGGCTATCCTTGAATAAAACGCCGAATAGAAGAGTGTGTGTTCATAAAAATTGACAAGGTATCCTCCTCCCATCCACAGCAGATAGAACATCGGGAAAAAAATATAGGGGCTGAAAATATCACGTTTTTGATAGATGCCCTTGATAATGGTCAACAGTATGGGCAAAATTACCAAAACCGGCAAAAGAGCACTATCGTTTCCCACCACTAATGTTGTTATCAGGCAAAGAAATAAAATAACAAAATAAATCTTGTTCATAAAACGTTATCCTGCCCCATTACGGCGGTAATCGCTTTTTCAAATACCCGTATCATCCGGGCAAGCGTATATCCCCTGATAATCCCCAGGCCCTCCTCACCCATCTTTTTACGAAGCGGGTTGTCGGCCGCGAGCGTTCGCAGTGCCCGTTGTAATGCGGCCGCGTCTTTCACCAAAAACCCGTTTACCCCGTTTTTTACCAGGTCGGTCTCGGTCCCGTCCCCGTGCGCCACCACCACCGGCAGGGCATAACTCATGGCCTGGTTTACCGCCAATCCCCCCTGGCCGGGAAGGACAAAGATATCCGCCAGGGAAAACAACGCCCCCACACCGGAGGTAATTCTGCCGGTAAACCGGCAGTTTTCAATATGGGCTTTCGCGACCATTTGGGCAAGCCGTTTTTTATCGGGCCCGTCTCCCACAATCACCAGGTTTGCCCCGGGAAACTCCTTGCGTACGGCGGCATACGCGGTGATAAGGTCCTGTATGCCCTTTCTCTTCTCCAACGCCCCCACATACAAAATGACCGGTTTGCCGCTGATTCCATATTTCCCTCTTGCGGCGCGGGCCGCTGCCGGATCGGCTTTACGGCGCTCGGCGTCCCGCAGAAAGCTCTCCACATCTATGGTATTGTAAGCTGTGAATATTTTTGCCGTCGGGATCCCCAGGGAAAGAAAATACCGCCCGGCAACCGAACCATAGGCCAGGATCGCGTCCGCCCTTTTCAGCAGAAAAATATTCAGGTATTCCACCAGGCGGCGCAGTATCCCCATGGGCTTTCCCTTTTTCCGGCCGCTGTCCCATATAATCCAGGGAACGGACGCAAAACGGCAGAAAAGCCAGGTACCGATGTTGTTCAGAATATTGGTCAGCCCTTCCGAAATTATCACATCCGGCCTGATCCGCTTCAGGCGAAACAGCAAAGCCGGAAACCAGACCAAACGGACCGTAAAATCATTCAGCCTGAACCGTAACCGCAGGGACCGCAGCCGATGATAAGAGAAACCCGTTATGTCGGCGGCATTCCGCCAGGCGCCGGTTTTTTCTCCCTTGCCGAAGAATACCTGCAAATCGACCTTCCCGGCAAGTCCGCTGAAAAAAGGGACCCGATAATGGGGACAGATACATTGTATGAGCGCGACCCTCCGCATGCCCCTCATTCCCCGTACAGATAGTTCACAAGAATTTTTCTGTTCCCGCAAAAGAAATACAGTGCCTTCTTCATGCCGCGAAGCACCCTGCTGCCCAACACCAGCATGCTCACGGCATACAGCCAGAAAACGAACGAATGACGATACTCCCTGATTTTAAAGTAGTGGTATAACAACAGCAAAAACCCGGCCGCGGAACTTTGTTTTGCCTTTTCCAGTGAGAAAATGGAATACCTGATACGCTTTGCCGTCAGCGCCTTGTCTACCGCGGGCGGCTCGCCTTGGCTCAATTCATGGATCATTCTTATGATATGGCCGGCCATAAAATCAGAGGAATACTCCCAATAGTTTCCGGCGTTGATGCGGACGGTCACCAGGGGCCGCGCTATATAGATACCCCACGAGGTTTTCAGCGCCCTGCCCACAAGATACATCTGGGGATAGAAACTGCCCAGGTAACGGCGGGCGCCGGATAGATCGATCAGATCACGGCGAATCACAATCCCGGACAGGCCGTGGGCGTACAAAAACAGGCCGAGCAGGGCCTCTCCTCCCGGGGAAAAGCGTCGATCGGTTTTGTAATACTCCAGAGACGGCAGGGAACGCCCGCTTTTACTATCGGAAACCCGGCGGGAGCTTAAGACGACACCGATCCGGTCCGGGCTCCTCCCGCTCAACGCCCGGCGCACCAGCTGCAGCGCGTTTCCGGTCAACAGGTCGTCGTCCCCCAACAGCACCACATACGTTCCCCTGGCCCTGCTTATCACCTTGAACACATTCTCCTCACCTCCCAGATCCGTCCGATTCCGATAATAGCACAGGTTCGGGATCTTCCCCTGAAATCCTTGTACCACCGCGGAAGTATTGTCCGTTGAGGCATTATCGGAAACCACGACCTCGGTGGACGGCAGAACCTGGGGGCGGACGCTTTCCAGGCACTGGGCAAGCAGGGCGGCCCGGTTATGGGTCAAAATACAGATGCTTAAGAAAAACTCACTCACTGTCCGTCTTCCCGGCCATAATAATCAACTCATGGCCTCGTACTGCTTTCTCCGCCAGGA
>CAZWKE010000023.1:16930-48052 GCA_964634205.1 uncultured Spirochaetaceae bacterium
GTCTTCCCGGCCATAATAATCAACTCATGGCCTCGTACTGCTTTCTCCGCCAGGATTCTATACACCAATGTCAGCGGATACCATAACGTACCAAAAATGACAGGGAGTTGCCAGATCAATCGCTTCAGCCTCCCCCGTAATCCGGGGCGTGGCATGCCGGAAGGTATATCCCTGCGGTCGTTTGCCGCGGCTGTCGCTGCGGCCGGCTTGGTTCCCCGGTCATCGCGACTGCCCGGCACCGCAGCCGGCCGGCGCCGGTGAGGCGTCAGGCCCTTCAACAAGGCGCCGAAAAATCCCACGGCGGAGCTGAAAATATGATGGGGGTACTCTTTTGAGGTTGTCGTGAGCGGCCGGAACCCGTGGGCGCGCAGCAGCCTCCGCAGTGAACCGGCTGAAAAAAACAACAGATGGTCCTCCCGGGTATAAACGGGATGGCGCAGGCCGAACAACCGGTCGGTCAACGAGCGCAGGTTGGGGGTAATAATAAAGAGCAGCCCGTGTTCCTGCAAAACCCGCCGGGCCGCCCGCAGAAACCGTCCCGGGTTATCCATGTGCTCCAATACATGGAAAAGGCAGACAACATCAAAATGGGCCTCGGGCAGCTCCAGGGTTTCCATGCTGCCCAGGCGTACCGCCCTGCCCAGCGCGCGCGCCCGCCGTACAATGGTCGGCGAGGTGTCGATGCCCAGGGCGGTAAACCCGCTTTTCCGGGCCCGTTCCAGGAACTCTCCGATGCCGCAGCCCACCTCCAGCAGGTTCCCGTGCCGCCTCTTTTGCAGCAGCAGCCGCAGGCGGTCTTTGCTCATCCGTCGGATCACCCCCCGCTGCCCAGACCGGTTGCTGAGGTAGGATTCGGTGTACAACCCGTCCTGCAGGCCCCGTACACGCTTTCTCCCCGGGTGCGGAGTCTGTTTAAACCGTGCCCCGCAGTCCCCACAGGCATGCAGGGAATATGCGGACCGGCGCAGCAGCAGCCGCGTGTTTTCCGTACCGCAAAGGGGGCAGAGTAACTTATCTGATTCGTGTAATGTATGCTTCGCCGCACTCATGGCCCGTTACGCCCTGTTCTCCAGAAAATCCGATATCGCCGCGACCACGTATTCCAACATCCTTTTATTGATTCCCGGGTATATCCCAATCCAGAAAAGATTGTTCATTAAATAATCCGTATTATCAAGCGGCCCCGGTATTCTGCATTTAATAGTAGCGTATGCGGGCTGCCTGGTCAAATTTCCCCCGAAAAGCATCCTGGTACTGATATGCCGCCGCTCAAGATGATCGATTATCTGTGCGCGGGTAAACGGCAGGTCCCTGTTCAGCAGCAACGGAAACCCGAACCAGCTCGGCTCCGCGCCCGCTTCCTGCCGGGGAAATAGGAAATACCGCTCGTGCTTCCTCAATTTTTCCAGGAGAAAATTGAAGTTCTTTCTGCGTGCCCTGATAAAGCCCGGCAGTTTTTTCAATTGCGCGGTTCCCACCGCCGCCTGCAAATCGGTTATTTTCAGGTTGTACCCGATGTGCGCGTAGGTGTATTTATGGTCATATCCCGGGGGAAGAGTTCCCATTTGTCGGGAAAAGCGTTCCCCGCAGGTATTCTCATGTCCCGGTTCACACCAGCAGTCTCTTCCCCAGTCGCGAAACGAGAGCACGATCTTTTTCAACAGCGGATCGTCGGTCAGCACCGCGCCGCCCTCCCCCATGGTGAGATGGTGCGCCGGATAAAAACTGCAGGCGGCAAGGTGCCCGAAGCAGCCCGTGTGTTTTCCGTTATACACAGAGCCGACGGCGTCACAATTGTCTTCGATAAACCAAAGATTATACTTCCCGACCAGGCGGATGATCGCGCCGAGGTCCGCCGGATTCCCCAGGGTGTGGGCGATAAAAATCGCTTTGGTCTTATTACCGACGGCTTTTTCTATGGCCTCCGCCCGAATATTGTAGGTCCGCGGATCAACATCAATGAAAACCGGGACCAGCCCGTTCTGCACAATGGGGTTCAGGGTGGTAGGAAAGCCGCAGGCGGTGGTAATGACCTCATCCCCGGGCTGCAACCGCCGCCGACCCAGCTGCGGGGAGGTCAGGGCGGACAGCGCCAGCAGATTGGCCGAAGAGCCGGAGTTGGTGAGCATACAGTGGCCGACACCCATAAAACGGGCAAACTCCTTTTCAAACCGCGCCGCGTATCTTCCGGCCGTCAGCCAGAAATCAAGCGAAGCGTCCACGAGTTGTAGCAGCTCACGGTGATCATACACCCGGCCCCCGCATCTGACCTGCGGAACTTTCCGCCCGTCCTTTTCCCGCTGTTTCCGTAATTCATACAGGGCTTTCACCTTGTTAAAAATCTGTTTTCGAATCCGCTTTTCGTTTTCCTCTCTATGTCCCATTATCTGTTCCCGTTGTTTGTTCCCATATTTATGCCGGTAATTATGCCGGCGGCCGCTCCCCGGCCCGGGCAATCACCTCCGCGTGTTGTTCAGTATGCAGAAAAATATAATTCGTTTCCACAGTGTTTTCCGTTACCCGGGAAAATCTTTGTAAGGCCCGGTCCGCGATCACAAAGCAGTCATACCCCAGCCCGGCAAAGAAATCCAGGAGATCATTCGGGTGGTAGCCGAACTTGGCGCTCCACTTGCGCAGGATCTCCGAAAACACCATGGGCCTGTCCTGTTTCAGAATGCGTACCGCGCCCTTGAAGGCGAACAACTCCGCTCCCTCGATATCGCACTTGATAAAATCGATTTTCAGCTTGTGCTTGGCGGCAAAGGAGTCCAGGCTTACCGCCCGGCACGCCGTCTGCGCGGCGTGGGTCGTGCCGCTGACGTTTTGGGCCGAGGCGTTTGCCGAACATTCGGGATAATAATACAACGTGATCTCCTTATCCGTTTCGGCAACCGCCAGGTTATAGGTATGAATTGTATCGATCTTGTTCAATGTAAGATTACGCAGCAGAGAGTCATAGGTCTTGGGCACCGGCTCAAAGGCATAGAACGCTTTTTCCGGATAGGCCCTGGCCGCGTTCATCACGAACCAGCCCACGTTCCCGCCGATATCCACCACGGTGCGGCAGGATTTCAACAACCGCAGCATCAGCTCCAGTTCGGCCTCCTCGTAGCGGCCCAGGTTCAGAATCTCAATCGGAATGATCCGTTTGTCCTGCGGGTCACCGTAATATTTGATCCCGCGTTTGGCGGAGGTAAAGATGACATCGCTGTCCGTAATCTCAATCTTGGTAATACCGGTGTTCCGCATAAACTCCGGATACACAAACAGCAGGCGGTGGATCTCGTGGGCCTGATCAATGTAATCCGCTTTGGACAGCGTGCCGTTTTGGTATTTTTCTCTTAATTCAAGCAGACGCTTCATTGCTGAAACTCCTTACGGTCCGGTAAAAGCCACGGCGCAATCCCACCCGGGGCTGCCAGCCGAGGCCCCGTATCCTCGTGGTATCGGGACAGATCCTGCGCACCTTGGAGGGCAGGTAGGCATCTCCCTCGGGCCGTTTTGACCGGATGACGGCCAACTTTTTTTCAGGGAACAGTCCCGCCAAAAGCCCGGCCAGGGCCTTAACCGAAATCTCACTTTCTTCATCTCCGATGTTATAGGCCAGGCCGCACTCCCCTTTGAACAGGACAGTCAGAAGCCCGCTGACGGCGTCGGTCAGGTAGCAAAAGGCCCTTCTGGCCCTGCCGTCACCCTTGATCAGAAGGGGCTCATTGCGCACCACGTTTGCCACGAAATCGGCAAACACCCTGCCGTCTTCCAGGTTCATGCCCGGCCCGTAGGTGTGAAACAGCCTGGCGATGATCACCGGCACCTGGTGCTGTGAAAACCAGGACAGGCACAGGGCCTCCCCCATGCGCTTGCTTTCCCCGTAACAGGAACGCAGATCAAGCGGATCGAGTGAACCGAAACTCTCTTCGGCCACCCTCGCCTTACCGGGCACCCTCCCGTATACCTCGCTGCTGCTCAGGTAGAGAAATCGGCCGGCCGCGTGGGCCCTGGCATACTCCAGCAGGTTCATGGTGCCCGTCACATTGGGCAGCATGGTGCCGATCGGATCATTGCGGTAATACTTGGGACTGGCCGGGCTGGCCGCGTGGATGATTATATCGATACCGCCGACAGCCGGGGAAAGGGGCTCGCTGACATCCTGCACAATCAGCCTGAGGTCCGCCGCGCCCGTATACCGGGCAAAAACCCGCTCGGCTTTGGCCCGGTTACGCACCAGGCCGTGGACGGTCAGGCCGAGGGCATGCTCCCTGCCCGCGGCAAGGAGGACGTGGGTAATAAATGAAGCAATGAATCCGGTTGCCCCGGTAATTAAAATCGATTTTTTGGAGAGATCCTGCCAGGGAAAATCGGCGGCAACAAGATTTTGGATTTCTTCTTTATAAACATTATTCATACTCATTTTTTCCGGAATGGATCGATCAACATGTCATTGCTTAATTCCCGCGGGTCTGGAAACGGACTCTGGTTTTCCAGCGGATTGTTCACCGTCAGTTTTGGGTACACATGAGTTTCCTGTGCCAGCATCACCTCGATGATCTGCGGTCCGCCCGTGCCCAGGATCCGCTCCCGCTGCGCCTTGAACTCCCGGTTGCCGCTGATTTTCACATAATCGATAGCAAAGGCCCGGGAAAGTTTCTCAAAGGAAACACAGCTGTAATCCTTTACGGTGGACTGATAGCGTTTGTTAAAATATATCTCCTGGAATTCCCTGACCATGCCCAGGCTGTTGTTGTTCATGATAAAGATCTTCAGCGGGATGTTGTACTGCTTCACGGTCTGCAGCTCCTGCATGTTCAGCTGAAAACTGCCGTCACCCGTAATCAGAATATGCCGGGCTTTTTTGTCCGCGAAATAGGCCCCCAGGGCCGCGGGGAGGCCGAATCCCATGGCACCCAGCCCCCCGCAGTTAAGCAGGCGGTGATTTTCTTTCAGCTCCAGCATCTGCGACGCCCACATCTGGTGCTGGCCCACGTCAAGGGTAAACACCGTGCGCCCGCCGCAGCCGCTTGAGAGATCCAGGAAAAAATCATACAGATCAAGAGACCGACCGGGATAGTTCTCCCGGGAATATTTTTCCCGGTAATACCTGATCTTTTCGCGCCAGGGCGCGATCCTGTCGGCGCGCGAGGCCGCACCGGCGGCGGTTTTGTCTGCCCCCGGACCGGCGCCGGAGGTTTCGGCGGCCGGGTGATCCGCCTCGGCGGTTTTATCGGCGCGCCGCTGTGTACCGCCGGTTTTTACCGCCGGCAGGTTCGTCTCGGCGGTTTCGGCGGAGAGCCTGCGTTCCAGCAGCGGAAAAAAAACATTCAGATCACAGTTAATCGGATGATAATGATTGAACTGCCGGTGCAAGAGTTCTTCCCGGTCGATGTCCACATGGAAGATATCGGCCTGGCGGGCAAAGGTCCGGGGGATGGTCCCGGTCTGCCTGGTATCCAGGCGTGATCCCAGCACCAACAGAAAGTCACAGTTGGCCGCGGTAATATTGGCGTTACGCACTCCGTAGGAACCGATCATGCCCACGTACCGCTCATCGGTGTGCGGCACCACGTCCAACCCCATCAGGGAGGACACAAGCGGAAGGCACAGGCGTTTATACAGCCTGCTGAAGGCGGGGTAGGCCCCCGAGCTTCTGATCCCGCCCCCCGCCAGCAGCAGGGGCCGCTCGGCCGCGGCCATTTTTTGCACAAGCTTGTCGATCTTTTTTTCCAAGGCGGGAGTGATACCGCCGCGCGCCTTCCGCTGTTTTTTATACTCATCACCGTCAAAAAAGGAACGCAGGCTGCCGCTTTCCACTTCGGCCCGCTGAACATCCATGGGGATATCGAGCAGGACCGGCCCCGGCCGCCCGTCGGACGCCAGGTATACCGCCTTTTCCAGGATATACCGGATGTCGGTGGGCTCGGCAATACGCACCGCATACTTGGTGACGGGTTTCACAATATCGACGATCGCGGTTTCCTGAAAGCCCCGCTGCCGCATCTCATGACTGTATTTGTATTCATAGGTGTTTACCTGCCCGGTAATGTAGAGTACCGGCACCGAGTCAAAATAAGCGCTGGCGATACCGGTCAGCATATTGGTCGCCCCCGGACCGCTGGTGGCCATGGCCGCGCCGAGCTTGCCGGTGATACGGGCATAACCTTCGGCGGCGAACGCCCCGGCCTGTTCATGGTGCACCGCCACGCTGTAGATGCGCTTGTTCAGGTAGAGGGAATCCAGAAAATGCGCGATGTACCCGCCGGCCAAATTAAAGATGTGTTTGACCCCGTGCCGTATCAGGAAATCCAACACAAAATCGGACAGTTTTATTCCCTTGCTCATGACTGAAAATATTCCTTATACCAGGCGATCGTTTTTTCCAGTCCCTGTGTAAGGGTGTAGTGCGGGTTCCAGCCCAGAAGCTTCCGGGCCTTGGCCGCGTCCAGGTATTGGTTTTTTATCTCATTACTCGCGTTATTGCGAATGACCGCCCGTGCTTTGCTTCCCATCAGGCCGATGATCGTATTCACCAGCTCCAGTACCGTTACCCTGGTTTCGTTACTG
Source organism: uncultured Spirochaetaceae bacterium (assembly GCA_964634205.1). Classification (GTDB taxonomy): domain Bacteria; phylum Spirochaetota; class Spirochaetia; order SZUA-6; family RPPD01; genus JAFGGG01. The sequence continues at coordinate 23,489 of CAZWKE010000023.1, forward strand.
AAATTGAAGGCCTGCCCCCTGATTTCTTCCCGTTCCATCTCCCTAGCCAACAGCAGATAGGCAGCCACCACATCCTCGATGTAAATATAATCCCGGATCAGGCTGCCGTCGCTTCTGATGACCGGCGCCTGATTATTAATAAGGGAACGGATTGTCCCGGGAATTATGCGGTTGAAGTTGAGGTCTCCCCCGCCGTAGAAATTCCCGCAACGGGTGACACAGACGGGTAGGCTGTAGGTCCGGACGTACATCCCGCACAAAAGATCGGCACAACTTTTGGAAACGTCATAGGGATGCCTGCCCTGCAGGGGAAAACTCTCGTTATAGGGAAGGGACGCCTGGTCTCCGTAGGCCTTGTCGCTGGAGGCCACCACCACCCGTTTTACCAGAGGGGCCCTGCGACAGGCCTCCAGCAGGTTCCAGGTACCGCGGATATTGGTTTCAAAGGTGGAAAGGGGGTTCCGGTTGGCGATGGGGACAATCGTCTGGGCCGCCAGGTGAAACACCGTATCGATCTCATACTCGTTCAGGGCCCGCTCCAAAAGAAAATAATCCTCTACCTCTCCCCTGACGATATTGATCTTTTCATTGAACCCGGACCAGTGGAGGTTCGATCCCGGCACCAGGTCACGAATCAGCCCGCAGACCGCGGCCCCGCTCTCCACCAGAGCGCGCGTCAGCCATGAGCCGAGCAGGCCGGTAGCGCCGGTGACAAAAACATTTCTGTTTTTCCAGAATTCGCCTGCCATTTTAATCCGTCCAGACCTTCCATGGCGGTTTTCCGCTCTCCCACAGCGCCTTTAAAATACTCAGTTCGCGGGAGGTATCCATACACTGCCAGAACCCTTCGTGCCGGTACACCATCAACTCGCCGTCCGCGGCCAGTTTTTCCAGCGGTTCCCGTTCCAGGTAACAGTTATCATCTTCCTTTAGATAACCGAAAAAACGTTTGTCGAAAACAAAAAACCCGCCGTTGACAAACCCCTCTTTCACCTGCGGCTTCTCCGTAAACTGCATTACCTGCGAATCTTCCACAATCAGCTCACCGAAGCGGGATGAGGGATGGATTCCGGTAATGGTCCCCAGTTTGCCGTGAGCGCTGTGAAACTCCAGGAGCTTACCGATATCGATATCAGCCACCGCGTCCCCATAGGTCAGCATGAACAGCTCTTCCGTAATGTATTTTTCCACCCGCTTTACGCGGGCCCCGGTCTGCGCCTCCGGCCCTGTTTCCGCGAAGGTAATGACCCAGTCGCTTTCCCCCGAAGGGCTGTGTACGTCGACATTCTTACTGCCCAGCTCCAGGGTAATGTCGTTTTCCATCAACTCGTAGTTCAGAAAATATTCTTTTATCATTTTGCCTTTATGCCCCAGGCATAAGACAAAGGTTTTAAAACCGTAGTGGGCATACATCTTCATGATATGCCAGAGAATGGGCCGGCGGTGGACCTCTACCAGGGGTTTGGGATACGGCCCGTTTTCAGCCTGCAGGCGCGTGCCCTTGCCCCCGCATAATATAACAACCTTACAATTTTTATCCACGCGCGTTATTTTCTCCCCGAAAATTGGGCTTTAATTTCCTTCAACTCCTTCATTGTAATACATCTAAATAGAAATATTAAACAAAAATAAGCGATTATTCCAATTAAAATAATTAATAAGATATCTCTGATATGCATAAAATAGATGCCGAGGGCGGTGATCATAAAACAGAGAAAAGGTACGGGAATGTGGTGAAAAAAGGGAATTTTCATAAGCTTTACGGACTGAAAGTACAGCACACCGAGCATGACCATGCTTCCGATAACGGTAGCGCCGGCCGCGCCGTTTATCCCGAAAAGGGGGATCAGCACAAGATTGAAAATAATATTGGCCGCCGTGCCCGAAGCCATGCTTAAAAAGAGTTTTTTGTCCCTGTCTCCCGCCAAAAGCAGGCTCATAAATGAATAGCTCAAAATGAAGAAGGCGATGGTCCACAGCAGAATGCGGAAAACCAGCCGTCCACCCAGGTATTCCGCGCCATACAGGAAACCGATTATCGGTCCCGCGGCAAAGGTACCCACAGTAATAATGGGGAAACAGATTATGATCAGGTACTTTAAAATTGCGCCGAACAGCTTTTTGGTTTTTTCCCCGGATTCCTTGAACAATCGCACAATAATCGGGAAGATCGCCACAAAAAAGATGTTAAACCACGGCAGGACAAGCTGAATGATCTTTGAGGCCGCGCGGTACACCCCCACCTGGGCGTCCGTTTTAAAAAAGCCGATCATGATGATGTCGAAATGAAAAAACAACTGGATCACAATATACGAGCCGCCGATGGGGATTGCCTGCAGCAATAATTTTTTAAACTCCGCCGGTTTCCATGTCAGGCGGAATCCGCCGTATTTAACAAGGGAGACGATCAGAAGCAGCAGGCAGGCCGCGGAAGTTCCGGCCAGCCAGAACAGCGGGACAAAAAACAACTGTCGGCCGCCGGCCACGAACATGATGATCAAGAGGAAATAAACCGTCTTATCGACCGTTCTCGAAATGGAAATGAACCCCATTTTTTCGACTCCCTGGAAAATCCATTCCAGCAAAAACGCGTATGGGAACAGGGTAAGCCCGTAGAGAATGATCAGCAGTTTCACATCGGTCTCTTTGGGAAGAATGACGGTGATACCCGCCAGTACGGCAAACCAAAACACGGCCAGTAAGATCCGCAGCGAAATGATTGTACCGGCCCGCCTTAGTTCACGGTGATCACGCGCCAGCATCTTGATTCCCAGCCTGTCCAGCCCGGGGTTGGCCAGCACCATGAAATATACCAGAAACGAATAGGCAAAAGAGACCTTGCCGAAATCAGACGCGCCGAGGGTCTGGGCAAGGTATATGGTTGCCAAAAACCCGATAACTCCGGTAAAAACGTATGAAGTGGTTAATGAGAAAAAGTTTTTAACTATCCGCCGAGCCAGATTCACCCGCTCATGATAAAGTAAATGCAATGCGGCGTCAATAACATCGGACAGGACAAAGAATTTGACAGAAAGCGCCCCTTTCACCCATAATAAATTTATGGCTCAAGATCAAAAAACGCCGCGGCGGCCCGATATTGTCTTTGTCACCCTGGCCAACAACTACAAATCCATTCACCTGCCGTTTTATTATCTTTACCTGGCCGCCTATATTGAGAAGGATTCCAACCTCAGGGCGGAGATACTGGACCTGAAAAAAACCTTCATGCACCTCCCCCTGACCGAAGAAACCTTATCCCTCTACCTGAGGGTTGTGGTGAAGAAACTTGAACGGATGAGACCGCTTTCCGTGGGCATCTCCTGTTATACCACCGATTATCCGCTGGTAATGGAGCTGGCGGCCAAAATAAAACAAACGCTGAACACCGTCATTATCGTGGGTAACGCCCACGCCACACTCATGCCCGAAGACTTTCTCCATAAAGACAGCCCGGTGGATTTCACGGTGTTCGGTGAGGGCGAGCTGATTCTGGTTGACCTGCTTAATGCCTTAAAATCACGCCGGGATGCCGCCGCCGTAAAGGGGATCTGCTTTTTTGATAAAAAAACAGGCAGCGTCAGAAAATCCTTCCCGGACAAATACCTGACCGACCTCTCGGTACTTCCCCTACCCACGTACCATAAAATAGACACCTCTGTCTACATCACCCCCGCCTTAAGCCTAATCCGGTATATCATGACCAGGGGTGTAGGGGTGTTCACGGGCCGGGGCTGTCCGTATAAATGTGAGTTCTGTGCCTCCAACACCATCTGGAATGTCTATAACCGGTCCAATAAGGCCTGCGCCCGCGTCAGGTACCGGCCGGTTGACAACGTGATCGAGGAGATTACCCACCTGGTGAAAGAATACGGTATCATGTCCTTTTATATTATGGATGAAACCTTTACCATGAACAAAAAACGGGTATTTGAATTCTGTGATAAGATAAAAAAATTAAACCTCTTATGGGCCGCGGAGACACGGGTGGACCTGATCAACGAGGAAATGATCCGCGCCATGAGAGAGGCCGGGTGTATCCAGTTGGATTTCGGAGTGGAGTCCGGTTCCCAGAAAATGCTCGATGCCATCCGTAAGGGGATAAAAGTAGAGCAGAGCATAAAAGCGGCCGCGCTGATAAAAAAACATCACATGCGCTTTTTTGCCAACATTATGGTCAATTTCCCGGGAGAAACCGAGGAGGACATTCGCAAAACCGAACGACTCCTGAAAAAAATCCGGCCGGATGAGATTGTAGTGGCCGCCATGACCCCCTACATCGGGACGCCGATCTACGAGAAATACGTGCATCCCCGGATCCAAAAAGATAATTATACGGTTTTCAGACAGACCAGTATCCCGCTGGAGAGCTTTCGCATGGCAAAACACTCCCTGTCGTTCGCCGCCATAAAAAGTAAAATACTGGACCGCTATTTTAAAATCATTCCCGGGTACGTGCGTTATCTGCTGCATATCGGTTATCTGAAGAAACTGTTCACCAGCCCCGGATTTATCACCATGGCCCTTATTCTGTTCAGGCAGTTCGGCATCGACCTGTCTAAAATTATTTTTAAAACGATTATTCCTCATTCACTGAAAACATTCATACGGAATATGGTCAGCGGAAGATCACGGCCGCAGCAGCGCTATTAAAAAGATAATCGAGATAAACAACTCATTCTACCGCCTGCCGGACAAAAAGACCTTCGCGGCCTGGAAGGATACGGCCGGACCGGGGTTCTGTTTCGCCGTAAAGGCCGGCCGCTATATTACACACATGAAAAAACTGAAAGACCCCGCGGCACCGCTTTCCGCGTTCCTGGAAAACGCGGGGGCCCTGGAAGAAACTATGGGACCGGTGCTGTTTCAGCTTCCCCCCCATTGGAAAATAAATCCGGACCGGCTGCGGGAGTTCCTGCGACTTCTGCCGGGTGGGGTCCGCTCGGCATTTGAGTTCCGTGACCAAAGCTGGTTTGAAAACGAGGTCTATAGTGCCCTGCATGCGTTCAATGCGGCCTTCTGCATCTACCAACTCGGCGGGCTGGCATCCCCCCGCGAGGTGACCGCGGACTTTGTCTATATCCGCCTGCACGGGCCGGGGGGCAAATACCGGGGCAGTTATGATACCCGGACCCTGGAAGATTGGGCCCAGGCAGTCGGTACATGGTGCGCGCAGGGAAAAGATGTCTACTGCTACTTTGATAATGATCAGGCGGGGTATGCCGCGCAAAACGCGCTTACGCTGCAGGCAATGCTGCGGTGAATCCCCGGCGGACGAGGGGTGTGGTAAGAATCCTGCACCCGGCATGTAATTTATCCACACAGGCTCACACTTGACAAAGCGGATGAACTTTCTAGTATTTAAGATAAGAGGGGGTGAACAAATGAAACGGTCCTTGCTGAAAATCTTACTGTTTATTACGGTGATCCTGGCGGTTGCCGCCGGTCTGCTTTCCGCGCAACAGATCGCGGACCTGGAACATATTGCTTCTGCGTATAAGGTACCTGTTCTTTACGGCAGATTTACCGCGAGTTCCTATGCCCGCCGGTATGCCAAATGGGACTACCTGACGGACAAGGACACAACCGAGCTGAAAGCGTTTGCCGTGGTTTTCCGTGAGGAATGGTCCAAGTACCCGGTTAGCTGGATACGGGCCACCGGTATCCGCCGGATTATAATAGTAAAAAACCTCATCATAACGGGGCAGAAACGGGCCGCTATGCCGGATTACGGGGAAAACGCGCTGTACCTGGATATTTCGTTTAACGGGCCGGGAGGCTTTTATATGCGGCACGTGATTCACCATGAGTTCTTTCATTTGGTCGATTATTTTCTGAACCGGAGCAAGTACGGGCATGACCCCGAGTGGGAAAAACTGAATCCGAAGGGTTTCCGCTACGGCAAAGGGGGTGAAACCGCGTATACCGACAAGGCGACTGCGGAGTTCGCCGCCAAACGGCACCCCATGGACGGCTTTGTGAACGGCTATTCTACACTCTCGATCATGGAAGACAAAGCGGAAATCTATGCTTCCCTGATGCAGGATAAAAAATACCGCCAGCTCATGCAATGGGCAAAAGAAGACCGGATTCTGGCCGCCAAGGTAAAACTGTTGATCCGTTTTCTGCATAACCGATGTCCCGATATGGGTGAAAACTATTTCCATTCACTGCATAAATCCTGATTAGTGGGACAAAGCCTGGACCCGCACCAAAATAGCCACTAAAGCTTTTTTTATAGGGACAGCATATTGCGGAGGGCCTGTTCAACCGTATAAACAGGCGTAAATCCGGCGGCACGGATCGCGCCGTCGTTTATGGTTTTATCGCGCGACAAGGTGCGTACCGCCGGGCTGCTGATTCCCAGGGGCATAATGCGGCTTACGGCGGCCAGAAACCCGGCTGCAGCACAAGCCAGGGAACGGCCCTCGTTTCGCACAGGGTATTTATCAGGGCGTCCCTTTCCGCGGCCGCCTTGTCCATAAAGGTGACCGGTTTTGTCGGGGTGAACTCATCGATCATCCCTTCCGTGCCCAGACCATAGGCAATGACCGAACTCAGCTGCAGAAAGCCCTTGACGGTTTTCGGCAGACACTCGATCACCCGCGCGGTCAGCTCTACATCCACCAGTTTATGGTCCGCGTAATTATCGTTCTTTAGGCAATTATCGCGAGTATGCGGAAGATACGGAGCTGGTGCTGCGCTTTATCCGCATCTGTAAAACCCTCGGATTCACGTTGCGGGAGATAAAACAATATATCGATGACATTATGGGCGGACACCTGACCTTTGGGGATTTACGAGCGGTCATCCACACAAAAATAGACGCCTATATGAACGAAATGGAATTACTGACCGAAAAGATAACCAAACTGGAAAGCATACTGCAAAACTGCCCCACCCGGCTTTCCGTTATGGATGCCATTGACAAAAAGCAACAGTCGGAGGTATCGGCGTAGAAACTCCGGCAGTTGCTTTGGATTGTTACCGACATAGTTAAAGCCGTCAAAGCGTTCCGGGTTTCCCTCGATCCTGTACAACTTCTTTTGCCCAGGGGTATTGTCATAAAATGACTGCACAGCCGATTTTCTGTAATTGAATCTTCTGTTCCCGGAGACTATGGCCCGGAGATAAGCTGGACCGTATCAACAAGGCTACTAAAACTACGGATACACACGAATGCACACAGATGGTCACGTTTTCATGTTTTGACCTCACACGCGAAATTGTGACCATATGGAATCAGCGCTTATTTGTTTAGGAATCTAAAACCAGAAGATCGTCATATAGTTTATCCTTTAATTAATTCTTGATATAAAAAAGGAAAACAAATCATTCTTAGAATATTTCTCTATTTTTAGTAAGATTTTCATTATTCTCAACATATGTAATTCGATTTTCATATTTTTTCGGCTCACTTTCAGGCAAGCACCCACTAATCAAAATTATAAATAATACAACAAAAAACACAACTTTTTCCTTTCTCATTAATTACACACCCCATAAATTGTTTGATAGTATATCGGATGCAGCGGTCAGTTTGCACCCTGAGTGTAATATAATTATTGCTTCCTTCCTTAATCTATTCATAGCAACCTCTCCTTCCCAAAGATACTGGTATACATCAGCACTCCATTGTCCGATAATTTGCGCTCCAACCTAAAGAGTTGTTCCTGCATTCCCCTCCCCTTGACGGAACATTTCATACATACTATTATTTACACAAATATCCGGGCCAAACCCCGGTTATCTGCTTTTCAAAACCGCACAATACAACAATTTCCAGATAAAACAAGGGGTTAAAAATGATAAAAATCGGATTACTGGGATTCGGGAGGACCGGCAAAGAGGCGGCGCGCGAGATGTTCATCGATGAATCCGTGCGTCTGGTCTGTGTCTTCAAATATCATGACAACTACCTGGTGGGGAAGGAGGTCGGCCCCCTGATCGGGCTGGAATCTACCAGGGTAAAAATATCCTTATGCAAGGATTATGAACAGGTGATACGGGAAACAAAGCCGGATGTGATCGTTGATTTTGCGGCCAAGCGCAGTATTATGCATTATATCGAGACCACGGCACGTCACGGGGTGAATATCGTCATCTGCTCAACGGGGTATGATGGGGAGCAGCTCTCCCAGATAAAAAAATACGCCGACAGAATCGGCATCATCCGGGCGCCGAACATTACCGACGGTATCAACATCATGTCGAACATCAGTCAAATCGTAAAAGCACAATGGCCTGACGCTGATATCTCCATTATCGAAACCCATAATTCGGACAAGGGCGGAATCTCCGGTACCGCGCTGAAACTGGCGGAGAACCTGAAGGACACCGAACATGTAAAAGTGGGGCGTAAAATCGACAGCGCCAGGGAAGAAAATGAAATAATCATTCACAAGGTAAGGCTGGGCGGCGTTATCGGCAGGCACCAGATAATATTCGGCAACCCCTACCAGACCATTACGCTGATGCATAACTCCATCTCCAGGCGGGCCTTCGGCAGGGGAGCCATCAGGGCGGCGCATTGGATTCACGGGAAAACCGGGTATTATACCATGGCGGACGTGGTCCGGTAGGCAGGAAGTTTTCCCGAGGCCCGGACCCGGATCCCGCTTTTAATCCCGATAAAGATTTGATATATCGGGGCTGAAATAATATAGTTATAGTGGGCAGATTAAACAGAGAGGTACAGGACGGGGGATGTCCTTTATTTGCGGCAAATAGTGAATGCATAATAACAGACCCACCATCGGATTGCTTATAGACTTCATTACCGAAAAATACCAGTCCACCATATGGAAGGGGATTGCCGCCCGCTGCCGGGAAAAGAATGCGAATGTACTCTGTTTTCTGGGCGGCCCGCTGGAAAGTCCGGAAGCGCACCATAGGCCCAGAAATGCCGTTTATGACCTGGTGAATACCGGTCTGATCGACGGATTAATCATAATGTCCGCGACAATCGGCAATTTTGTGGATACGCAAAAGCTGAACGATTTTCAAAACCGGTTTAGAGCTATTCCCACCGTGACACTGGGAACGGAATCACCGCAGGCCACCGCCATCCTGGTTGACAACAAATTCGGCATGCGCGAACTCATGGGACACCTCATTGTAGACCATGGGTATAAAAAAATCGCCTTTATCCAAGGCACCCCGGGGAATAATGAGGCTGAAGAACGGTATGCAGTCTACAAACGGATGCTGCAGGAACACCGTATCCCTTATAACCCCAAACTGGTAAGTCCCGGTGATTTCACTATGGGAGCGGGGACCAGGGCGGTTGCCCTGCTTGTTGATAAGAGAAAAATGAAATTCGACGCGCTGGCGGCGACAAATGATCTGATGGCCATTGAGGTCATAGACGCGCTGCGAAAACGGAACATCAGTGTCCCGCAGACTACCGCGGTAACGGGGTTTGACGACATAGACGAGGGAGCGTATGTCCGGCCTCCCCTCACCACCGTGGACCAGCCATTGTATAGGGCCGGGGTCACCGCGGTGGATACGGTGTTGTCGCTTATCAAGGGAGAGGGACCCGATCAATCCATAGTCCTGGCAACAACAATGAAAATCCGCCGGTCCTGCGGGTGTTATAAACATACTGCCGTCCCATTATTTATTATCAATTCCGGCAGTAAGGAACAAACAGCGGCAGCCGAAGGGAAAACAAAGATCTTACGTTATATAACCGGGCAACTGGACCTGATTAACATTCAGAATAATACTGCTGAGTGGGCAAGCCGTATGTACAGTACGCTGCTTGGCGATCTCAGCGGAAAAACAGAAGAAGATTTTATCATACTCCTTGATGATCTCTGTAAAAAACCCCGCAACAGGGAAATTACCCTGCTTGAATGGTGGGATTTTCTCTCCGGCGTTTTCAACCGCCTGGTATCGCAGCCGAACCGTACTTTTAACAGTGACCGCATAAAGAAACTCTACGGCAAAGCTCTGGAGACCGTCTGGGAGGACATAGAAACCCGCAAATTCAATCGTACCCTGGAAACTGAAAATCTACTGCGCTTTTTGCACCGGATAAGCATAGAATTGATCACCTCCTTTAATACAAACCTGATTAAAAACCGTATAGTACGGGAGCTGCCTCAGATAAACATCAAGCAGTGCTACATATTCAGATACTCTCATTCCGGCCCGGAATCGGTAAAACCCTTCTTCGGCTATTCCGGGCTTTCCAAGCCAAAGCAAATTAAATTCGAATCCGGGAACAAACCCTTTCCCTCCTCCGAATTTATCCAAAGTCTCCGGAAGCAATCGCACACACGCTTCGCGTTTTTAATAATGGCGCTTTTTTTCAAAACCGAACAGCTTGGGTTTATCGTTTTTGATATGGCGGACCTGGAAGGGATTATCTATGAGACCCTGGCCGTCCAAATCAGTGCCGCGCTTAAGGGCGCGCTTCTAATAGAAAAAATACAAAACTATTCCAAAAAACTGGAAAGTGATATCAGGGCCCGCACCAAAGAACTGGTGATAAAGAATGAAGAACTAAAAAAACTCGATACGATGAAAAATGATTTTATCGCCAATATCACCCATGATTTTCGCTCACCCCTGACCGCAATTTTAAATACCGTAGATCTGTCCCTTAAATTCAATAAAAATCTGGAGCCCGAACATAAAAAGAATTACAAAATTGTATACGAAGCATCCCTTCGACTGCGCCATTCAATCGATAAGCTGCTTGATCTGGCTAAAATGGACGCACAGGGCATACAACTTGACAAGACGATTATAGACATTGTCTCGTTCTTGAACAGCATCATCAATTATTTTTCCTCCCTGCTGGTAAACACAAATATCAAAATCAGCAATAAAATTGCCTCCGTCAAGAATCGGTTTATCTATACGGACAAGGATAAACTGGAAGAGGCAATCGGGAATATCATTTCCAACGCCATAAAATTCACCGACCAAAAAAAAGGTATCATAGAAATCGGGCTGCGCCAGGAAGCGGATTCCCTGTTGATAGCTATCGGCGACAATGGCGTCGGTATCCCTCATGATAAATTAAGCGTTATTTTTGACCGTTTTGTTCAGCTTCACCAGGGACGTGATAATATACACGGCGGAACAGGGATTGGGCTGGCGTATGCCAAACAGCTTATCGGGTATCTGCAGGGCGATATATGGGCGGAGTCCGCCGGTATGGGCAAAGGCGCGAAATTTTATATTAAATTTCCGCTGCATAAAATAGCAGCGGAGGGGAAACCGGCCGGGGGGCAGCAAACCGATAAGGGTATACCGCCGTCCCGTAAAATAAAAAAATTACTCGATATTACGCTGCAAAATAAAATGAAGAAAAACAGCCTTTGGTTCAGTTGTGAAAATTTAAATGCGGAAAATGAGTTTGATTACAAAAAAGGGAAAATCCTCATTATAGACGATGATGAAAATGTTTCCCAAATCATTAAAAAATACCTGGAGCACAGCGGGTATACCAATTTTTTAGTTACAAACAGCGGGAAGCTGGGCTTAAACGCGGTCTATGAACATGCCCCGGATATCATTATCTGCGACTACAATATTCCCGACAAGAAGGGAAACGAGATTCATGATGAGATTGCAGTCAACCCCCGCTTCAGACACATTCCCTTTATTTTTCTTTCAGCTATAGCGGATAAGAAAATTATTATCGAAAGACGGGAAAAAGGCGCTTCATCGTATCTGAAAAAACCAATTGATGAACAAGACCTTGTGCTTACCGTAAACCTTCATCTGCAGAAATATTATGAGTACCTGAAAACACTGTGGCTTGCCAGTATGGATGAACTCACCGGCGTATTCAATCGCCGGCAGTTGTTAAAGCGGCTTACCGAGGAGTTGGCGGTAAGAAAATACCGGGATATGGCGGTTATTTTCATTGATCTGGACCATCTAAAAGAGATCAATGATAATTACGGGCATCAATGCGGAGATGAAGTATTAAAGGAAACAGGATCACTTTTCAGGGCCACGTTGCGGGAGTATGACATCCCCGGCAGATACGGTGGAGATGAGTTTGTTATTATACTGCCCGATACCAAAATAAAACAGGCCCTGCATGTTGCCCAAATGCTGCAACAACAGATTGCCGCCGGAATACTGCAATGCTCAAATTCCGAGATCAAATCTACATTGAGTATCGGTATAAGCTCATTACGAGACAATAAAAGCTATATCAAACGAAAACTGGGAATCACCTCACTCAAACAGGTTTTTGATATAAAAAATCCCCGAAAAACCGATTGGAAAAAGATAAAGGTTCTTAAGCAAAAAATCGCGGATACACTTTTAGAAATGGCGGATAATGCGCTGCGTCGGGCCAAACTGATACAATGCGGTGTATGTGGTTTTTTTTCGGAGAAGGAGCATATATTCGTCAATGGTCTGTGTCCCAAATGCGGAAGCAGGGAGCTGACTCCGGGAAGAAACAAAATATGCTTATTTAAAACAGATTCACCCGCAGGGAAATGATATTCTTATACTCATTATCCGGAGGGCTTACCCCGCTGGCATTTGCGTCCCAGGTGGTGCAGCAAAAACTGTAGGCCAGGGTCAGGGTAACGGGAAACTGCGGAAAGGTATACGATGCCTGTAAGGTAATAATATGGTTCCAATCGTAAATCCCGTCATTCAAAAAACTCTTGTCGGGATAGTTGTTTGTCTGGGAATAATCAAAGGGGATGTCAATGTCACCGTAGATGGCCGGGGTACCGCCCATAAGCGTGGGATCATTTGTTCCATGGCGGATAAGGCGGTAGTTAACGGTCAGAAAAAGATTATAATCGAGCAGGCTCTGCAGCTGGACCAGAAACTCATCGGAGTTGGGGGGGAGATGGAATCCCAGGTTCTCATTATCATTGGTATAACTCATATCCAGGTTCTGCTCAGGGTAATGGGCGTAAACAAAGGGCTCGATTTTTGTATACTGCAGGGTGAGCATAAAGGCCGGTAAACCCGGCAGGGGGATACGGGCCCCCACCTGGCAGGCGAACATGTTTCGCGGCCGGGTAAACAGGTCAGGCAGCTCCGCGAACTCCATTTCATCCACAAACAGCGACAGATAGATCCGGGCGATCCCGGGAATGGTAAAGGTGCTGTTTACCACCTGAAACACATTATCAACATTCCCCTGTACGTTCTGGTTGATTACCGGGTACATCAGGGGGGTTATATACCCGAAATTGAAGTGGTTGCCCCAAACCGCAATACCCGCCGCCGAAAGGTACCACCAGTCGAACGGAAAAAACTCCAGCATCTGCACGGTCAGCATTTTCTGATAGGAGAGGCCGCTCCCCCCGGATTCGTTTTCCTTCATCCAGTTGCCGAGTGAACCGACGGTGTAGGCCAGGTTTACCCCCGGCGCCAGGCGCGCCTCAAGCTCCACGGCCTCAAAGGGCCGGGCGCTTGCCGAAAGATAGAGGTTTCCCTCACCTTCTCCCCAGTCGCGGCGCATCCGGGCCAAGCGCAGCGTAAGATCATCATTAAAAAACTGCGCGGTCAACTCGTTTTCCAGGATAAAACTGAAATAGGGCACATCTTCCACTCCGTCCAGGCTGTAGCGCGGATCACCGAATCCCAGGTGAAAACCGTCCCATTGTTTACTGAAACTATAGGGCGGAAAACAGGCGGGGTCAACCTTATCATAGGTTACCCCGAAACAACCATAGTAGGATAAAAAATCCCCCAGATCCCCCTTGATATAAAAGCGCAGGGCATTGAACAGATGCAGTTGCGACAGATCGCTGAGGTCGGTGCGGTAATCGGATTCAAAGTTTATCCCGGCTACAAACAACCCCAGGCTGCCGTTTACGGCCAGGTTGCCGTACTCGGGCCCTGTTTTCCGGCCCTTAAACTCCTGCAGATAGTGTTCTATTAACGCCAGTTCGGCCGCTGTAAGTTTTTCCCGATTTTTATCCGCCTGCTCCAGATAGGCGATGATCCTGGTCTTGGAATAAGGCTTGACCCTGGAGACATTGGAAAGCGCTCCCCTAATTTCGGCCAGGGTTAAAAGATAGTATACCGGGTGCCTGAGGTCCACGCTCAAATTTTCCTGTGCCGGGGCCGATAAACAAACAAAGGCAAAGAGAACAATGAACAGCAAAGCGTTACCGAACTTGTTTTCCATGCGTAACAGCATAGACTTTTTTTACTCCCGAAACAAGGATTTTTATGCTGTTGACGGTATATGGTAATATCTTTATATTTTTTGAAATTAACTGAAAAATCGGGTATAATTAAGATAGAGAGCGCCAATGAATACTCATAAGATCTACAGATTTTTATTTTATTTCATTCTGCATACGCTTATTTTTTATCTGATCTATAACCTGGCCTATTGGCAGTTTCTGGTGGATTTTTCCGGAAAAGACACATATTTTATTTTTCCGTTTATTATCCATCTCCTTTTTTGCGCGCTTTATTTTTTACTGACATGGAAAGACCTGTATTCCTACGATTACCATTACTTTTTATTGTCCAACAAGATAATCATCTTAAAAAACATTATGTACGCAACCTTATTCATCCCCATGTGCGTCATCCTGTTTTTTATTTTCTGGCCGTCACTGCTGGCGGACCAGTTCCTTGAAAAATATATTTCAATTTCGCTTGTCCTGCTGCTTTACAACATCATCAGCTTTTTAACGATAAATTTTATTTCATCCGGATGGATTTCCCACCTGGTAGCACTCGGTTACCTGAAAAAAAACGTTTTACTGTTCAGTGACGAAGACAGCTATCCTGAATTGGACATCCTCTTTTCTACGCGACAGACCTCTAAAAATTACCTGGGGGTAATAACCGCCAAAGACGGAAAATGGTATTTCCACGATAATAAACACAATACCAAACGCGTTTCCTACTACCAGATCGGGGACCTGCTCTGTGCCCTCAATGTGGGAGAGGTGCTGATCAGACGCTCACCCTCGCAGGACCTCACGGAAAATATTATTCACCACTGCAAAAAAAACGACATCGATTACTCCATCATAGAATCAATTCAGCAAATTCCCAAAAAAAGCTTCTGGCTGGGGGTTACCTCTTCCATTACGATATTCAACAATCTGAAAACACACAGGGACTCGCTGATGCAGATCACCCTAAAAAGGGTACTCGATCTGATCCTTGTTTCGCTCTCTCTCTTCCTCTTTTTTCCCATCAGTGTTCTGGTTGCCCTTTCCATAAAACTTGAAGACGGCGGACCTGTTTTCTTTGTCAGCCAGCGGGTGGGCAAGAACGGCAAGCTGATAGATTTTTACAAATTCCGTTCCATGATCCTGGACGCGGACAAATTAAAAAAAAAGTTATTGAAATACAATGACCGGGGGGAAGGCCCCCTGTTTAAAATGAAAAATGATCCGCGTATAACCCGGGTCGGGAGAATAATCAGACGCTACAGCCTGGATGAACTGCCCCAACTGATAAACGTGCTGAAAGGCGATCTCAGCCTGGTGGGCCCCAGGCCGCATTTACTGCAGGAGGTTAAGTCCTATTCACCGCATGACATGCTCAGGCTGGAATGCGTCCCCGGCATCACCGGCCTGCCCCAGATTTACGGCAGGAATACAATCGGCTTTAAAAAATGGGTTTCCCTGGATCTGTCCTACCGAAAAAACTGGTCCTTTTATTTTGACCTGAAAATTCTTGTGAAAAGCCTTCGTGTTGTGGTTGCCCCGTTTTTTAATAGTGAATAACGTTTTAACACTTTTCTTTCCCCGATAAATGCATATAATATATAAGAGAAATTAGCATCATGGAAAATTAAATGCCTGGAAAACAACCCCGGATCGCATTACTGTTTGATTTTTTATATGACAAATACCAGCTTACCATCTGGTCCGGGGTGGTAAAAGCGGCCCGGGATTTCGGTTTCAACCTCTATTGTTTTCCCGGCGGCCAACTGCTGGATCCTTTTCCCAACTCTGTCGAGCGCAACCTCCTGTTCGATATGGCACTTCACTCGCGAATGGACGGATTTCTCATCTTATCCTCTGTTTTGGGGAATTACAGTTCGGAAAAAATATTTGCCGGTTTTTACAAGGCCTACAGCGGTATTCCCAATGTCAGCATCGGGGTGAAAATAAAACGCTGTCCCAGCCTGTTGGTGGATAATGCCAAAGGCATGAGCGATCTGGTCTCACATTTTGTAGAGGCCCATGGATTTACCCAAATTGCCTATATAAAAGGCCCTGAGGAAAATCTCGAGGCCCGGGTGCGTTATCAGGCATACCTTGACACACTGGCCAAATACAACATCGATTTTCATCCCGAGATGGTTTCGCCTGGACTGCATTATTTAGGTTCGGGAGAAGCGGCCCTTGACCTTTTTTTTAAAAAACGAAAAATCAAATGTCAGGTTATTGTTGCGGACAATGATCTGACGGCCATCGATGTGCTGCAAACGTGTAAGACCCGGGGCATCCGCGTCCCCGACGATATCGCGGTCAGCGGTTTCGATGATATCCGGGAGAGCCGCCTGATAAAACCCCAATTAACCACGGTGCACCAGCCGCTGAAAAAACTGGGGTATGAAGCGGTACGCCTCCTGAAAGTCCAACTTGAGGGAAACTCTCCTCCCCTGCTTACCCTCTTGCCGACGCAAATGCGGATAAGGCGTTCATGCGGTTGTAATAACAAAATCAGTCCTTATTCCTTTCCCCTCACCGCAGGGAAGAAAAACAAACCCTCCACCGGGGTATTACGGGTGAAACAAGAGAAAATCGAGCAGGAAATCCGTAAGATTTCCGCGGACCTGTTCCTTCAAACAAACGGCAGTACACTTCCGGAGGACTGGATAGTGATGCTGACGCGGGCATTTTTCAAGGCCGTGGGAGACGCCGACCCGGAGATATTTTTGCGGGTTTTTCAGGATATTGTAACAAAAATAGAATCAGACAACATTGATATTTTCGGGTGGTACCAGGTGTTATCCGTGCTTTTTAATCAAATGAATGATATATTGGATGAACCCCGTTCTATTATCGAAATTCTCAAAATCTGTATCAGGGTTACCGAGACCCTCTGGGAGATCGAGGCCGGCAGTGAGGCCGAATACATCGACCAGGCCGACCGGCTGTTCAAACAGGTAAGCTGGGTCGGCCAGGAACTGATCGCGGCGTTTAATACACAAAAATTAACAGAGTCGATCGGACAGGTACTGCCCAACCTGGGAATAAAAAGGTTTTATATCACCGAGTACACAAATCCCGCGGGATCTGTGGAGAGCAGCCGTTTTTTACAGGCGGTAGAGGACGGTATCCCCAGGCATGACCTTTTACAAATGAAGAAGTTCGATACAAACGTGGCGATATCACTCTGTTCCCGGGCGGAGACTCGGTATGAATGCCTGATTACCATCCCTTTATTTATTCAGCAGGAACACCTTGGACTGTTTATCTTTGAGCACGGGAATCTTCAGGGGACTATCTATGAAAACCTCGCCATACAACTGAGCAATGCGTTAAAAAGCGCCAAAATTGTAGACCGTTTAATTCAGCAGACCGAAAGCCTGGCCGCGTCGAATACGGAAAAAGAAACGTTACTGAAGGAAGTACATCATAGGGTAAAAAACAACCTGCAGGTAATATCCAGTCTGTTACATCTCCAATGCCGCCATGAAGGAGACAGAAAAATCGCGGCGCAGTTCCAGGCGGTCCAGAACAGAATTAAATCCATGGCCCTCATCCATGAGCAGTTGTATAAAAGCAAGAACCTTACCCGGTTGAATCTAAAAAATTATTTCCACGAGCTTATTAAAAACCTTAAGGTCTCTTATTCCATTTACAGGGATATCCTTATCAATATTGCCTCCGAAGACATTCATATAACCATCGAAAAGGCCATTCCTTTGGGACTTGTGGTAAATGAACTGGTGTCCAACGCCTTAAAACATGCTTTTCCTACACAACAACACGGTGTTACCCCCACCATAGACATTTACTGCACATTGGAAAACAATGACAACATATGCCTCAGTGTCCATGATAATGGAAAGGGGTTCCCCAAAAAGTTTAATCTCCGCAACACTCCGTCGCTGGGGATGCAGCTCATCTACAACATCATCGAAAACCAACTGAACGGATCAATGAAACTCACCGGCAAACAGGGCTCACGTTTTGATATTTGCATTCCGCTTTAGCAGTCACCGTGCCGCACTCCCTTGACAATGTACCCGCGGTATAATACGGTAATCTCGAAAATAAAACGGAGGCATACATGTACACCTTGAAAACCGCACCTATTTTTCTACCGATTCTGGTATTGACGATATTCTCATGCGGGGGAAAAACCCCGCAGCTAAAGCCGGATGAGCAAAACGGCGATAACAGCGCTGAAAACTACGTTCCACAGGAAAAAGGACTGTATGCCTTTTTCACAACAAGCAAGGGAGATTTTGTCGTCAAGCTCTTTGAAACGCTTACCCCCAAAACGGTTGAAAACTTTGTGGGGCTGGCCACCGGTGAAAAGCAATGGATCGATCCGGTCAACAACCAACCGGTGAAACGGCCGTTTTATAACGGACTTACCTTTCATCGGGTAATCAAGGATTTTATGATCCAGGGCGGAGATCCCCTGGGTGACGGCACCGGCGGTCCGGGGTATAAATTCGAGGACGAAACATACAAAAAGGGTCCGGAACTTAAGGGAAGAATAAACGACCAAAAGACCGCCATCCAGGTATGGAACTTCATCATTGTTCCCTATGCCAAGCAGTATAACGGGGACGTCCCCGACAAGGACCTTAAACGTATCATCGACGCCGCGGTAAAAAACCAAAGTGTAGACGAGCTGATCGGCAAAACCGTGGAATATTTTAAGAAGAAAATCGGGATAACGCAGCCGGTGTACGGCCTGGAGCTTGTTCACACAGTGGATTACGGGACAATCTGTATGGCCAATGCCGGCCCCAACACGAACGGCTCTCAGTTTTTTATTGTAACAAAAAGAGAAGGGTGTTCCTGGCTCAACGGGAAACACACGGTATTCGGCAAGGTTGTCCACGGAATGGATACGGTGCATAAGATCGAAAATGTACCGACGGGCCCCGGCGACAAACCGCTTACCGATGTGGTGATCTTACGGGTGGAGATTCAAAGAATAAAATAGCCATTTTAGAGCGCCTGTTGCGGGCCGCTTAACCCGCCCCTTGACGAACGGTTCCCCCGGAAGGCCCGCCGCAGTTCCCGACGCGCTGGTAGTTGGTAAGCATCTCCGCCCCCTCGATGCGAAATTTCGCTTTGCCCGCAATGAGCCCGGCAATAACGGTTTCGGAAAGCCGGTTAAAAAAGACAGGCTGCAGAAAGCCGCTTCCCCGTCCCGGCCTGATCAGTTTTTTTTGCAGGTTCCTGTTTTTCATCACCGCGTGATAAAGCGGCGTACCCGGATAGACCCGGTAATACGTATTTATGCCGACGGTTGCCGCCTCCACCGAATCAAGAAAATCAATACACTGCCCGGCCGCGGCCGGACTTTCACCCGGTCCGCCCAATGAAAGGTCCACAGCCACCTTGATGCCCTCCCGCGCGGCGAGTGCAAAAAAGTGTTTCAACCCGGGCAGGCGCCTGTTCCGCATAAAGCGGGCGTCCAGACTTAGGGTGATGGACTGGGCACCGGATTCCCGCAATAAACCAAACAGCTCCGCGGAAAACGGTTCCGGCTTCATATACAACGACCACCTGATTCCGGGTGCGTATCGGCGCACGGCGCGGCATACAGCCAGGCAGTGCTTTATATTTTGGTTGAACTCGCTGTCACACAGGTGGAAATCAACATGCCCCAGGGCCCGGAGCTCGGCGAGTTCACGGGCCGTGATTTCCGGCGTATGAAAAATCAGTTTTTTCCCCCCCTCCGTACAAAAAAAGCACCCTTCGGTACAACCGCTTGATGTCCTGAATCCTACAATACCCTGATTGTTCAGATAGGGCGTATAGTCGATCACCTTTTTGCGCGGACAAGCGAAATGCCTTGTCCTTTGATAACCGTTCCGTACACCGGGTTCGGCCCGGCCGTTCCCCAACTGATCCAGCAGGACAACCAGGGCGTTTTCACCCGGTCCGAAAATCCCCCAGTCCGCACCGGTATAATCCAACGCTGCCTGCGGCATAATGGAAAATCCCGCTCCCCCCAGCACGACCTTCAATCCCTGCTCGTGGATAACCTGTACAAAATCTTTGATCCTGTCCAGAAAAAACTCATTATTTTGATACAACACCGTATCGATCTGACGGACGGTAAGGCCGGCCAGGTCGGGCTTATGGTCCAGGATCGCCTTCCGCAGGTCCCGCTCCGGTTCGGCGGAAAAACACAAATCCAGAATCCGGTACTCATACCCGGACTGTTCCAAAGCCCCGGCCAGGTATTCAAGGGCCAGGGGAATGACCGGCGGAAAGCGATATTGGTTGGGATTGATCAGCAGAATGCGCATGGCATCGCTTATACAGCTACCCCCAGGGTTATTTTGATGACAACACCGATCAAAAAGCTTAGGGTGGCAATCCCCAGGCTTAAGGACACCATCTCAAGAAAACGCTTTTTAAAGGGGAAACCCTTCACCACTGAAATATAAAAATTAAAGAAGAAAATAATCCCCACCGCAATGAGCAGGGTTGCTCCCAGGCAGATAATATAATTCGGAACAACAAGTTCCGGAAGCACCGAGGGGAGAATCAGATAGGGAAGTACCAACAGGCCGACGGTGATAATATAGGCGATCCCCGTATAAATCGCGGAGGTAAACGCCTTCTCATGTGCGCCTTCGGATTTGTGTGACAGGTACTCCGAGCTTGCCATGGAAAGCGAAGCCGCAATCCCGGTGATCAACCCGGCCAGGGCGATCGTCTGGGTTTTCTGGAAAGCAAACGAAAGACCGGCCAACGCCCCGGTCAATTCCACCAGCGCGTCATTCAGGCCCAGAACGATCGAGCCGATATAGTTGAGTTTTTCCTCATCCAGCAGTCCGATCAACTGTTCTTCATGTTTTTGTTCGTCCTCGAGCACCGCCCGGGCCCGGGGGATATCCTTTATAATTTCCGTGTAATTTATCTGGGCCTGTTCCTCTCCCCGTTCCATGAGTTTGATCCCAAAGGTTATACCGAACAGCCGGGCAATCCAGTAATAGAGAAAAATCCTGCGTTTACTGGGTTTTACTTCGGTTTTGGTATGCCCCAGCCAGAATTCATAGTGCCGCAGCTCGTCTTCCGCGATCCGCTTTAACAGCGCGCTGTTTTTTTTGTTTTTCACGCGACGGGAGAGTTTCAAATAGATGTAGTACTCGGAAATCTCACAGTGTTGGGCCTTAAGCAGTTCTTTTTTTAGTTCCGGACGCATGCTTTTCCTCCCTAAATCTGAGTGTACCTTAAAATAGAATATTACCTGTTTCTTGTCAATTCTCGAACAGAGCAGGTCCGTCATTCATGACACTGAGCAGGCTGCGAACAACGATTCAAAAAAAGCGAGAACAGCGGTCATGTTCGCCTGATTATGGTATATTAATAGAAACCATAACGACAAAGGAGAGCGTCTATGAAACAGCGATTATTTGCAGTCATTTCGGCCATCTTCATTATTTCGGCCCTGCCGCTGGCCGCGCAGCGCGCGCCGGCCATGGATTCCTTTGAGGAGGGGTTTGCCCGTTATACGGAAAACGGTAAGTTCGGATATATCAACAAGACCGGCAAGCCGGCCATTGCGGCCAGGTTTGACAATGCGGATTATTTCAGCGAGGGTATGGCCGCGGTAAGCCGCAACGGGAAATGGGGATACATCAACACCAAGGGCGTATTTGTAATCAAGCCCCGGTTTCAAGCGGCGGTCGGCTTTAAGGAAGGATACGCCAAGGTAAAACAAGACGGCAAATTCGGGTTCATCGACAAAAGCGGGGCATTCATCATCCAACCCCGGCTCGATTTTGCTTTTTCATTTTCTGAAGGTCTGGCGGCCGGGGAAAAAAATGAAAAATGGGGATTTATAAATCCCAAGGGAGTTGCGGTTATTCCGTTCCGTTTTAAGAGTGTCCTGCCCTTCAGTGAGGGTCTCGCGGCGGTCAACCTGGACGGAGACCACGGATACATCGATAAAACCGGGAGTTTTGTCATTGAACCGGTATATAAAAGCGCCAACAGCTTTAAATACGGCAGAGCGCTGGTCGGTGACGAGCAGGGGCCGGCGGTGATCGATAAAATCGGTACCCTGGTTTTCAGACCGGAAAAGTTCGAATTCTTCAATTATTTTTTCGACGGTCTGTTGCTCTCGCAAAAGCAGGGAAAATACGGATATTATAATACCCGGGGAGAGACCGCCATTCCCTTTACGTACGAGTTGGCCGGAATTTTTAGAGAAGGCTACGCACTTATCCGGGTGGACGGCAAGTACGGGTATATCGACACAAAGGGAAATGTGGTTATTCCACCGCGATTTTCAGACGCACTCGGTTTTCGAGACGGTGCGGCGGCGGTTTTCCTGAACGGGAAATGGGGGTATATCGACACCAAAGGGGATTTCATCATACCGCCGAAATTCGAACCCATCGACTGGTAACCGGGCTGTCAAAAAAAAGGAGCAAAACGGTCCTTTTTGGCCTTACAGATCGGACAGACCTCCGGGGGATTGTTCCTGGCACAGAGATATCCGCAGACATTACAGCGCCATACCGGGAAAGGCAGGGTACCACTGGGTGCGTCCTTGTTCCGCTGCATAAACTGTCTCCTTTTCTTTTCTTCCGGTCTTCTTTCGGGAATAGGCTCCACGGACCGCTCACCGCTTAATACCGCAGCTGAAACATACAGCGCGCAGTAACAGGCACCGTACTCCTCCAGGTCCTCATCCCTGTAGTCACACGGGCAGATGATGTCAAGATCTTGACTTTTTTTACCGTCGGCCAGGCGGCAGGGACAGGCCCAGTACCCATATCGTTTTTCATTCACCAGCAGGCTTTTTACCAGTTCCATGGTAAAAGAAGGATCGGGGTTCAGGTGGTATCCCGCGTCAATTGCCTCCCGGTTAAGTCTGGTAAAAAGTCTATCGACGTCCGTTTTGCTGATATCATCCGCCATCACGGGCCACCTCCCTGATCCGGTCTTCTTTAAAACCCCTGATACATTCTTTGTCATCTACAACAATAAACGGATAACTGATTTTATCGCCCCATTTCTTCATTTCCAGGCGTACCAGATGCTTCTCCTCCCGCGCAGCCAGGTCGACATCGATATAGTCATAGGCCACATTCAGTTTGTTGAGCAGTTCTTTGGTTTTTTTGCACCAGATACAGGTACTTAAAGCGAATAACACAATCCGGCCGACGTTTTTTCCGTCCTGATGGGTATATTTCATATGATTAAGATAGTCATATGAAAAACCGAAATCAAGAGGCAACTGGTATTTAGCGGATTACCCTGCTTGCGAACAGGATCTCCCCCTTGTCCGTGGCCAGCACAACCTGTTTGTTCAGGACAAACGGACGGCTGCTTAAGGTTGCATTAATGGCAATCAGTCTCTGTGCCGCGCCCGTCCGGGCGTTCGCGATTACCAGCGTACCGTCATCCCTTCCATAATAAAGCCTGTTATTCATAAAAAGGGGATCGGCGGTAACGCCGCGTAACGGGGCAAACAATGCTCTGCCGTTAACCGGGGAAAATCCATAGATCTTGTTCGCCGCAAAAATATAGATACCGGTCGGCTTTACAATTATGGCCTGATGCGGATACACACTTGCACTCGCATCAACCTTTTTCTGCCAGAGAATCCTGTTGGTATCCAGGTTCACACAGACAAGGGTACCTTTTCTTCCGCAGAAATACCCCTTGTTTCCCAGGATACTTATGGGAACAGCAATCGGCCCCAATGCTCTTGTCTGCAGCGGCTTTGTGCCCGCCTTTCCGGTCTGAAGGTTTACGGCAATCAGCTGCCCGGTCAGGTTAACCAGATAGATATTGCCTTTGTACAAGGCGGGGGTCATCAGGGACCCGCCCGGAACGGTATATTCGGTTTGCGGATCTCCATTCTGCAGATTGATTACCTGGACACTGCTGTCGGTGCCCAAAAGCCCGTTTCCTTTCCATTGTACCAGGCGTCTGCCGAACATCTGGTTTTCCATACCGGACAACTCCCGGGTTTTGACAATCTTTCCCGACCGGGGGTTCAGGATATCCAGTTCCCTTGCTCCGGCAAAGTATACTCTTTCTCCGATAACCATAGGCCAGGAGTTGTGATTCGGATTATTCAACGTATCCTGTTTCCAGACAAGTGTACCGGTATTATTCAATGCATAGAGGGTACCGCGGCCGTCGGCGGCAATAAGAAGCGCACCTGCCTGTATAATATCACCCACAAATCCTGCCGGCGCGACCTTTATCTTTTTAATCGGTACGGTTTCCCGCTGCGGGCCGGCGGGTTTTTTTGTTTTGCCCGTGTCTTTCAACGCTGCCGTCTTGTTAAGCTTATCCTGCTGTTTTTCTTTGGCTTGCGCGGCCTGGGCTTCCTGTTCCTTGGCGGTGAGTTTTTCCAATGTGATATTGAACTCTTTCCAGGCGGTTTTATTGGTTTCTACGGTAAGCTCCCGGGTTT
>CAZWKE010000024.1:0-47699 GCA_964634205.1 uncultured Spirochaetaceae bacterium
TATTCCCCCCGGCCCTTTGCCCGCCTTTTCGATTGTAACAGATCCTGCAGCTGTCTAAAGATACGCCCCTCATCAAACAGTTGATGATTTTCTATTAATCCGCCCGCCATATCACTGTGCCCGCCGCCGAACCCCGTACCCTGCAGTACCTGCTGAATTACAGCGGCCGCGTTCCAGTAGGGGACCTCACTGCGTACGGAAAAATTGACGGCCCCGTTGTTCCTGGCACAAAGAAACACAAAATCCACTTCGCTTAACCCCAATAAAAAATCACCGATAATCCCCAACAGGTTCTGATTGCATCCTTCTGCAAAATAGCAAAAGGCGAAGCCGTACTGAACCCGGACGTTTTCGATTACATACCGGTAAAACGCAAGCTCCTTCTGCTGGATTTGGTTCCGCAACAATGAGTTTACAAACGGGACATCCGCCCTCACGTACAATTCGGCATACGCTTCCAGGTCCGCCCGGCTTACGCCGCGCGTCATTAATGCCGTATCTACCAACAGTCCGGTAAGCAATGCCGTGGCTACCGCCCGCGGAATCTCGATATTGTCATCCCTGAAATACTCATGCATGATGGTGGAGCAGGCCCCGTAAGCGGGACGGATATCCGTATACGCAACCTCATCCGGAGAAACCACATTATGATGATCGATTACCGCAACCTCATCACCGATCAGATCGGTAACATTTTTATTGCCTTTGCAGCCGTCCACGATAACAATCTGATCCTCTTCAGTCCTGGGGCAGTTCGCTTCCCGAAAGACGGGGATCGCGAGTTCCTCTATCAGCCGTATCAGGGACCGGCGCTGTATTTCACCGGCATAGATAATTGTGCCGGGAATCTCCCTTTTTTCCAGTAAGTATTGCAGGGCAAATGCCGAGGCAATGGCATCATGATCGGGAAAGTTGTGTGTCTGAATAAATATCCTGTTTCGGCTGCTTAAGACTGTACGCAAGTCCGCCAATTCATTCATTATTATAGATTATACCATTTTTTTCTCTTTCCGGCCAATTATTAATCCGAACTTGACTTTTCTTGCTTTATAACTACCATGAAATCAGGGGGTATAATGAACATCAATTTTTTCGGTGCCGCGCGCACCGTCACCGGCACCCAGCACCTGCTGGAGATAAACGGCAGCAAAATACTGCTGGACTGCGGCCTGTACCAGGGAAAACGCGACCGCAGTTATGAGAGAAACAACAACCTGCCCTTTGATCCCGCATCCGTTGACATGCTGATTCTGTCCCACGCCCACATTGACCACAGCGGGAACATTCCCAATTTGGTGAAAAACGGCTTCAGCGGAGACATTATCTGTACCTACGCCACCAGGGACCTCTGCACCATTTTGTTGAAGGACAGCGCCAAAATTCAGGAGCAGGACATTGCCTACCTGAACAAAAAACGATCACAAAAAAATCTGCCGCCTATAAAACCCCTGTATACTACCGAAGACGTTGTACGCAGTCTGAAATACTTTCTGGCGCTTGGTTACGGTCGTACCAGAGAAATCGCTCCGGGTATAGAGCTTACCTTATACGATGCCGGTCATATCCTGGGTTCAGCTTTTGTGGTATTGGATATTGCGGACGGCGGAAACGGAAAACCGCAGCGCCTGGTGTTTACCGGTGATATCGGCCGCAGAAACCGCCCCATCATCCAGGACCCGGAAAACCTGGACCGCGCGGACATCCTGATTATGGAAAGCACCTATGGGAACCGGCTGCATGAGAAGACCGAAGAGTCCCTGTTGAAATTAAAAAATGTGGTAAATAACACCATTAGGCGCGGCGGCAAGGTGGTGGTCCCCTCGTTTGCCGTGGGCCGGACCCAGGAACTGGTGTACAGCCTGCACCAGTTGATCAACAATAATGAAATACCGGGGAAAATTCCCGTCTACGTTGACAGTCCATTGGCAGTGGACGCCACCGCCATCTACCGCTTGCACCCCGAGACGTATGACGAAGAGACCGAACGCTTTATGCTGGAAGACGAACACAGGGACCCGTTCGGGTTTGCCATGATGCGTTACACCCGCAGTGTCGCGCAGTCAAAGGAACTCAACAACCTGAAGGGGCCGGCCGTCATTATCAGTGCCAGCGGCATGGCCGAAAACGGAAGGATACTGCACCATCTGATCCATACCATTGAAGACCCCCGCAACTGCATCCTGTTTGTGGGATGGCAGGCCCCTAATACGCTTGGTAGAAGGATCGTGGAGAAACATCCGCTGGTAAAAATCTTCGGCGAGGAGTATAAGCTGAAGGCCGAAGTAGCCAAACTGAACGGCTTAAGCGCGCACGCGGACAAGAATGAGATGCTGGAGTGGTTGTCTCACTTCAAACAAAAACCGCGGCGCACCTTTGTGGTACACGGCGAGGAAGAGGTTTCCCTGGCCTTTGCCCGCACGCTTGAACAGCACGGCTTTTCCGGGGTTGAGGTCCCCTCTTTGGGGCAGCGGGTGAGTGTATAAGCCGCAGTTCATTTAGGTCATTTACGCAATTTAGAGCAAGCGAAACCACGTGTCCGGCTTTTTACCCGCCACGGAGGCCCGGTAACAACGCCCGATAAAACGGACCAGCCGCTTTTTTTCGGAGGGCAACCCGTAGAAGCTGCGTTGCGCCGCCTTAATCAGTACCCATCTGCTGAACATGTCATTGGTAAAGGGACGTAGATGCCGCATCCGCTTCAGGTAGGCGTTTGCCATGAGGTTCCCCAGGAACCGCTGCAGGGCGTGTATAAACGGGCTGATACCCGGCACACGGGGAACCACCTTCATCAAAATATAGGTATGCGCAATATCTGAGACGAAATCACCGCGTGTGGCCGCGGACCAGTCAATTAAATGGTACGTACCGTCTGCTGAAATGATATTCCCGGGATGGAAATCACCGTGGCACAGATCATCACCTTCCGGCAGTTCACCCAGCGTTTTCGACAAAAACCGCTTCACATCGTCATCCGAAAATCCCGCTTTGTTCATACAATATGCGGCCTTGTCTTTTTCTCTTGTGATTGCCTGCGTGGCCGTTACCGACAGCACCGTATGATGCAGCCGCACCATTTCCCCGATCCGCTGCCGGATAACAAGCGGATTTTGCCGAATCATTTCCATCATGGACATTCCGCTGACCTTTTGCATAATAATGGCGGGAACATTATCGAGCATCACCAGGTCATACACCCTCGGGGCCGCGACCCCGCAGCTCTTAAGGAACACATAGACATCATACTCATACCTGATCCGGTCAAAATCCATCTCCCGCCGCGGGACCCTGAGGACCTTGCCGTTACCGTAATCATAGATGTCGGCCTGACCGCCGCGGGCAAGCAGGGGAAGTTTTTTAAGTTCGATTTTTTCTCGCATGATCTATGTTATAGTCTCAATTTCTTTTTTTATAGCTCTTTTAAAAAAATTATTGAAATTTCTAATACACATTATTCTCCTTTACTCTTGTATACTTATCTTTATGCACGGCATTCCCGGCTCCCGATCGGGTAACAAACTATCACTTTTTCATGTACCGAAACACTGTCGGTTAAAGCGAGTTGGAAGACAAGAACCGCAAACCGAATGTGGCAGGACGGGGAACTTATTATCGTGATGGAAAATAAAGGTCACAATATCAAACCCGTTGAAATCAAAATCGGAGACTACCGAATAAACGCCGAACTTCCTAAGGTATCCTGGAGTACTATTGTCGTACCTCCTTTGCAATAGTAGTCACATTATATTCATCTGCAGCGGGCGGCGGTCGTATATCCAACCGCCCGCTGCAGCCGGTGACGGCCCGCAATGTCCACCTGCTGATCGAAACCATTTGATTTATGCAAAAAAAATCAAGACGTAGAGTGGAATTTATAATACCCTCACCATATGACCGTGTATGAGCAAATCCAGCATGCCATTGATTTCATTGAGAACAATCTTACGGGAAAGCTGACCTGCGGCATGGCTGCCCGGGAGGCACACATGTCCATACGCAGTTTTTATAATTATTTCTGGGCATTGGCCGGGGTTACCTATAAGGAATATGTGGTGAAACGGCGGATGTCCAAGGCACTGTCTGATTTGCTAAAAGGAGAAAACAAAATAATCGACGTGGCCTTTGACTCGGGCTACCAAAGCCATGAGGCCTTCTCACGGGCTTTCAAGGCAGAGTTCGGCGTATCACCGATCCGTTTCAGGCACGGCCGGCAGAACCTGAAGGGATTGGAAAAAATAATAATTATCAAGGAGATGTATATGGGAGTTATCGTAAAGGAATTGGAAGATATGGAGGTTGCCTGCTTTGACGGGTTCGCGCCCGAACCGGAGCACAAAGCCTTTGAAAAGATGGAGGCGTGGAAGAGCGGGCAGAAGGCCGTTACAGAGCCGTACCGTATCTTCGGTTACAATATCGACCGGAAGGGCGAGTTGGCCCACGATCCGGATAACGTGGGCTACAGGGTAATGATTACCGTTGACCCTGACCTGCCCCGCGACCAGGCAACGCAGTACCGGAGCATACAAGCGGGGAAATTCGTGGTGACCGGTATAGAAGGAAATATCGCGGCAGATCCGTCGGGTAAATGGATTACCGCGGGCTGGCAGAAGCTCCATACCATGATTGCGGACAAGCAGTATAAGGTAAAATGCCCGGTCCGCTATTTTGAGGAGCAGCTGGAACCGTCCCGGTCGGGCAACCTGCGGCTGGACCTGTACCTTGAGATTGAATAATCCGATGGCGGGTAAATGATATTTTCGTGAAAACGGAAGAGCGGTATGCAGGGCCGTCGGAAATTTTTTTCCGGACGGCCTGACCGCCGCGGGCAAGCAGGGGAAGTTTTTTAAGTTCGATTTTTTCTCGCATGATCTATTTACATACTCATGATTCAAATTTTCAAAGCATTAATCTAATATATTTTTTAAAATTTCAATATACATAAATCTCTTTTAACCGTATATATTTATCTTTATGTAAGGTGGTGCCGATTCCGACCAGGGTTGAGATTGCGTCACCCGAAAGGTCCGTTCCGTTCTCATTTTGATGGTTAAGAAACGTATACCTGTTTTCCAGATAACAATATCCTCCGTAGAAATCAGGTTTGGGGGTGTTGAAAAAAAGATTGAGACGGTACTCCAGGCCGATATGCAGTGAAAAACTTCCGATATCTCTAAAATCATCATGTTCGCCTGAGTCGAACGCGGAAAAGCCGTCATACCCCATCCCGATTTTTCCTATGATCTCATGGATACCAAATTGATATAAATCAATAGAGAGATCGACGCCGATGTATCCGCCCGCATAGTAATTTGTGCTGTACAAAATGCCGCCATCCTCTATGGTATAGCTTTGCGGTGTATCCGCAAATCTGCCGATAACCGAAAAATCCAGTTGAAATATCCAGGCTTTAATACCCCAAGCAACAGCGAATTGCGGATGAACGCCGAGAACAGTATTCGCTCCAAGCGGGAACCACAAACCGGTGCCTAATTTTACCTGGACCTCAATCTCAGCTTCTATATTATTTCTGTAGTCCCACAATAATTTATGCAGTTTCGACATTCCGGCATTGCCCTGCCAGATGGTACGGAAAAAGGATTCAAAATCATTTGCATAGAATAGACACAATAAATATTCAATCGAACCCGGTTTTTGTCCGGCAAAAAGTTCTTCGGCCAATAACCTTGTTTCCTGATCAAACTGCTTGATTTGCAGAGAAAGCCCGTCAGGTTGATATGTATAATCTTCGGAAATTGATTCTCGGTATTCAACAGAGCGCTTATAAGCCAGTAAAAGTGATAAGGTTGATTTGTCATCGGCAGAAAATTCAAAATCACCGTGAGCGATTAATATCAGGGTCCTGGCCCTGAAAATATATTCGTCCGTATTGCAGACATTATTCCTATACCCCACATCATAGAGCAACCCCGTCAGATTTCTTTCCTTCAGGGATTCAGATAAAATACTGAGAATATCCGCTAAGGTTCGATTACAATCGGTTATCGGCTTCGGAGACGGTTGTGATTTTTCATTAAAATCATGTACCTGAGAAAAAACATGGATTGGCAACAAAACCAAAAGAATACCTACGATAAACACGATTTTCCGCATAACAATCCGTTATTATACGATAAAAACAGATTTGTATAAAGTGGAAATAACGGGCTTTGCAAGGGGGGACATGGTATTGTAATTTATACGTTAGATTACAAAGATTACCTATACTGCCGCTTCATATTGCGGAAACTGACCTGCGGGGCGGCCGCCAAAAAAGCGCATATGTCCGTGCGCAGTTTTTATAATTATTTTTGGGCGCTGACGGGCGTTACCTATAAAGAATATGTCGTAAAAAGGCGAATGGCGAACGCCCTGGGTGAGTTGCGTAAAAGCGCGGATAAAATAAGCAATATAGCTTTTGACTCTGGCTACCAAAGCCATGAGGTCTTTTCACGGGCGTTCAAGGCTGAGTTCGGAGTCTCGACGATCCGCTTCAGGCATGGCCGGCCGAAATGTTCTCTCATTTTTCGGCCGGCCCCTTGCCCTTTGTTCTCATTCAGTAATCTTAATTGTGCCTGAATCGCAGGTCGATGTTGTGTGAGTAATCTACCTCCGGAAAATTAAAGCCGAAGAACCGGTAGAACTCATTCCTGAACCCTTCCACATCCGCCAGCCTTGTCAGGTTGTCCGAGGTAATCCTGCTCCAAACCTGTTTTACTTCGTCCTGTACATCGGCCCGCAGCTCCAGGTCATCCAGCCGGATACGCCCTTCGGCGTCCAGGCGTGGTTCAGGCACGGTAAGGAAGTCGCGGAACAGGCGGATCATCTGCTCTATACACCCCTCATGGAGGTTTTTCCGTTTCATAATCTTATACAGGATGGCCATATAAAGCGGCACACCGGGAATAACCGCGCTGGCCCTGGTAACCACCGCCTTGTTTATCGACGTAAAGGCCCGCCCTCCCCTTGCTGCCAGAACTGCGTTCAATCTTTTGGCCGTGGCTTCCAGATGCTCCTTGGCCCTGCCCAGGGTCCCGTGACGGTAAAAGGGATAGGTCAGCTCCGAGCCCAGGTAGGAAAAAGCCACGGTTTTCACCCCACGGGCAAGCAGGTCCGCCTTGTCCAGGGCATTAATCCACAACTCCCAGTCTTCCCCCCCCATCACCTTCACGGTGTTGCTGATTTCGGAAGGTGTTGCCGCCTCAACATGCCTGGTTATGATCTTCGGATTCAGAAAATCAAGGGTCCTTGTCTCAATATCTTCGCCGATGGGTTTGATGGCCGAAAAATAGGTCTCTCCGGTTACGGGATCGGTTCGCCGCGGCGCCGCCAGGCTGTAGACCACCAGATCTATCTTGCCCATTGAATGTCTGATCAGCTCAATGGCCTGTTCCTTGGTCCGGTCCTGAAAGGCGTCGTCGTTTATGGAAAACGCGGGCAGGTTGTGTTTTTCGGCATACTCCTCGAAAGCCTGTGTATTATACCAGCCGGAGGTACCGCAGGAGCGTTCATTCTCCGCCTTTTCATATGACACGCCCAGGGTCGCAGCCTGTCCGGAAAATGCCGCCACGATACGCGCGGCCAGCCCATAACCGGTGGAAGCCCCGAGAATCAGTACATTCTTAAATACTCCCGGCACGTCCGCGTTCCGGATCGTTTCAATCTGTCGCCGTACATTCACTTCACATCCCAGCGGATGCGAAGTAAGGCAGGTATTGTTTCTTATCCTGGGTTCTATCACCATAACTTCCCCCTTGTATTACCTTTATTCAAATTACAGACAGACAAGTCTGTCTGTTTTAAGATAATAAAAAATATCGATGCTGTCAATAAATGTTATTATTTTACAGGATTAATCGTCACCTTGGGCCATTGCACAGGCTTTGGCAAGGATAATTTGGTGACTCTGAAAGGCAAGTGCGGGAACGGCGGCGGGTGAAAAATACACGGTTTCAGCGGAGTCATCCCCCGGACACAGTACACCCCTGGTGCGGCCGACCAGATAGCCGATCATAAGCACTGATGTATAACGATCACTGGAGGCCGGGACCACATCGATCAGCCGGACATCACCTCCCGTAAGACCGGTTTCTTCGGCGAGCTCCCGTAAGGCCGCCGTTTCAGCTGATTCTCCCAACTCTATAAACCCGCCGGGGAGGCACCATTCACCCTTGCGGGGAGGTACGGCGCGCTTTACCAACAGGACACTCCCCTCTTTGTCAAATACCACGCACGCAGCCACGGGCACGGGGTTTTCATACAACGGTTCTTTGCATGCCGGGCAGAAAAAGCGTTCCCTACCTTCAATAATTTTTTTTACCAGCTTGGTCCGGCATTGCGGGCAATAATTCTTGGTCATGCGGTATCCGTATAAAAGAGTTTTTGCAGTATCTCATACAGACTGTCCAGATACGTTTCTTTACCCGTGAGTCTCCATAACAGCAGGACCCCTTCGTTTATGGAAAAAACCTGGGCAAACAACGCCTTCAGATCGCGCTGCGGGGGAATCTCCCCGACCGTAACCGCTTTTTCAAACAAGGGCTTCAGGACCTCAAACCAGCCGTCAATAATGGTAGTAAAGATGGTCTGCAGTGCCTTGTCTTTGGGATCAACCTGGAACCCCATATTGGCGATGGGGCAGCCCATAAAATCCTGGTTGGTGGTGGCGTTTTTTTTCAACAGCCTGCTCCACTTTTTAAAAAACTCATTCATCGTTTTTGAACCGTGAACGATCCTTCGCAGTACGGCGGACA
The DNA here is from genome assembly GCA_964634205.1 of uncultured Spirochaetaceae bacterium. GTDB lineage: Bacteria > Spirochaetota > Spirochaetia > SZUA-6 > RPPD01 > JAFGGG01. The sequence goes on from CAZWKE010000024.1 coordinate 8,748, forward strand.
GGGAGCGATAATACTCATTCAGACTTGCCTGGATCAGCTTTTTTTTTGATGAAAAATACTGGTAAAAACTTGCCTTGGCCACATGCGACTCGGCAATAATCTGGTTTATACCCGTATTTTTTATCCCCTGGATATAGAAGAGGTGGGTTGCGGTTTTCAGAATTCGTTCCCTGACCGAGAGTTTATGCTCCATACCGGGTGCCATTATAGCAAGAGCACCGGATACAAACAATAGGGGCAGGCAGATTTACATCCCGGCCCTCCTTGCTTTTATATACTGTATGCCGAATGACAGCAGATAACTTCCCACATACAAGGCCGCCAAAACAAGCAGGGCCACCGCTACGGAAAAACCCTCTTCACCGGCCAGGATGACAATTATACTTAAGACCAGGAGGTGAAAGAAGTAGTTGCTCAAGGCATGGGCACCGGGTAAGAATACCTTATGAGGGATGTATTTTTTTAAGAGTGGTTCCAGAAAAAAACTCGCAGCGAAAAGCAGCAGCACCGTTCCGAGAGAAAGCAGAAAGGCGCTTAGGCGGTAGTTCCACACCGTAGCGGCAAAGGAGGCTGCCGGGGCTGCGCCGCCCGCGGCTCCGAATAAATACGGAAGTGTGGTCGCCGTGGAAAAATTCCGCTTGATGACATATCTGCCGTGGATCAATGTATCGAGTATGCCGCCGTTAAAAATAAAAAATACCACAAGGATAAGGCCTGCCGCACCCAGCACCAGGGCGAGTGTGCGATCATTCTTTTGTGCCGCCGGTTTATTTCCGTTTTTAAAAAACAGGCCGCAGAATATTCCGATAAAACCGAAAATTATGGTGGGACTCCACGGTTCGTATCCCCAGTTAAACGGAACCCTGAATATCATGAAGTATTCGCCCAGAAAGGTTGCCAGACAGAGAACGGCGATCAGCAGCGCCAGGATGGTCTTTCTCCCGGAAAATACCAGTACCAGTCCGCCCGCAATACAGAGTATCCCGATGGTATTTAAGATACCGGAGCTGATCAGCATGTCGGGCAGTTGAATACCGAATTCGATAAAAAACAAAAAGGCCGCGGCCAAAATCAGCAGCAGGCCCCTTTTAATTTTTTTTTGTAAGAAGCGGAAAGCGGAAAGCTCCGTGTGTTTTCCCAGTGAGAGTGTCAGTGAAAAACCGGCCAGAAATAAAAATAGCGCGGCGTCCAGGGGCACGATATCAAAGAAACAACCCAGAGTCCCCTTTATCTGCTCCGGCGGCAGCAGTACCAACACCGTATGGAAAAAAAACATGTAGTAGATTGCCACCTGGCGCAGAAAATCGATGTAGTGTATTCTTTGCATAACCGCCCCCTTTGGTATAGTACGGGAAACAGTATAGCAAAAAACAGTGGTCAGCGTATATCCAGAAAGGAGTTAAATCCGATAAGATTCAGTGTTTCCTGTATCTTTTCATTCACGTTTGAGATATTGAGTTTCATTTTGTTCTGGTTTACATAGCCCAGGATTTGGATAATGGCCCCGATACCGGTTGAACTCATGTAGGGTACCCCTTTTAGATCAATAACAACATGTTTAATCACATTGTGTTCCCGCAGGGTTTCAAGCACGGCTTTGGAGAAAATCTCCGAATTGTAGGATTCGATGCTCCCGACCGGTCTGACCAGCAGATCGGAAGGCTCGTCCGCATTATAGCTGCCCAATATTTTTAAATCATATTCATTATCGTTATATTGCTCAAGTTTCTCAATCACTGCGTGCATAGAATAGGAGCCTCCAATTTTTATTTTACTATAGAACTTCCGATTTTCCAATATTTTTTATCTTTTAATGCGTTTTCATCCGCCGGGTCCCCGGTTTCAGACCGATTAATACCCTTTACTCTTTTTCGGTGTTGTATTACAAAGGGGAAACGAAAGCGTCATGAAATCCAAAAACAGCGCATCAACAATTCGCGTTCCCGCCCGTATCCTGGTCCGCAGACTTTGCGTACTTCCCCTGCTTTCTTTCTGTTCCGTGGTATGTTTTTTTATCATCAACCTGCTGCTTATCTTCCCCTGGTCCCCTGCCGCTCTGGTGGAGGCCGACAGGCTTTTGCCGGCCGACCTGATTGTATTCCTCGGGGGAGCATTTAATGAGCGGGTGGATTATGCATTTTCACTGGCCGGTACAGGATACGGCCGCCTGCTTTATACGCCCAATCCCGGTGATACAAAAAAAAGAAACCATATCACTGCAAAACTGCGCTCCATGAATCAGGCGGTACGTTTTTTTGCCGGTAACGGTGCATCGTCGACCTTCGAAGAGGCGCTGAATACAAGAGATTTCGTACGGAAACACTCGATCAGGAGTATTCTCCTGGTTACCTCTCCCTACCACAGCCTGCGGGCCGCCTGGATATTCAGAAAAGTGATGCCCGGTATTGCCATTGTTTCGGCGCCCTGCTGCCTGGAGGGCAAATCATTGCAGAAAAAGCTGGAATATTATTATCCCCGTGAAATAAAAAAACTGCTGTATTACTTCCTGCTTTATTCCTGGCGTGATTTTCCACCGCTTTGATGAAAAACCCGGAAAAAGCGCGCAAAACAAGATAAATTTAAATTTGGCGCTTGCCTTTCCGGCGGGATTTCAATACTATAAATTCGGGTATGTACAATAAGCTCATTCAAAAACAACCCATGATGCGGCGCGTTCTGCTCTCCCTGCTTCCCATTTATGCTTTTGCTTTATACCTTTACGGATTACATCTCGTTTTTTTAACATTGGTTGTCTTTCCCCTGGGCCTGGGTATGGAGCTTTTGTTCGAGCGCAGGAACAAGAAAAAGGCCACCGAAGCGGTGTTTGTGACCTGTATGCTCTACCTGCTTTCTCTGCCGCCGCTGGTCCCCCTGTGGATTGCCGGTGTGGGTATTCTCTTTGCGGTGTTTATTGCCAAGGAGATCTTCGGCGGATTTGGGAGAAACGTGTTTAATCCGGCGATTGCCGGCAGATTGTTTGTGTATATCACCTTCTCTCCCCATATGACCACGGGCTGGCTTTCGGCGGGAAACTTCGGAATAGATGCGGTCTCCACGGCCACCCCGCTGCATCAGGCCGCGGGTCAGCAGGTTGACCTGCTTCATATGGTTTTGGGTTTTCGCCCCGGTTCCATGGGAGAAAGCCCGATCATCCTGATCTTGCTGGCGGCTGTCTTCCTGGTGGTTACAAAAACCGCCAAGGCCAGAATCATGCTCTCCACCGTAGGAAGCGCGGCCGTGCTGATGGTTATCCTGAAACTTCTGCAGGTGCCCAACGCCATGGACATACTGCCCGGACTGCTTGCCGGCAGCCTGCTCTTTGTGGCGGTTTTTATGGCCACCGATCCGGTTTCCGCACCCAAAAAAGCCGGTTCCCAGGTTGTCTACGGTATCCTTATCGGCGCCGTTGTGGTTCTCATCCGCCTGTTTCCGCTGTTTACCGAGGGCACGAGTTTCGCCGTTCTCCTGGGCAATACCTTTGCCCCGCTGTTGGACCAGGTGTTTACCAGGAGCAAGGCATGAACAAAAAGGGCCTGCTCTATACCGCCATTATCACCTTCGTGATCAGCTTTGTATTTATTTTTATTTTATCGCTGACCAACAGCGCGGTCGCGCAGCAGATAGAGCAAAACAAAAGCCTTGACCGGCAGCGGGCGATCCTTTCGGCGTTCGGCATTGCGTTCGCCGGCAACGAGCAGGTCTATGGAATTTATAACAAAGAAATCACAACAAAAAAGATAAAAGACACCGAAGTATATATTCACAAACAGAACGGAGAAACGCATTATGCGGTCATTATGCAGGGTCAGGGGCTCTGGAGTACCATTACCGCAGTGATCGCGGTGAACAGTGCCGTCACCAAGGTGGTGGGGATTGCCATCATCAGCCAGAATGAAACACCCGGTTTGGGCGGCCGGATAGACGAAGCCTGGTTTAAGAACCAGTTCAGAAACAAGCCGCTGACAGCGCAGGGGACCATTACCGTGGGGAGCCCCACGGCGGACACCTCACAGGCGGGCGTGGTGGACGGTATCACCGCTGCCAGTCAGACCTCACGCCTGTTCGGGATAATCGTCAACAAATACCTTGCCCTGCTGCACAGCCTGTTGGGAGGAAGCAACAATGGCAGCTAAGGCTTTACAGATCACCAAGGAAAATCTCTGGACCAATAACCCGATATTTATCCAGATCCTGGGAATCTGCTCGGCTCTGGCCGTTACCAACAACCTGATTAATACCTCCATTATGTCGATCGGGTTGATCTTTGTGACCGGTTTTACCAATCTCACCGTCTCCCTGTTGAAAAACATCATCCCGCGTAAAATCCGCATGATCGTACAGACCCTGATCATCGCCTTCTACGTAATTATTGTGGATATGGTGCTGCGGGCGTTCCTGCCGGACATCAACCGTGCCCTGGGCCCGTATATCGGCCTGATCATCACCAACTGCATTATCATGGGAAGGGCCGAGGCCTTTGCCGGCGGCAACCCCCCGGTGCTCTCGCTCTGGGATGGATTGACCTCCGGTGCCGGATATATGGGGGTACTGATGCTGGTGGCCTTTGTACGCGAACTGTTCGGCTCCGGCACGGTATTCGGCTTTGCGGTGTTCCCGGACGGCAGACTCTTCGGACTGTTTACGCTTTTTCCGGGCGGCTTCGAGCATTGGATCATCATGCTGATGCCCCCCAGCGCCTTTTTTCTGCTTGGTATCATCATCTGGATAGCCAAGACCATCATGCTTAAGAACGGGAAGAAATAATGGCACCCGATATCAGCCCTATCATTTTACTGTTGGCCTCGATCTTTACCAGCAACATCCTGCTGGCGAACTTTTTGGGCATGTGTTCCTTTATCACCATATCCAAGGACCTGAAATCAGCCAATGGCCTGGGGCTGGCTGTTATCCTGGTAATGACCGTCACCACGGTGATCAATTACGCCGTATATAATTACATCCTTGTATTTTTTCATATTGAATATCTGCGTTTTATCGTATTTATCATTGTCATTGCCGCGGTAGTACAGATGTTGGAAATGATCATAGAACGTCTGTCCCCCGCTTTGTATATGGCGTTGGGAATCTTTTTGCCCCTGATCACCGTGAACTGCGCCATCCTGGGGGTTTCCCTTTTTATGCAGATCCGCAGCTACAATTTCGTACAGACCGTGGTATACGGATTAGGTTCGGGCGTAGGCTGGTGGCTTGCCATTCTTGCCCTGGCCGCTATCCGGCAGAAGGTCGAAAAGGCACCCGTACCCGCCGGGTTAAAAGGGCCCGGCATCACCCTTATTATCATCGGACTCATGGCCATGGCCTTTATCGGCTTTTCCGGCATGCTTAATGTTCAATAGGAGGAACCCATGGGATTGGATTTCCTGACGGCACCCTTGATCGTGGCGTCCATCAGCGTCATTTTGTCGGTAATTATTTCCGTCATCGACATGATCGTAAACAACTACGGCGAGGTCAAACTTTCCATAAACTCGGGGAAAAAGATACTGACGGTTAAGGGGGGATCTTCATTGCTTTCAACCCTGGGTGAACAGGATATTTTCCTGCCCTCCGCCTGCGGGGGAAGGGCTACCTGCGGGGTGTGCAAAATAAAGGTAAAAAGCGACGTGGGGCCCCACCTTCCCACCGAACTTCCCTTTATAAGCAAAGAGGAAATGCAGGAGAACATCCGTCTTTCCTGCCAGATCAAGGTAAAGACCGACCTTGAACTTGAGATTCCCGAGGAGCTGTTTGCCATTCAGAAGTATTCAACCACGGTCACCTCCATCCGGGACCTTACTCCGGACATCAAGGAGATCAAATGTACATTAAAAGACTCACAGCAGATTGATTTCAGGGCCGGTCAGTATGCCCAGTTTGTGGTTCCCCCCTACGGAAAAATCAAGCAGGAAACCCAGCGCGCGTATTCCATCGCGTCACCTCCGGGTAAAAAATCAGAGCTTGATTTTATCGTGCGCCTGGTGCCGGGGGGCATCGCCACCACCTACGTGTTTACCGTACTGAAGGAAGGAGACACCCTGGACATAATCGCGCCACTGGGTGATTTTCAACTCCACGGCGAGCATGAGGACATGCTCTGTATTGCCGGCGGCTCCGGTATGGCGCCCATACAGGCCATGCTCTTCGACATGTTCGAGAAAAAAATAAACGGACGCGACATCTATTATTTCTTCGGTGTGGCCACCTCAAAGGACATGTTCTACCTGGAGCTGTTCCGGGACCTGGAAAAAAAATGGCCCGTCTTTCATTTTGTTCCGGTCATTGCCGCACCGGATTCCGGCAGCGGCTGGAAAGGGGAGACCGGGCTGGTGACCCAACCGCTGGAAAAGTACCTGAACGACAAACTCCCCGAGGACAAACCCAAACAGGGATATCTTTGCGGAAGCCCGGGAATGATCGATGCCTGTATCAAGGTACTGACCACTCACGGTATCGCCGAGGATTCGATATTTTATGATAAATTTGCATAAAGGATTACTGCCATGAAAATGTCACCAGAGCACACCAAAGCAGCCGCCCAGATGCTCCCGGGGATTATTACCGCCGAAGGCTTCCTGGGAGATGACTCAAGACCGCTGCCGGATATCATTCAGGCTGATGAGGAACAAGCCTCCCGTCTGGGAGTGGAGTGGGAGCAGGTGGCGGAAACCCTGCATGCCCTGCGCAATGCGGGAATGGAGGGCCAGGGGACCTCGGTGGAATACTTAAGAAAATGGAATGTCAGGGTCGATGAAGCGCGGGGGGTCCTGCCCTGCCCGTTCAAAGACGGCCTTTTTCATAAGCATACCATCCTGGTAACACATAAAGCCAGCGGCGCACAGCTTGTATTCAGTGAACTTTCCCTCCACCTTTTGGAAACTCATCATTTTCTCCAGGGGCGGGGCTCATCCTTTCGTATGGAATTAGCGCAGATTAAAAAGGTGCTTGAACTGTAGGTTTACGGGCAGCTGGTCCGGCGAACTACCACATCGTGTATGCCGGGTATACCCCGCGTTTTCGCTGTATGTTAATCCCCGAACAGATGAATATACTCGTGCAGCAGGTTTTCTGCTTTGTCCTTGCACTGGCCGCAGACAGTGCCCAGCTTGGTTCTGTACTGCAGTTTCTCATAGGTACGGTCACCCTTGCGCACGGCCTCTTCGATGTCCCTGTCCGTTACATTCATGCATTGGCAGATTATCTTGGCCTTTTCCCGTACCACTTTGTCGGTTCGGCCGCTCCTGTTGTAATAATCCTCTATGGCTTTGCGCAGGGCCCTGTCCCCCAGCACCGAACAGTGGATCTTATGTGCCGGCAGTTCACCCAGCTCTTTGACGATATCCTCAGGTCTGATGGTATACGCCTTGTCGATACTCATACCTATTACCATTTCGGACATAACAGAGGTGCTGGCAATGGCGCTGGCGCAGCCGTAGGTCTTCCATTTGCAGTCGGTGATGGTGTCATTGCTGACCTTGATGGCTACCATCATCTGATCACCGCATTTTATGTTTCCCACAATACCCTTCCCGTCATCCTGATAATGCTCTTCATCTTCCAGAACGTTCTTTGGGTTTATAAAATGCTCTTTTACGATATCCGTGTACACCCACATATTAGTATTACTCATTTACACTCCCCCGAATAGACAGTTGACATTTTACGTACATTTTTAATAACCGCCGGCAGTACCTCCAGCACGTAATCCACCTCGTCTTCCGTGGTTTCTCTGCCCATGCTGAACCTGATTGAGCCGTGGGCCAGTTCCGGACCGACCCCGGTAGCCAGCAGAACATGCGATGGCTCCAAAGATCCGGAAGAACAGGCCGAGCCGGTGGACAGGGCAATGCCCTGCAGGTCCATATACAGCAGGACGGCTTCACCCTCCGCACCGTGAAAGGAAACGTTGAGGGTATTGGCCAGGGAATCCTCCGGATGTCCGTTTATGGTAATATCCGGAATACGTTCGGTAATTCCGGAGCGCAGCCGCTGTTTCAGCCGCAGGAGACGCTCTTCTATCTCCTGCATTTCTGCTTTTATCAGCTCTACAGCACTTCCCATGCCGATAATACCCAGGCTGTTCATGGTCCCGGCCCGTCTGCCGCCCTCCTGGTGTCCGCCGTGGATAAAGGGATAATAGGGCTTTCCCTTTCGTGCGTACAGTACCCCAATCCCCTTGGGACCGTAAAATTTATGCGCCGAGAAAGACAAATAATCAGCGCCGAGCCGTTCCACATCTACCGGGATCTTGCCCACGGCCTGGACCGCATCCGTATGGAACAGGGCTCCATAGCGGTGCGCAATTTCAGCCAGGGATTGTATGTCCTGAATAGTGCCGATCTCATTGTTGGCATACATGATTGATACCAGGGCAGTTCTTTCGGAAATGAGTTCCAGAAAATGGTTCATATCCACTTTACCGTTTCGGTCCACCTTCACAAAATGGATGGTATTCCCCATGGACACAAGATGCTGGGCCGTCTGGATAATGCTGGGATGCTCAATCGCCGAGGTGATGATCTCCGCTCTGCCCGGGGAAAGTTCCGCGCCCCCGCAGAGGGCACAGGTAAGCATTTTTAATACCGTATTATTGGACTCCGATCCGCCTCCGGTATAGATGATTTCCTCAGGCCCGGCCCCGATAAACTCCGCTATCCGCTGCCTGACCAGCTCCAGCTGATTCCGAACGGTCCTGCCGAACTCATGCATGCTTGACGGATTGGCATACAGCTCAAACCCCCGACGCATGGACTCTTTTACCTCCGGATGCAGAGGGGTGGTGGCATTATAATCCATGTATACTTTCCTTGCATTCATCAGTTCATCTCCTTTTGTTTGTGCCGAAAAAGCTGGGCCAGGGTGCGGGACTTGAAAAAGCTGCTGATATGTGCCTGCAGTTCGTCCCAAATTTCACGCGTAGGACATTCATCACTGTTTTCACACAGGTTTTTATCCGAAACACACGCAACCGTCAACAGCGGTCCGTCAAGCGCGTCCACAATTTCATAGAGGGTAAGGTTTTTGGGCGAAGGGATAAGCATGTAGCCTCCCGCGGGGCCGCGCTCTCCCCGGACAATCCCCCCACGCGTCAACAGCTTAAAAATATTCTCCAGGTATTTAAAAGGGATAGCAAGCTCCTCCGCAATCGAATGCAGACTGACCGGTTTATTTCCGTTGTGAGTACTTAAAAAGTGCAGGGCCCGCAGACCGTAACGGGTGCGGGTAGATACGGCAAACATGTCTTATTTTGACCTCTCATATTTCATATAATTCATATCTTTTATATATGTAATATAGCAAAGAAAAAACCCAAATACAAGTCCTTCAAATGCTTTTCTCTGTTATTTATTCATTGACGACTTCAAAATCATCTTTTGCAGCGCCACAGACAGGACAAACCCAATCGTCCGGAAGCTTTTCAAACGCGGTTCCCGCGGCAATACCGCTGTCCGGGTCGCCCTCGGCAGGATCATAGACATAATCACAGATTGTGCATTTATATTTCTTCATGTTTCCTCCTTTTAGAAAATGTTATACACCGGTGTTTATTTTTTGGCAAGAGCTATTTGATTACTTATTCGCTCCCCCGTCTTCCCAGTTCCTTGTCCAGCATGAAAAGAGCGCCCGGCGTGTTGTCGGCAAGACGCAGCATCTGCACAATCGCGTCCGCGTTTGCTTCCTCTTCAACCTGCTCTTTCACAAACCACTGTAAGAACACCTCGGTTGCGTGGTCCTTTTTGCTTTGAGCCAATTCAACCAGCGCGTTGATCGAGGCGGTTACCTTGCGCTCGTGGGCGAGGGCAGCCTCAAAAACATCCAGCGGTGATTTATAGCTTTTAGGCGGAGTGTCCAGGCCCTGCAGATCAACCGCTCCTCCCCTTTCAATGATATAACGAAAAATCCGCATACCATGCTCCGTCTCTTCCCGTGACTGCAGGTGCATCCAGTGCCCGAATCCCGGAAGATTGGTATTCTCGAAGTAAGCGGCCATGGCCAGATAAATATAAGAGGAGAAAAACTCCATTTTGATCTGCCCGTTCAAGGCTTTTGTAATTTCGCTTTCCAACATAACAACTCCTTTTTTCTATTGGTTGTTCATAATATAGTTAAAAATCAATATAGCGGCAATAAAATCATACCCATTTTTACAAAAACAAGCTTGACCTTAAGGGCATATTTTCATTTAATTTAAAGTATGCAGGAAAATCCGCTTTTTGACGGTTTGTTTAAATACAAGATCGCAACGGCCTTTACCATTGTTATTTTCGGTGCCAGCGGTGATCTGACGGCAAAAAAGCTGATTCCCGCGTTGTATTCGCTGTTTTCCCATGGATTTATCAGCAATTTCAAAATAATAGGATTTGCCCGCAGCAAATGGGACTCAAAATTTTTTAAGGAAAAAATTACAGACATACTGAAACAACATCCCGTACATTCTGCCGACACGACCGCTCTGCCTGACTTTATCAATTGCATTTCCTATATCTCGGCACCCTATGATACCGATGAGGGATACGAGCTGTTAAAGCAGCGGACGGCGGCCTCCGCCCAGGTTGTTTACTACCTGGCCACACCGCCGGTGATGTATGAACCGGTTATTGCCCGGTTGGGAAGCAACAATCTTTCCCGGTATGATCAAAAAAGCACCAAAATAGTTGTGGAAAAACCATTTGGGTACGACCTTGCCAGCGCGGAGGCCCTAAACTCTCATCTTCTGTCAATTTTCGATGAGAAACAGGTCTACCGGATCGATCACTACCTGGGCAAGGAAACCGTACAAAATATTATGGTCTATCGCTTCGGCAACGGCATCTATGAACCGATCTGGAACAGCAACTACATCGAACATGTGCAGATTACCGTGGCTGAAAAAAGCGGCATCGGGGGCAGGGGCAGTTATTATGAAAACGCGGGCGCCATTCGGGACATGCTGCAAAATCATCTCCTGCAGCTTCTGAGTTTGGTCGCCATGGAAGCGCCCAATGACCTGCAGCCGGATTCAATCCGAAACGAAAAGTTGAAGGTGTTAAAGGCAATCAGACCGATTGACAGGCGGTCATCCATGGAATCACTGGTGCGTGCCCAATACGGCGGGGGGATAATCGACGGGGAAACCGTAAAGTCATACCGCGAAGAACACGGTGTAGCGCCTGATTCCGAGACCGAGACCTACGTGGGGGTAAAGCTTTTTATCGATACCTGGCGCTGGTCAGGCGTCCCTTTTTTCCTCCGGACCGGGAAACGCTTGTCCCGCCGCAGCACGGAAATCTCCATTCAGTTCAAAACCCCACCGCACCTGCTGTTCGGAAGGGACAGGACGGCCCAACTCAATCCCAACTCACTTACCCTGGCCATTCAGCCTGATGAAGGCATTACCTTCCGCTTTAATTCCAAAATACCCGGATTCGACACAAAAATGCGTACGGTGAACATGTCTTTTTCCTATGGAAGTTCTTTCGCGGAAAAATCACCCGAAGCCTATGAACGCCTGCTGCTTGACGTGATGCTGGGAGACAACACCCTGTTTACCCGCAATGATGAGATCGAATGCGCGTGGCGGTTTATCTCCAACCTGATCACCGCCTACCGGGAGGAGGATAAAAACCGGCTGCTTTTTTATCCCGCGGGGGGAGCCGGCCCTGAGGAGGCGGATATGCTGATCAACCGTTACGGGATCAAATGGAGGAAACTATGAACCGGGAGCTCAATCCCGAATCAATCGAAAACAAAATCAACGCTGATCTGGAAAAACAGCCCGCGCATAATATCCGGGCCTGCCTTTTTAATCTGATATTCATTTATAATATTTTTCGGGAGCATCTTGTCTCCGAACTTCTGGATTTCCTGTTCGGTAAAAGGCCGGCGCGGATAATTCACCTCCAGCAGACGGAAAAGCCCGTTTCAAGCAGCTATGTAAAGGTCCGTTGTTATCCGGATCCACAGAACAACCAGGTGTGCTTCCAGGAAATAATCATTCAAAACGGAAAAGATGAAATCGGGAACGCTCCCGGAACCTGGGTCCCATTGCTGATCCATGAAATACCTGTTATCATCGTCTGGCTTGATTCCTTGCAGCCGTTTCCCTCTATGCTGCACACCATCTCCACCCTGGCGGATAAGGTTATTTTTTGTACGGAAGCAAACCACCTCCTGGGAGAAGACCCCCTGACCGTGTGCCGAAATATCGAGCGACAGCTGATCGTCCGTAATGAGAACAGCACTCCGGGGAAACCGGTTGTGTCCGATCTTACCTGGTTTCGCTCTTTACCGCTCAGGCAACAAACGGCCCTGCTGTTTAATCCCGTCAGTATGAGACAGTACATCTATGAGATAAAAGACATCACCCTGCATGGTATTTCCCAAAGCGAGGCGCTGCTCTATTTGGTTTGGCTCGCCAGCAGGTTGAACTGGAAATCTACAGATGTAAAATCGGGACTGCCGCGATTCATGGACGGCCGGGGAAACCGCGTCGGTATACACATGAGAGATGATACAGCCAGAAAAGTGGTTTTTATCACCAACGACGGACAAGAGTTTTCCATCAATCGCATTGATGAAGAGGGGGGTGAGTGTATCATAAACGAGCGCCACGTGCTGCTGGATGAACTTGATTCACTTGATCATGACCCGCTTTATTATGACGCCCTGAATAAGATACGTGAAAATGAATAATATTCTGAATTTCAAAAGTGAACATAATTTTGCCTTAAAGGCGGCTCTGTTTATTCTCTCCTGTATAGAAGAGACAATAGAAAAACAGGGGTTGTGCAGTATAATCCTGGCCGGAGGAAACACCCCGCAATTATGTTACAAGAGACTTTCCACATTGATTAAGGAAAGGGATATCCCGGTAGGCTCAATGTATTGGTTTTTTGGAGATGAACGCTGGGTTCCGGTAGACAACCCGCAGAGCAATGAAGGCATGGCACGCAGACTGTTACTGGGCCCCCTTGATGTCAGGCCTGATCATGTCTTCTCCTGGCATGTTGACGGGAGTACCCCTATTGCCGGTGCCCGCCGTTACCAGGGGATATTGGACGATTTTTTCAAGGCCTACTCCCGTTCTCCCGATATCTGCCTGTTGGGAATGGGTGATGACGGACATACCGCGTCCTTGTTCCCCCGCTCCAGAATTGTTACCCCGGATCAGAAAAGTATTGCCATAAAAAAAGATATTAAAGCGGACGCAGTGGCCGTTCTCCTTGCGAACAACAAGACCTATCGGCTTTCGCTCACTCCCCATTTTCTCAATACAAGCAAAAACATAATTTTTCTCATCCGCGGACAAGCAAAACGGAAGGCTTTTTCCGAATTACGGACGGGGAGCACCGTCCTTCCCGCTTCATGGATCAAGGGAAAAAACCTCTCGTTTTTTGTCGGTGACGAGGTCCTGGGAAACCCCGGTTAACCTCAGGTAATTTGTTTTAAATCTGCTGCTATCTTTGTCACCTTCAGGCCCAGGTATTCAGCCACGGATTTCCCGGGACCGGACTCCCCAAATCTGTCGATGCCGAAAACCATTCCTTTCCCCTTTATAATATCCTGCCAACCGAAGGTCACCCCTGCTTCTATGACTGCTTTTGTAACCTCAGGCGGCAACAGCTCGTTTTGCCGGGCAGCAGGCTGCTGTAAAAACAGTTCGCGGCACGGCATTGACACCACACGTATTTTCTTGTCTTCAAGCTGCGCGGCAACCTGCAATGCCAGCCCCACCTCCGAGCCGCTGGCGATCAGAATCAGGTCCGGCGTCCCCGCGCAGTCCTTAACGATATAGGCACCGCGTTTGATCTGTTTCTTCCAATCCGGGTCCTGTTTTTCAAAGACAGCCAGGTTCTGCCGTGAGAGGGCCATTGCAATGGGTCCGTCCTTATAACCGCAAACCAGTTTCCACAGCTCAACGTGCTCCTGGGCATCGGCGGGACGGAAAACCAAAAGATCGGGGATAATCCGTAAGGCGGCCAGCTGCTCCACCGGCTGATGGGTGGGACCGTCCTCCCCTACAAAGATTGAGTCATGCGTAAAGATATAGATAACGGGCAACTTCATCAACGCGGCCAGACGTATGGGCGGTCTCATATAATCGGAAAATACCAGGAAGGTGGCGCAGAAAACCCGTAGCCCACCGTGTAAAGCCAGGCCGTTGGTTACCGCCCCCATTCCGTGCTCTCGCACGCCGAAGCAGATGTTACGGCCGCTATGGTTGGTTTTTTGATACTCGCCCAACCCTTTCAGGTCGGTCTTGTTTGAACCTGCCAAGTCCGCCGAGCCGCCGATAAGGTACGGCATTCCCTGGGCGGTGGCATTCAGAATTTCATGGCCGGAAGAGCGGGTGGCGATGGCATCCCCCACCTTATAATCGGGCAGTTTGAGGTCCGCGGGTTCATCCTCGGCAAAAAACCGCTGCCACAGCTTATACAGCTCCGGATTTGCCTGTCGCCATTCCGTATACTCTTGCTGCCACTGCTTCTGCTGCTCGGCCCATACTATTTGCTTTTGCCCGAAATAGTCCTTTGCCTGCGGATCGATATAAAACATTGCCGTTTCCGGTACCCCCAAAGCCTTCTTGGTAAGCGCCACCTCCTCCTCACCCAGCGGAGCCCCATGGGCTTTGTGTGAACCCGCAAGGTGCGGGGACCCTTTGGCGATCACTGATGTAAGAACAATTAAGGTCGGCCTTTGTGTTTCCGCCTTGGCCTGTTCAATCAGCCCGACAATCTCACCGATATCATACGCACTGCCGGACAAGGTCTGCCAACCGTATGCCTGGTAACGCCGCGTTACATCCTCGGTAAAGGTAATATCAGTGGAGCCGTCGATGGTAATTTTATTCGAATCGTAAAAAACGATTAATTTTCCCAGGCCAAGATGACCGGCCAGAGAGGCCGCCTCTGAGGTTACCCCCTCCATCATACACCCGTCACCGGCAAGCGCGTAGGTGTAATGGTCGATAATTGTATGGTCTTTTGTATTAAACCGGTCGGCCAGTATTGTTTCCGCAATAGCCATCCCCACGGCATTGGCCAAGCCCTGCCCCAGAGGACCGGTGGTCGTTTCCACCCCGACGGTCACTCCGTGTTCCGGATGACCCGGTGTCTTGGAACCGAGCTGCCTGAAGTTTTTCAACTCTTCCAGACTGAGATCGTACCCGCTTAAATGCAGCAGGGAGTATAAAAGCATGGAGCCGTGTCCGGCCGAAAGCACAAACCGGTCGCGGTTGACCCAGTCCGGCGTGGCGGGATTGTGTCGCAGCACCTCACCAAAAAGTACCGCTCCCAACTCCGCACAGCCCATGGGCAGCCCGGGATGTCCGGAGTTGGCTTTTTGTACCGCGTCCATGGTCAGGGTCCTTACGGACAGGGCTACTTTTCGAATCGCTTCCATGGTTTCATTTTTCATATTACTTTCCTCCTGGATATGGTTATGCCTGCGGGCGATAGTTCCAGCAAACAAAAATTATTGTCTTTTACAGCACCGACATTTACGCATACGGTTTCTCCCACCATATCACGATTTGCCGATTCATGGATATGGCCGCTGAGACATAGTGTAAGCGCTTTCATTTTTATAAATTCCTTCACCACCTGTGAACCACAGTGTATCCCACCCGCTGTTTTATCTAATTTGGTATTATATGGCGGAGCATGAGAGACCAATACGGTGGTGCTGCACCCGGCAACCGCTTCATATCCTTGGCGCAGTAATCCGCCGAGCTCTTTATCATCAAGCTCAAACGGTGTATGGAAAGGGGTCGGGTTGCTTCCGCCCACTCCGAAAAAACCGATTCCCCGGTATACAACTCCATTTCCGTGAATACTGATCTTTTTTTCCGTTAAATAATCCAGTACACCTCTACGGTCCATATTACCGGGCACGGCAAACACCGTGATGTTTTTTTCAAGCAACGGTTCGACAATCCGCTTTACCTGTTCATACCCCCCGAGATGCGTCAGATCACCGGCAAAGATTACCGGTATCTGAGGGGGAAAACCACCCAAAATCCGCTCTACCTTGGCTGCCGCCCCATGAATATCGGAAAGTACAAGAACCTTCATTTACCCGCTTATGAATGCTTTTTCTTCTTCTTCTTCTTTTTCTTAACGGTCCGCTGCACGCGTACAACCTGTTTGTGCTGTTCCTGAATTTGGCTGTGTTCCGGATTCTGTGAATCAGGAGTATCAATCACCGGTTGTGCCACCGGTATACGCTTGCCGAACATTTCCCTGTCGTGCTTTTCTTTTCCCTTGGCAATGGCTTTCTGCCATCCCAAAACCACCGGAGAAGCAATATAGATTGAAGAATACGTCCCCACAACAATACCGACCAGCAGGCTTAAGGCAAAATCCTTAATATCGCTGGAACCCGTAACCAATACATACAACGGGATAACCGCGATCAGGGTGGTCAACGAGGTCATAATCGTTCTGCTGAGAGATTGTGTGATACTGGTATCGATAATATCATCCATACGATATTCTCTGAGTAAAGAAAAGTTTTCACGAATCCGGTCATAGACAACAATGGTGTCATTCAATGAATAACCGACAATCGTCAATACCGCCGCTATGGTTGCCGTACTGATTTCAATATGAAAAAAGCAGATAAATCCGAGCATAATGAGTACGTCATGGATAAGTGCAATGATGGCGCCGACCGCGTACGTAATCTTGAAACGGATGGAGATATACACCATGATGAGGGCCAACGCGATCAGAATAAAATAAATGGAGTTTATGGCCAACACCTGGGCCAGCTGCGGGCTCATGGTTTCACTCTGTTTTTCAATTATGTCGTTACTGCCGTAAGCATCGGCAAGCAGGGAGTGGATCTGCTTACTCACCTGTGTATCATCTTTGTTCCCCTGGGGGATATTCGCCCGGATCATAAACTCCTGCTGTTCCGGTTCCCCCACGTTCTGCAGCGTTACCCCGGGTATTGCAGATAACAATGATCGCATCTTTACCAGCGAAGTGATCAACGTATCGCCCTTTTGTAAAACATAATTTACGACATGCGCCTGACCGGGATTAATCACCGTCTCCTGAATACTGATAAGCCGTATCGGAGCGATACCGCCGTCCGCGTTCAGGCTGATCCCGATATCCGGCACCTCTTTCTTCAGCATATCACGCAGGTTGTTCAGCGAATTTATGGTATCCAGTTCAAAGGTATGTACTTTGGCATCCTCATCCGTAATATTAAGATACTTCTTGTTGGCTTCCAGTACACCACCCTTGGTGATCTCCAGCTTGACGGCGCTCTGGCCGGTATTAGTAACGGTCAAGCCAACCGGAGCAATCTGTACCTGAAGGATATAACCGCCCTTGAAGTCAATACCTAAATTGAATCCGCCGCTAATAATAAAATTTGTTATGCCAAAAATAATCAACGCAAGTGAGATAGAAATCGCTATAAATCGAGCCTTGGTGAACCTGATTATCCTTTTCATTATACCCGCCTCCAGCTGATGCTGAGTCTTTTTGCTTTAAATACAGTGGTAACAAAATCGAACATGAGTCTCGAGACAAAAATAGCCGAAAGAAATGAGGTAAAAATACCCACAGCCAGGGTAAAGGCAAATCCCTGTATACTTCCTTTACTTAACAGGGATAGAATAAAGGCCGCAATAAAGGTAGTGACGTTCGCGTCAAGGATTGTCCAGAAGGCCTTGCCGAAACCCGTTTTAATTGCCGCCTGCCGGGATTTTCCCAGATGGTACTCCTCTTTAATACGTTCAAAGATAATAACATTCGCATCCACGGACATACCCACCGTAAGAATAATACCCGCGATACTGGTAAGGGTCAGCGTAAAGCCGGTGGCGGAAAGGATGGCAACCATCAAAAACAGGTTAACCATCAAACCCAGGTTGGCGATAATTCCCGCACCTTTATAATAAATAAGCATAAATGCGATAACAAAGATAAACCCGATCAAAATCGCGTTTAATCCCTGGCGGATCATATCCTCTCCCAAGGAAGGGCCTACCTCGGACTGGTTCTCTATATCCAGTACGACCGGAAGGGGACCGGTTCGCAACACCTTGGCCAGATCATTTACCTCTGCCTGGGTAAAATCACCGCGGATGGAGACCACCCCGCCGCTGATGGGTTCGGTAATCGTTGCAATCGAGTGCGATTTGATCTTACCGTCCAGCACAACGGCAAGGGCCTCACCCTGGTGCTGTTCGGTTACCTTGTAAAACTGCTCGGCACCGTCGATCGTGTTACCCTTATCGTCTTTATACTCACCCAACACAAAAACAACAATCGGCTTGCCGGTTCGCCTGTCTACATCCGGATACGCATTCTGAATGGCCTCACCGCGGAGTACCGGTTTGGCCTGAATGACCGTAAAACCCGTACGCCTGTCCAAACCATACTCGTCCTTTTCATAAACCCCGATCAGCTCATCGCCTTTGGGCAGAACCGACGGGTCCTTTAAGCGAAACGGTTCGGAAGGCTGGGTGTTCGCCAGATAATCATTCGGATGTTCGGCTTTGTATTTCTCAAAGGCATCAACCCCTGCCTTGTCAAGCAAATGAAAGTTCAGTCTGCCCTTTCCCATAATAACCTTACGGATACGTTCCGGGTCGGCCGCACCGGGAAGCTCCACGGTAATACGATCGCCCTGCCGACGAATGGAAGGCTCGGTAACACCGAACTGGTCGATACGGGAGTTCAGAATCTCCATAGCCTGCTGTACCCGTTCTTCCTTCAAATAATCCGGTATATCTGTCCCGTGCTCTTTTTTGTATGCCGCAAAATCAGCTTTAATGGATACATACATACCGCCCTGCAGATCCAAGCCCAGCTGCAGGGTTTGGGACCTGAAATCCTTTAGATACAGTGTATCATCCCGATAATGCTTCTCCAGCAGCGCCGCGAAATCTTTTTCCGAAACCCCCTCGTAGATAACCTTGAAGGCCTGGACCACCAGGCGCTTTACAGGAGATTCCCCGGCCGTACCGGCCGCGAATCCCTGAATTTTTTTACGCACCTCATTCGCCTGGATTTCGGCGTTTCTTCTGATCTGGGGAATTGAACTCAATGCATTTTTCTTGCTGTTTTCGGGTATTAATAAATACCACTGTAACGTGGGTGAAATAAACATCACCGCCAGCACGAGTATGAGAATAAAGATAATTACTCTAGAACGAACACTCATAATTTGCTCCGATTTGTTGATGTTTTCCTATTCGGAAAAAAATGTTATTTTTTTTCGCCGGCCGCTTCTTTTTTATTGACTACATTTGCAATAGCAGATTTCTGAAACTCTATTTTTGTATTTTCGTCTACTTTTAAGGTTACCGACTGCTCTTTTACCGAAGTAACAACACCCTGAACACCACCGATGGTGGTAACTTTATCTCCTTTTTTCAGGGCCGACAGCATATTCTGTACTTGTTTCTGTCGCTTATTCTGCGGCCGGATAATGAGAAAATAAAAAACCACGAGTACCAGGCCTACCATACCGATGGTGATGATAAAGCTATTGGTTGAACCCTGTCCGTCCGTCTGTAATAGCGATAAATTTGAAAATATCGTGTTTAGCATTGCTTTTCCTTTACTATTCTCTAAGATTTTGGCTACGTTATCATATATGTTAATCTAAAGTCAAGCCAACAATTCCCTTTTTATACAGGTATTTATAGGTCAGTTTGAATGTGAAACGATGAAATCACCGAGCTTTTCCACCCCGTTTTCAATCCCAAAACTTCGTATCCGTTCATTACAGAGTTTAAGTATTTCTCTGTCGTTTGAAATCCTGATCAAGAGGTCATGCAGCTCATGCGCGCTCTGCGCGGCGAATCCAAACCCGTTTTTTACCACAAAATCCTTGGTCCCCGCCTCATTGATTACCCAGGCGTTATGAATCACGGGTTTTTCCAAATTCAGGGCCTCAAAGGTAAAGTTGGCACCCGCCTTGCCCACAACAAAATCCGACGCCGATACATACTCTTCCATATTATCTACAAAACCCCTGATCAGGATGAACGGCGGCCCCGCAAATCCGGACACATCTTTCTCCAACCTGGCCTGCAGCTTTCGGTTCCTGCCGCAGATAATAATAAACTGAATATTCAGCTTTTTATTCATCAAAAACCTGATGTGATCCTCCATGGCGCCCAGGCCTTCCCCGCCCGCACTCATCACAAAGGTAAGCACATCCGTCTGTAATCCAAGCTTCCGGCGGATCTGCAGCCTGTCCTTCCCAATCCGTTCAAATTTTGGATTTACCGGATAAGGGAAAATATGGATTTTCTCTCTTGCCACTCCCCGTTTGGCCAACTCCTTTTTTGCTTCTTCGGAAAACACCACCATGGAATCACAATGCCGGTCCGCCCAAAAGTGGTGTGCCCAAAACGGATCGGTGTTAATGCTGATATGCGGTATGGCCATTCCGTTCCTGTGTTTCAACGCGCCGAAACGATGGGCGAAAAAATAATGTGTGGTAACAAAAAGCTGCGGTTTTTCCCTGAGCAGAAAACGTTTTAAACGCTTTTTTAGGCCCATACCGAAAAGCCCATTAATAAGCCAGCTGACGAAGCTATTGTCTCCTATGTTCATGATAAGACCGGACAACCGGGGTTTCTTTAATCCCACCTTGTTCCATGAATTACTGTAGACATAATAAGCAAAATCAGCCTTCAATTCCTTTGCCAGATCCACTACTTTCACTTCATACTGCCCGGCATAATGTTGATTTATATAATTACAAAGGGCCAACGCAGGCGCCCTGTGACCATCCCCCAGCATAATCATACCGATGATTATCTTCTTCATCCGCTTTTAGGAACCCCTCTTCTGCTTGATAGACTTCAACACCGCTTTCAGGCGCCTGTTAAAAATCGCCTCCACGCGAAAGGACGCCTTTCTGGATTCCTTCATATACTCAATCAGGTACTCCAACCCGGAAGCGATTTTTTCCAGACCCTCTATGTCCTCCTCTTTCGCATCCGCCTGCCCGTGATCAAACTCCGGTCCTACCAGCTTTATGATATTTCCGATTTCTGACAACGTATAATTGAAGGTCTGCAGGTCTTTTATAAACTTAACAAGAAGGATGTCCTGTACCCGGTACAGCCTGAACCCACCCTCGGTGCGCTGGTGCGGGTTGATCAGTCCCTTCTCTTCCCAAAATTTGATGGTACGGGTATTCACCCCGCCCTGTTCGGCCAGTTCTCCCACGGTTAACAGCCGGGTCTTCTCAAGCGGCTTTTCCGTTTTGTCTTTTATCGGCAGACCGATCTCATTTTTTATCTTGGCTATTGCCTCATAAGAATAGCCCATGGACAGGAAATTTTTCACCGCCTTTCCGTACTGCAGGGCTTGTTCGGGAAAATAATCACCGCTGTCCGAAACCGGAACAATGAGTTTACTCTGTATCCATTTTTCCAGCTCGTTTTGGGTAATATCAAGTTTTTGCATTAATTCCTCTCGGTTTACTTTCAAATACCTGTTGTGCTCCCTTTTCCCGGTTAAACAAGCAGTATCTTATCTATTCCTTCCGGCACTTTTGTCACCCCGAACATACGTTTCAGGCTCGCGACCGAATCCACGGACTTCCCGTTCCGCTCATTAAAAATATGCATTACCCGTTCCAGTTCCTCTTCATTTTCATCGTACACCGCGGAACAGATTGCCGACTTAAACAGTCCCTGTTTTGCAAGTTCTTCAGTGGTAAGTCTTCCGTATTTTTTCTTGGCCGAGGCGTTTACTATGGCAGTATCGCCCTGGTAACCTACAGTAAAAATAAAATCATTTCGTTTAATCATTATTCGTCGACCTTTATAATGGATTTATTCTGCCGTATATCGTGAAAATTGGCAAGAGGCCATAAAGCATAAACAGCAATATGAGAATTGCTTTACTATAAAAAAGGGGAAAGCCTTTTCGTATACTTTCCCCTTTTATTAAATCCTTTATTTTCTTATTAATACGGAGGCATTCCTCCCGGGGGCATTCCTCCCGGTACGGCAGGTGGTGCCTCTTTTTCCGGCAGATCCGTAATGGTGCATTCCGTAGTGAGCAGGAGCCCGGCGATTGATGCGGCGTTCTGCAGGGCCGATCTGGTCACCTTGGCGGGATCGATAATCCCGGCCTTCACCAGGTCTATCCATTCCATCTTGGCCGCGTCAAATCCGATACCGTCCTTCTCCGTTTTCGCTTTTTCAGCCACAATTGCACCGTCAAGCCCCGCGTTCTCTGCAATCTGTCTGATGGGCTCTTCCAGAGAGCGGATAACAATCTTGAAACCCACGGCTTCCTCTTCAAGGCTTTTGCTGAGATCGGTTTCTTTCAGCTTGTTGACCGATTTTACCAGGGTAATACCGCCGCCCGGAATAATACCTTCTTCGATAGCGGCCCTGGTGGCGGAAAGCGCATCCTCAACCCGGTGCTTCTTTTCTTTCAGCTCAACTTCGGTAGCCGCGCCGACATTAATAACGGCCACACCACCGGCCAGTTTGGCCAGGCGTTCCTGCAGCTTTTCTCTGTCATAATCGGATGTGGTATCCTCAATCTGGACCTTTATCTGGGCAATGCGGTCTTTGATATCCTTTTCTTTTCCCGCGCCTTCAATAATCGTGGTATTTTCTTTGTCGATCTTTACCGATTTCGCCTGTCCCAACTGGCTTAAATCCGTATTTTCCAGTTTCAGACCCAGCTCTTCGGAAACAACCTGTCCGCCGGTTAAAATGGCGATATCCTCCAGCATGGCCTTTCTGCGGTCACCGAATCCGGGAGCCTTTACCGCGCAGGCGTTCAAGGTTCCCCTGATGTTATTCACAACAAGGGTGGCGAGTGCCTCGCCTTCCACATCCTCGGCGATAAGAAGCACCGGCTTCCCTGCCTGGGCTACTTTTTCCAGCAGCGGCAGCAGGTCCTTCATACTGGATATCTTCTTATCGTAAATTAAAATATAGGGGTTCTCGAAAACAGTGGTCATATTTTCGCGGTTGGTGACAAAATAGGGGGAAACATACCCGCGGTCGAACTGCATACCCTCAACCACCTCCAGATCGGTCACCATGCTTTTTGATTCTTCAACGGTAATGACCCCGTCCTTGCCCACCTTTTCCATGGCGTCGGCGATAAGATTTCCGATCTCGCTGTCGTTATTGGCGGAAATTGAGGCGACCTGGGCGATCTCGCTCTTGTTATCCCCTATCGCCTTTGCCTTGTCCTTGATATACGAAACCGCAACATCAACCGCCTTCGCGATACCGCGTTTAATCCCCATCGGATTGATACCCGCGGCCACGCTCTTTAAACCCTCTTTGATCATACTATAAGCAAGTACGGTGGCGGTTGTTGTCCCGTCTCCCGCAACATCATTGGTTTTGGTCGCTACTTCCTTCAGCAGCTGAGCACCCATGTTCTCAAACGGATCCTCAAGCTCAATCTCCTTGGCAATAGTTACTCCGTCGTTTGTTACCGTAGGCGCTCCAAACTTCTTGTCCAGAATAACATTCCTGCCCTTGGGTCCTAATGTAACCTTGACCGCATTAGACATCTTCTCTACGCCTGCAAGTAATGCTTTTCTAGCAGACTCATCAAATTGTAGTTGCTTTGCCATTTATTCACCCTCTCTTTATTAGTAATTTATAGTTTAAAATTCGATTGGTATAGAGCGTCTCCCGCTCTTTTTTGATAAGATACATATTCTTTTTAATTTCATCAACAAAAAAATATTTTTTTTATGTCATATATGCACTAAATTAACTTGACTAATAAGCCGAATTGATTAAAAAAGTACTGATGAGAGCAAGAAAAGAGCTTACCGTATTTATCAGTTTTCGCTGGCAGAGGGCCGGAAGAGACGATACGGCCCGCGGCACGGAACGTCTGCTGGAAACACTGGTCCGCCTGGGCCTTGATAAAGGTATGCCGCTGCATTGGAACCTTCCCAATACCCCCTACCTGGAAAAAAAACATCCGCAACTGGACGGTATTATCACTGAAATCAAAACAAGGATCAAGGCGTGCGGGGACTGCGTCATTCCCATGGGTTACAGTGGGGCGTTTCATCCGCTGCTTTCGGCTTCTGAAGTGGAAAAGGAACTGACCTGGAGTATCAACAATCCCTGGAAAACAGGGATTGTTGAACAGTTTAAAGAACGGCCGCGGATACTGATACCCACCATGCCCGATCTCCTGCGGCCGGCGGCAGCCGCCATTTACAAGAAATCCGGTTTTACCCTGATCGGTGTTCCCTTTACTACTGACGGGCAAACGGATTATTCATTCGGTCCCTGGAAACTGAAGGAAGCGGTAGAACTGTTTTTATATCACCATATAGCAACACCTTCATATGGGCTTCGCATCCCCAGACATGCCCCTTATGCCTGTCTTGTATTCGATCTGCCGCAGCACAACACGTATGAGCAGTTTGAGGAAATTCTTCACGTGCTTTCCAAACGCTTTCATGTCAGATACAACTCCTTAAAAGGGTACAAGTTCGGTAAGGCAAAAAAACAAATCCCCGACAGCAAAATCCCGCAGCCGCCCATGGTATGTAATCCCGTCTCCCGGATATACCTAAAAAGCGCGAATCCTTTACGTACCAAAGATAAAAAAAGCGATAAAGATTTCAGCAATATCCTGAAGCTTGTTTCATATAACAACGGTGATCTGGACCCTACAAAGATCCGCAGTCTTGATTCCTCGGAAAACGGGCCGTTCCTGCGGCCCAGAATCATATCAGCCCATATGCCGGGGGAGGTCACCCTCCCGGGAACGAGTTTTAACAGCGTATTTGACGGCGGCAGTCTGCACTCCCTGATAAAGACTGCCAAAAATTACCTCACCGGCTGTCGTCCCCGCTCTCTGCTTAATCTTACAAAAAAGACCTGTAATTATACTACCGACGGGGTCTTCTCCTTTGAGGATGAAAACAGCCGCGGTTTGCTGGAAAAGCTGCATTTCGAACTCCCGGGGACGGTGTTGCCGACCACGATCGCGCGTGAATACTATTTTGTCGGTGACTTTCCTTACCTGATAGTGAGCATGGAGGTCTCCTATTCGGAATTAACGAAACCGGAGGTAATCAGCGGCCTGTTACCGTTTGAACTGCCGCTGGTACGGTTTAAAAAGGAAACCACGCCGCTGCTTTATTGCCTTTATGAAGATGGAACAAAATCAGAGGTCGCGTTACCCGATCTCCCGACCGGGTACGTGGTATTCGGCAGCATTTTTTATCTGCATATACATAATGCCTATCTTGTCTTCGGGTTTGTACCGCACAGGAACCCTTTGATCCAGGGCATTCAACTTCGCACCGAACAGCAGAAACCGTATACTACATTGTGGGTCAACCTGCTGGGGACCTATAACCAGGCGGAGACGGTCCTGTACGGCAATACGAGAGAGTTGTGCTCATTCTTCATCGGAATCAGCGACCAGGCGCCGCACAAAATTCCCTTCTTTCCCAAGACGGTTTTGAAGACCGTTCCGCAGGCACAGGTAGGAGTTTCCGGCAGCTAAGGCTTCGCAGGATAAGACAGAGTAATATCAGCGGAGGCCAGGTGTAACGGGACCGGTGATCCGTCGGGCCTCCACACCAGCTCACCGTTTTCTCCGATCCCCAGAATCACTCCTGATTCCTCGCGGGCAGTACCGGAGACGGAATGCAGTATGGTGCAGTGTTTGCCTTTTAAAAACAAACGCGCTTCCAATTCCGCCCGCCATCCTGTGGTGTCAAGCGTCTGCCTGAACCGCTCCAGAAATTTCTTCAGGACCTGAGACGTATCAACCTGCCGGCCGTAGACACTCCGAAGCGAAATCGCCCGTTCCGCGTTTTTAAGGAATTCCCGTTGGTTGCAGTTTATACCCACGCCGATAAGGAAAAAATCCCGTTTTCTCACACAGAGAATTCCGGCGACCTTCTTTTTGCAGAGGAGCACATCATTCGGCCATTTTATCAGTACCCTGAGAGAGAAAAGCTCTTCAATAGTACGGGCCACAGCCAGACCGGTCAGCAGGGGAAGCAGCGTATCTACATGAGTACAGGCTGATGTATGTAAAATAAGGGTGAACAAGAGATTGCGTCCGCTTTCGGATTCCCAGACCCTTGAGGCAAACCTGCCGCGGCCGCGGGTCTGAAAGCCGGCCGCAAGCACACTCCCGTGTGCGTTGTCATGGGCAAGCAGGATTTCAGCATCCTCCATGGTTGATGCGGTGATCTCCCGATAATACACCGGTGAGTTGTTCCACGGAGAAACAAAAGGCAGTCTGGAAAACCCCGGAAATCCCCGTGGGTCAGGATTCGCTTTCAAAGGGAAACCTGTACTCATGGCAGTTAAACTCCCGCTTTACCTCCAGTATCTCTTTACATACCCCCTCATCAAGCGGGACACCCTTTACCTTGCGCAGGTTGTAGGCGTCATACTCTTTTTCTCCTGCGGTAAGAATCCGTTCCCGGCCGGGCATTTTTCTGGAGGCGCGCAGCTGTCGCAGAATGTTCCCCGCCGTCTCTTTGAACTGTTTCGGCTCGATAAAAGCGGAAATATCAATAGCCATAAAAAAATGGCCCAGTTTATACGTGGTTTTTTCCCCGTCCTCAAATCCGGAAAGCGCCTTTAAAAACGCTCCGTTCTGTAGGGCGGCGCTCAAAATTTCTACAAACACCGAATAGCCGTACCCCTTATATCCGCCGGTATCCTCACCGATACCGCCCAGGGGTACAAGCGCGGCCTCCCCGCTTAGCAGGTCTTTCAGCACCTGGCTGCTGTCGGTTTTTGATTTTCCGTCCTTGCCGATTACCAGGCCCGGGGGGAGGTCCCGGCCCACCCTGGCCATCACCTCGATCTTTCCCCTTTGGGTAATGGAAGAGGCACAGTCAAGCACAAAGGGAAAGGGCTCATCCGTGGGCAGGCCCACCGTAAGCGGATTTGTTCCCAGCATGTTTTCCACGCCGAAGGTCGGAGCAACCGAGGGCCGGGCGTTGGTCCCGACCATACCGATCATATCGTTTTTGGCGGCCATCAGCGCGTAATACCCGGCAATCCCGTAATGGTTGGAGTTGCGCACCACCACCATGCCCATGCCGTACTTGCGGGCTTTATCGATGGCCATCTGCATGGATTTTTTACCGATCACCTGGCCCATCCCGTTCCGGCCGTCTATGACCGCGGTTGTGGGTCCTTCCCTGACCACTTCAATATTGGTGACGGGATTGATAATTCCCGCCTTGATCCGGTCTATGTAGATATGCTTAAACCGGCTGACGCCGTGAGAATCGATGCCGCGCTTGTCCGATTCAATCAGCACTTCGGCGCACACGCGGGCGTCCTCCGGCGGAATCCCGATACGGGTAAAGACATCTCTCATGAATCGTTCCAGCAGATCCAGCGGAACCCAACTTATCTTCTCAGCCATTCCCTTGCTCCCTCACCGTTTTTTTGTGCCTGATTTTATACTGTAGCCGCTTTTTATGCAAGTAAGCAGCCTGATGCACGCGGAGAGCTCCGAAACAGGCGCAAATTCAGGCGAAAAACCGGATACGGTCTTTTCAAATTACTGTATCCTTTGTATATTAATTGATTATCTGGACATTAATAATCAAAAGGAGTTCGCTATGGGAAAACATAAGTTTAAAACTGAAATTACCCAGCTTTTAGACCTTATTATCCATTCACTTTACTCACATAAAGATATCTTTTTAAGGGAGCTTATCTCCAATGCCTCTGATGCCCTTGATAAGCTGAAATACCTCACCCTTACCCGGGATGATTTTAAGAAATTCAAGTTTACCCCGCGTATTGATATAGAGTTCGACAAGGAGGCCAAAACCCTCACCGTCAGCGATACGGGAATCGGGATGGATGAAAACGATCTGGTAACCAACCTGGGAACCATCGCCAATTCGGGCACAAAGAGTTTCCTGCAAAACGTCAAAGACGCTTCCAAGATAGACACCAACCTCATCGGGCAGTTCGGCGTGGGATTCTATTCCATATTCATGGTGGCCGAAAAGGTTGCGGTTCTCAGTAAAAAGGCGGGCACCGATACGGCCCATACATGGATCAGCGACGGCAGGGGGGGGTATGAAATCGAAGACGGCACCCGCGCCGCGAACGGCACCAGTGTCATCCTGCATCTTAATGAAGAGGGGCTGCACTACGCCAGCCGCTGGGAAATCGATACTATCGTAAAAAAATACTCCAATCATATTCCCTTCCCCATTTATCTCCATTATCAGGAAGAAGCGGAAAAGGGGAAACAAACCGCGAAAGAGGAGCAGGTTAATTCCGCCTCGGCATTGTGGAAGCGGCCGAAATCCGAGCTTAAGGATAAAGAGTATATCGAGTTTTATAAGACCATCACCCATGATACCGATGACCCCCTGCTGTATGTGCACACCCAGGCGGAGGGCGCGCTGCAGTACACCACCCTCTTTTTCATCCCGAAAAAGGCCCCGTTCGACCTGTTTTATTCCGATTACAAACCCGGCGTCAAACTGTACGTCAAACGGGTTTTTATCACCGATGATGAAAAGGAACTGCTGCCCGCGTACCTGCGCTTTGTCAAAGGCATCATCGATGCGGACGACCTGCCGCTGAATGTCAGCCGGGAGATGCTGCAGCAGAACCGCGTCCTGGTGAATATCAGGTCCGCCTCGGTAAAAAAAATCCTGGGCGAACTGGCCAAACTATCCCTGGACAAGGAAAAATATACTTCGTTTTACGAAGAGTTTCGCAAACCGCTGAAGGAAGGCCTGTACCAGGATTTTGCCAACAGGGATGCCCTCCTTGACCTGGCACGCTATAAATCCACAAAAGAAGAGGGATATACCAGCCTGGCGGAATATAAACTGCGCATGAAACCCGATCAGAAGGCCATCTATTATATTACCGGCGGCAACGAGGCAACACTGCGATCATCTCCTCTGCTGGAGATGTATAAAAACAAGGACATCGAGGTCCTGATAATGGATGATGAAATCGATGAACTGGTCATCCCCACCATCGGTAAATACAAGGAAACAGAATTAAAGGCGGTAAACCGGACCAACGCGGCCGAAGACCTCAAGACCGCCGAGGACAAAAAATCCGAAAAAGAAATTGAGCCGCTCATCAAAAAGATCAAAAAGGTGCTGGACAAGGATGTGAAGGACGTAAAGGCCAGCTCGCGGCTCAGTGATTCTCCGTCCTGTGTGGTGGCTGATGAAAACGACCCCACGGTACAAATGCAGCAGATCATGAAGGCCCTGGGACAAAAGAACGCGCCCGAGTTCAAACCCATTCTGGAGATCAATCCCACTCATGAGATCGTAACGAAAATGTCGGAGCTTACGGATGACGGCCTTTTTACCGACATCGCCCGCCTGCTCCTGGACCAGGCCCTGCTGGTGGAAGGGGTGGCCCTGAAGAACCCGGCCGAGTTTATCAAACGCGTCAACCGGGTAACCGGTATGGCACTGTAATTGGATCCTCTCAACTTTTGTGGTTGACATGCAGTATGCTTCCGCATTACCCTATGTATGAAACGCGGAAGCATACATGGATTTTTTTTCTTACCTGCCTTATATATGGCTTATTGTGGGACTCATTCTTATCGGGCTGGAGTTTGCCGTACCCGGTTTTGTCATCTTTTTTTTCGGCGCGGGTGCGATCCTGACCGCCATTGCAACCTGGCTGATCCCGGGCCTGGACGCCGACATCCCTTTACAAATTTTTATCTGGCTCTTTACCAGCTTTCTCTCTCTCGGCTTTTTAAGACGGTTTTTCCGCGGGACCTTCCGGGGCAAACTGATCGAGTCGGACGATGAAGAGGAGTTCAGGGGCAAACTGGCAACGGTGACGGAAGCGATCAGGCAGAACCATCCCGGAAGGGTACACTTCCAGGGAACCACCTGGAAGGCGGTTACCTATGATGAGCCGGTGAAACCCGGTGACGTAGTAGAAATAATGAAAAAAGAAAACCTCACCCTGATTGTCTCGCGGCGTGAGTAAAAATACCTGAAAGGAGTAGTTACAATGGAACAAACCTTGTTGGGAGCACTGATCGCGGCACTTTCTCTGGGTGTGGCGGCTCTCATTTTTTCGAAAATTATTTATATCATACCGGAGAAATCCGCGTTTATTGTGGAGCAGTTCGGTAAATACCATAAGACCCTTGACGCGGGGTTTCACCTGATTATCCCGCTGGTCCAGCGCGTGGCCTACAAACACACGTTAAAGGAGCAGGTAATCGACGTAGCCCCGCAGCTCTGTATCACCAAAGACAATGTGCAGGTAGAGGTGGACGGTATTCTCTACCTCATGGTGGTTGATCCGGCAAAAGCCAGTTACGGCATTGAAAACTATCGCTTTGCCACCAGCCAGCTGGCCCAGACTACCATGCGCTCTGAAATGGGGAAGATCGAGCTTGACCGCAGTTTTTCCGAACGGGACATGTTAAACAGCTCAATCGTGGCGGCCGTGGACGAGGCCTCGGATCCATGGGGAATCAAGGTCACCCGCTATGAAATACGGGACATCACCCCCTCACTCACCGTACAGGAGGCCATGGAACGGCAGGTACGCGCGGAGCGGGAAAAAAGGGCGGAAATCCTGTTAAGTGAAGGAGACAGGGAATCGGTGATAAACATCTCGCGCGGGCACCGGCAGGAGGCCATAAATGTCAGCAAGGCCGAACGGCAGAAGCGCATGAACGAGTCCGAAGGCAGGGCCAAGGCCATCACCCTGGTGGCCGAAGCAACCGCCACCGGCATTGCCTCGATTGCCAAAGCCACCCAGGTTCCCAAGGGTAAAACCGCGGTTTCCATGAGGATCGCCGAGCAGTTTATTACCGAGTTCGGGAATATTATCGAAACCGCCAGCACGTCTATTCTCCCGGCCGACCTGGCCAGGCTCAAGGGGTTCATCCGCTCATTGATCACGGGAACAGAGGAAAAGCAGCCGGTAAAAACAAAGGGGGCATTATAATGTTCATAGACACCTTCGGTATTTTCATCTCCATATTTTTGGGGTTTATTGTACTCATCTCCATCATCCGCAGCATCCGTATCGTACCCAACCAGACCGCACTGGTGGTGGAGCGCCTGGGAAAATACACAAAGACCCTGGGTGCGGGTTTTCACATGCTGGTTCCATTCATAGACAAGATACGCTATAAGCACAACCTGAAAGAACGGGCGATCGACGTCCCGGCCCAACGATGTATCACCAAGGACAATGTGCGCGTGGAGGTAAACGGAGTTTTGTATTTCAAAGTGGTGGACCCGCGGAAAGCCAGCTACGGAATCGAGGACTTCCGTGTGGGGGCCATCCAGCTTGCCCAGACCACCATGCGTTCGGTAATCGGGAAGCTGCACCTTGATACGACCTTTGAGGAACGGGGAACCATAAACGCTCATGTGGTAAAGAGTGTGGACGAGGCGTCCGATCCGTGGGGAGTAAAGGTGACCCGTTATGAGATCCAGAATATTACGGTGCCCAAGGACATTCTGCACGTGATGGAGGTGCAGATGGAGTCCGAGCGCATCAAGCGCGCCAAGATCGCCGAAAGTGAAGGGAAGATGCAGGCGCAGATCAACAAATCATTGGGGGTCATGAACGACATCATCAACAGGAGCGAGGGAGAAAAGGAACGCCTGATCAACGAGGCGGAAGGAAAGGCAAAGGAGATCCTGTCCATCACCACTGCCACGGCCTTCGGTATAGAAAAGGTTGCCGTCGCAATCAAGGAAAAAGGCGGGGAGGATGCCGTTACCTTACGGATTGCGGAAAATTATATCGCCGAGCTGAAGAAACTGGCAAGAAAAAACACGCAGCTCATCCTGCCCCTTGATCTCTCGGATATCAACTCCATCATGGGGATAATCCGCAATATCCTTAAAGGCGAGGAAATTAAGAAATAGAGGAAAAGCACTATCTAAATTTTAAGATGGTGTTATAGATATGATCGCCTAAGATCAAAACGCTCGAGGCGAATCCCACAATAAGTCCAAGTTTGGTCAGGGTATCCGTGGTTTTTGCCAAGCCGTTTTTATCGACAAACAGTACCGCCCCGGGACCGACCTCCTGGGTCAGAGCGATCTTTTGCATGGAGCCGTCACGGAAAAGCAGGAACACCCCGTGCGGATCACCGTCTTCGGTTATCCCGCCCGCCGCCAGCAGGTAATCGGACACCGTCAGACCGGACAGAAAATTCTTCTCTCCCGGACTGCGTACCTCGCCGGCCACAAAAACCTTGAGGATCATGATGGGAACTACCAGATGATCCCCGGGTTTTAACGCCAGATCGTATTTTTCATCCCTGGTTCTCCAGAGCTTCTCCACATCCACCGGGATTTTGTCATCATGGCTCTTGCGGATGATATAGCTGTCCTTGGCCCGCGCAAAGGGTGTTGGTCCCCCCAGATTGTCCAGGAGGGTCAGTACCGAAATACCGGGGAAATAGGGAACGTTTATCAGGATGGGCTTTACCATAAGCCGTATGGGCTCGCCCTCTTTAATGGGCAGGCCGAACAGGGCCCCCTCGGCCATAATCATTTCACTGCTCTCGTAGGAGGAATGGATTGTTATCAAATCCCCATTATTCAACGCCACGGCTTTAGCCTGATCGATACTAACCGTTTTAATCGCGTACTTGCCTTCCTTTGCAATCTGCAATATCTCAATTTTGGAGGTAAGAGCATTGGGAAGTGTTCCCCCCGCGTAATCGAGCAGGTCCTGCAGTGTTTCTCCGGGTACCATTTCATAAAAACCGTCAAACTTCACCGCGCCCTTAAGGTGTACGATTATCTCGGCGTAGGGGATATACAGTTTATCACCCCGTTTTAAATACGGATTTTGTGACAGATCGGCGTTTACTACATAGTCGGATAAATCAAGTTTGGTTATCTTCCCGTCCCTGATCAGCTGGATCTGGCGAAAACTGGCGCCTTTCTTCAGACCGCCGGCCAGCACGATGGCGTCCGCCACCCTGTTTATGGGAATGACACTGACAAAGCCCGGACGGTTTACCCCACCGTAAATAAACACATCGTAGTGCGCGGGGACTTTCAACGCGATGTCCACATACTGCAGCGGGACACGGGAACGGATGCCGTTTACAACCTTTTTGCGCATCTCGGCAAAGGTCATCCCCTTTACGTCTATTGTGCCGATATAGGGCACGGACAGCTTATAGTTATCCTCTAAGTTCAGCGGATAACTGAAATGCCGTTGGAAATCTACTATTATTTGCAGGGTATACAGGTCGCCCGGGGTGCAATGATAATCAACCGGATTAAACAGATCAAGCGGATTTATATTTTTAGGCAGATCCTTCAGCGAAAACTGCTGGCCGAAACCGAGTTTTCTATCCTGCTCCTGCCCGTATACCGTCGTGAACATTAAAATTAATAAACAAACAAGAATTATCGCTCTCTTCATCATGGTCGCATAATATATATTTCAATATAGTCCGTCAAGTAGTAAACTATAGCACCGGCAATTCTCATTTTCAACATTTCCGCAGCGTTTATGGTAAATAATACTGTAAAGGTATAATAATATATCCTTTTATTTTCATTTAAAAAAAATCATATTTATGCATAAATGGTTACAGATTTGTTTGATAAAAAAGTTGATTTACTTGTCCGAAAAGAACAATTATAATAGAAATTGCGTTTCAGTCGGGAGACAGACAGGGAAACGGAGGTAGGAAACATAAATGAAAATAGATAAACTAATGTATAAAAAGTATTTGAAGGAGTCGGGGGCCGGCCAGACCATATTCAGTGAGGGTGATCACGGCGATGAGATGTATGTAATAGTCGAAGGTGCCGTGGAGATACGGAAGAGTACCTCCGCCTCTACCACAAAAACCCTGATCATCCTGCAGCGGGGCGATATCTTCGGCGAGATGAGCATTATTGAGGATAAACCGCGTTCGGCCACCGCCGTTACCACGGTTCCCACCAAACTACTCTGTATGAACGAAGAGTTGTTCGAGTCCGTGCTGAAAAAGAACAATGATTTTGCCTATAAGATCATCAGGATGCTGGCCGAACGCCTGCGTAAAACCAATGCCATTATAAAAAATATCATGAGTACAAACAAACAGAACCAGATTCTGACCGGTATTTACCAGTACGCCGAAGCCTACGGGACCACAACCTATAAAGGGTACCGCGTCAATATCGACCAGTTTGCGGAATGGGCGGCCGACCACCTGGGTATTCCGCCCCAGGAAACCTATGCGATTATTGAAGCCTTTCAAAAAAGAAAACTGATCAAGGCTTCCGCCCTGGGTAAGCACGAGGTAATCATCCATAAAAGATGAGTTTACTTATGAAAAAGGGGCTGCCCAAGAGATATGGGCAGCCCCTTTTTCTCCCCCTGCCACCCCTCTGGGGTGCTCCCCCGAAAACCACCTGCTGTGCAGATGGTTTTCTACTGTTCTATTACCTGTGACAGCCAGCGATAGGTATGGTTTATCTGGTGCACCAGCTCGTCACGGACGGAAGCGGAAGGTTCGTCGATAATACTCTCCAGCGCTGCCAGGCTTTCGGTCAGTGACTTATAAAAATCCAGTTCGCATGAATACCAGTAGATGCCCTCTCCGTCCGTGTTGAGGGTCAAAAACCCCAGTTTTCTATGTTTTTTCTTTTTCTGACAGAGGCAAAGCAGGTTGTCTATGTGTCTACACAGTTCATTACCCTGGGTTTGAAAAGCAAAATTCTTCTGTACGGGCCAGCGGTGGATAATGCCTTTATCTATCCTCAGGAGTCCCGCGGTTTTTAGAATGGTGTTCAAGCGCCTTCCGGAAAGTACCTCAAAGTTTTCGAAAATAATCTTACCGCGCAGGTTCTTGTAATTGGGGAGGTACTTGGGATTGAGTTTTTTTATCCCCGTTTTCAGCCGCTCCCAGGGCAGCAGGACAACCTTTTTCCCTTTCTGGGTGACGATTTTAAAGGTTTCCGCACCGATCTTGATCTGGTTGGTGTAATCCCGTTCCTTATGCCGGGGAAGCCCGCCCCTGCCCCTGTTCTTAAGCTCATCCAGGAGGGTGGGAGAGATCCGTGATATCCACTCGGGCTTCAGCGGTGAGACCGAGCGGGCATACATGCGGGAGGTTTTTACCACCTCTCCGGCCACAATATACTCCGGTCTGGTCTTGAACATCACCGATCCCGGATGGATCTGGATGTTCGCCGCGGTCAGGCTGCGGTAAATACCCTGCTTGTTTCTGATACAGACAAACTGGATAAGCCCGCGGGAAACACAGGTCAGGTAATCGGCCATGCTGCCCCCCGACTGAATGGGAATATTCATCTCGGACACAATCTCTTCCAGCTGCAGCTTGACGTTACAGATCTCATCCATCACCTTGCGGTCCAGGTAGTAGTCCTGACAGAACCGGTCCTTGTTGCCGCTGTCGTTATACAGGCGAAAGAGTTTCAGATACGAAAGAAAATCACCGTACTGGTGCTTAAAGAAATGGTGCGCCTTGCGCGCCTCCAGCTCCTCACCCTGGGGCAGCAGGAACGGGGTGTTGACCGTAAGAAAGGAAGCGGCGATCAGCACCTCTACCAACACCGAAGGATAGCGGTAAATGGCCTCCACGATAATCCGCGAATGGCGCGGCAGCATGGGGAACCTGGCCATCATGGTGCCGATGGTGGTCAGCTCCCGATCCTCATTCAAGGCTTCCAACAGGAAAAGGGTCTCAATGGCGCTGATGATGCCGGCGCGCCCCGGCGGAGAGAGAAACTCAAAGTTCTCAAAATCCCTGATGCCGATCTCGGCCATACGCATCACCACCTCGGAAAGATCGGTCCGGAATATTTCCTCCGTGGTGTACAGGGCCCTGTGTTCATAGTCCTTCTTGGCATACAGACGGAAACAGACGCCCGGCCGGGTCCTTCCGGCCCTGCCCTTTCGCTGCTGGGCCGAGGCCCGGGAGATGACCGTCTCTATCAGGGAGGAGGTAAAGGTCTTGGGATTGTAGTAGTTTATCTTTACCAGTCCCGAATCGATCACCGCCGTAATGCCGTCTATGGTAACGCTTGTTT
Organism: uncultured Spirochaetaceae bacterium; assembly: GCA_964634205.1. GTDB lineage: Bacteria > Spirochaetota > Spirochaetia > SZUA-6 > RPPD01 > JAFGGG01. The sequence continues at coordinate 44,751 of CAZWKE010000024.1, forward strand.
CCGCGATATTGGTGGCCGCGATCACCTTGCGTTTGCCGGGATAATCCAGAAAAATCCGCTCCTGCTCCTGGCTGGAAAGCCTGGCATAGAGCGGCAGCAGCTCAAGCCCGCCGGCTTCAGGGAGTTCGGACAAGGCCTGTAAGCAGTCGTTAATCATCCTCACGCCGGGTAGAAAGATAAGGATGTCTCCCTCTTTTGTATTCCTGATATACTTTTCCACCGTCTCAGTGATTTTGGCCACAAGCGCGTCATAACTGTTTTCCGTCTGCGGGGGATCATACACAATCTCTACCGGGTGGATGAACGAATCGATCTTGACAATCGGGCAGTCATCGAAGTATACGGAAAAACTTTCCGGATTTATGGTTGCCGAAGAAACAATAACCCGAAAATCCGTGCGGCGCTCCAGGACGCGCTTTAACAGCCCCAGAATGAAATCGATGTTCAGGCTGCGCTCATGCGCCTCGTCCACCATGATGACGCTGTACTGCGACAGGTCATAATCGTTTTTGATCTCCTGCAGCAGGGTGCCGTCCGTCATGATCTTTATTTTGGTGGAGGGGTCGGTATTGTCCTCAAAGCGCATCTTATACCCGATGGTATCGGGGATCTGTTTGCCAAGCTGCCCGGCGATATACTCGGTAACCGATACGGCCGCGATGCGCCGCGGCTGGGTTACCCCGATAACCCCCTTCCCATTGGTCAACTCGTGAAAAAGAATCTGCGGTATCTGGGTGGTCTTGCCGGAGCCGGTAGGACTTTCCACCACCACAACCTGGTGGGTTTTAAGCGCGTCGATAATCTTTTGCTTTTGTTCATGGACCGGAAGCAGATTGGGATTCATACGCGTTTCTGGGCTCTTTCTGTCTGCATACCCCAATGCTACGGACAATAGATCGGTATGTCAATGATTTATGAATATTAATTTATACGTATTTTCTTCTGGAATAATTAATGTGCCCATAGTAGTATAGAATATATGGCCCTGCCGCGGAGTGATTTACGCCTTGATGAAAACTTTTACCGGGAGGCCGTCCAGATCCTGGAGGGTCTCCCCGTATACACACCGGAAGAGATTACGCGAAAAATACGTAAATCCATGTATGTGGGACAGGAACAGGCGATAACGGCAACCAGCCTGATGGCTTACCGCCACCTGGCGCGGCTGCGCAATATATTTATCAAAAAGATCGATCACCGCAAGCTTCCGCCAAAAACTAATATGCTCTTCGTGGGACCTACAGGCTGCGGGAAAACCTACCTGATCGAAATCCTTTTCCGCGATATTCTGAAACTGCCCACGGTAATTGTGGATATGACCAACTACTCCGAAACCGGGTATGTAGGGCAGGATGTAACCTCGATCATCACACGGCTGCTCTATGCCGCGGATTTGAACCCTATTAAAGCCGGGTTCGGAATTGTCTGCCTGGATGAGTTCGATAAAATCGCGTCCGGACAAAACAACGCGGTGTTTGCGGGTGCCGGTACCACAAAAGATGTTTCCGGGCTGGGTGTACAGAGAGAACTGTTGAAAATCCTGGAATCCACGCAACTGGTGATTCCGCTGGAATTAAACCATGCGGACTATTCACCCAGAACATTGCTTTCATCGGCACACATTGCCTTTATTGCCTGCGGCGCGTTTTCCGGCCTCAAAGGGATTATCGAACGGGAGAACACAGAAAGCATCGGTTTCGGCAGACAGCTCCCCGCGGGGGCATATGACCGGATCGCGGTCAGCTACACCAGCAGTGACGTAGACCTGGCGAAGAATTTCTTACATTATGGATTTCTGCCCGAGTTGATAGGGCGGTTCAAACGCTACATCCCCTTCCAGGCACTTTCCCGTGAACAGCTGAAAGCCATTCTCAACGGGAAAATACTGAAGCAGTACGCACATGAGTTCGAGCTTGAGGGGATCACCCTTTCGGTTTCCGATGCGGTATTAAAACGTATTATCGAAGAAAGCATGAAAAAAGAAACCGGGGCACGGGGCCTGGAGGCAAGTTTCATCCAGTACCTGGAACAGGCGGCCTACAAAGCCTATTCGGGAAAGGATGTAAAGCAAATCCACCTGCTTTTAAAAAACGGAGAGACGGCGTTTGAGCTCTCTTAACATCCCCGACGCCGCTGCGATCTTTGATCTTATCAACTGGCAGGCGGGATTCGGTCCGCGCCATCCCGGTTCGGACGCACACCGTGCCTTTTTACAGGAGCTTGAAACTCGCTTACGACCCCATTTCGACACCTTCCACCGCCAGGAGTTTGAGATTGTGCTGAGGGGAAATCCTGTTCGCTGCGCCAATCTGATCGGGGTGAAGAAGGCCGCAACAAAACGGACCGCGCCCGGACCGGCCACGCCGCCGCTCTTAATCGGCACCCACTTTGACACGCGCCTTTTGGCGGATAACGAGCGGAACCCCGCCCTGAAACATAAACCGATCATCGGGGCCAATGACGGGGGCTCGGGAACCGCCATTCTGCTGGCGCTGGCAAAAACACTCTCGGCCGTAGAGTTTTCCCGGGACGTCTATTTTGTCTTCTTTGATGCCGAAGACGTGGGCAATATCGGCGGGTATGAGTTCGGTATGGGGGCACGCTATTTTACCCAACATCCCCTGCCCGCGCTTCCCGGTGAGGTGCTTGTTCTGGATATGGTGGGCGGAAAAAACCTGATTCTGGACATCGACATGCATATTTTTTCTCACAAGGAAAGTCTTGTGCTGGCCAGGCGGATCATCAACCTGGGGGTACGCCGGGGATTTGCCCCCTTTATCCAGAACAAACCCGGGCAGCACAAGTTCATTATCTGTGATCATATCCCTTTCCTGAAAAAAAACATCCCCTCCTTTGTACTCATTGATCTGGATTACCCGCAATGGCATACACACGGTGATCTGCCGGATGCCATGAGCAGCGAATCATTGGAAATGATTACTATTGTAG
>CAZWKE010000025.1:0-2647 GCA_964634205.1 uncultured Spirochaetaceae bacterium
CTTGCCAAGGACTGGCGGACATCAAGCGGCATGCTTCTTAAAGGGGGAAGTACCGTACAGTTTTATGACAATGGAAGCCTGAAGACTTTTACCCTGGCAAAAGACTGGGAAGCGACGGATAAAATAACATGGAAGGCGGATGAACCGATAGCACTCTATAAAAGCGGAAAAGTAAAAAGCTTTGTGCTTGCCAACTATTGGAAATCATCCAGCGGCGCCGTTATTAAAGCCGGGACGACATTGATGTTTTTTGAAAACGGGAAACTTGAGCGGACTACAATCACTAGTGACTGGCAAGGGCCGGGAGGTCTTGTTGTGATGGGCAACACCGAAATCAGCTGGTACGCAAATAATAATGTCTCGAAATGCACCTTGGGTAAAAACTGGAAAGCCAAGAATGGTATGGTGTTAAAAAAGGGAACCGAAATCGCATGGTTTGAAAACGGTTCAACCAAATTCTGTACTCTAGCAGAGGATTGGAAAGCCCCCGGCGGTATGGTTTTGCAGGCCGGTACGGAGATTTCGTTTTTTGAAAATGGAAATATACAATCATGTACTCTCTCACGGGACTGGGGACTGCCGCTGAAATAAAGGGCTGTATAGTATAACCAGAGTTACCTAGCGCCGGGTTGACATATCTCTTTTCTGGAGTATGCTCTATATATGAATAAACGGAGTATTCCGGTTGTTTTATGTTTTTGTTTTACCCTCTTTTCAGGATTTGCGGAATCCAAAGTGGATACACTCTTCACGATGATTGAACAGGGGAATGTCAACCGGGTGAAAGCCCTGATCGCCGGTGGAGTGGAGGTAAATGCGCAGGGGACTTTTTATTACAGCAAGGATTCCACTCCCCTCCATGTAGCCTGCGCCTACAATAATGAAGAAATCGTCGCTTTCTTGCTGGAAAACGGTGCTGATGTCAATAAACCGAATGAAATAGGTGAAACCCCATTACATTGGGCGGCAGGGCAGGCAGACTCCGGGATTGTGAAACTGTTATTGCAGCATGGGGCCGATGTCATGGCCCGCAATAAATGGAATATGACCCCTTTACACAGCGCCGCCTCTTTCGGGGCCACTGAAAATGTCCTTTTGCTCCTTAAGGCCGGTGCTGATATTAATGCGACAGCTGCCAGTAACTGTACTCCATTGTATTATTGCATTGAAGGACGTCGTCTCAATACAATCAAAGCCATGATTACCCACGGGGCCGAACTGGATATTCCGGATGACACCGGGCGCACCCCGTTGATGCTGGCCGCCACATACGGATATCCGGAGATTGTAACGTATCTGGCTGAACACGGTGCACAGGTTAATCATGAGGATGAAGACGGCTGGATGCCGCTGCACTGGGCAGCCCAGGACGGTAACCTGGAGGTGGTAAAAGTACTGGTTATGTATAATGCTGATGTGAATGCCGTCATCAAAAAAGGAAAACGACGTGGTTTTTCGGTCCTTGATATGGCTATTTTCTTTAAACACGATCAAATCATTGAGTTCTTAAAAGAACACGGAGCAAAAACGTCGATTTATCAATGAGTTTACATAGCGGCTGTCGGGATATCCCCGCAGGAACCGCTCTCTTTCCCTAAACAGCAGTCCTTGTACCTTTTTCCGCTTCCACAAGGGCAGGCAGAATGGGGATGTATTTTTTTTCCATACGGTTTAAACATAAACTTAACCACCAATCCCACTTTACTGACTGTATCGCGATTATATATTTTTTGGAAGAATTGAAAGAGGGCAGGATGTTTTTGTTCCAGGGAATGCGGATTTTCAAAGAAATATTCACTGGTTACTGCAAAAAATTCAGCGCGATTTGACAAAGCATACGGATCAATTTCCGATTCTCCCCTCCTGATCCGGTCGGATTCAACCTCGATAATTTCAAGCCATTGTTTTAATTGCTTTCTATCGGTGATCATGGGCGGTACACCGTCGATAAACCCATCTTCCCCGTCGATCTTATGCGCAAATTCGTGAAATCCTACATTCGTATTGGCGGAAGATGATGAAAAATCATGAAAAAGCGCCGGCTTGGAAAGTATCATTGTAGAGCCCCCCCTGGTTACCAAACCAAGTATTCCACTGCTTAAACTACCAAAATCATAATTCTCATCAAAATTATAAGGATAGATTAATATTTCGCCGAGCTCGGCATACTCCCAATCCGGGAAGCTGAAGATGGGAATTATCGCGCTTGCCGCCACCAGGAGTCTGCATTTATCATCAACATCGGTTTCAATGCCGGTTATCCTCTTCTCCGCGAGAAATATCTGCACCTCCTGTTTAAATCTGGTTCTATCTTCACCAGTTAATCCGCCATAAAAAGCCACATCGCTGTTGAGGATCCGTTCCCATTCCTGCGGAAAAGGAGTTTTAATTATTTTTTTTCTTCTTCGGTATTTTCGTGTCAGAAACAGATAGACGAGCAGTGCAAGTACAACGCACGCGCCTGTAGAAAACAATAGATAGAAAATATTCGATCGGTAAAGCATAATAATCGGAAAGAAAAATATTCCCAGTGCTCCCAGAAAGATGATTGCCGTGAATACAAGCGCATAAAGCTTTACTAAACGATATTTTGCAGCGGTAAAAATCATTTTATTATGACACCGTATCCAACACCCATCGTACCGCG
>CAZWKE010000025.1:2747-39581 GCA_964634205.1 uncultured Spirochaetaceae bacterium
ACCGCGGCGAAAGCCTTCAGATTTTTCGAAAGAAACATATTGAGATCTTCCGATAAGGTTACGGAAAAACCGGCTTCTTCCAAAAAGGAACGTAGTACCGGACCCAGCACCTTGAAATCATGATAACCGGTGTCATCGCCACCCATAACAAGCAGTTCAGGCTTTACCATGGCAGTTGTTTCTCATCCGAATCCAGATAGATAATATCTTTTCCGTGCCAATCCTGTAGGATTGTCCGGCCTACCTTTAACGCTGCTTCTGCCGGGGTAATTGGGGCCCCGCTTCCTCCCATGTCCGAACTGAACCAACCCGGATGAAGCGCCAGTACCTTTATATCCTCTTTTCCCAACCGGTTCTGAAGTATTTTTGAGGCCATGTTCAGGGCGGCCTTTGACATACAATACGCGTATTCCCTTTCACGCCAGGCATCCGCTATGGAACCGGCCTCTGAAGATATATTGACAATCAGACGTCGCTTTCCTTTTCGTACCAGCGGCAAAAAGGCCGCGATTACCTTCAGGGGAGCAATGGCGTTTACCTCGAATGTGGGCGCGTACACGGAAAAGTCGATCTCTTCCAGATCAGGCGGAGTAGGCTCAAGATGAACGGCCGCATTGTTTATCAGAATATCAACGGCAGCGGCCGATCCGGCGGTACGGTGGAATGCGTCACGCAGCTGCGTTTGATCCGTAACGTCGGCCTTCAGGAGAAAAAGATTATCTGCAAACTCCCGTTTGAGAGCCAGTACGGCCCGATTCTCTTTTCTCAGCAATGCATAGACCGAATGGCCATGTTGCAGGAGATAAGTGCACAGGAAGAACCCCAACCCCCTGTTTGCTCCGGTCAACACAATATTATATGAGTTTATATCAGCCATTTTGTGCCTCTTCCGTATGGATTCTATTTATTATAGAATATAAATGAAAAAAAACGAAAAAACAATACATGGCCCGGTGGGCCTGATGGAGGTCTGCTTATGAAAAAGTTATCACGTATTTTCTTGGCATGCTGTATTTTGTTTATTGCCTGCGTGCCCGGTGAGGGGGGACACCTCATACTATTGTGGACCACGCCGGCCGGATTAAAAACCCCGGAATCCGTACTTTTCGATAAAGCACGCGGTGTATTATTTGTATCCAATGTCAACGGCAGCCCGGCGGAAAAAGACGGCAATGGATTTATCAGTAAAATTTCTCCCAAGGGAGAAATAATCACACTGAACTGGGTAACCGGACTGAATGCGCCCAAAGGAATGGGGATTTATAAAAACCTCCTGTATGTCGCCGATATAGACAGAATCGCCGAAATTGATATAAACAGTGCCCGCATTATACATTCCTACGAAATAACAAACGCCAAATTCCTCAACGACATTGCAGTAAATACCGACGGAGCCGTCTATGTTTCGGATACGGCTGGTAACACGATTTATATCCTGAAAAACAAAGCCGTATCCATCCTGTTAAAATCAGAAATGCTTCACCAACCCAATGGTCTGTTGTTGGAAAACGGGCACCTGTTGGTAGGTACCGACGGCAGGATTGTAAGCATCGACCTGTCCGCGAACAGCGTGTCCGTCGCTATTGATAACACGGGAATTATTGATGGTCTGCAGGCCTATAAAAATGGTACCTACATCATCAGCGACTGGAACGGCAAAGTACAGCTTGTGGACAAGACACAAAAAAAAGTACTGCTCGATACCAGCGGACAAAAAATCAATGCGGCGGATATTTGTGTGATTGCCCATAAAAACGAGCTTATTGTGCCGACCTTTTATGACAACCATGTGACGGCGTACACCCTACCGTAAACCGGCGGCGCACGCCGGGCCTAGACATTGAAGAGAAAATGGATTACATCCCCGTCCCGGACGATATACTCCTTACCTTCGGAACGTAGAAGACCCTTTTCCCGCACCTTCTGCTCCGACCCCTCCCTCACCAGATCGTCGAAATGAAAAACCTCGGCCCGGATAAATCCCTGCTCAAAATCAGTATGAATTTTTCCTGCCGCCCGGGGCGCCTTACTCCCCTCGGTCACGGTCCATGCCTGCAAATCCGTGGTCAGCGTGTAAAAGGTAATCAGTCCCAAAAGTTTATAGGCTTTAAGAATAAGATTTTCCAGTCCGGACCTTTCCATACCCATGGCCCGGAGATACTCCTCCCGTTCAGCGGGAGAGAGCTCGGCTATTTCCTCTTCAATTCTTCCCGCCAGTTCCATATATTGACCGCCGTTTCGCTCCGCATATTCAGCCGCTTCACCTCCCGATGTGCCGCCTTTATTGTCCTCATCCACATTCAGCACATAAAGCATGGGCTTGGAGGTTATCAGCCCCAGCTCGCGTAATACTATCGCGATCTCCTCATTATCAGGCTCCAGGCGGTTAAGCATTGTTCCCCTGTCCAACTGCTCCTTTAAATACGTTATATGTTCAAGGCGCTTTAGCACGGCCTTATCGTGTGATTTGGCCATTTTTTGTGCTTTTTCTTCCGCGCGCTCCAACACCTGCAAATCAGCAAGCATAAGTTCCGTATTAATAATTTCGATATCGTCGAGCGGTGACATTTCTCCCGTGGGATGCACCACATCCCGGTTATGAAATCCACGCACAACGTGGATAAGTGCGTCGACATTACGTATATGATCCAGAAATTTATTACCCAACCCCTCGCCTTTGCTTGCCCCTTTTATCAGGCCGGCCACATCGGTGAATTCAATCCTAGTGGGGATCGGGTTTTTTTTGGAAAGGATTTCGGAAATCCTGGTAAGACGAGTGTCGGGAACAGTTACCACCCCATGATTGGGATTAATGGTGCAAAAGGCGTATTCCGCCATAGGGGCATGGCCCCCGGTAAGGGCATTAAAAATCGTGGACTTGCCCGCATTCGGCAGACCGATTATACCGCAGCTCATTCCCATACCAACACTCCTTTTAGGGAACAATCATAAGCGCATGACCGGCATGTGTCAACGCAGCCCGTACTGCCCCGGCAATTCCAAATGGAAACATTTAAAATTGCCGGCGCTGACGCTCTTCCAGCATACCCGCCCTTTTCCGTGCTTCCGGCCAGCCGGGAAGGGCTTTCTTTATCAACCCGCCCCTTATTCTGTCTGTGTAAAGAAAGCTTTTTTTATAAACGGAGAGCATTTTTTTAAAAAGCCCGTAGGGAACACTTAAGGTCATCTCACCCGGGTGCAGATAGACACGGGCGGCCGGATCAAATATCCCAAGTACCGCTTTTTCCTCTCCCCGGCGGGCGTATTTCAGCGCCCAGGTAATAAGCGAGCCACAGCCGGATGAAAAAGGAGACCGCACCGCTTCTGCCTCGTCAGTAACAAAGCGGACCAGGGCCGCAAGGGCGGAAATGACCTCGGCGTTTGCCATGAAAATTATCAACTCGGGCTCACAGTCTGAGGGTATAGACTCAAACGGGGTAAAAATCGCGTATTTCCCTCCCGCGGGCACCCCCGTTATAAGCTCCATATGCCTGCGTGATGATTCGGGTGTGGGCGCAAAGCGTTCACCATGATAAAGGGCGGGAAAACCATTCGCGATCAGGTAATGATTAAACAGCGGCAGCTTGTCTATAAATCCCAGGTAAAAGCGGCAGCCGGGACAGCCGTAGTTTTCATAATCGAACACCGCGGAAGTGCCTTGTTTTCTTACCCCGGACAGAAAAGAAAACATACATCTGAACTTTTCCTTTTGCTCACGACGAATTACCGGTGCCCTGCTCACCAGTTTCAGGACGTCCTTCGGCCTTTCAAGCTCCACCCAGAATCCACCAGTCGGGCCGGTATATTCAGTTGGTTTTTCATTGCTGTAATACAGCGCCAGGGGCCGGTCACAATAACGCAGTACCGCCATAAAATCCCTGTATTGTTTCATCACCGTATGTTTCACAACTGCCTTCCTTTATCTTTTATGTGTCCGGTTACGGATAAAATTCACGATTGTCCCCACATCTTTGAAATTTTCTTCAATTAGTTCTTCGGGCTTTATGATAAACCCATACTGTTTTTCGATATATGCCATCAGTTCGATCAGCTTGAGAGAAGATAAAATCCCGGAATTGTATATCTTCACCTCCGGATTAATTTCCTGTATGGGGATGTTTCCCAGTTTTGCGAGATATGCCGTCAGGTCATTCTCGATATTCATGATACACTCCTTTCCTGTTTCATTATATGCTCATTTGCGGTAATACCCATCAAACACAAAGGCAATATGGCGCGCCAGATATTTTCCCAACTGCGTTACGATTATTTTTTCTCCGTTGACGGAACGTAAAAGCCCGTCCGCTTCATACATCTCAAGCTGGGCAAGCTCTGCTTTAAAATAGGCGTCAAAATCAATACCGAACTCCCTGCCCAACTCGTTTTTATCTATCACGAAATCACATAAAATACTTTTTCGAATGATCCGGTCCCGGATACTATCGTCGGGTGAGAGCCGATGTGTCATATGGTAGTCGAGCGGAAGCCGTCCCTCTCCCGGATCATCCAAACTGCGGTAATACTCTTTCAGTCTAGTTGAATTATGAAAATAACTGCCCCCGATAAAACTGATTGCCGAACTGCCGAACCCCAAAAAATCCCTCCGCTGCTCCACCGAATAGCCCATAAAGTCTTTTATCACCTTTTTACTGCATGAGGCCCGGTACAGGGGATTTTCCGGTTTGACAAAATGATCGATACCCACCTGCTTATAGCCGTAGGAAGTAAAAATCTCCGCGGCACGCATAATGAGGAGTATCTTTATAAATGAGTTGGGTATGCTCGCCGAGGGGATACGCCGCTGCAGGGGAAACATCAGGGGGAAATGGGCATAGGGGAACACCGCCACCCGCTCCGCATCCAGTGCGGCAACCTGTTCGACCGTCTTTGTCAGTTCATTAATACCCTGGAAAGGGAGACCGTAACAGAGATCAATATGCACCCGAAAACCCAGCTCTTTGGCCCAATGCATAATTTTTTTTACACCTTGAGGTGTGCAGTCCCGGTTGATGGTTTTTTGTACACGCTCATCAAAATCCTGGATACCCAGGCTGATCTCATTAAAGCCCAGTTTGCGCAGCAGTCGCAGTTTTTCCAAAGAAAGCATCCGTTCATCGGGATAGGCTTCTATGGAAATACTCGTGTCACCCTCCCCCGCAATCTCAATGTTATTTCCTAAGGCCTGAAAAATCCGTTCAATCCGGGAGGAACTCATGTAAGTGGGGGTCCCCCCGCCCCAGTGGAGATGCCTGACCTGTAAAAACCGATCCACCTGCAGCATGTCCAATTTTCTTTTGAATTCCTTTTCCAGGTAGGCAGTATAGATTTGCTTTTTCTCCTCGCTCGCGGTTATCTCCTTGTAACAGCAGCAGTAATAACAGGCCTTTTTACAGTAGGGAAAATGAAAGTAAAGGAAAGGACGGCTCCGTTTTTCGCAGCATTGCTTAAACTGGTCCTCATCCGTCATGCTTCTCCACCAACTGGTTGTGGGATAACTCAAATAAAGTGGAATATTGGTATCATCATATTTTTTTGCCAGGTATTCAAGCGCAAGCTGTACCTTGTACGTCATTCTTTCTCCACCTTTACCCTGTTTGCCTGCTCAGTCAGTAGCCTGCGGTCCGCCTTTCCATTAATATTTTTAGGGATCTCATCCACAAACCGAATACTATCCGGGATCATATACCGGGGGACAATACCTCCTAAAAACTCCTTCAGCTCAATCACACCGGGTGGTATATCGTGTTTTGAGGCGATAAAGGCCGCCACCGCGGAGGCGGCGGTATGATCGTCCGCATACAGCGGGACCGCAACCGCCTCCTTTACCGCTTTGTGCCGAAGCAGTGCCCGTTCCACCTCTTCCAGCTCCACCCTGAAACCGGCGCATTTTATCATCAAATCCTTACGTCCCACAAACTCCAATATCCCGGAAGGTAAAACCCGGACAATGTCACCGGTCCGGTAAAAATACCTTCCCCTGTGTCCGGCCAGCGGGCTGGGTAGAAATACCTCACCCGTACTTTCCGGATTATTATAATATCCGGGGGTCACCCCGGGACCGTGGACCAGGAGTTCTCCCGTTTCACCGGGTGAGGCCTCCGTATTATCATCTTTTAATACAATGACTTCCGTACCCTTACAGGCGCGCCCGATCGGAACAGGCCTGTCATCACTTACGGTCCTCCCTTCAACACGGTACCAGGTACAGACGTTTGTTTCGGTAGGGCCGTAAAGATTATAATACGCGGCATGGGAGACAGACTCCATCAGGGACTTCAGTTCGCGCGGAGGAAACATTTCCCCGGCAAACAGAATATGAGAAAGATGCGGTAGATCTCCCTTCTCGATACCCGTATGGTTCAAGATTGAGACCCATACCGAGGGCACGGAATAAAAATAAGTTATGCGGTTTTTCCGTATCCAGTCGAGCAGACCACGCGGATTCATCCCCACATGATGGGGAACAAGGTACAGGCATGCTCCGCACGCCAGGGAAACATAAAGGTCAAATACCGAAAGGTCAAAATGCAGGAGGGCCATATTGGAAAAAGCATCATTCTCCCCCGGTTTAAAGAGCTCAAGGGCCCAGTTAATAAAGGTCAGCGCATTTTCGTGAGTAATCATCACACCTTTGGGGACGCCGGTCGAACCTGATGTGTAGAGAATATAGGCAAGGTCTCCCGTACCGGCGACCGGCCGTGATCCGGGAAGCGGGGGACCGGTGTCATCTGATGTGCTGTCAATGAATATCACCGTCATCTCTCCGGACAAACGACGCCCATACTCCGGATAATCAGTGATAAAATCATTCCATTGTGGGGAAGCACTGATTACCCAGTGTGTCCGGCTTGCGGCCAGGATAAGTCCGGTGCGGGACGGCGGGGCATAATGAGTATCCAGCGGAATATACACGCCGCCGGCCCGTAATACCGCGAACAAGGCAATAATCGCTTCGACGGACTTCGGCAGGTAAATCCCCACCGTGTTCCCCGGCTCAAAGCCCATACCAATAAGCCGTGCGGCGAGTTCCCCGCTTTGCCGCCATAATTCCCGGTAGGTTATGGCCCGTTCGGCTGACACAATGGCGGTATTTCGCGGATAGCGTAACGCGGACCGTTCCAGATAATCCTGTAAAAGTTGTATCTTCACTACTCACTCCCTATTTGTTCGGCAATAATTTTGCGCTGGATTTCGCTTGTTCCCGAATAGATGGTGGCGGCAATGGAATCACGCAGTTGTTTTTCCACACGGCTCTCCTTCATATACCCGTATGCACCGAATATCTGGACGGCATCCAGGCTGTTTTTGACCTTGGATTCGGAAGCCGACAATTTCAGCATGGCCGCCTGTGACAGATCGGCCTGATTGTTGTCATAACTCCAGCACACCTTGTAAAGCATAAGCCTCGCGCTCTCAAGCCGCATTTTCATATTAATCAGCCGGTCGCTGACACGATCGAATCCACTGAGTTTTTTCCCGAACTGCCTGCGCACCGAAGCATACCCGGCTGTCAACTCGTACTGTTGTTCCATGGCACCGACATGGTAGGCGGCCATAATAATTCGCTCCCAGAGCATGGAATGGTTAAAAATACTCATACCCATCCGTTCACGACCCAGCAGGCTTGCGGCCGGTAGGCGGCAATGGTCAAGGATCACCTCCCCGATAGGGCTTGTGCACAGTCCCATTTTTTTAAATACCTGGCCGATCTTGCATCCCGGATTCCGCCTTTCAACCAGAAAGGCCGAGATATCGAGCATTTTCATTCCTCCTTCATGCCTGGCATAGATAAGCAGCAGATCGGCTACCGGAGCGTTCGTCACAAAAATCTTGGCACCATTGATGAGGTACCCTTCCGCCTCCTTTTTTGCACTCGTAACAATCGCGGCCGCATCCGAACCGGCGTCCGCTTCACTCATCCCGTTTGCGCCGATCAGATTACCGCTGCAAAGTCCGGGAAGATATTTCCTTTTTTGCTCTTCGCTACCGAACCGCCAGATGGGAACCGCGCAGGTAAGCAAATGGGCGCACAGGGAAAAAACCAGTCCCTCGTCCCGGCAGCCGTAGCCCAATGAGCGGATCGCCAGGGCTGTTGTCAGCATATCCAGCCCCAACCCGCCGTACTCTTCCGGAACCGGAAGCCCGGCAAGCCCGAACTCACAGCAGCGTTTCCATTTATCGGCAGGAAACACCCCGTGCTCATCATCCCGATCGGCGGTTTTATTCAGTTTGCTGTTGCATAAAGTGAGAACCGATTCCTGAATCTCCCGCTGTTCGGCGGTTAGACTAAAATCCACTATTACTCCTCTCTACAAAAACACCACGCTGCGATTTTAACCCAGGTTTTGCAGCGAGATACTGTTAAACAAAAGCCTGTTCTCTTCCGGAATCCCTGACCCTGCCCATTCCGTCAGAATATTTTTTCTTACCTTTCCGGAAAGCAGAATAGGGAACTGGGACACGAAATACACCTCATCAGGAATCTTATAATTGGCGATTCGGCCCCTGCAGTATGCTTTAACCTCGCCTTCACTTATCCCGACATCGGGTTTGGGAATAACAAAGGCCACCAGGCTTTCTCCCAGGATTTCATCCGCTTTCCCGACCACGGACACATCCTCGATTTTTTCAAAACAAAGCAGGCATTCCTCAATATCAATGGGGTACACATTGAAGCCGCCCCTGATTACCATGTCTTTAGCGCGCCCCACAATCCGTATATTCCTGTCGTCATTGTGGATACACGCCAGGTCACCGCTATACAGCCACCCCTGTTCATCAATAACTTCCCGTGTTTTTTCCTCATTTTTATAATACCCTTTCATCAGGTATCCCCGGACCGCCAGCTCACCGGTTTCTCCGGCTTTTACCTCCTGTCGGTTTTCATCAACAATCTTCAGCTCCACGCCGGGGATAGGGCTGCCCACGGTTTCCAGGCGGACCGTTTCTGAATCACCGGGCCGGGTCACGGTGACCACCCCGGTGGCCTCGATCAGCCCATAGGCATTCAACAGGACAGCGCCCGTAGACTCCTGAATACGCCGGGCAAGCGCGGCGGAGCAAAGGGAACCGGATACTACCACCTTTTTCAGATGTTTAAACGAAACATGGCGGAATACCGGCAGGTTCACCAGGAGGGTCCACATTGTCGGCTGGGTGTGAAAGGCGGTTACCTCCTGCTTTATCAGGTGCGCCAGAATATCGTTGGGATTAAAGGTGCCGATCCATTTCATGGTCACACCCGCTACCAGGTCTATCAGTACCGCCAAGAATCCCTGGGCCGCGTAAAGCGGTGCCACGGAAAAGGCCACCTCGTCCTTTACGTCCCACAACCCGGCCGTATGATAAGAGGTCAGGACCAGGTTCCGGTGAGGGATCATCACCCCCTTTGGTGTGCCGGTGGTTCCGGACGTATAAGCCAGCAGGGCCACATCATCAGGTTCGATATTTCCAAGGGGACCGGCCGTCCCGGCTTCAACCTGTTTCCCATATTTCTCCATTACATCGGGCAGCAACACCGCGCCCGGAAGATCGGTTTTCCCCAGGCAGATGAAATTTTTTAACAGGGGGAGTTCCGGTTTCAACTCCAGCAGAATCCGATTGTAATCGAAACTCCCTATCCGGTCACGGTAGATAATGGTTTTTGCATCCGCATCGAAGATGATATTACGCAGTTCCGCGGCTTCGTAGCGCGTACTTAAGGGGACAGCCCACGCACCCAACATGAACAGCGCAAAATAAACATAGAGGTATTCAAGGCAGTTGGGTAACAAAATCGCCGCCTTATCGCCTTTTGCTATCCCCATAGTCCTTAGACCGAGGGCAAGCTGCCTGGAACGGGAATAAAGCAGGCGATAGCTGACCGTCGTATCCTCAAATATAATGGCCGGTTTTTCAGCATACTCATCCGCGATGTAGCTCAGGACGGCATCCAAGGTATGTTTGGCAAATACCGTTGCGTCATCTCTCATATCAACTCCGTAAAATCAAACCCGGGAAAATACCGGTCGGCTTCAGCCTGGTCCGTGAGTGCACCCACACAAAGCGGTACCTCGTCAAACCGCTGCAGCGCGGTAAGGGCATGCATGATGTAATTATAATTATTATTAAAAAGCCTGATGGCAACGGCCTGAATAAGCATCCCGATATAAGCCCTCGGGTAAAGATTGGTATTGAACATGCGGATTCCCTTTGCCGGGCAGAGTTTATCCTTCACCTTCGCGATGCATTGCAGTAAAAACTTCAGCAGATCGGGATGCCCGCAATTTTGGTTATTAATACTGATCATCCCTTTCAGTACGTTCTCTCCGTCGAGCCGAAACACCGCGGCCACTCCTTCCTCCAACCGTAAGACCCCACCTCCGGTAAAACCGACCTTTCCCATAATATCATGCAGGGAGAGTCGGAAACATACGGGGGCCAGACCCTTCACCCTATGTGTTCCAAGGGAATGTATGGTCCCGTCCTTGGTATAACTGTCTATTGCTTCCTCTTCATACATAAATCCCCGGGGCCGGAGACCGGCGAATCCCCGGTTTTCCGCCATCCGGTAAAAAGAATACATTCCGCTTAATACCTCAAACAGGTGTGAACAGTGGGTTTTTTCCTGCTTTATGGCCCCTAAAAAGCTGCCGTCGAATACCTGCCCCCGTACCTGCGTTTTCAGGTTTCGGTTTAAATAACGGTGCGAGCACATCAGACCCTTACTCCCCTTGAAGGACTCATCAAGCTCGATTTCCCGAATCTGCCGGTTTTTATCCAGTACAAGGGTGATGATCGTGGGAAGTGAGACATCCATTTTACGCAGCCGGGAAACATTACGCTGCCAGCCGGTGATGACAATCCGTTCAAAACCGTCGCGGGCGTCTATGACCGTGCCCCGGAAGCGCAGGGTCGGTTTAAGGGGATCGACGGTGGCGTATGATGAGGTAAGAATTCTCTGTTTAAGATCATCGATGCTGTGATAATCATCAAGCAGTAGTTGTGCTGTATTCTTTTCGATCGTATGCATTATTTCCTACCACAGGATATGCGCCAGCGCATAGGAAAGACCGCAGGCGCTGCTCATAAGTAAAATGGAATCTCCCGTCGATATCTTGCCCTGCTCTTCAGCCAGGGCAAGATTAATGGGAATATTGGCCGCGGCCATGTTTCCGCATTCCCTAAAGGTATTGAGCGGAGCCTTGTCATGATCCAGTTGCAGTTTGTCCAAGGTGGCAAACGTCACATTATTACCGAGTTGATGCATAATGAAGAGCTTAAAATCATCCAGGGACATATTCCAATGGGCAACCGTTTCCACGGCGAATGCGGGCAGCTCTTTAATCACCTCGGCCGAAACCAGGCGCGCATCGGTATAAAAACCGCAGCGTTTCCGACCGGAAGCATCGTCGGGAAAGCCGATCCCGGGGACCGTAACTATGGATGCGTCCCAGTTCAGTGTTTCCCGAGTTTCACGGTAATGCACCAACTCTTTTCCGTTTCCGTCCGAACTTAAGATAACAGCGGCCGCCCCACTGCCCACCAGCAGGGAGGAAAACCGGTTGTCCGCTTCCGCCACACTTTGCAGCCGGTAATCTATACCGAGACCGCGTGCCAGTTCATACGGGTTTTCGCTGACCGCGATTAATATGTTTCGATATTTTCCTGTTTTCAAATACAGTCCTGCCAATTCCATGCTTTTTAGAAACCCATTACAAGTATCATTAATATCAAAAAAATCACACGCTTCCAGCCCAAGCCGGCGGGCCAGTACCAAAGCAAACGAAGGCTCCCGAAACGGATTGGAAACACCGCACATAATAATACAATCAATCTGGTCCGCGCGTATTTCCGCCTTATGCAGCGCGTTCCGGGAAGCACTGACCGCCATCATGACGGCGTTTTCGCCCTCTTCTGTCCGGCAGACAGAGCGGGACTCTATTCCCAGGAACTCAAACTTTCTGCCGTTTCCATAAAGAAGAAGATCAAGATCATCGGGAGTTACATGATTTTTATTTGCCTCACGAACGCTTTCAAGCACCTCTTGGTTTGAGAGCCTGCCTGAGGGGATGTAATAACCCAGAGAACTGATATAAACCTTCTTCATGGAGTCGCACCGTCTTGGCCGGAGAGAAGGCTGTCCGTATTGTGTCGGGTGTGTTTTATTTCTGCCGGCCTCACCGGAGATTTTCCCGCAGTGTATTTTTGAATGAATATTTCAAATGCCTCACCGATGCTCTTCAACTGCCAAACACTGTCCATCTCAATTTTAATACCGTATTTTCGTTCCAGTTTTATCACAAAATTCACCAGACTCAATGAATCGATTCCCAAATCATCAATGAACGACGTGGCATGTAACAGCTGTTCCGCTTTAAAACCGAAATGGTCCGCCACCATCTGCTTAAATTGATCAAAGTTTACCATTGTACTCATTAGAAGGTCCCCGTATTCCTCCTATAATATATATATAATTATTCATAAAATCAATATAAATCAATATAATTATAAGTTTAATTAATTATATTAATTACAATATTTAATTATTAAAGATTATTATTAATTTTTTATTAATATAGGCGTTTTACACGGAATTTCGGCGGTCTACCGGAAACAACCTGTAGAGAAAAGTACGAATTCAGCTTAAAAAAAAGGAGAAAACCCATCCGATGACGGATTTTCTCCTGAAACATGCTGAAATTCGGGAATAAGGGAGAATCAGACCAGCCCCTGGGCCAGCATGGCTCTGGCGACCTTCATGAAACCGGCGATATTGGCGCCGTTCACCAGGTTACCCGGCGTTCCGTACTCTTCCGCAGCCTGACTGGCCGAGGCATGGATGTCAACCATAATCCGGTGTAGTTTTTTATCAACTTCGTCAAAACTCCACCCAAGCCGCTGTGAGTTCTGTGACATCTCCAAACCCGAGGTGGCAACCCCGCCTGCATTTGCGGCCTTGCCCGGACCGTAACTTACCTTGTTTTTAATGAATAGTTCCGCTGCTTCCGGGGTACAGGGCATATTTGCCCCCTCAGCCACCGCGATACAGCCGTTTTTCACCAGTACTTCCGCGGCTTTTTTATCGAGCTCATTCTGTGTGGCGCAGGGAAGCGCGATATTACAGGGGATATTCCATATATCGAAACAGCCTTCATGATACTCGGCGCTTGTATGCTCAGCCGCGTATTCCTTTATTCTTTTTCTTTCCACCTCTTTCAAGCGCTTTACGGTTTGCAGATTGATACCACTCTTATCGTAAATGTATCCGTTTGAATCGGACATGGCCACAACCTTGGCGCCAAGCTGGGTGGCTTTTTCATGGGCGTAAATAGCCACATTTCCCGAACCGGAAATCACAACAGTTTTACCGTCGAACGACTCTTTTCTGGCCTTAAGCATTTCCTTGCAAAAATAGACGCACCCGTACCCGGTGGCTTCGGTCCGTACAAGGGAACCGCCGAAATCCAGGCCTTTACCGGTAAGCACCCCGGTAAACTGTTTGGTAAGTTTCTTCCACTGTCCGAACATATAGGCAACCTCGCGCCCGCCTACACCGATATCTCCGGCAGGAACATCGGCGTCCTCACCGATATGACGAAAAAGCTCACTCATGAAACTCTGGCAGAAACGCATAATCTCGGCATCGGATTTTCCTTTGGGATCAAAATCCGATCCGCCTTTTCCCCCGCCCATCATTAACCCTGTAAGGGAATTCTTAAAGATCTGCTCAAATCCCAGGAATTTGATAATAGAGATATTGACCGACGGGTGAAAGCGTAGTCCGCCTTTATAGGGACCCAGTGCGGAGTTGAACTGGATACGAAAACCGCGGTTCACATGTACTTTTCCTTTATCATCCATCCATGGTACCCGAAAGATTATCTGTCTTTCCGGTTCAATTATCCTTTCCAGGATGGCGGCTTCCTGTAACTCCGGATTCTTTTCAATCACCGGTTCCAAAGATTCCAGGACCTCCTGCACTGCCTGTAGAAATTCCAACTGACCCGGATTTCTCCTTTTGACCGTCTCATACACGCTTTGCACGTATGTTGAATTAATTGACATAACATTTCCTCCTTTGTCAACGGCAATATATTGCCATTTAATTTTACTTAAAATTAGCATTTTAGCTTATTTTTGTCAATAAATTGGGTTTTTTTATGTATAGCGATTATATATGGGGTCATTATTAAGATATTTAACTGTTTTCTTAAATTTCTAACGGCAATTTTGCCGTTTTAAAATACATCGTCCTCATCCGATGTTTGTGGCTTTCTCTAATAACTCTTTATAATGAAACAATTTAGTATATGCAACCAATCCGGAAAGCGCGCGGGAATATACCTCCATGCCGTATTCTTCAAGGATAGCGACAGGATTCAAACCCCCGATGACAATGGCGCCCGCCCTCCCCTCGGTGATGGGTATCTCCAGGAGTGATTCCCCGGGCCAACCGACCTTCATGAATCCGCCCAGCCCGACCTTGTCCAGTTCAGCCGCCAGTTCCATAACCTTTTCACGACTGGATGCGGGGATTTCACGAAAGCTTGCGCCGATAAGTCCGTTTCCGTTGTATGTTGCACCCTTATAATCCGTCATCCCGCTTTTTATAAATATTTCCAACGGATCCAGGGTGGTACCGTCATAATTTATCAATGCGGTAAAGCGCTGCGGTTCCCGTTCCTGTATCTCCAGCAATCCCCCAAACCGTGAATATACCGGAATCCCATGTTTTAACAATACACCGTTCAAAGTGATCGAACAGACCGTACCCACACCGACCATATCTTCCGGCACAACCATGTCACCTATTTGGTCCCCGGGATTGATGAGGGTAATCAACTGGCCCATGCTGTATCCGGCTTCAAACACGCGGGTCATATACAGAATGGCACCTCGGAGTTCACTCCTTTTTACCAGGCTGACATTTACAACCACCGAACCCTGCCGTTTTTTCAGATCAAAATTCATACTGTATGACATCTCATCTATTTTGGCTGCCAGAAAACCGACTTTCTCAAACACACGTGCCTTGGAAAGCTCCATCAATCCCTTTACGGTGATGCGCCTGCCTTGCCTTCCGATGCACTCGGTAAGGCCGTCCTTGTCCATGGCATTCAGATGAAAACGCACGGTTCTCTCGCTGATATCATAGTGCAGCGCGGTGAGAAGTTCGGTAATCCTCTGGCTGCCCACCGTTTCATTGGCTTCTTTAAGAATACGCAAAATGGCCAGCCGTTTCCGTTCTATTTTATCCTGCATAATCGCTTACCGTACCGGCACTCCCTTTTGCCTAAGATACTGTTTTATCTGGAGAGGAGTATACAAATTAAAATGAAACACACTTACAGCCATGGCACCGACCGCTTTTCCCTGTGTGAGTGCCTCATAAAAATGTTCCGGCTTCCCGGCTCCACCGGCGGCGATCACCGTTATGCCTACCGTGTCGGTCACCGATTTGATCAAAGGGAGTTCATAACCTTCTTTGGTGCCGTCCCGGTCCTTACAGGTAAGAATTATTTCACCAACCCCCAGGCTGCTTAAAACACCCGCCCATTCGGCCGCCGCAAGCCCCGTTGACTCATTCCCGTCCCGGATCACCACCTCATAACGCGGCAGCCCCCCTTCCGTCGGGTTGATTTTGGCATCGACGGCGGCAATTATCTTTTCTTTACCGTAAACCGTAACGGCCTGTTTAATCAGGTCCGGACGCAGTACCGCGGTTGTATTGACAAATACCTTATCAACACCCAGCTCGAACAGCGATTCCATGTCTTCCAGACTTCTGATTCCGCCGCCGACCGTAAAAGGAACATCTACCACTTCTTTTACCCGCTTAACCCAGTCAAGACGCGTGGCGCGCATTTCAATAGTGGCGGTGATATCACGAAACACCAACTCGTCGGCTCCCTCTTCACAGTAGGCCTTGGCGGCCTCCGCCGGATCTCGGGTTTGACCGATAATGTTGACGAACTGCACACCCTTTACCGCCCGGCCTTCCTTAATATCAAGACAGGGAATTATTCTTACCGACTCCAAGCTGTTCTCCTTAAGCGCTATGATCTACGGTTGTAATGTCCTTTGTTTGAACTTTACTATACCACAATGAGGTACGCTGTGAAAGTAATACCAAAAACAGAAATGATAAGAGTACATTGCGTCCGGCTTAGTCAGCCAACGGAGTCACACGAACATAGTCAAAATAAGCGGTATTCGGCATAGATGACATTGCGTCACTGAATCCGAAAAATTGCAGACTCAAATTTTTTCCCAAAGGATTTTCGACTTCTCCCACTTGGATAAAACGTTCTCCGTCCGCACTGTAAAAACCGGTGTATTTTACACCATGTTTGACAATACGCAAATAAACACTTCGGCCGCTGTAGGGCTTCCATTTTTCATCACTACTTCCATTCCGGCAACTATAAAAGGATATACGCGTTGACTGTGGATAATATAACATCAGTGTTATATAATTTTTTTTATCAAGAAAGATCGTGAAACCGGCCCGTGAAAAAGGGACCCAGGGACTGAGTTTGAGGTTTATTTCAATCAGACAATTTTCCAATGTCAGGTCGGTGGAAAGTATATTATTACGGCCGGTTTTAAGAATAAGAAACCCTGAGGGATTTTCAAGACTCCATTTTTTAGGATCTTCATTTAACAACTGCCAGCGGCCGTCCAGTGTCGGGACATTAAAATCATCGAAAAAACCTCCCACCGGAATATTTTCTTTTTTGTTATCCGTTACTTTTTCCGGTTTTTTCTCCGGTACTGTGATTACCGCTTTGTCCGCCTGCGGTTTGTCTTTAAAGGTAATGCTTTCGGTCAGCGATGAAGAGGTCCAGGGGACCTGCTCATTCCCGGTCTCCGCCATTACGTCTCTTCGTACATTCCTCATAAACAACTCAATATCCATGGAGGGATTATTTTTTAGGTTTTCCAGAAAAGCGCCGGTAAACACCCCGTTTCGGCCCTTACCGTCGGCAGCCACAGAACCGGGTGCCGTAGCATAGACGACAAGCGACCCCTTTGGCGCCTGTACCACCGTTAACCCCCTGTTGGCCGAACGGGAACTGGCAAAAGGATTGTCCCGACATGCATCCAGAATAAGAATGTTCACCCTGTTCCCGGCGCTTTCCATTTTGGACAGCACGAATCCCACATCCACAGCCTGGTATTCAACCTCGTCCTCCGCCTTTATATCAGCACCGACCGGTACCAGATAATTTATCCCTTTTACGTTGCAGCCGTGTCCCGCGTAGTAAAAAATACCCATGGTATTCCAGTCTTTCATCAGTTCCCTGCCGAAATCCCTGATGGCGTTTTGCATCTGCCGCTTATCGGCGTTTATCAACTTGGTAACCCTGAATCCCAGCCTTGTCAGGCTGTTGCTTATATCGGCGGCGTCATTGGGCGGGTTCTGAAGAGTGTTTGCCTTGTACGCGCCGTTTCCTATTATAAGGGCTATTTTTTTAACGGTACTCCCGTCTGCGTTAATAAAAAAAACAAGGAAAAAACAGCAAAACGCCAGTAAGATAATGAGTTTATATTTTTTCATTTTATAACCCTCCTTTTCAGGGTTGTTCAAGGAAGTAACGGTGTGATAGTAGTTTTCACAATTATCTATTATATCGCGTTTGACGGGTTTTTCAAGATAAAATCTTTTGCTTTCGGCAATTATCATTTTGAACCATTCAATAGCGCCATAAGCAAAAAATGCTATAGAGGCATTAAAAAATAATCGTTCAAAATGATAATTGCCGCTATATACATGCTCCGGCCGGCTATTTTAAATTTGTTCAATTATATATTTGCCTAATAGGGAAAAATATTTTCTACTTGCTTTGCTGTAATAAGGAATAAATTTAAAATTGCTGTTTTGCTTGACACATAAATAGCATTATATTACCTATGTAATAAGATTTTGTTTCCGGGGGGTGGATACATGGCCGCACAGGCAATACTTATTCTTTTTTTAAGCTTTTTCGGCCTGAAGTTCATCTGGGAAGCACTCTTGCTTGTGCTGAACATCAATTATGCAAAGTCAAACCAGACCCATATCCCCCCGTTTGCCAAAAAATATATAACCTCCGAAGAATATGCCCGTTCCGTGGAATACACCATGACCAGGAATAAATTTGCACTCCTCAGTGATGCCTTCGGCGCAGTTTTTTTGATCGTACTCATTATAAGCGGTTTTTTCGGCATTGTAGATAATTTTTTATATTCCCTTAATCTGGGGGAATACCTGCAGGGCCTGCTTTTCTTTTTAAGTATCGGCCTGGTATTCGGAATTTTCTCACTTCCCTTTTCACTCTATTCTCAGTTTGTTATAGAAGCCCGGTTCGGTTTCAATAAAATGACATTACTCCTCTTTTTTCTGGACAGACTGAAAGCACTTATCATCGGTATGATTATCACCGCGCCTTTGTATTATGTTCTTTTATGGCTGCTTGGAGTGGCCGGAAGCTGGTGGTGGATTCTGGCTTTTGGATTTTATACACTTTTTCAGTTATTTATCACCATTATTTATCCCACAGTGATCGCGCCGCTGTTCAATAAATTCGCACCGCTTGAAGAGGGTGCGTTAAAGCAGAAAATCGAGAATCTGTTAAAACACGTTAAATACACATCCGGAGGGATTTTTACTATGGACGGAAGCAAGCGCTCGACACACAGCAATGCCTATTTTACCGGAATTGGGAAAACCAAACGCATCGTCCTCTTTGATACCCTAATGAACAAACTCGGTGAGGATGAGATTACCACGGTGCTGGCCCACGAAATCGGGCATCAAAAGAAAAAACATGTCGTTAAAATGCTCATCATCTCACTTGCGGGAGTGCTGGCCGGTTTTTTTATTATAAATTTACTATTATATTATATGCCGCTCTACACCGCCTTCGGATTTTCACGGATAAGTTTCCACGCTATACTGGTTCTGCTTGGGCTGTGTTCCGGGGCCTTTACTTTTATGTTTACCCCGTTTTTTTCCCTGCTCTCCCGCAGGTATGAGTATCAGGCGGACCGTTTCGCGGCCGAACAGGTGAAAAAAGGCGCTTTTTTCCTAAAAAACGCATTAATCGGCCTCTCCAAAGACAACCTTTCCAATCTTACCCCTCATCCCCTTTACAGTTTCTATTATTACTCACACCCTACCCTTGCGGAACGCATCGGAGCATTGGAAAAAATAAAAGCCTAGTCCAGGTACATCGCGGCAGCCCTGTCTATTTCCTCAGACGCCACCGGTTTCCCTTTGAAAAGACACGCACAGGTAACCTCGGCGTCCAGGATAGGCCGGTGATCAGGCAATGAAAAAATGTGCTGAAAAAAAATATAGCGCAGCCGCCCCCTTTTTTTCAGGGACAATCTCACCACGAAACGATCCCCGCTCTTTAAAGGAAAGCGGTAATCTATTTCCAACCGTATTACCACGGCATCAAGACCCTTTTCATGAAGCTCATGAAAATCAAGACCCAGAGACTTTAAAAACTCATGCCTGGTATGTTCCAGATAATGCAGGTACTCCGCATTATTAACGATACCCTGCAGATCACATTCGTAGTCCCGCACCAAAAAGCGCAGCTCAAACATCCGTTGCTTATCTTTCATACCGCCATTATATAGGAAAAGATTGTTTTGCAAAATGCAGCAATTTGCATCATACTCTAAGGTAAGCAATACCACTTAAAAAGGAGTTTCCCCTTGCCTGCAAGGAAAAGAAATCGCTGTTTCCTTATATTTTTCCTTTTCCTACTGCAAATTATTTTTGTCCGGACAGTTTGGGCGGAGGACGTTATCAACCTGGATAAAAACTTTGAAAACATCCATTTGGGCCCGGGATTAATGATACTGGAAGACAAGGGGGGACGTATGGATTTGTCCGACGTCATAGATGCCAGGGAGAACGGACAATTTGTACAAAACCGGCAGATGGTTCCCAGCTTCGGTTACACTTCTTCCGCCTACTGGATCTATATAACCATTACGAATAATCATCCCCGGAATTATGAATGTCTGCTTGAAGTCCTGGATATGGATACGATACAGCTCTATGTCCCCTCAGAGAACGGGGAGTATACGGTAAAACAAGCCGGGCAAGAGGTTGAAAATCCCGACGGCTTTTTAAAATACGGTAATGTCCTCTTTAAAATTATCGTTCCTGCGGGCAGCACACAAACATACTACCTGCGCTTTGAAAACCAGGATCCAATGATCTTACAGGTTACACTGTGGAGCCTGGAGCGATATTTTTTATCAAACCAGACCAAACAGATATTTTACGGGATATACCTCGGCATTATCGCCGCGATGATACTCTACAACCTGTTTGTTTTTTTAATGCTGCGGGACATCAGTTACCTCTATTATGTATTATACATTTTCAGCATAGGATTTTATCATCTGTTCTCGGCGAATGTGCTGCAGGAATATTTTTTCCACCTGCCGGCGTGGCTCCAGGACCCGCTGGAGACTTTGGCGGTAGGATCAATCATTATCTGGGCCATTCAATTCGGCAGGCATTATCTGCTGAGTAGTAAAAACATCCCCCATTGGGACAAAGTATTACGCGGTGGAATGTATTTCGGGATTGCACTTATCCTCACCCCCATCGTTTTGCCCTTCAATATTATTATGATAATCGGCAGTCTCGGCATCCTTCTGATTATCGGGACCATACTGATCGCGGTTATTCTCTGCCTGAAAAAGAGATATCGCCCGGCCTTTTTTTACCTGTCGGCCTGGTCGGTACTGGCATCCGGCGCGGTTTGTTACATACTGCGGAACTTTGCCGTGCTTCCCAGTTTTATTCTTACGGACGAAAGTATTATTATCGGGTCCATCCTGGAAGCGCTGCTGCTTGCCTTCGGCCTTGCCTATCGTATTGATATCCTGCGTAAGGAAAAAGAGCAGGCCAAGGCTTCGGCCCTGGAAAATTTAAGGAAAGCCAACAAATTCAAACACGATTACCGCCAGCTTTTTATGCTTAACCCCTTGGGAATCGCGCTTCTGGACAGGCAGGGAAACTATCTGGCCGTCAATCAAGCCTATTGTGAAATGTATGAATATTCTTATAAGGAAATTTTAGGAGAAAATTTATTCAACCTGGTAATACCGGAGAAGGAACGTGAAAAAGAAAAGCATAAGTTTACCGCCATATTCAAAGAGCAAAAACAGCAAAAACCGCTCGAGGTTCTGGAACAGCAGCATATTACCAAAAATCACCGGCCCATTACCATCCAAAGCTTCCGTGACTATACCACCGATGAAAAAGAAGAGATCACCGGCCTGCTCCTGTGTTCAGCCGATATTACCGAACGGAAAAAACAGGCCGACAAGATCAGGGCCTCGCTGGAGGAAAAGGAATATCTTTTAAAAGAGATCCACCATCGCGTAAAAAACAATCTGCAGCTCATTATCAGTCTGATAAACTTCAAACTGCGTCATTTACGCGAAGATAAATATATCGATCTTTTTAAATCGATCCAAAACCGCATTTATACCATTGCCCTGGTCCACAACAGGCTTTACCTGTCCAAGAACCTGGCCAAAATTTCATTTAAGGAGTACATTCAGAACCTGGTAAGACACCTGCTATCGGTACTGAAAATAGATTCCAACAGCATCACCGTAAAAACAGAGGTTAAGGATATCCATCTGGGGATCTCTCTTGCCGTCCCCTGCGGCCTGATAATAAACGAACTGGTCATGAACGCGCTGAAGTATGCTTTTCCCGGAACCGCCGGCGGTACCATAAAGATTTCACTCAAGGTACAAAAAAATCATTTGGAAGATTCCAAAATAATTTATATACTGGATATAAGAGACAGTGGAATCGGTTTCCCTGCGGGATTTGATTTTCATAAAACCGACACATTCGGTTTACAGTTGGTGGTTACCCTTGTTGAACAACTTGAAGGGAGTATAGAAAAATCAGGAAAAAAAGGAGTAGGGTTTCGGATCAGGTTTAGGTCTTAAGAATACCGAAGGAAGGTAGTCGTTCGATGAGTCAGAAAAAAATATTAATCGTTGAAGATGAACATATAATCGCCAAAGATATTAAAGAAAGCCTGAAAACCTTCGGATATGCGGTTGTCGACATTGTTTACACAGGAAACGATGCCATTAAAAAAGCGGGAAAGCATCATCCGGACCTGGTGCTGATGGACATCATGTTGAAGGGCAATATGAACGGTATAGAAGTTGCCCGGCATATCAGAGAAAACTTCCATATTCCGGTGGTATTCCTGACCGCTTATGCGGATGAGAAAACACTTCATAATGCCAAACTGACCGAGCCTTTCGGGTATATTATAAAACCTTTTGAAGACGCGGAACTGCACAGCACTATCCAGTTGGCGCTTTACAAATTTAAAATGGAGAGGAAACTGGTAGAACGGGAGCGATGGCTGACCACCATCCTGAAAAGCATCAGTGACGCGGTCATCGTCACCGATAAAAACGGAAAGATAACCTTTATCAACCCGATCGCCGAAATGCTGACCGGGTGGAACAACAGTGACGCATTAGGCAAGGACCTGTTTGAGATCTATAAAGTTATTGACGACAAGAATATCGGGAACACCGATGAGATGATCTCCGACCTGTTACGCCAGGATATGTTTATCTCCCGCTCCAATCAGCTGCTTATTTCCAAAGACAATACTATTATTCCGGTTGATACGGTACTCACGAACCTGGTGGATAATGATACCGACGTCACCGGCTCCGTGGTGGTTATCAGAGACATCACCAAGCGTTTGGAGGCCGAAGAAAAGACCATCGAAAGCCTTGAAAAGCTGCGCAAAGCCATGGGCGGTATTATCCAGGCCATGGCCTTTACCGTTGAAAAACGCGACCCCTATACCGCCGGTCATCAGCGTCGGGTAGCGGACCTGGCCCGCACCATAGCAAAAGAGATGAGGCTCCCGCCGGACAAGATTGACGGCATACGCCTGGCCGGAGTAATCCACGATATCGGTAAAATCGCCGTGCCTTCCGAAATCTTAAGTAAACCGGGGACGTTAAACGAGATTGAGTTCAACCTGATAAAAAAACATCCGGACACCGGTTATGATATCCTGAAAAATATCGATTTTCCCTGGCCTATTGCGGAGATCGTACGCCAGCATCATGAACGGATCGACGGGTCCGGCTACCCCCGCGGCATAAAAGGCGACGAGATAACCCTTGAGGCAAGGATCCTTGCGGTCGCCGATGTAGTGGAAGCCATGGCCTCCCACCGGCCTTATCGTGCTTCCCTGGGGCTGGACAAGGCGCTGGAAGAGATTACCACTTACCAGGGGACCAAATACGACCCGGATGTGGTAAAAATTTGTATCTCTTTATTTGAGAGAAAAAAATACGAATTCCATTAAGAGAGAGATTTTATCAAACGCGGGCTGCAACCCGTTAAAAATGTTTTAACGTACCGTACACGAAACCTGTAGTTCTTTCATCCTGCCCATAAGTTCATCAAGGTCATTCTGCTCAAAAGGGGAATAATCCAGAAAACTTCGGTCCAGTGTTTTTGAGGGGACGAAATTTTGTAATACATAGCTGTTCGCGCCGCGCACCAGGGATGCTATCTCCAGGATGTGAGCTTTGTGTAAAAGATCGCGCACGATCGTTGTGCGGAACTCATGCCTGATCCCGGAATCGATAATCAACCGGATGCTTTGCCGAATTGCCTGCCGCAGTCTTTCCTGCATGGGAACACCGCATGCCCTGTCGTACAACCGCAGGGGGGCCTTTATATCCATGGCAATATAATCCACAAGACGCCGTTCTATCAGTGATTCCAAGATTTCAGGGTGGGATCCATTGGTATCAAGTTTTACCAGAAACCCCAGGTGTTTAATCTCCTGAATAATCTCTGCGAGATCGGCGTGAATGGTAGGCTCCCCGCCGGTGATCACCACCGCGTCCAGTTTCCTTACCCGCTTTTCCAAAAAATCGAAGAGGATGCCCGGCATCAGGGTGGGGGTAAACAGATCGGGATTCACCAACTCCGGGTTATGGCAAAACGGACAGCGGAAATTGCACCCCTGGGTGAACACGATACAACTGATTCTCCCGGGATAATCAATAAGTGAAAACCTTTGCAGTGCCCCGATAAGCATTACAATGCCTTTAATTTATAGGTCTTGCGGAGTTTAAACTCCTCCGCCTTGCCTTCATTCCATTGGTGAATGGGGCGTAAATAACCGACAATCCGTGAATAGACCTCGGTTTTCTCATTACATTTGGGACACTCAAGGTGTTTTCCGGCAATGTAGCCGTGAGACCCGCAGATGCTGAAGGTCGGAGAGATGGTAAAGTAGGGCAGGTGGTAATTCTCACAGATCTTTTTTACCAGGCGCTTGGTACTTTCTCCGTGCTTGATCTCCTCCCCGATAAAGAGGTGCAGTACGGTACCGCCCGTATACTTGGTCTGCAGCTCATCCTGCAGGT
This sequence comes from uncultured Spirochaetaceae bacterium, assembly GCA_964634205.1. Classification (GTDB taxonomy): domain Bacteria; phylum Spirochaetota; class Spirochaetia; order SZUA-6; family RPPD01; genus JAFGGG01. The sequence continues at coordinate 27,186 of CAZWKE010000025.1, forward strand.
CCAACGCCTCAAAGATGTCATCGGTATAGTTAACCGGCAGCTGCGAGGAATTGGTATAAAACGGCTTCCCGCCGCGCCGCAGGCCCTCCTGATTGGCACAAACAATATTCTTATAGCGTTCCCGGTCAAGCTTGGCCAGCCTATAGGAGGTTCCCTCGGCGGGGGTGGCTTCCAGATTATAATTGTCGCCGCTTTCCTCCTGAAACTCGAGCAAACGGTCGCGCATAAACTGCAGCACCCTGGAGGCAAACTGCATTCCGGGTTCTTCGGCAATCGAGGTTCCCAGAAGATTAAGACAGGCTTCGTTCATACCCAACAGGCCGACAGTGGAGAAATGGTTTTTCCAGTATTCCCCGAAGCGTTTTTTTACGTTCCGCAGATAAAATTTGGTGTAGGGATACAGGTTTTTGTCGGTAAGTTTTTCCAGAATTTTTCGTTTTATCTCCAGACTTTTTCTGGCCAGTATCATTAATTTATCAAGGCGCGAGATAAACTCGTCCTCATCCTTGGAAAGATATCCCAGGCGGGGCAGATTGATCGTCACCACACCGATGGAACCGGTCAGCGGATTGGCGCCGAACAGCCCGCCCCCGCGCTTGTCCAGCTTACGCATATCCAGGCGCAGACGGCAGCACATGGAACGTGTGTCTTCGGGGGACATATCGGAGTTCACAAAATTGGAAAAATAGGGAATGCCGTATTTCGCGGTTGTGTTCCACAAGCGATCCAGCTGGGGATCCTCCCAGTCGAAATCCTTTACAATATTATAGGTGGGAATCGGAAAGGTAAACACGCGCCCCTTTGCGTCACCCTCTCCCATAACCTCCAGAAACGCCTGGTTTAAGATGTTCATTTCTTCCTGAAACGCCGAGTAGGTCTCTTCCTTATATTCACCGCCGATGATTACCGGTTTGTCTTTAAACGTTTCCGGCACCTTGAGGTCCAGTGTGATATTGGTAAACGGTGTCTGGAACCCGACCCGGGTTGGTACATTGATATTAAAAACGAACTCCTGCAGGGCCTGCTTTACCTCTTTGGGTCCCAGGCCGTCATAGCGGATAAAGGGCGCAAGCAGGGTATCAAAATTGGAAAAGGCCTGGGCGCCGGCAGCTTCACCCTGCAGGGTATAGAAAAAATTAACGATCTGCCCAAGCGCGCTTCTGAAATGACCGGCCGGTTTACTCTCGATCTTACCGGAAGCGCCCTTGAACCCCTGCAGCAGCAGGTCCTGCAGGTCCCACCCTACACAATACACTGAAATGATTCCCAGGTCATGGATATGGAAATCACCGCCGTTATGGGCCTGCCTGATTTCCGGCGGATAGATCTTATTGAGCCAGTATATTTTACTGATCTCGGATGAAATATAATTATTCAATCCCTGGAGGGAATAGGCCATATTGCTGTTTTCATTCACCTGCCAGTCAAGTTGTTCCAGGTAGGTATCGATCAGGTCCACGTCCGCATTGGAAACAATCTCGCGGATCTTGGCGTGCTGATCGCGATAGATAATATAGGCCTTGGCGGTTTTTATGTACTGCGAGGAGATGAGAACTTCTTCTACGATGTCCTGGACTTCTTCTACGGTCGGCAGGCGGTGGAGAATAAGCTCGTGGGCCAGGTTCAAGACCCGCATGGTCAGCCGCTTGGCCACATCCTTCCCGAACTCACCGGTGGCCTCACCGGCCTTCTGGATGGCGCTGGATATCTTTTCAGAAATAAAGGCTACTTTGTTGCCATCCCGCTTGATTATTAAATTAAACATAACTCCCCTCCTCCCCCTTTTATAGCATAAAATGCTACAGGCTTTTCTTGAAAAAGTAAACCGTTAAAGTAAACAAAAGTGGGGATTTTAAGAAAAGTTTTTCATGAATTACTAATTATATTTTCAGTATTTATCGGGAAAACTTGACAGGGGCATCATATCTTTGTATAATTACCTGTATTACCATTGATTTAGTTGCAATTGAAAAGGAGCGGAGAATGAAATTGTCAAAAAGAACGCGATACGGCATCAGGCTTATTATCGAGCTTGCCATGGATAACGGCAGGACCATAAACCTGACGCAGATCGCCATGCGTCAGGATATTTCCATGAAATACCTGAGCATGATCATTATTCCGTTAAAAAGGGCGGGGCTGGTTGTTTCAAGCCGCGGTGCGCGAGGGGGATACCGATTGTTGAAATCCCCGGAGCAGATTACCGTCGCGGATGTTGTCGACGTGCTGGAAGGAGAAATGGAACCGGTTGAGTGCCTGGCTCATCCGGAGATCTGTAAGCGTTCACCGTTATGCGCCGCGAAATTTTTGTGGGAAAAATTGGCGCAAACACTGACGGATTTTTTTCATTCAATTACCATCGCGGACCTGGTAAAAGAAAAACAGGCAAAATCGGAAGATTCGGACTTTGCCTATCAGATTTAAGGAGGCAATTACCATGAAAATTGCGGAAAACATTACTGAACTGATCGGGAATACCCCATTGGTAAAACTAAAAAAAGTCTGCAAGGAAGCAAAGGCGACAATCGTCGGCAAACTTGAATCCTTCAATCCCTGCGGAAGTGTGAAAGACCGGATCGGCGTATCCATGATCAGGGACGCCGAGAAAAAAGGGCTGATCAATAAAAATACCACCATCATCGAACCGACAAGCGGAAATACCGGCATCGCCCTGGCCTTTGTCAGCGCCCAACGCGGATACCGGCTTATTCTCACCATGCCCGAAAGCATGTCCATCGAACGGCGAAAACTGCTGACCCTGCTGGGTGCGGAGCTGGTACTTACTCCGGCCGAGGCGGGGATGAAGGGCGCGGTACAGAAAGCCGAGGAACTGGCGAGCGAAATCAGGGACTCGTTTGTCCCACAGCAGTTTCAGAATCCGGCTAATCCTCAGATACATACGGAGACAACGGCCGAGGAGATCTGGCGGGACACGGACGGGAAAATCGATATCTTCATCGCCGGTATCGGTACGGGAGGAACCATTACCGGCGTGGGAACGGTTTTAAAAGAGCGAAACCCCAACATCAAAATAATCGGGATAGAACCGCTCGAATCTCCCATCCTGTCCGGCGGCAGTCCCGGACCGCACAAAATACAGGGCATCGGTGCCGGCTTTGTCCCGGACGTTCTACAAACCGACCTGATTGATGAGGTAGTAAAGGTTGAGAGTGGCGCGGCCATTGAAACCGCGAAGCGCCTGGCAAGCGAAGAAGGCATTATGGCCGGTATTTCCAGCGGCGCCGCGGTGTTCGCGGCCTTGAAAATCGGCAGCAGAAAAGAAAACCAGGATAAGCTGATCGTGGCAATCCTGCCCGATACGGGAGAACGATACCTGTCCGTCTGGACGGCGGAAGTAAAATAAACAAACTGAAAAAGGAGATATAATGAGGAACAATTTACAATTGGAAACACTGGCCCTGCACGGAGGGCACACACCGGACGCGGCATCCTTAAGCAGGGCCGTTCCACTGTACAGAACAAGCTCTTATGTATTCAACAATACGGAGCACGCGGCCAATCTGTTCGGCCTGAAAGAACTGGGGAACATCTATACACGGATTATGAATCCCACACAGGATGTATTGGAAAAGCGCATGGCCCTGTTGGAAAACGGCGCGGCGGCACTGGCCGTGGCCTCCGGCACCGCGGCCATATTCTATTCGATTGTCAACCTGTGCCGTCACGGGGACGAAATCGTTTCGGCCAACAACCTGTACGGCGGCACATACACCATGTTCAATGATATCCTGCCCCAGTTCGGCATAAAGGTCAATTTGGTGAAACCGCATGATCCCGAGAATTTCGAGGCGGCGATCACCGAAAAGACAAAAGCGGTGTATATCGAAAGCATCGGCAACCCGGCGCTGGATTTTACCGATATCCGCGCGGTCGCGGACATCGCGCACAAACACCACATCCCGCTGATCATCGATTCAACCTTTACGACGCCCTACTTACTGCGTCCGCTTGAACACGGCGCGGACATCGTCGTGCACTCTCTGACCAAATGGCTGGGGGGACACGGTGCGGGTATCGGCGGCGTGGTTATAGATTCGGGAAGGTTCCCCTGGAAGGACAATGATAAATTTCCGCTGTATAATGAACCGGACGCAAGTTATCACGACATCCGCTGGGCGCACGACCTGGGAGACCTGAATCCCGTTGCCTATGCCCTGCGCATGAGGCTGGTCCCGCTCCGGAACCTGGGGGCCTGTATATCTCCGGACAATGCCTGGCTGTTCTTACAGGGTATAGAAACACTGCACCTGCGCATGGAACGCCACAGCCGGAACGCGCTGAAGGTGGCAAAATATCTGGAAGCGCATTACAAGGTCGACTGGGTACGTTACCCCGGGCTGGAAAAAGATCCGTCTTACCCGGTGGCAAGCAAATACCTTTCCAAAGGCTTCGGCGGTATGGTGGTATTCGGAATCAAGGGCGGAAAAGCCGCGGGCGAGAAGTTTATCAATAACGTCAAACTGATCTCGCACCTGGCCAACGTGGGGGATGCCAAAACCCTGGCTATCCATCCGGCCAGTACCACCCACTCCCAGCTTTCGGAAAAACAACAGCTTGAGGGGGGAATTACCCCTGAGCTTATCAGGCTTTCTATCGGTATCGAGAGCATAGAAGATATTATCGCGGATATTGAGCAGGCACTAAAACACGCCTGACATCCGTTTTGCGGAGCCGCCGTCGTACCGTCTACAGGCGGGCGGCGGCCTTTGATGTTTACGGGACCGTAAAGGAATGGACTATGAACCATCATGGTACCTATGAAAAAAAGATTACGATCAAGGATACACAAAAACACGCTATCGCTCTGATCGGAAATCCCAATGTGGGAAAAAGCGTCATTTTCAGTCTGTTAACCGGGAAATACGTCACCGTTTCCAACTACCCGGGAACCACGGTGGAGATTTCCCGGGGGCAAAATGCCTATGACAGCAATTCCATAATAATCGATCTTCCGGGTCTGGACAGTCTTGATACTCAGTCTGAAGATGAGGAGGTGGCGGGGAATTTCTTCTTTACCCGCACCGTCAAAAATATCATCCAGGTTGCGGACGCCAAAAATCTGCGGCGTGCCCTGGCAATCTCTTTGTATCTGGCCGAGGCCGGGCTTCCCTTTGTCCTGGACTTAAACATGATGGACGAGGCGCACAACCGGGGGATCCGCATCGATACCCAGGAATTACAGCGGACGCTGGGGGTGAATGTGGTCAAAACCGTAGCCACGCAAAAGTCAGGAATCCGGGAGTTGATAAAAAAAACCGATGAAATCCTTTATTCCAATCTTACGATTACCTATCCGCAGAAGATTGAACAAGCCGTAAGCACGCTGACAGCGTTTTTACCGCCGCTGCGGTTGTCAACGCGTTCAGTGGCCCTGGCTTTGCTTACCGGCCAGACCACAATATTTTCACTTTTTCCCGAACTTTTTCCTCCGGAGAAGACCGAACCAATCCTTGAAATCTGTAAGACTGTTCAGGCCGGCTACTCCCAACCCCTGGCGTATATCATCCAAAAACAGCGTCATAAAGTTATTGAAGATATTTTTACCACAATAACAACACAAAAGGCAAAAACAGCGAAGAACTTTACCACGATACTGGGTGCCCTTACCATGCACCCGGTCGCCGGTATCCCCTTTGCCGCCCTGGTTATTTATGTGATGTATAAAATAGTCGGGGAACTGGGGGCCGGAATCAGTGTTGATTTTCTGGAAAACATTGTATTCGGACAATATATAAATAAAGGCGCGGAGTGGTTGTTTCATTTTGTCCCGGCGCCGCTGATCAGGGAACTGTTCGTGGGGCAGTACGGCATCATCACCATGGCTTTAACCTACTCGATTGCCATCGTCCTGCCCATCATCGGGTTTTTCTTTATTATCTTCGGTATCCTTGAAGATTCGGGGTACCTGCCGCGGTTGGCCGTGATGCTGAACCGGGTGTTCAAAATCATGGGATTAAACGGCAAGGCCATCCTCCCCATGATCCTGGGCCTGGGCTGCGATACCATGGCCACGGTTACGGCCAGGGTACTGCCGACTAAAAAAGAAAAAATCATCGTAACCCTGCTGCTTGCCCTGGCCGTTCCCTGTTCCGCGCAGCTGGGAGTGATCTTCGGTACCACTGCCGCCATATCCCCCACCGCCACGATAATCTGGCTGTTTACCGTCAGCCTGATTATCTTTGTTGTGGGATTTTTCTCATCAAAATTTATCCCGGGAGACTCCTCGAATTTTATCCTGGAAATTCCGCCGCTGCGAATTCCCAGGCTGACAAATATCATAATTAAAACCGCTGCCCGGTTGAAATGGTATTTAAAGGAGGCTGTGCCCCTGTTTGTACTGGGAACGGTAATCTTGTTTATCCTGGTCAAAACCGGTCTGCTCCTGCGGATAGAGGAACTGGCTGCTCCTTTGTTCCAAAACCTGCTGCAGCTGCCCAAACAGACCACGGGCGCGTTTATTATGGGATTTCTACGGCGTGATTACGCGGCCGTCCTTCTGGCCAAGGGCCAGAACCTCAGTCATATTCAATCGTTGGTAGCCATCGTCACCATTACCCTGTTTGTGCCCTGCATTGCAAATTTTTTTATTATGATCAAGGAACGGGGAATGAAGGTCGCACTCCTGATCAACGCCTTTATCTTCAGTTTTGCGTTCTTATTCGGCGGGCTGTTTAATCTCCTGCTTCGAACATTACAGGTGAGCCTATGAAAACAGAAAAAGAAAAAACAGTAACCTGCGCATTATGCGGGTATAAATTCGAGCCCTGCGGGCAGAACTGTACGAACGGTTGTCCCTTTTACAAACAATGCAACCTGCTGCGCTGTCCGCATTGCGGATACCAGACAATAAATGATGAGAAAATCAGGGAAAAATTCAGAAAGATCGGGAGGGCCTTCCAATGGCTGGGCAAGAGAGCAAAGAAGAAATTCTAGAGATGGTCTGGGTATTAAACGAAAAAAACCATTCATCACGGCAGCGGCTTGCCCGGCAGATGCAGCTTTCGGATTTTAATAGTATAATTACCGAGATGATCGCCGAAGGATTGCTGCAGGAAAAATCGCAGGAAATACATTTTACCAGGGAAGGGGCAAAACGCGCGGCCAAAATCATCCGGGCACACCGGCTGGCCGAGCGGCTGTTCCATGATGTGCTTGAACTGAACGAAGAGTCTATGGAATCCAATGCCTGTACTTTCGAGCATATCCTTAATCCCGAGGTTACCGACGCCATCTGCACTTTGCTCGGGCATCCCCCGGAATGCCCCCACGGTAAACCGATCCCACGGGGCAACTGCTGTAAAAAACAAACAAAAGAGGTGGAGCAGATTATTTATCCGCTTACCAAGGCAAAGGCGGGAGAGACCGTCAAAATCAAATACATTACCTTGAAACAAACCAGTGATTACCGTAAACTGATGTCCTTTGGGATTTTTCCCGGAAAGGTGATCAAGGTGCGGCAGATGCGTCCGGCTTGTGTCCTGAAGATTGATGAAACCGAGATTGCCATTGACGGGCAGATTTGCGCCGGGGTACATGTACGGCATTATCCGATTTCAGGAGAAAGGTGAATGAAAACCGACAAGCTGACACATTTGAAGGATTATATCGCAGGCTTTGCACAGGTTGCCGTGGCTTTTTCCGGAGGGGTTGATTCAACCCTGCTGTTGAAGGTGTGCAAAGATACTCTGGGCAAAGACCGTGTTGTGGCCTGTACGGGGATCTCCCCGACCCTGCCGCAGGAGGAACTTGAGTTTGCCCGGGCATTTACCCGGAAGCACGGCATTACACATGTGCTTCTGCCGACCGATGAGTTTAATAACCGGGAGTACCTGGCCAACCCACCCACACGCTGCTATCTCTGTAAAACCGCTTTATTCAGGGCCATCACCGCCTATGCCAAAACCCGGGGAATACAGACATTGTTTGACGGATCGAATGACGATGACCTCAGCGATTACCGTCCGGGATTACAGGCCTGCAAAGAAAATATGGTGAAAAGCCCGCTGGCCGCGGCCGGGATTACCAAGGATGAAATTCGGTTATACTCCAGGGAACTGGGTCTTGCCGACTGGGACAGACCCGCCGGTCCGTGCCTGGCAAGCAGAATCCCCTACGGTCAGGAGATCACCACCGAAAAATTACGGCAGATTGAGAAGGCTGAAAACCTTCTCAAAGGTTTGGGTTTTATCACCGTACGGGTCCGGCACCACGGCGGACTTGCCAGGATAGAGGTTCCGGAGAATGAAATCACGCGGTTGACAAAAGACGATACAAGAAAAAAAATCTTCCGATATATAAAAGACCTGGGATTTTCCTGGGTTTGTGTTGATCTGGCAGGATTTAAATCGGGAAACCTGAACCGGGACATAAGGAGAACCGCATGGTAGTAGTGCCCAAGGATTATCATATTAAAAACGAACTGGAAAGCGCCAACATTCAGTGCATCAGCCACGATCAGGCCTTAAAGGAGGACATCCGCGCTTTACGGATCGGCATGTTGAACATCATGCCCCAGGCGGAAAGTTACGAGTACAGCCTGCTCAATCCCCTGGGGCAGTCGGTTATCCAGATCGAACCGGTCTGGATCCGCTTGGAAACCCATACCTATTCAAGCAGCAATCAGCAGCACCTGGCCTCGGTGTATATCAGTTTTGAACAGGCCATAAAAAAAGAGTACCTTGACGGGCTGCTGTTGACCGGCGCACCGGTTGAGGAAATTCCCTTTGAACAGGTTACGTACTGGGACGAGATACTCCGCATCCTTAAGTATGCGCATCATAATATCGCTTCCACCCTGGGTATCTGCTGGGGAGGCCTGGCCCTGGCCAAATACCTGGGCATCGAAAAGGAACTGTTTCCTAAAAAAATATTCGGGGTATACGAAACCACGAACCTGAACCGACACCACCGCATCACCGGGAATATGGATGATGTTTTTTTCTGTCCGCAGAGCAGGCATTCGGGTATTTCGGATCCGGTAATGGAGAAGGCCAAAGACGACGGAGTGGTTAACCTGCTGGCCTATGCCGGGGAGGCGGGGTATACCATGTTCGAAAGCACGGACCAGCGCTTTCTCATGCACCTGGGGCACCCGGAGTACGAACCGGAACGGCTGGTACACGAATATAAACGCGATAAGGAAAAGGGGAGAACCGATGTCGACGCACCGGTGAACCTGGACATCGAAAAACCTTTGAACACCTGGCGCGGGCACAGGACCGAACTGTTCAACCAGTGGATAAAATACATCCATGAAACAACCAGATATTGACAGCTCCCCTTTATTTCTGCTTGAATAACAACCGTTATGCTTTTTTCAGGAATTATCACGGGCCTGGGGATGGCCTTTTTTCAATCGTGTTCCTACCTGGGTTCGCGTTTTTTTTATACACGAACCGGAAAAGGGGGGCTTTCCCTCCTGGCGGTTGCGCATGTCCAGATGGGGATACTGGCGACCGTACTCCTGTTTCTGTTTTTTCCCGCCGCCCCTGTTCCCTGGAACCGCCTTTGGCTGCTGATTGTACTGAACAGCCTGGCCTACATGACCGGGCAGGGATTTTTCATGATGGCGCTGAAGGAATCGAATCCTTCCCAGGTTGCTTCCCTGCTGGCACTGAAACTGATCCTGATTTCACTCGGCAGTCTTATTATCCTGAACCTCGGCATTTCACTGCTGCAGGTAATCGGTATCGTACTCGGTATGGGCGGTGTGCTGTTATTAAACTCTTCTAAAGATAAGATCTCACCCAAGGGACTGGCCTTCAGCCTGCTGGCCATCATCGGTTACTCGACATCTGATCTCTGTATTACCGTTATCGTCAGAGACTTACATCAGGCACAGGTGGCCGGTCCGGCCTTTACCGGGACCTGTATCGTGTATATGTGCAATGGAATCATCGGTATCCTTATGCTTCCCTTTTTGCGTGACAGTAGTAAAAAAGCCGGAACCTGGCTGTACGCGCTTCCCTTTGCCCTGACCTGGTACATCGCCATAAACCTTATTTTTCAAACCTTTCTGGTGCTGGGGCCGGTGTTCGGGAATATCCTGCAGTCAACCCGCGGGCTTATCTCGGTGGTTTTGGGAAAACTGGTGCTTCTCTTCGGGATCAAAGGACTGGAGGAACGTATGCCCCGTTATGCCTTTATTCGCAGGCTGGGGGCGGCCATCCTTATGACCGCCGCGGTTAGCCTGTTTGTGATCAGCACGAAACTATTGTAAAGGAGGAACAATAATCGTGCTCCAGGATTCGGCAGGTAAGGTTACCGTAATCCAATAATCACCGATACTGATACTTTTTTTACTTGGGCTTGTACCTGAATTTTCAAGCTCGATAATAAGTTTTCCGTCCGGGTTCAGGAAGGCGATCGCCTGTTTGTACCCGTGAGTTACATCCACATAATGAGCGCCGGGCGTCACATAGAAGCTGAAATGCTTAAACGCATAGAACATGGGCGTATAGATTACTTTTTTGGTATGTTTGTTTACCACCACGGCGGCATTTTGCGGCCAGGGTCTTTTGGCGTCTATACTTTTTCCTTCCTCATCAAGGATCATGTTCCAAAGCATGTATGAGTCTACTCCGGCATCAAAAAATTCTTTTATTTTTTTCCAGGTATAACTGCCGTAGGCCCAGTCATTCTGCGGTTTATTCGGATCAAACTTGAAGTCCGGCCGCCAGAACCAGTTGCCGCACTCGGTCTCCGTCTGCATCAGCCGCAGGTCCGGAAAATCATTCTTCACTTCGGCCACCTGGGCCAGGCCGTCCCACTGGAACCCCACAATAGAAATATACTGCAGGGCCCGCTTATCACTCAGCACGGTCCGCGGAAATTTTCGGTAATCCGCGTCCTGTACAGTCCCCAGCATAACCTGTACCTCCGGGATCCTTTTTTTGAACAGCGGCCCCATATAATCCCGGATGAATACCAAAAACTGCTGCGGGGTCCACAAACAACTGGGATAGTTTGTTTCTATTAATGGTTCGTTCTGCTGGGCAACCGCAAACACATGGATACCCAGATTGCGGTATTCCTCGGCAAAGCGGGCCAGGTACAGGGCGTAGGCGGCATAAACTTTCGGATCATCCTTCATATTCCCGCCGTCGAACGCCCCATTGGTCTTCATCCAGGTGGGAGGAGTCCAGTCCGAACCCCAGATCTGTAAGTCGGGCCTGTATTTCATGGCAGCTTTGATATAGGGAATAAGGTATTTTTTATCCCGCTCAATGCTGAAATGTTTCATATCATAATCATTTTTAACCTCATCAAGCGTATAGCGGCTTACCGCGTAATCACTGGCCCCGATGGGGACACGGCAGATAGTAAACCTGGCGCCGTTTTTGGGATCAAAGAGCTCTTTTATCACCGCATCTCGTTGAGCGGCCGTAAGCACTGACAGGGCGACCCAGCCTTTTTCATTAAACGCCCCGCCGAAACCGTCGATCACCTGCCGTAAGGAAGCGGGATCTATCTGAATGTCGGCGTTTCCTCCATTCCCTTGGAAAACGGTCAACACCTCTCCATCCTGCCACTGCAGGTCCTTCGTGCTTAATTTCCAGGTTGCCTTTACCTGGAGAGGAACAAGCCCCTGCTTTTCCGCGCATGCGGTAAATCCCAGTGTGAAAACAAGAATAATAAACACGATCCATACATACTGTCTTTTCATCTCTCTCTTCCTTTCATCTTTCTTATGGATTATTCCGGTTCAACATCATGATCGTTGTACCGTCCGGACAGTTCGTCTTTAAATAATCAACCTCGGGCTGATCCTGATCTATAAAATGTACGGGAATGATATACTCGGGTTTAAAGGTCCGAATGGCCTTAATAGCGTCCTCACCGCTCATACTAAAAAGTTTGCGTACATAAAACACCGCGATGTCGATATTATCCAAGGCGTTCATTTCCGGAATAAAACTGGTATCACCGGAAATGTACAACCTGACACCCCGATACTTGATAACAAACCCCACCCCCACATCTTTCACATGCGCAGGCTGATCCGTGTCATTATAGGCCTGTAGTGCCTCAATATCCATCCCCCCCACAGTTAGTTTTTCTCCGGCCGCAATTGCTTTAATATTCCACGGCTCATCCGGAAAGCGGGTTTCCAAAATATCTTTACATTCTATGGTGGTGACTATCCGGGTGGATTCCTTACGCAACTGGCGAATATTACCCACGGAAAAGTGATCACTGTGCGAATGCGTGATAAAAATCAGGTCCGCTTTCGGCGTGTTCTCGGTAATTGTCAGTGCTGCCGGATCGATATATATTACCTTGTCATCCATAATTCGCGTACAAGGGGTTCCGTACGGGCTGGAAGAGGCAAGCCATTCTATTTTTTGCAATAACTCGGCCGGCGAGATGGGCGTG
>CAZWKE010000025.1:39681-46964 GCA_964634205.1 uncultured Spirochaetaceae bacterium
ATGTTAATTTTTTAGCATGTTCGATGAAAAAAGTCAAGCCCCTTATAAAAACTGAACGGCTTTTAAATTCCCGCCATTACTCATCTGGCAAGCATAGTGCAGGGCGGTAGAGCCCCCGGCATCGCGAACATCAATTTTGGCGCCCTGCCTGTACAGCCACTCCACCATCTCAACATCCCCGTCCGCAGCCGCTGCCATTAATACGGTCTTCCCTTCATTATTTTCGGCATTCACATCGGCACCTTTCTTTTGTATGAAATAAAAAAAGGCCCCGTAAACGGGGGCCTTATTTCCATCCGCTTTAAATCGCGGCGCCGCCTGCTTTTTGGCCGCGGCGCAATCCGTATCTCCCGCTACGCGCGCAAGAGCTCGTCCTGAAACTGGTGGGTATACAGGGAGTAATAATGGCCCTTCCGGCGCATCAGCTGCGCATGGCTCCCCGCTTCCTTGATTGCTCCATCCTCGATCACCAGAATGCGGTCCGCGTTTCTGATGGTGGACAGGCGGTGGGCCACCACAAAGCTGGTCCGGCCCTTTAACAGCGCGGCCAGTCCCAGCTGGATCAGGTGCTCGGTCAGGGTATCGATGGAGCTGGTGGCCTCATCGAGGATGATCACATCGGGATCATTCAGGATGGTCCTGGCGATACTGACCAGCTGCCGCTGTCCGACCGAAAGCATGCCGCCCCCTTCGCCCACCTCCGAGTTATACCCCTGCACGGTCTTTACGATGAACTCATGGGCATGGGCCTGCTTTGAGGCCGCAATCACCTCGGACTCGCGTGCTCCGGGCTTGCCGTAACGGATGTTTTCCATTATGGTACCGGAAAACAGGTGGGGGACCTGCAGCACGATGCCGATCTTATCCTGCAGCGAGCGCTGCGTTATTCTACAGTAGTCCACCCCGTCGATCAGGATCCTCCCCTTCACCGGTTCATAAAACCGGGGGATCAGGTTGGTGATAGTGGTTTTCCCGCCTCCGGTGGGTCCCACCAGCGCGATCATCTCCCCCGGTTTCACCGTCAGACTCATATTATTTAATACCGTTATGTCCTTGCGGTAGGCGAAACTGACGTTTTTAAACTCAATCCCGCCCTTGATCCCCCGGATCGGCACGGCCTTTTTCCGGTCCACAATCTCAGCCTTGCTGTCCAGCAGGGTAAACACCCGTTCCGCACTGGCAAGGGAACGCTGCATGTTGGCATACACCCGGGCCATGTCTTGAATGGGCCAGAGCATAAAAATAATATATGAGATAAAAGCCTTTATCCCGCCCACGGTGATAATTCCCGATTCAAACTGAAATCCGCCGGCCCAGAGTACAATACACACCCCCAGGGCCGTTGTCAGCTGCACGGCGGGCAGAAACAATGCCGACAAAAAACCCGCCTTATATGAGGCCGTATACATGGAGGTGGCCGTCTCCTCAAAGTTCCCGGCGTTCTTCTCTTCCACGGCCAGGGACTTGATCACCCTGACGCCGGAGATGGTCTCACTGAACTTCCCGGTCAGCTTCGAATTGAGCGCCCGCACCCTTCGGTACTCCCTGATAATGAATCCCTTGAACTTGAGTGCGCTGACCACAAGCAGGGGAAGAATAATAAGCACAAGCAGGGCCAGCCGCCAGTTGATAATGAACATAAACACCATGGCGGCGGTCACATTCAAAGTGCCCCAGACCCCGTCAAGAAACATCCACGTTAAAAGCTCGGTTATTCTTGAGGCGTCCGAGGTCATGCGGGACAGCAGCCAGCCGCTGGAGGTTTTATCGAAATAGGAAAACGACAGTCCCATGATGTGATCGAACATCTGCCGGCGCAGGCGCATCAGCGACCGTTCCCCCAAAAGCCCGGCACACAAAATGAACCCGAACACAAAAACCGCGTTACCGCAGATAATACCAAAGTAAATCAGCATGTAATGGAAGACCGCGTCCAGATCCTTACCCACGATACCAATATCGATTACATCTTTCAGTATATAGGTCTCCGTTGCCTGGAACACGGCAAAAAGCCCGATACACAGCAGGAAACCCGCCATAAGCGGCCAGTTTTTCCCGGACAGCTTTATGATCCGTAAAAAAAGCGTACTTGTCTTAAACTGTTTCGATTTGTCTTTCATACTCTTTCTCCTTTCCATAACCTGATTGAATGTTGAAAATCTTTTTGTAGATCCCGGGCCGCTTTACCAGTTCCTCATGAATCCCGGTTTCCACGATGGCGCCCTTGTCCATCACAATTATTTTGTCCGCCTTCATCAGGGTTTCTATCCTGTGGGCGATAATAAACGAGGTCCTGCCCCGCATCAGCGTGTCCAGGGCAGCCTGGATCTTCTTCTCGGTGCGCGCGTCGATGGCCGAGGTGGAGTCGTCCAGCACAAGGATTTTGGGATCCTTGAGAATTGTCCTGGCAATGGCGATTCGCTGCCGTTGCCCACCAGACAAACTCACTCCCTTCTCTCCGATTAAGGTGTCATACCCCTCGGGAAAGGAAAGGATGGTCTTGTGAATGCAGGCCATTTTGGCGGCCTTTTCCATCTCCTGCCGGGAAACCTCCCTGTCCGTTCCGAAAAGCAGATTTTCCTTGATGCTTGCCGTAAACAAGAACGGTTCCTGTTCCACCATGCCGATATTCTTCCGCAGGTAGCGCTTGGTCAGCGAGGTAAGCGCGTAATTGTCGATTAAAATCCTGCCTTCATCCGGATCATAAAAACGGGGCAGTAGGTTTACCAATGTTGTTTTTCCCGAACCGGTCAATCCCAGAACGGCGATCTTCTCCCCGGCGCGCACATCCAGGCTGATGTTCCGCAGCACCGGTGTCCCGCGGTCATAGGAAAAATTGACATTCTGAAACCGTATATTGCCCTGCAATTTATGCGTCAGCTCGATCCCCTGCTCCAGGTCTTCAGGGACAGCGTCCATGATTGTCTTGATCCGGAAAAACGAGACCGAGCTTTTGGAAAGCTCGATGATCATCCTTCCCAGTTCCTGCAGGGGCCAGATGATTGCCGCCACCATGGCCGTGAAAGCGATGTATGTCCCGTAGGAGATGTCGCCCTTCAGCGTCAAATAGGCACCGATGGTGGCAATCGCAATGAACTGACTGCCGCACAGCAGGATGGACAACGGCCAGTAGGCCGCGTGCAGAAAGGTGAGCCAGTTTCCCCGTCTGCACTGTTCGCTGTTGAATGTATCAAAATGCCCGGCCTCCCATTCCTGCCTGGCGAAGGCCTTGACCACCCTGATCCCGGTGAGCGTTTCCTGGATAGAGGCGGTCAGCCTGCCCTCCTGCTCCTGGTAGGACTCGAACCCGTTCACAATCCTTTTAAAAAAGAAAAGTGACAGCAGCAGGATAAAGGGGACCGCGACAATGGAACCCAGTGCCAGCTGCCAATGCAGCGTAAATATGGCCGCCAGGTTGATGATGAACAGAAAAACAATACGCATAACCCCGGGTACCTGGTCCGAATAGAATTTGCGAACGCTGTCCACATCCGATGTGGCCCGCTGCACAAGCTCACCGGTCTGCATCCTGTCGTGGTAGGCGAAGGGAAGCAGCTGAAAGTGCATAAACAGCCTGGTGCGCAAAGAGAGGGCCACTTTTTCCGAGCTTCTGGCCGATCCTTTGCCGGAAAAAAACGCGCTTACCCCCCGGAGCAGGGCGGTGGCCAAAAACAGGAGAGCAAATCCGATTATGGCCATTGCCCCTACCCTATGGGAAATAAGCCGGTCTACGGCGTCCCGGATAATGAAGTTTCCGGCGGTAGTCAGCCCTACGGAAATACCAAGTGCGACAATCGAGAAAATAAATGTTTTTTTGTACATTCCCAACACTTTATAAAGTGTGCGAAAAATCTGCAGGGGACGTTTTTTCCTGTCCCCGCGTGAACCACGCTTTTTCATACGCTTTCCCCTTGTTGATCCCCGCGGCTCCTATGAAAAGCCGCGGTGCATACATCCAATGCATAAAAAAGCCGCCCATTTCCCAGGCGGCCCATTTACGCAACATACTTTGCTTTTCACCAAAGCAAAAAAAAGGCCGCAAACCCGATGATGGTCTGCGGCCGGCATAGACTCTCTATATTTTCAACGCCTATGTTCCCCCGCAGACACACCTCGCCCGTCAATAACCGGAATAAAGGTAAGTGCTGCACATTTACGAAACATATGCATTAAATATTCTCCTTCTTAAAAAATTAGCATACTGTAAACGGAAATTGATATTAATGTCAAGCAAAAAAAATAAAAAAATTAAAAGTCGCGGAATCTCGCGATTATGATGCTTTGTCTTCATCGATGGAAAACTTGTTAACACTGCTGTTCAGGTTGTCCACAATTTCACTGATATTTGAGGTCTGCCTGGTTATGGATTCGATTGCCTTAAATATATCAGCGGTTCCCGCTTTCGTTTCCGCCATGGCTGTGGTCACCTCGGTTGAAGCGGCTTTGACGTCATTGATAATCGCTGATACCTGTTCAGCCCCTTCCTGCATTTCATCGTAACTGCCGCCAATGGTAACTGATATTTTTTGCAGCGCGTCCATGGCCTGGTTGATTTGTTTTGCGCCGCTTAAAAGCTCGTACGTGCTTGTATTTATTTCGGTCAGGGACGCCGAAACCGTATCGATATCGCTATAGATTTCATCAAACACCTGTTTGGTGTCGGTGCTGGCGGCAGAGGCCATTTTGATTTTATCTATTGTGTTTTTAATAATAACGGCGATCTCCTGAGTGTTTTGACCGGAAGACTCCGCCAGTTTTCTTATTTCCTCAGCCACCACCGCGAAACCCTTGCCCGCTTCTCCGGCATGAGCGGCCTCGATAGCCGCGTTCATGGCCAAGAGATCGGTTTGACCGGCGATATTACTGATAATACTGACCGTTTCATTAATGTTATCTATACTTTTGGTGATGTCCGTTATGAGATCTACCGTATGCTCCAGTTTTTCACCGCCTTGTTTTGCTTTAAGCACCAGCTGGTCGGTGGCCTGCTTTTTTTTATCGGTAACCCGGCTGATGTTCTCCAGTGAACTAAGCATCTGGGTTATTGAAGCGCCTGACTCCGTAACCATGGACGTCTGCTCTTGGATGGTATCCTTTAATTTGGATATACTCTCCGTAATCTGGGACGTGGTGCTTGAAGAATCCATGATATGCTGATCCAGAATGCGCATGCGGTCCGCCACCATACCGATTGTGGTTGAAATTTGCGTCATGGCGGCGGTTGATTCCCGGGTAATGGCTCCCAAGGTATCTCTGGCTTCGACATTCTGCGCCGATATCCGCTTTATGTTGTTTATGGATTCAATGAGATTATTCGTGAGGATGGAGAATGAAATACGCAGCTTCTTAATCTCATCATGGCTGTGTTTATTAAGAAGCATATTTTTTGCATCCTCATGAAGCCTGCCTTGGGCAATTTCCTGCGACATGTCCACAATTTGTGAAACCGGCGAGGTAATGCTTTTTACGATAAAATTTGCGATCAGCAGGTCCAGGATAAGGACCAGAAGCAGAATAATGAGAGCGACCGTTATCGCATTGGTGACATTTTCATTGATGGATGCGTTTCTCGCAGCCACTGCCGCTTCAATATCATCAATATAAACACCGGTACCGATAATCCAATCCCACGGCTTAAAATAAAGGACGTATGAAAGTTTGGGCTGGTCCTTGGTAACTCCTTCTTTGGTGGGTTTGGGCCACATATACTGCACATATCCCTCATTACCGGCCTCTACGGTGTCGACAAAAGCCACAAACAGGTTTTTTTTCTCTTTTCCTACTGTATTGTATTTTGGATCATCCATTATCTTGTTATCCAGCTCCGGGAGTATGGGATGCATGATCATCCGCGGAAACGGCTTCTCCGAATCATTTATCCAGAAATATCCCACCCCTTCCTGGTACCGTAAATTTTTAATTATGCCTAAAACATCTTTCTGCGCATCGGCAATCTGTTTTTTATTATAACTAGCGGCCACGCTCTTTGCATAGTACTCTTCCACCACCTTATCGACCAGCTGCACCAGGCTTTTTAGTTTCTGCTTGACCGAGTCAAGTTCATGCGTTTTAAAACTTGTTATTTCATCGTTTCCGTTTTTAATAAGATTATACAGATTTACACTGAACAACAGGGCTCCCGCCAGAATAACCGAAAAAGCCAGCAGCAGAAAAAATTTGTTGCGGATCTTCCACTCATTAAGTTTCATATTAAATCCTTTCACGGCTTGTTACATTATTCAAATATGTCAAATATGGACAAAATCTTAATAATATTAATTATTATTATCATCGAGAAAAAAGCAAATCTTTTCATTAGTCTTTGGGGATTAGTAACCGATTCGGCTCCGTAAAACCGTTGTTAAAAGCGGATACAAACCGCCCCCATACACTCCCCGGAGACAAACGGCCGGGTACAGGAAGTAAGGGATACGGCCGTCATCACACTCCGGCGCGCCAAACGGCCCGCCGGGGGAACCAGGGAAAACGAGCGCAACGGTCGGATCTGAGGAGGGTGGAAACCGGCTCTATCCCCCCGACACTACTGCATATCCCGGATTTTCAGTTCCACATCCTTAATCCCCGCCATCAGTTTTTTCAGGCGTTTTACATCCGTGCTTCCATAGTGATAGGGATAAAGGATTTTCGGCTTGATCACCTTCGCGGCGGCAGCCACCTGCTCCGGCGTCATGGTATACGGCTGGTTCATGGGCAGAAAGGCGATGGTGATGTTTTTTATATTCGCCATCTCCGGAATGTTTTCCGTATCTCCGGCGATATAGATCCTGGTCCGGCCCAGGGTAAGGATATAGCCGTTGTCCCGCCCTTTGGGATGATACTTGTCCCGGCCCGGTGTGGTATTATAGGCCGGCACGGCCTCAATCGTGATATCGCCCGACTGCCAGGATTTTCCGTTTGCCAGGGCAATACCGCTTTTAACGATAGCAAAACCGGCCGGGTTGAGAATAAGTACGGTGGATTTTTTTGTGATTTTGGCGATCGAGTTTTTATCCAGATGGTCGCCATGCTGATGTGTTACCAGGATTATGTCCGCCTTGGGCTGGCGGTCATAATCCGCATAGGCTGCCACCGGATCAACATGAATGATGGTACCGTCGTAATCAAGCATCAGGGAAGCGTGGCCGAAAAAATAAATCTTCAACGTTTTGTTCTCCAGCGTATATTCGTCCATTTGCGGCTCCTTTGCTGCGGCAATTTGGGTAAATCCGACTATACTGAAAATCAATGCAAAGAAAAGTGACTTTTTCATATTTTTTTTCATA
>CAZWKE010000026.1:0-1408 GCA_964634205.1 uncultured Spirochaetaceae bacterium
GTGGTCCCGCTTAAAAGATCAGCCGTTTGCCCCGGGTCCACGATTCGGACCACTAATAAAAAATCCGCAGCCGCCACTTGACAAATGCTAAATAATTAGCAATAATGCAGGACAAGGAGGATGGCAATGAATCTTTCTCAGATAATCAAGGACTATAAATACCATATCATCTGGCTGTCTATCTTTATTGCAGGTACGGCGCTTTTGTTTATCGGTATAACCAATAATACTCTCTGGTATGATGAAACCTTTACCGGCTGCCTGGCGCGTCAATCTTTTGTTGATATTGTAAGAATCTCGGCGGGAGACAACCATCCCCCGCTTTATTTTTTGCTTACAAAGATAATCACCCTTATTCTGGGGAACAGCGCATTTTCACTGAGAACAGCTTCCCTGCTTGGTGTTGCGGCTCTCGCCGCCTTGGGATTCGGTCCCGTAAGAAGGATACTGGGAAAAAAAGCAGGTATGTTGTTTACTTTTATTGTTTTAATTACCCCGGGTTTTGTGTCACAGGCCCTTAATGCCAGAATGTACACATGGGCCGCCTTTTTTACCACGGCCTGCGTGCTGTATGCTTATTTGGCAGTCACCGAAAATAAGCGCGGGGACTGGATTATTTTTGGTGTTGTGACAGTGTTGGGTTTATACACACATATCTATCTTATGCTGGCATGTTTTCTGGTGTATGCGGCCGTACTTGTATGGCTTTTAATTAAGGACAGAAAAAAACTAATAAGGTTTTTCATCCTCTCCGCCGCTGTTGTGGTTTTGTTTCTTCCCTGGGTAATGGTGGTCATACATCAGGTTTCCGAGGTGGCCAAAGAATACTGGATTCCGGCGCCCACATCCCCCTGGATACTGTGGGGGACGCTGTTCATTCCCTTTCAACACGAGTTCGGCTCTACGGCAAACCAGATTCTTCTCAATATGGCCTGCCTGGTTTCCGCGGCCCTGGCGGTAATGGGTTTTATCAATGCGTTTAAACAGCGTAAAAAAGGAGGGAAACTTGTTTTTTTAAGCGGTATCGTTGCTGTCTGTACGTTTGCGGGGGCTTTTATGCTATCTTTATTGATAAGACCGATTCTAATGCCGCGTTATCTTACCAGTATTATCGGGCTGTATGTCATCATCTGGGTGTACGGCATTCTCCTGCTGAAGAAGAATGTGTTGAAAATCGGCGCGGTGGCCCTGGTGCTGTGCCTTTTTATTCCCCAAATAATCGATATCAAAACAGTACAGCGTAACGGTCCCTTTGCCGAGATCCGGGCCTATCTTCAGGACAAGGTCGGACCGGATGATGTGTTTCTGCACAGCGACGAACATCAGTTCGGTATTTTCTCGTATTATTATCCGCAGCATGAGCATTATCTTTTTCTTAAACAGGGCTTTGCCGGGTTCGGCAATTATA
>CAZWKE010000026.1:1508-36158 GCA_964634205.1 uncultured Spirochaetaceae bacterium
AAGGCGCTCACCGGTGAGGAGCAAAGTTTTGTGCTGCGTTTTTATACGCTTGACGACAACAATAAAATCTATACATTAAACGGACAACCCAAGGCAAAAGACATGGAGGCCTTTTATACGATTTACGGAAAGCTGCTGCACAGCAGAAGAACGGACATTACGGATCAAAAGGCTCTGTTCACCTTTACCGACCTGCATAAAGGCATGTATTATATTTTTGTATTCCATGACGAGAACAATAACGGCAGATTGGACCTCAGGGAAAACGCCCCGCCCGCCGAGGGTATGGCCGTTTCCAACGCCGACAGCGGATTGTCAGGAGAGCCTTCATTTGATGCCAACTATATCGTGCTGAATCAGGATCAGATGAAAAAGTCGCTTACAATGTATTATTATTAATTTTTCTTGACAACCCGGCGGAAATATTCTACTCTTCAGTAACACGATTTTATTATTCGTAATATCACGCAGGAGTTTTTATGCGAAAAACGGCTTTTTTCACTCCCGTTTTTATCGGGGTATTATTTTTCTTGCTTGCTGCCTGCGGGCAAAGGGCACAGGACCCGGCCCCGGGGGGGGCAGGCAGAATGCTCTCCGACGCGGTGGGCAGAACAGTTTCGGTGCCGGCGGCGCCCGGGCACATCATCTGTTCCGGACCCGGGTGCCTGCGATACGCACTATACCTGCAGTGCGCGGACATGCTGGCCGGGGTGGACAGCCTGGAAACACGTGTTAACAGTTTAGACGCCAGGCCCTATGCGCTTGCCACCCCACGGCTTAAGAACCTTCCGGTGTTCGGCGAATTTATGGGTCGTGATAATCCGGAGCTCATTTTGGGGCTTTCGCCGTCTCCGGAGCTTATTTTTAAAACCTACCCTGAAATGGGGCAGGACGCCGCCAAACTGCAGGGGAAAACCGGAATTCCGGTGGTCACCCTGAACTACGGCGATCTGCTGGATGGGCGCCCGGATTTCTATGCCTCGCTCAGGCTTATGGCGGAGGTATTGCACAAACAAGACCGGGCCGAGGAGATTATTGCCTTTATTGATTCCTGCCTGGCCGACCTTTCCCGCAGGACCAAAGACATAGCCGACCAGGACAGGAAAACCTGTTATATCGGCGGGATCGCCTTCAAAGGTCCCCACGGCCTGCAGTCCACCGAACCCGCGTATCCCCCGTTTGTATTCACGGGCACTCCGAACGCCGGCCTGGGGGAAAAGGGTCCGGCATATGTCAATGTTTCCAAGGAAAAAATAATCGACTGGGACCCGGAGATTATATTTATCGATCTTGCCACCATGCAGTCGGACCCCAAGGCGAACGCCATCTATGAGCTGAAGCACGATCCGGCCTACAGGAACCTGCGGGCCGTAAAAACGGGAAGTGTATACGCCGTCATTCCCTACAACTGGTACGCCCAGAACTACGGCTCCACCCTGGCCGATGCTTATTACGTCGGCAAGGTCCTGTATCCGGAGGCCTTTGCGGATATTAATCCTGCCGAAAAAGCTGATGAGATTTACAGGTTTTTAACGGGCAAACCCCTGTTCGCGGAACTGAATCGTATCTTCGGCGGCCTCTTATTTAACAGGGTAAGGCTGTAATTCATGCGTCTTACCCTGTCGAGATTACCCATAGACTACCGAAGCTATATCGGCGGAAAGATCATTTTCCTGGCCGGCGGTTTTGTTTTGCTGGTTATGGTCTTCTTCTTAAGCCTGTGCCTGGGACCGGTCAGCATATCTTTGCGGGAGGTGGTGAGAGTTCTGTTGGGCATGAGTACGGATCAAGGCCGGATCAGCATTGTTTTTGACGTGCGCCTGCCCAGAATTCTCACCGCCGTCTGCGCGGGCATGGGGCTGGCGGCGAGCGGTGCGGTCATGCAGTCCGTGCTGCGAAACCCGCTGGGCTCGCCCTTCACACTGGGCATATCCCAGGCCGCGGCCTTCGGTGCGGCCCTGTCAATCCTGACCCTGGGCGGCGGCGTGGTCCGTTCCGCTGACGGGAACGGGATCGCCTTTACAAACCCGTATCTTACCACCATGTTCGCTTTCGGCGCATGCCTGGCCGCTACCGGTATTTTGATCGGCATCACCGGGCTTAAGCACTCGTCACCGGAGGTGATGGTGCTTACAGGCGTGGCCATGGCCTCCTTGTTTTCCGCGGGAATCATGTTCCTGCAGTTTTTCGCGGATGATGTACAGCTTGGCGCCATAGTGTACTGGACCTTCGGTGACGTGGGCAGGACAGACTGGAACGAGCTTGCGGGGATTTTCATTATTGTCATACTCGCATTGTTGTTTTTTTTCAGCCAGCGCTGGAATTACAATGCGCTGGATGCCGGAGACGAAACCGCCCAAAGCCTGGGCGTACCCGTGGGCCTGGTAAGGCTTTCGGGCATGGCGGCCGCCTCGCTGGTAACGGCCGTAATTATCGCGTTTGTGGGCATAATCGGCTTTATCGGGCTGGTCTGCCCACATATGGTGAGGAGGGTGATAGGGGATGACCATCGATTCTTACTGCCTGGCTCCTGCCTGGCCGGCGGGATAATCCTGCTTGCCGCCGATACATTGGCGCAGATAGTAGTCACGGAGCATATGTTCCCGGTCGCCATTTTCACCGCCTTCCTGGGGGTACCGGTGTTTGTGTATCTTATCATCAGGGGGCGAACAAGATGATTTTACGGTTGGACGACGTCGACTTCAACTACGCCTCAAGAAAAGTTCTTGACGGTATTTCTTTTGTATTGAAAAGCAATGAAATCGTGGCCCTTTTGGGTCCCAATGGCGTGGGAAAAACCACACTGCTGAAATGCATAAATGGGCTTTTAAAGATCCGGGGAGGAGCGATATTTGTGGACGGTGAGAACCTGGCCGGGCTGGGGTCCAGGGAGATCGCCCGGAGGATAGGGTACGTGGCCCAGCGCAATGAAAGCGCGCGGCTGACCGTTTTTGACGCGGTGCTTTTGGGACGCAGGCCCCATATGGGCTACCGGGTAACGGAGAAGGACAGCAAAATCGTCGACTCGGTTCTGGGGCGGCTTGAACTTGCTTCATTAAGCCTGCGATACACCGATGAGCTTTCCGGCGGTGAGCTGCAGAAGGTATGTCTGGCCCGGGCCCTGGTGCAGGAGCCCAGGCTGCTGCTGCTCGATGAGCCCACCAGCAGCCTTGATCTGAAAAACCAGGTGGAGATTCTGGGTCTCATCAGGGAGGTTTCGGCCTCGCATGATGTATCGGTCATTATGAGCGTTCATGATCTGAATATGGCCGTTCATTTCGCGGACAGGTTTATCTTTCTTAAGGACAATGTAATTTACGCCGTATGTGATAAAAGCGGAATCACGGAAAACATCATCCGGGAGGTCTACGGGGTTCCCATAGCCATACATGATGCCGCGGGGTACCCGGTTATCATTCCGGTTTTACAATAACGGAGGTTTATAAGAAATGGTCAGGTTGACGCAGATAGGAACGGTGAAAAGCGGGTTTACGGAACCGCAGGATCCTTTTGAAATGAGAAAACACGAAAGCAGGATAGAGGTCCTTCCCGAGTATGCGGCAGGGTTGTATCGCCTGGATGAATCCGCATACATTCAGGTTATCTTCGGTTTTCACCTTGCCGGGGAATATTCTCTCCGGGGTCCGGTATACAGCGGGGAAACCAAGGGCGTCTTCGCCTCCAGAAGCCCGCGCAGGCCCTCGGCCCTGGGCCTGTCCACGGTACGGTTGTTAAAACTGGAAGATACGATACTGCACGTGCGCGGACTGGACGCGGTGGACGGTACGCCGGTGTTTGACCTCAAGCCCTTTTCGCCGGTGTTCGATTACGCCGAGGTTGAAAAAATTAATAAAGAGCGGGAGCTTGCCGAACCCCATAACCTCATGAACAGGCTGGTAAAACAGGGCGATCTTGTCCAATGCCTTATGAAGGCCGGCGAGCTTCATGGCCATTTCTGCCCCGGCCTGGCGCTGGGCGTATACGCGGCCGTACGGGGCATGAAAGAAATTGAGGATTGGAGCCTCGACGGGATCAGGGAAAATACATTGGTCATCGTGGAGACCAACAACTGTTTCGCGGACGGGCTCCAGGTTGTTACGGGCTGTACGTTCGGCAATAACGCCCTGGTATTTGATGACCTGGGCAAAACCGCGGCCACCTTCGCCGTACGCGGCGGAAAAAGCGTCAGAATTGCGGTAAAAGCGGAGTTCTGGGAGATGCTGCACAAAGAGCTGCCGGACTTCGGGCCCCTGTTTGAAAAGGTGATAAAAAACAGGCAGGGCGGTGAACAGGACACACGTGATTTTGCCGTTATGTCCCGTATGGCGAGCTTTCGCGTCGTGGAATTCCCCTTTGACCAGGTATTTACCTTGAGCCACCCGAAACCGAATCTGCCCGCGCGCGCGCCCATATTCGACACCGCAAAATGCGATCAATGCGGGGAGGGGGTGATGCAGACCCGGACCATGCGCGCAAACGGGAAAACCCTGTGCCTGGCCTGCGGCGCAAAACCGTTTTACCGCGTTCACGGCGCGGGCGTTTCAGCCGTGGAGTAGCGCTTGTGCTGTTGCTCCAGCGCTTCCCGGCAGCGCCCTGCGCCGGATGCGCACCGCAACCTCATGCCCGGCAGTTACGCACACGTATAAAATAGGGTATGATCATGTTCAAAGGAACGCAGCGCCCCGTCTTTTGACAATATATCGATATATTTACATACTTCATTTCTGTGCAGATTCAGCGCCGCGCACATATCCTCCAATGTGCAGGGACGCCGCCGCAGGAGATCCATGAGATCGGCTTTCGCGGCCCGGAAATATGGTCTATCCGCCGTGCCGCTGAAATCGGCAATGACCTCAACCACGCCGTTAAACATCGCGGCCAGCCTGCGCATTCGTCTTTCGGATACGGGAAGGGCCGCGGATTCGGCGGGCGGGCGCTTTACGGTATTCAATTGGATCCTGCCGGGATTGATTTTTTGAATGATTGCGTTGATCCGGGCCGCGTGGGCGTTACCGTCCGTGATCCCCTTCAGGAGAAATACTTCCAGCCAGGTTTTATGTTTATATGTCGTGCAAAATCTGATAAGGCCGTCGACAACCCGGGCAAACTCCAGACCGGCACAGGGGCGGTTGACGCGCCGGAATACGCGTTCATTGCCCGCGTCCAAAGAGGGGATGACCAGGTCCGCGTCTTTTAAACCTTCGCTTACCTCCTTTTCCCCCAGCAGGGAGCCGTTGGTAAGTACGGCCACAGGCTTGCCGGACAGCTGTTTGACCGCGGGAATAAGCTCGCCCAATGCGGAATAAAGGGTCGGTTCACCGGAGCCGGAGAGGGTTATGTAATCGACCTTAATGTCCCCGGTCAACCTGCGTTTAAGCTCACTGATGATTTCTTTTACGGGCGCGTACTCTTTTTTGGCAGTGGTTAAATGGGTTGTTTTCCCCAATTGGCAGTAGATGCAGTCATACGAGCATGTTTTAAAAGGCACAAGATCAATTCCCAATGAGAATCCCAGTCTTCTGGAAGGAACAGGGCCGAATATATATTTATATTTGTGTTTTTCGTTTTCCATGCGCCATTACCCAGCCGAAAAAACGCTTTGTTTCACTTTTTGCCAGATCCGGGCGATGTTTTCGGTCAGGGCCGAATCTTCGTATTCCATAACCGGAACACCCGCCAGCTGTGCCCCGGTAAAGGCTTCGGTATAGGGTATGCTGCCCAGGAGGGCCGAGCCGTAACGAGCGGCAATGCCTTTAATCTCCTCCGACTTACCGGGATTTAGATCTGATTTATTGATAATGACCCCGGACCGGATGTTGAAATAATTAATCAGGTCAAGCACTCTTGTCAGATCATGGATGCCCGAGACCGTGGGTTCGGTCACCACCACCGCGAAATCGCATCCCGTTACCGAGGCGATGACCGGGCAGCCGGTACCCGGTGAGCCGTCGAGAATTGACAGGCGTAGATCTTGCGCGGCCGCTTCCCGCTTGTTTTTCTCCCGGATAAGGGCCACCAGTTTGCCGGAGTTCTCCGCGGCTATGCCCAGCTTGGCATGGCTCAGGGGGCCGAACCGTGTTTTCGACAGATACCACTCCCCGTTTAGCTTGGGTTTGAAACTCACCGCCTTAAAGCCGCACACCAGGGCACAGACCCCACAGCCCTCGCAGGCACGCTCATCCGCCAGATAGATCGTTCTCCCGTCATCCCGTATTTTTTTCAATGCGTCGAACCTGCAGTACGCGGCGCATGCGCCGCAGCCCGCACACCTGTCTTTATCGATTACCGCGACCTTCGCCCCGGTAAAAGGACCGCCGGCTACGTATTTCGGGGAAAGTACCAGGTGCAGGTCGGCGGCGTCCACATCACAGTCCGCGATGGCCAGTTTTTTTTCCAGGGCGCAGAAGGCCGCGGTAAATGATGTTTTTCCCGTGCCCCCCTTGCCGCTGATCACCACCAGCTCTTTGCTTCTCGGGGCCACGGTTGTATTCATCGCGGCGGCCGTGCCGCCGGTTTGCGGGGCGCCTGCCGAGTCCGTTTTGCCCGCTTGGGGGACAGGGCATTGGATATGTACAACGTCCGGCTCTTTGTGCCGCGGTACGCCGCGGCCGTGATTTTCCGCGTTTGACATTTTAAACACCGAACGCGCGGCAGTTTTGCGGGCCGCTTTTTTTTGCATCGCGTGTTCCTGTATCCGGTTCGCCAACTCTTTAAAAAGAGTAAAGTATTCAGGGAACCTGTCAGCGGCCAGGTCCCCGGCAGAGTAACATTCTGCGATCCTGCGCTCATCGGGTATCTCTCCGATGATCTCCAGCTTTTCCTGTCTGCAATAATCCTTTAGATCGGTGTTCTGATATTTTGCTCGGTTTACGATAAGCACGGGCTCTTTTCCCAGTTCCCTGCACATATCAACGGCCAGCTTCACGTCATTAATCCCGAAGGGCGTGGGATCGGTTACCAGTACACACAGGTCGGTGTTTTTTACCGTCTCAATCACGGGGCAGGAGGTCCCGGGGGGGGAGTCAAGGATGCTGAGTCCCGTGCCCGTATGCTCTTTTACCTTCTTAATCAAACGCGGTACCATGCCGCCCTCTCCGGTTTCAAGCGCGGCATAATATACATCAACCGCGCCGCTTGTCCCCTGTACCAACTCACCGATTTTCCTTTGTCGTTCCCGTATGGCCTGCGTGGGACAGACAAGCGTGCAGGCGCCGCAGATATGGCAGAGGTTTGGGAAGAACAACACCGTGTCCTTGATCAGGGCCAGCGCGTTGTAGCTGCAGGCCTTTACGCATTTCCCGCACGCGGTACACCGGTCCGCGTCCACGTCCGCGGGGGATAATAGTGTGACCTCTTCCCGCTTTTGTATTTTCGGTTTCAGAAACAGGTGGCCATTGGGCTCTTCCACATCACAGTCAAGGTAGCGGACCTGCTCACCGCTTCTTCCCAGTACGCGGGTGATATTGGTGGAGACAAAGGTCTTGCCCGTACCGCCTTTACCGCTTAATATCGCAATACTCAGTCGCATAGATTCCCTTCCCCGGTTATGTTCCGTTTCCCCAGATATGGTCGTTTCCGAACTGACGCATCCACTGCTCCTGCGGGGAAAGGTATTTTTCAATCTCGGTTTTTTCAAATGAGATTTTATAGTTATCCAGGTAGTTCATGAGTATTTCCCTGGCCTTGATCACGGCAATCGCTTTGTCGTTGTTATTCCGATCCTGTTTCCGCGTGGTATCGGGATGCCATTGTTTGATCAGGATATTTATTTTTCGCTTAATTTCAGCCATGGTTTCATGTTCTTTTAAACCGAACATCTTCATGGCCCCAATGATCTGTTCGTATTTTCCCATCATACCTCCTTCGCGTGCTTCCTGTTACCCTTGCCCTTTTAGTGTTTTTTCGGTTTCCATGTGGAAGCCCGGTGATCAAACTCAAGAGAATCTCCACAGGATACCTCCAGCATCCGGTGCGGTATGGTTTTTTTGAAATAGTTTACGGCCCCACTGCCCGTACAATGCAGCGGGGCTATGTGCGTTATTCCGTACACCCGGTCAAACATGACTGTTATGCGCCGGATCACTTCGGGTGGTTTATCCATAAGATGAAAACCGCCCAGGAGCAGATCAATCTCCCCCTTGTGCTCCGATCTTGTGCGGCTCAATATCTTCGGGACGCCGGGGTGGGAGCAGCCGGTAACAACCGCCAGTTTACTGTCCTGTTTCAGTATCAATGCCTGCTCGAAAATGGCAGAACCGTTATAGCTGCCCTCAATCTGCCCGGTGGTAAAAAGCCCGGGCTTTATCTCCAATGGATTTGTCACCGCAACCGGCATAGCCCCGCTGTCACTGATTCGTTGTTTAATGTCAGCGCCGGTGTCCGCACACACATATACGGTAATACGTTTGTTCTTATCAAGAATCCACCATAAGCCTCCCGTGTGATCCCAATGCTCATGTGAAATTACAATATGTTTCAGGGCGCCGACATCAACCCCATAGCTGAAAAAACCGCTTTCCAAAGCCTGTGCGGTGCAGAAGGTATCAAACAGGACGTCGCCGTCGATTAAAAGCGACAGTCCCCATTTGTTCCGGCGGCGGTCTTGTTTTGAAAAGCCATTGGCAATGATTTTAATATTCATAATTACCGTATACTGATAATTTATGCCTCGGCATGATACTTTGCGACGGCGGAGTTTTTCAGCCTTTGGCCCCGAAGTGTGATTCCACCGTCGCCGCACTGCTGGGTGTAACCTCACCCTTGATGTAGCGGGCTGTTGCGTCCGCAACCGTGCCGCCAATACCGGTGATGATATCGATACCGGCTGTCTGTAGGGTTTTGAAGGCGTTGGGCCCGACGTTTCCGGTCAGTACCGCCTTCACACCTTTTTCACTTATCATCTGGCCGGCCTGGATACCCGCTCCGCCACCTGATTTTGCTGCGGCGTTGGCAATACATTCAAATTCCATGGTTTCCGGATCAACGATGATAAAATATGCGCATCTGCCGAACCGCGGATCTACCGCCGATTCAAGCGCTTCTCCCCTTGCCGTTATACAAATTTTCATATCGTACCTCCTCTCTCACTTAATGATCGTGATCGCCATGGTCGCATTCCGATTTATCAAGGCCGTATCCCTTACCGGCACCGGGTTTGCAGAGAGACTCACCGCCCCGGATGGTCCCGCTGCAGATTTGCTCCAGCACATCCTCGATCTTTCCGGATATTCCCATCATGGTTTCAATATTATTCTCGTTAAACAGTATCTGTGCCCTGGCACCCATACCCCCCGCGATGATGCATTCCGCTCCCTTTTCATGCAAAAATACCGGCAGATAACCGGGCTCGTGGCCGGGGTTGTCTATTTTTTCTTTTGCCACAATCCGGCCTTCACGTATGTCCGCCAGGGTGAAGTGTGGGCACCGTCCGAAATGCGCGGACACGTACTCTCCCTCTGTAGAAATAGCTACCTTCATGCTTTCAACTCTCCTTTGTTTGATTTTCTTCTTCGGCCGCGCGAGTTTCCAACTCCCGAATTCGTTTGTTCACGGCGGTTAGATCTTCCTCTAACAGTTTGGCTTGATTTTTCAACAGCTCGGCTTCACGGGACGGCGTTATGGCTGCCGGAATGTTATCCTCCGGCGCGTATTCTCCGTACCGTGCCCAACCGGGCAGTCCGGTTGCATAATATCCGTATCCAAACCCCCGGCCCCTACCATGGCCCCGTCCGAAAAATCCCCGGCCCCTACCACGGCCTCCGCCGAACCGGCCGTAGCCTTGGTCCGGGAGCGGATTTTGATACCCGGGAACCGAGTAGCCCGCGCAATAGCCCGCGGCCCTTCCCGTTCTTGGTCCCAATCCTGCAGGACCTGTTCTGTCACCTCTCGGCATACTATAACCTCCTTAAATTGGTATTGATAACCATTTTCAATAAAAATGTAAAAAAAATCATCGCGCCCTGCACTCGGGGCAAACTCCGTAAAAATGGATCAGGTGTCCGTCGATCTTAAATCTGTATTTGGCTTCAAGGCCCTTTTCGGCCTTTTGAATGTATTCACGCTCCTCCCTGGCAAACTCGGTATAATCGAGAATTTTTTTACATTTCCTGCAGATCAGGTGGTGGTGATGTTTTTTTTCGCTGTTTTCCTCGGACAACTCAAACTTGGCCCGACCATGCCCGAAATCGAATTTTTGAATGATCCCGGTCTGCTCCAACAGGTCAAGCGTCCGGTATATGGTGGTCAAACCAATGACGGGATTGCGGGCATGAACGATTAAGAAAATATCCTCGGCGCTCAGATGCTCGGCCGAATTGGTCAGTACGTCCAGAATGGCCTCTCTGGCAGCCGTCAGCCTGTATCCGTGTCCCGCTAATTTTTGTCCCCAGTTGTGATGATATCCCATAGCACCATCCTATATTGAAAATGGTTATCATTATCAATATAAACCATTCTCTGCAAATTGTCAAGATGCCTGCCGCAAGTATATCAGTTATTGTGCCTTGATTACAACCTGGATGTTGTCAAGGGTGGGAGACAGTAATTCTCAATGCAATCTCTTATCTATCGTACCTTCCGGAAGCATTGTGTCTGGGTACGGCATTTATTGACAATATATTTTTTTAATACTATATTGTCAATAGTGAAAATGGTTTTCATTTTTATTAATCCCGGGAGATAAGTATGGAGACAAACAAACCGCCGTGCATGCGCAGAATGAACGACCCCACGGCTGCCGCGTGGATAAGGGGACAGTGCGGCGATACCATGGAAGTGTATCTGACAATAAGAGACGGGATGATTGAAGACGCAACCTTTTTTACCGACGGGTGTGAGGCAACCATGATCTGCGGATCGGCCGTCGCGGAGCTTGTTCGGGGTAAAAGCATCGACGAAGCGCTTGCTGTTTCTCCCCGGCAGATGATCGATTGCGCGGGTGATCTGCCGGCGGACCATACTCACTGCGCGATTTTAGCGGTAAACACGTTGCACAAGGCGATCGCGGATTACCTGCTGCAGTACTAAAAAAAGCATGAAAGGGACCTTTGATGGAACAGAACGAGTTGGAACAAGTCGAACAGGAAAAGCGATTAAAGGAAAATCTGAACCGTATTAAAAACAAAATAGTCGTGTTAAGCGGCAAGGGCGGCGTGGGAAAGACGACCATGGCCGTCAACCTGGCATATGCCCTGGCCATGAGGAACCTGAGTGTCGGCATTATGGACGTGGACCTGCACGGCCCCAATATCGCCAAAATGTTGGGGATTGAAGGTGAACGGCTTACCAGCGGTGAGTCCGGGATCGAGCCTTTTCCCGTCCTGCCCAATTTGAAGGCCATGAGTATAGCCCTGCTGATACAAGATCAGGACAGCCCCATAATCTGGCGGGGGCCGCTGAAGATGGCCGCCATCAAGCAGTTTTTAAGCGACGTGGACTGGGGTAACCTGGATTACCTGATTATCGATTCGCCGCCCGGAACCGGGGACGAACCGTTGAGCACCTGCCAGCTTATTCCGGACATCACCGGGGCGGTGATCGTTACCACGCCGCAGGACGTGGCCGTGCTTGATTCCAGGAAGACGGTCATGTTCGCCCGGCAGCTTCATGTACCGGTCATCGGGATTATCGAGAATATGAGCGGATTCATCTGTCCGCATTGCGGAAAGAAAACCGCGCTTTTCGGTAGAGACGGCGGAAAGCTCGCGGCGGATGACCTGAAGGTCCCTTTTCTGGGCCGGGTTCCCCTTGATCCGGAAATAGTGAAACACAGTGACGCCGGAAAACCTTTTATTCATCTTCAAAAAGATACGGAAACCGGACGGACTCTGGATGGGATTGTGGAAAGTATAATTCAATTCAGGATATAACTATATGGCTTTGTAGATTTTTAATTTTTATAGAGGAGAAATGATAATGAAAAAGACCGACGTATTAATAATCGGCGGGAGCGCTTCAGGAGTTGTTACCGCTATCACCGGAAAAAACCAGTATCCGGACAAAGAGTTCCTTATTATTCGCAGAGAAGACGAGGTGCTTGTACCATGTGGAATTCCGTACGTATTTGGTTCATTGGAGAACAGTAATCAGAATCTAATATCTGATGGTCCGCTTAAGAATTCAGGCGTACAAATTATGATCGGAGAGGTGGTCTCCATAGATTATCAAAAGAAGATATGTAAAACGGCCGGCGATGAAGAGATCGGTTTTGAGAAGCTGGTTATGGCCACCGGTTCCAGTCCCAAAATACCGGATAAGATAACAGGAATTGACCTTGAAAATGTATTTACCGTTCCCAAAAATAAAGTCTATCTAGATACCATTTTGGAAAAAATGCAGACCGCTCAAAAAATCGTGATTATCGGCGGCGGTTTTATCGGAGTTGAACTGTCCGATGAATTACATAAAAAGGGGAAAGACGTAACCATTATAGAGGTATTACCTCACTTATTGGCTGCCGTCTTCGATGATGATATGTCGGTTGAGGTTGAACAAACCCTCGCCGGGCGCGGCGTCACGGTAAAAACAGGCATCGCCGTTAAAGAAATAACGGGAGACTCAAAGGCGGCCGGCGTTATTTTGCAGAATGGAGAAACCCTGCCCGCGGATGCGGTTTTTCTTTGTATAGGGTATAAGCCGAATACCGAGTTGGCCGCTAAATCGGGAATAGTATTAAACTCCAAGGGGTTTATCAAGGTAGATGAATATATGCGCACGGATAAGCAGGATATATTCGCGGTCGGTGACTGCGCCGAGAACAGGGATTTTATTACGCGAAAAATAATCACTCCCATGCTGGCGTCTACCGCCTGCGCGGAAGCACGCACAGTGGGATTGAATCTCTATCGATTGTCAACCGTAAAAACATTCAATGGCACAATCTCCATATTTTCCACGGTAATCGGAGACAGGTGTTTTGCCGTGGCGGGAATTACGGAGAAGATCGCGGCAAAAGAAGGCTTTTATACGGTTGCGGCCGCTTTTAAGGGGATGGATAAACATCCGGGGAACCTTCCCGGCATGCATGCGCAAACGGTAAAGCTGATTGTGTCAAAAGATTCCGGTGTAATTCTGGGCACCGGTATTTCCGGCGGTTTCAGTATCGGGGAGCTGATAAATGTCGCCGGCCTGGCCATACAGAACAGGATGACGGTGAACTCACTTCTCACCACCCAGATCGGCACACATCCGCTTCTTACGGGACCTCCGACAGCGTACCCTCTGATCAAGGCCGCCGAAGCGGCATTGAAAAAGATAAAGCAATCATAAAAGGAAAACCGCATGAAAAAAACAGGTGATCTGCATATCACCGAAATAAAGCCCATTATATCTCCTTTTGAATTAAAAAAGAAATTTCCCATGACTGAGGTGAGCAATAAAACTGTTGTTGAAAGCAGGGAAACCGTTATTGATATATTACATAAAAAAGATAAAAGGCTTCTGGCCATAGTGGGACCATGTTCGATCCATGATCCGCGGGCCGCCCTTGAATACGCCGACAGACTGAAAACAATACAACAGCGGGTAAAGGATGTAATATTTATTGTGATGCGAACCTATTTTGAAAAACCCCGCACAACCATCGGCTGGAAGGGACTGATAACCGATCCCCATCTGAACGGGACCTATGATATCACCGCGGGGCTTAGGCTGGCCCGCCAACTTCTGCTTAAGATTACGGCCATGGGTGTACCGTGTGCTTCGGAGCTGCTTGATCCCATTGTCCCCCAGTACATCGCCGACCTGATAAGCTGGGCATCCATCGGGGCAAGAACAACGGAAAGCCAGACCCACCGGGAGATGGCAAGCGGGCTTTCCATGCCGGTCGGGTTTAAAAACGGGACCAGCGGTAATGTGGAGCTCGCGGTAAACGCCATGGAATCTGCCCGCCATCCGCACAATTTTATCGGGATAGATCAGTTTGGGAAAACATCACTCTGTCAGACGGCCGGGAACAGCGACGTGCATGTCATCCTGCGGGGCGGCAGGTCCGGACCGAACTATTATGAGGAAAATGTTGAAAAAACCGAGGAGCTGATTTCCAAACTTACTATACCCCCGGCGATTGTAATAGACTGCAGTCACGCCAACTCCGGAAAACAGTATTCACGGCAGGAACGGGTGCTGCGGTCCCTGCTTGACCAGAGAAAACGCGGCAGAACCTCGCTTGTGGGATTTATGCTGGAAAGTAATCTGGCATCAGGTTCACAGAAGATTTCCGCCGATCCGGAAAGCCTGACTTACGGTCAGTCCGTCACCGACGCGTGTATGGGTTGGGACGAAACCGAAGAACTGCTGTTGTACGCCGCCGAAATGCTTGGATAAAGCACTCTATACCTTATTATAAAAAACCAATCTTAAATTTCTGTTGCCATTGTAGCTCAGGGAATAATAAATTTGAATTGGAAATAGAATATGAAAAACGCAAAGGCTGTGTTCGGAGTACGCTTTGTCTATGGCTGGATTATCCTGTTTTTTATTAAACTGTTTCCTCATTCTGTAAAAAGAGCATCGGCAATTCGTTTCTATTTTTCTCGATTTTTTCATTATCATCTGCTTTTATTGAATGGCTGCAGAACAGGGACACAAAAGAAAAACAAGGAAAGCCCAACCTGAAAGCCCAATAAAAACTATGAAGGTTTTATTGGGCAGTGGTAATGGGGCGGCGCACCGGCCCGTGGAGTACGGGCGCCGCCCCTATCGGTTCCCGTAAGGCCTGTACAGCCGCACCGGCTCCTGATAATCCCGGCGCCTATCCCAACTCATGTATAATCGACAGTGCCGCGATAGTGCCGTCGGCCACGGCCGTGGTGATCTGGCGGTACTGTTTGGAACGGATATCGCCGGCCGCGTACACACCGGGTACCGATGTCTGCATGTCCTCGCCGGTAAGCAGGTAACCGGCCCGGTCTTTCTTGAAACTGTTTTTCACAAACCCGATATTGGGCACAAAGCCCACAAAGATAAATATGCCGTCGGCCCGTAAAGACTTGCGTTCACCGCTTTTTAAATCTTCGGCCATCACCTCCATGTCCATGTGCCCGTGTCGTATGAACTCCCGGGGTTCGTGTTCCAGGTAAAACTCTACGGAATCCAGTGTCTTCAACTTGTCCGCCGCGGCCTTGTTTGCCTGGAACTCGGCGAACTGGTGAATGATGGTGATCTTTGCGGCAAACTTGGCGATGTAGAGCGCTTCCTCCACCGCCGAGTTGCCCCCGCCGATGATAATGACATGCTTGTCTTTGTAATATTTTGCGTCGCAGGTGGAGCAGTAAGAGATGCCGTTTCCCCGGTACTCCTGTTCTCCCGGGAGGCCCAGCGGCCGGGGTGAAGAGCCGGTGGCGACAATCAGCTTTCTGGCTTGTATCAGTTCAACCCCGTCGATCAGTACGGTCTTGTTCTCAAGGTCAACGGCATCCACATCCACGGCGCTGCGGAATTCCACTCCCGCCTCTTCGGCCTGGCGGTGGAAATTATGCGCCAGCATGTACCCGTTCTGGGCTTCGGGAAAACCGGGGTAATTGGAAACCAGGTGGGTGGTGCTGACATACCCACCGGGAAGGGCGGGGTCAATAATGATGACCCTGGACTGTGACTGGGCCAGGTAGATTCCCGCGGTCAGGCCAGCGGGCCCGCCGCCCAAAACGGCCACGTCGCAGGAGGTGGTCTTGGTATGAACCCGGTGCAAAAGTTGCCGCTGTTTTTCCGCCGGTATCAGGCTGTCCAATACCCGGCTCAGGTCTTTACGCTTGACCGCGCCGCTGAAGCGTTCATCCAGTAATCTTCCTTTATTATAGAACAAAATGGTCGGTGATGAGGTGACCCCCAGTTTCTGCGCAAGTTCACGGTTTCCCTGGCGGAAGATCTTCACAAAACTGACGTCATCGCCGTAGATCTCGCTCAGGGCATCGTATTTTGAGGCCAGGGCTTCGCAGGGAGGGCACTCGGTGGAATAAAAATCCACCACCACCCTGTCTCCATGCAATACAACTTCGTCAAATTCTTTTCCGGTAATCTCTGTTATCTTTTCGGTCATGTTTTACTCCCTTTCGCATAATATGATATTCCCATTTCCAGCAGCTCACGAATGGGCCTGCAGTCCGGGTTTCCCACCGCCCCGGCGCGGTTTTTGGCCACCGCCCCGCAGCCGCCCCCGCAGGCAAGGCTTACGCTGCATGTTCTGCATTGTTCCATACCCATAATATCCCGTTCCTGCCACTCCTCGATTTTTTGTGTATTATGGATGATCTCAGGGTAAAAACTGCCCAGTTCCTCTCCCTTTTTGCCCACCGTGGCCGTGCAGGCGTAGATACTCCCGCTAAAATCAAAGGCCCATTCGCTTTTGGTCCCGGGGCAGGAATCGAACAGCGGCTGCGGCAGTTCCCCGTTTTCGAACAGGAACCGGGAAATCGAAAAGGCGGGCTTATGAAACTCCGCTATCTCCGGCCACTGCTTTATCCGGTCATACAAGTCCTCATACAGGGAAAGGCGGGTATACAACTTGTGTTCTTGTGCACCGCAGGTATGGAGCTCGTAATTTCGGCCCAACTGTGTTTTAAAAAGCGGGTCGGCCGTCCAGCCCTTGGCGACGGCAAAACGCGCCAGGTCTTTCAGTGCCGGCATGTTTTCCCGGTCTATGACCACCCGGAGGTTTAAGGGAATACCGCGCTTAAGCGCCGCATCGATTCCGGCAACAATCCGTCGAAATGTATCCCGCCCTGAAGGCAGGCTGCGGCGCCTGTTATGCTCCGCTTCCGGCCCGTCCAGGGTAACCTGTATCTCCCGGATCTCCGCTGCGGCAAACAGCGGCAGGTACTCCTGCAGGTGATACCCGTTTGTAACCACGGCCAGCGGTATTCCCGCCTTGGCCGCACGGTTAATAAAGTACTCTATGACACTCCGATGCGCTTTACCGGGTAACAGTGGCTCTCCCCCGAAAAGGGTGATATATTTTTTTCTCGCGCCAAACTCCTTTTCTACATAGGTGAAAAACGCGTCGATTAATTCCGGTTCAGGCAGCCCGGCCGACCGGTGATACTCCCGTTGGTAGCAGTAGGAACAGTTGAAGTTACAGGTATACCAGGGAGCGAAAAAAAGCTGCAGCTCCTCGACATCCCGCTTATCCAGAAAATCCAGATAGGCCCGGCGCACCAGGGACTCCTCAGCCTCCGGGGCGATGAGGTACCCCTTTTCTTCAAGCTCATGAATATTCTTGTACGTTCCGGCCCTGATGGCTTCCATATCAGGTGCCGAGACAATATCGGCGGAGCCCGTCAGGATGTTGACCAGGAAATAGTCGTTTCCGTCTCTCATTTTGGAATAAATGGTATGTCGTGATAGTTCCATACTTGTTTTCCCCCACCCAGCCGGGCGGCGGGATGTTCCCCACCGCCCAAAGCCGGATACTGTTCAGTCATGACAGCCGGCATGAATTGCGGATATTTTGGCGCAGCACTGCGCCACCTTGTTTTCCGCTTTTTTCTTTTTTACCAGTGATTTCATGTATCCTCCCTCGCTGGTTTGTTAAAACGGCCGCCGCCGGATAGCGGCAACGGCTGCCCGCAGCGTCCTCTGAAATAGTATTTCAGCACCGCCGCCGGTAACCGCCGGGCGACCTCCCGCGCGAGCACACCGGGCAGCCGTCCGCCCCTGCTTTGTTTTTATGTGCCGCAGCCTTATGTCCCGCAGCAGCACAGGGGCCGGCGTCCCGCGACCGTAAAACTGGCGGTTTGAATTTTCCCCTTTTGGTAAGGGGTACTTTCTTCCAATATTTTAACAGCCGTAAAACCGGCATTGTTTATGGTCTCCATATATTCCTGTTTTGTTACGGCGCCGCCCCAGCATTCGGCCACGGCCTGCGGGTCAGAGGCGTACTCCTCCGGAACGTTTTCTACGGAATAGATATCGCTGATAATGAACCTGCCCCAGGGCTTTAAAATACGGTAGATTTCCTGCCAGACCTTTTGCTTGTCCTGTGCGTGGTTGATGGTGCAGTTGGAAATTACCAGGTCAACACTGCCTTCTTCCAAAGGCAGTGATTCGAGGTTCGCCTCAATAAACTCGGCGTTTTCGATACCGAGTTTCTGTGCTTCCCCCCGTGCCTTCTCAAGCATTCCGGCCGAAGCGTCGATACCGTAGACGTATCCCGCGCGACCGGTCTGTTCGGCCATGCGCAGTACGTCCCTGCCCTTGCCGCTTCCCAGGTCTACACAGGTCTCTCCGGGCTGCACCCCCGCGTACTGAACCGCCCCTCCGCAGGAGAGACAGCACGACTCACCGGCCAGTGCCCCATAGCGCTTCTCAATTGCTTTCATTGTTTCAGATGACATTACATTTCCTCCTGGAATACCGTAAGAAGAAGGCCCAGACTTTCCTTCACCTTGTCGGCCTGTTGTTGCGATAAAAAAGAAACCAGTTTTTGTTCGCAGTCGTTTTTTTCAGCTTCCAGACGGTCCCTGCATTTACTCCCCCTGGCCGAAAGCCTTATCTGCAGATATCGCCGGTCTTTCTGGTCCTGCGAATAATCAAGGTACCCCTTTTTCATGAGACTGAACACCAGCCTGCTGGTGCGGGAAGGAGAAAGGCCTGCCAGGTCGGCGATTTTACCGGTACAGAGACTGCCTTCCATAGGCAGGGTGCACATCAGGTTTACCTCCCGCGGTGTCAACCGGAACTCTTCTCCAATGGTATCCTCGATATGACAGAGTGATTTCAGTTCTATGATTGTATCAACCAGTCTCTTTTTCATGGTTTCTCTCAAAAATAAATGCTACTAACAATAGTTGCTACTAGCAAATAATAATTAAAAATCTTTCCTTCGTCAAGTATTTTGTTTATAAGAAATAAAAAAAACACGGAAATTTCAATGATTGATGGTATAGTATAGGTGAGGTGCGGCGATGAAAAAGAAAGTTTTTACCCTATGTTTTGTGTTATGTGTCATGAGTGCAGCCCTGGGTTTCAGCCAGGAGAAACCGGTGGTGGCGGTACTGGATTTGGAAACGCAGGGGGTGAGCATAAAGGAACGCGGGGCCTTTATAGACAGGCTGACGGCGGAGCTTTATAAAACCGGGAAGTTTGTGGTTATTTCCCGGGAGGACAGAGACAAATTATTAAAAGAGCAGGCAAACTCCTTACGGGATGCCTTTGATGAAAAGCGGCAGATTAAAATCGGGAAACTGCTTTCGGCCAACCAGGTGGTCACCGGTTCAATCAGAAAGATCGGGAAAAACCTGGTGGTTGATCTCCGGCTGCTTGATGTCAATACCTCGAAGATGCTGCAGACGGCCGGCGCAAGTTATACCGGTATTACCGAGGTGATCAATGACTGCCCCTCCCTGGCCTTTACCCTGGCGGGTTTAAGCTCCCGGTACGATGTGACGGGTACCACCTGGGAATTCGGACTTGGGAATACCATTACTTTTCTTGACGGGGGTATTGTGTATTTCAATAAACTCAATGCCCGGGGGCACTGGAAACAGAAGGGGAACAGGGTGGTGTTCGACTGCAACAACTTTACCGGTTACCAGGTTGTGATAGAGGGTGAGAAGATGAAAGGGGTATGGTACAGGATAAAGACACCGAAAGACACCAGTCCCACGTTTCTCTCTAAAACACCGCCGCCGGATAAGGAGATCATAAAGGTCTCCCTGGAAAATACCACCTGGCAGTGTGATGAGAACAAAGAGAAAATCCTGTTTTTTAAGGGCGGACTGGTGGTTTTCCCCGACCGGCAGACCAGCGGGATGTGGCTGCGCCGGGGAAACCGTGTTGCCGTAGAGGTGGGATACGTTACCGCCTATGACCTGGTGGTGAAAGATAAAAAAACCATAACCGGCACCCGGCACCTGGAAAACAATCCCAACGAGCGTTTTCCCGTCACCTTTTCCCTGCAGCGGACGCGGATAGACAAGGCCCCGGCGGTACGGCTTTCCGGTACCACCTGGCAGTGGAGTACCAAGAGTACCGTCACCTTTTTAAAGAACGGGACCACCAAATTTTCCCATACCTCCTACAAGGGCACCTGGAAACAGCAGGGTTCATATGTGGAGTTTGATATCAATACCGGTCAGCGTGTGGTCTTTTACATGTATATTTTCGGCGACAAGATGAAGGGTGTGTTGTGCCAGGTGGAAAAAAGAAACAATACCTACCATTCCGATTTGAAACGGCTTGAATAACCCGGCATTTTTGATATAACTATACGGGTGTCCAAGAATAACACACCTCCCGCTACAATGCCCTGGCGGCGCAACATCCTTCTGTTGACGATTATCCGCATCAACTTTTCCATGCT
The DNA here is from genome assembly GCA_964634205.1 of uncultured Spirochaetaceae bacterium. GTDB lineage: Bacteria > Spirochaetota > Spirochaetia > SZUA-6 > RPPD01 > JAFGGG01. The sequence goes on from CAZWKE010000026.1 coordinate 21,802, forward strand.
GTTTGCGGTTTCCGTCATTGCCTCTTACTGGCAAAAGAACGGCCTGTCTGTTTTCGATATTTTTCTCCTCCAGGCCATTTTCTCGTTTTCCGTGGTGCTGTTCGAAATACCCACCGGGTACATCGGTGACCGCCTGGGCAGAAAACGCACGATTCTCCTGGCCGCGGCCATAAATGTTGCGGGGTGGATTGTCTATTCCTCGTTTCGGTTTTTCTGGGGGTTCGTGGCGGGTGAGGTGGTCCTGGGGCTGTCACTGGCCTTTTTGTCCGGCACCGATTCGGCGGTAGTGTTCGAAAGCCTGAAAGCTTTAGGTCGCAAAGACGAGTACAGCAAAATAGAGGGCCGGATCAAGGGGTTCTTTCACCTGGGGGCCGGAATTTCCAGTATTATCGGAGGCATCTGCGCCGTGTTTCTGCCCGTCTGGTCGCTCATGCTGGCCACGGGGGCTGTGTCTTTGGTGAGTTTCTTTATCGCACTCTTTATCCGGGAGCCGGAGTATGAGGTGTATACCCATCACCGCGGCGTGCTCTACGGATTCTATAAGATATTCCGCTATGTGTTCTTACGCAGCAAAATCGTGCGCGCCGCGCTTCCGCTGCTCGCCTTCTGTTCCCTGGCCACCATGCTCGGGGTCTGGTTGTACCAGCCCTTTTGGAAGGCAAGGCATGTTCCGCTCTGGCTGTTCGGTATTCTCTGGGCAGGTCTTTTTATCCCCTCGAGCCTGGGAAGCCACCTGGCGCACAAGCTGGAGAAACTGCTGGGCAGGCGGGGCATCATTTATTTTTTGCCCCTGCCGCCGGTGATCGGGTACCTGCTGGCCGGGATCTTGCCCGGCTACTGGGCCCTGGCCCCGATTTACCTGGTCAACCTTCTGTATGGCCTTGCCCCGCCCATTCTCGGTTCCTACATCCAGCAGGAGACCTTCAGCGACAAGCGCGCCACGGTAATGTCGATCGGCAGTTTTCTCTTTCGTATTTCCTATTGCGTATTGGGGCCGCTGGTGGGTTTTATTGCCAATCGCGTGGGGCTTGAGACGGCCTTTCTGGTGACCGCCGGCATCTCCCTGTTAGCGATTACCGCCTTTATTCCCTTTTTTCTCGGGAGATTGAAGGGATGGGAGCAAACACAGGCGAAATCATCGGGCAGTGATTAAAGGATAAACCGCTATCAATACCACGCCGCTTTTATTTTTTCACGCACAGGTACTTTGTGATATGTATGGGCCGGATACCCCAGGGTGATAACGCCGGCGATGAACCGGCCCTTGGGAATATGAAATTGCCGTAAAATCTCTTTATTCTTTTGCACGGCCATCATGGCAAATCCCATCCAGCAGCTTCCCAGACCCAGCGTGTGGGCGGCCAGCATCCCGTAAGTCAGGGCGATGGTGGGGTCAACATAAGACAAGCCGCCCAGATTGGGCACATGCACAAGGATAAGTACCGGCGCGTCGAAGAATATGATATCCTTGCCGGATTCATACTGGGTAATCAGCTCATTCACGCCGAGTGCCGTACTCTGATCGGACAGGATCTCATAAAAAGCCTTGGGTACGAATGGTTTTAGCAGCTTGCGCATTGTAATAAGCTTTTTAAATGATTTAAAAGATTTGATGGTCGCCTCCGCCAGCAGTTTTTTCTTTTCACGGTCCTTTGTCACAATATATTCACACGGCTGGGCATTGTGCCCGCTGGGCGCAAAACGCATGATCTCAAGCAGTTTGTCAATTTCCGTTCGCGGAACATCCTTGCTTGTGTAGCGGCGGATCGAGCGTTTTGTAAGCATTAGTCCTGCCGCGTCCGCAAAGGTCATCCGGTTTTCGGGAATTTCCATTACCCGCTCGTGCGCCGCGTAACGTATGGCATCTTTGGGGCACACAGCGATACAATGGCCGCAGCCCGTACACCATTTGTGCGGATCTTTGTGTGAAACGTGCCCGCTACCGTTAGTTGAATAACAACCGGCCGCGCATTCACGCACACACATGCCGCAGTCACTGCATTTTTTTTCATCGATTCCTGTGATTTTCATAATAACCTCCAAAATAATAAATATCCGGGACAATAATTTTCCCGATCGTTATAACTAACTATTTAGTTAATAACCGGTATAAAAAAAATTGTGTTAGAATTTACCTTTCCGGTTCTTATGATACTGCTCGTGGGTTGCCTCCATGGCCAGGCCGAAATACTTGTTTAATTCCGGTTCCGTGATCTTAAAGTGCCTGCACCATTTGTCCTTGAACACCACATAACACACAAAAGGCATCACACCGGTAAAAAACTCGGTCACGCTGATCTGCTGCTGTTGTTTATCAGTCAGCTTCATATCCTCCGCTATGGCGTTCATGCGTTCGTTCTGTTCATTCCCCGCGATATCCACAAGCCGGAAAAGCGGCACTTCCGGGGTGTTGTCCTTTAGGGATTCCACAAACAGGATCTTAAGTAAATCCTTGTGGGACTCCAGGTAATGCGAATATTCAGCCTCAAAGAGCCTTTTATTTTCTTCCGCGTTCTCCGCGTGACCTCCCCGCTCGACAAAATTAAGCAAAAGTGATGTCGATTCCCGGAAGAAGGTCCGAAACAGTTCGGATAATATGCCTTCCTTACTCTTGTAATAGTAGTAAATCAGGGCTTTATTTACTTTAGCCGCCGCTGCGATCTCATCAATGCGCGCCCCGTCGTACCCTTTCTGCGCAAAGAGTCCGGCTGCCGCATTCAGAATTCGCTGTTTTGATTCCGGGCTGTTCCTGTCCATATTCCGCCTAAAATTAACTAAATAGTTGGTTAAATAATAACATAACATGACGCATTGGATTTGTCAAGATAATCTTTTTACAGATAAACCTTATCCCTTCCGCCAACCGTTAGTATATTATAAGTATCACACGTTGAAAACGGGAGGTGATACAATGTTGATGAATCCGATTAACCAACAAGGCGCGCTCTACAAAGCGGTTTCACAGGTGAAAAACTGGAATTGGCAGCAGGAACGGAATAATGTTCGTTTTAACGAAAAGGAGTTCCAGTTGGCAACCATAAAAAAAGTCGGAATGCCGGCTCTCAGGGATATGAGTCGGAACGCCGTGGGAGCAGCAGAGAATTATTATTGGAAGGGAAAAAACATCAATATCCTTGCCTGAGTGCGGCGGGGATAAACGGATTGTAAAGCGTAAAACAGCCCTTTATTCCGTACCGGGGGCTGTCTTTTCCGGTTGCCGTATCTTATGAACTGTGTTCAGAATGAGCGGTGTCAGAAAGACCAGGGTGTAAACTGCCAGCAGGCTGTAAAGCAACACAATATACCATGGTCCGGTAAAGAATGAAGTTATTATGGTACTGATTACCGCCAAAAGAAATGCGGGAAGAAGGAACAGGCCCAAGATTCTCCCCATAAAAAAAACCAGTGCCAGAAAGACTATTATACAGACAACCGCGGCAGCTGCCATAATCCAGGCGAAACCCACGCCGCTGTAATGCAGAGCGAGACCGGTAAACCCCAAAAGCCCCGGCAGGGCGGCGGCAAGAACGGAAAAAGTACCCGATCTGTTCATATGTTAATTCTCCTTTTATGCTATTTTTCCCGGCTGCGCATCCGGAGGGACAACACGCAACAATATCATGTTACAAAGCAGGAAGGGAAAATACAAGGGGGAAAAGTCATCGTTGTAATGTATGGCGTTCAGCTTATCGCGCGGTGGACAATAAGCACAAAATTCCCTGAATAATTGATTTCTTTCCCTTTGTAAGAAACCGGCAGTTCCGGCGCAGTGATGGTGTATTATTTTGTCGATTTCAGCTTGACCACGGGGCATGCCGCGCATATGATACAGATTATTTCAGGAAAAAGGAGGTTATTATGGTAAGGAGAAATTTATTATGGTTTTTTATGATCTTGTTTTCTCTTGGATTGACCGGGATTTCCGGTGTATATGCAGACAAAGAACTGCATGATTTTTTGCTGTACAAGGCGCAGGGTGACCCGGCTTTCAGCCTGGGTTTCCCCATTACCATCAAGGGGCCCTGCGAGGTAAAAATTAATATGAAGGTGACCTCGGAGGATACCAGCCTTAAGCAGCCTTTGCTGCTAACCCTTACAAAGATGGGGAAAAAGAAACAGGCCGTAGCTGCTGTATTCTATAAACAGGGGCAGAAATCAATAAATTTGCGGTATGCGGTCGATAGTATTGAACTGGAGAGGGGCCATGACTACATGGTATATATCAGCAATTTCAGCCGCAAGCGTAATGCTGCGGGTCAGATCCTGATTACCTTTTACGGGAAGGAAGGGCCGGAAGAAGGCGCCAAGGCGGTATACGCCGATCTGGCTATAACGGGTATGCGGGTGTACAAAAAAAATGAACTCCTGGTGGAGATAACCAACAAGGGTCCTGGGAAGATACCGAATATATATTATCAAAAAAACATACCCGTGCTTCAAATTTACAGTGACGGCAAAAGCTGGGGCGAGGTATCACTGGCTGTACTGGACCCCCAAAAAAAATTGAAAGAGGCTGGCGCTAAAATCAGCGTCATTGTCCCGGGATATAAGGTGCGCGGTACCCAAAAAATCCGGGCGATCATCGATTCAGGAAATACGCTCAAAGAGGACAATGAAAGAAATAACGAGCTCCGGGCCGAGCTGACTGCCGGTGAAGAAAAGGTTTCCCTGCCCGATCTTTCCATCGGAAATGTGTATATAACAAGGCAGAATCAGGTAGCCGTACGACTGGTTAATAAGGGTCATGCGCAGATATCCGAGCGGTATTGGCAAAAAAACGTTCCCACAATCTATATCTACCGCAATGGAAGAGGGTGGGGCGGTGTAACCTTGAAAATTTTCGATCCCGGTAAACACCTGACCAAGCCGGGCGGCGAAGCGCTTTATATTTTTGAAAATCTGATTGTACATGGGACTGAAACCATTAAGGTTGTGGTCGATTCACAAAACACATTGAGTGAGAGTGATGAAAACAATAATGAAATAAGTAAGGAATTCAAGGCGCGCCGCTGATTTTACGAAAAAAAGCCCGGGCACCAATGCCCGGGCTTTTTTAGCCCCTGCCTGAAATCATTCCTATACGATTTACGTCACGGCAGGTCTGGTGGTGATGCCCCCCAAAAAGCTATTTTACATTATACGCTTCCGCTTTTGTTTCCGTGCTTCTGGATAAGCGGAAGGTGACCACCCCATGCGGGCAGACCCTGTCCATATACCCGTCTTTTTCCCCGGGCATTTTTTCGGTCGCCATCATGATAAATGCCGCATTGGCCAAAGAACAGAAGGCGTTGGAGCACATGCCGTTTGCTTCGGGTGTTCTGCCGTCGATAACGCATTCTTCTCCCTGTTTTGTTCTGGCCAGGCCCACGCACACACCAGACCCGGTGCGTACTTCGATGGCCTTGCATTTGATGGAATTAACCTTCATGTGTTTCCTCCTTTCGCAGCGTAAACTCTTTCTTTTCCAAATAATTACCCAGCAGGATCGAACTCAGCACAACCAGGGGCAGGGAAACCGCATACCGTACCACGGTAAAGATTATGCCCATGAATGAGGCCTCAAATATGGTCATGGGAATCCTGCAGATAGCCGCCGCGCCCAGGTAGGTAAAAACCACACGCAAAGACGCTCCTTTATGGTACAGCGCGTAAGCAACCGGCAGGGCCACAATCATAGGGCCCAGGGTACAACCGCCCAGAATCAACGCCCATATATAAGAGAGGGGACCGGCTTCCCGGCCCAGGTGCTTTTCCACGGTTTCCCTTTTTACCCAGGCCTCGAACAATCCGATAAGCACAAAGGCACAGGGGAGAATAAGCAGCATCTCCCGCGAAAAATCAAAAAAGTTTTTCTGAATTTCCAGGCCGGGTGAATACCCGGTCAAAAAAGAGATCCCCAGGAAGGCCAGGAAAACGGCGGTGATCAGTAAAGTCGGTACAATCCGCGGTATGGTTCGTTTTTTCATGAAAACAACTCCCCGAACACAATTCCGGTGGCACAGGCCACACAAAGCGCGATACCGAAACTGATGATATTTCTAATCAACGCCACCTTTGTCCCGAAATAGGCCTTTTCCACGGGAAAGGTCAGCACCCCCACCATCATCAGGGTGGTGGTAAAGGCGGAAATCACCATATAGGCAACACCCTGGGCTTTAAGAATCCCGGAGAGGGGAAAGGCGATAAAACCGGGCAGGATGGTAATGGAACCGAACAGGGAAGCGATGAGGGTACTTACATACCTGTTCCCGTCCGCCAGCGTATGGGTAATAAACTGTTCCGGAACCAGGTAGAGGGCAATTGATACCAGAATAATCATCAGCAGCAGGGGCGGCAGGATGTGCAGCAGCTTCCGGGCGGCGATCTTCAGCCCCATAATAGTCTTTTTCCAGTCCAGAAAAAAAGAAACCACTACCACGATTCCGGTAATGATGAACAGGTAAAGCATGGTACTCCTCCAATAGATAAGACTATAAGCAAATACTTATAAAGATGCATAAAAAAAATTAATTGATTGCGTCGCAGGCCTGGGTATCGCCCGCAAGCTCGCAATCCGCTTTTTCAGGATTCTCCGCGCCCAGGGCTTTAAAAAACTCGCCCGCGTTTACCCCAATGCCCTTCAGCGCGCCGGGCATAACCGTATAATGCATATGGAACCCCATCCTGTCCGCCTCCACCAGGCCGGCGTTTTTTAACACTTTCAGCTGCTGTGATACCGCGGGCTGGCTGATCCCCAGTTTGTGGGCCAGCATTCCCACGCAGAGTTTCCCATCATGAGACAGCAACAGCCTGATAATGTTCAGCCTGGTAGGGTCTCCCAGGGCCTTGAACAGCTCCGCCATATCGTTTATCGGTTCGGGCATACCCACCTCCTTAAATATATAAGCATATGCTTATATTATTATATATTAAGCGTACTGTCAAGTACTTTTTACAAAATTGCGGAAAACCGTCTGGTTTTCCAGATAAATTGGTTGAAAAGTGTTGGTCAGCGCGTTACCATTTATTGCACTGAAAGGAAACCCTATGAAACGGCCATGAGTTGGTCGGTATATAAAAACCGGTGATAAGCCGCTTCATTAAAACCGTTAAATATGATACATAAAGAGAAAATGCAGGATAAAAAAAGAACACAAGATATCAATACCGCGTCGATCATCGGTATCATCGGCAATGCCGTGCTGGCCGCCGCCAAGATCAGCCTGGGATTTGTTTCCGGCAGTCTGGCTGTGGTAAGTGACGGAATCGACAGTACCACGGATATTGTGACGTCGTTTGTGACCCTGCTTGCCTCAAGAATCATCGCCAAACCGCCTGATGTCAGACATCCGTACGGGCACCGCCGCGCCGAGGCCGTAGCCACCAAAGTTGTGGCGTTTGTGATTTTTTTCGCCGGTGCCCAATTGATTCGCGCGACCATCGAAAATATACTCAGTGGTGCCGTCAGGCAATTCCCGACAGTCCTGGCCATTTATGTAACCGTCGCTTCCATTATCGGGAAGGTGTTCCTTGCCTACGTACAGTATTCTTACGGCAAAAAAACCGGGAGTTCCATGCTGAGAGCCAATGCGCGGAACATGTTGAACGATGTGCTTATTTCATTTGCCGTGCTGCTGGGGTTGGTTGTTATTTTTCTACTGCAAATGCCGGTGTTTGACTATATTGTAGCCATGCTGGTGAGTGCCTGGATTTTAAGGACCGCAGTGCAGATTTTTCTGGAATCAAGCCTTGAGGTCATGGACGGGATAGATGATGAGTCCGTGTATTCCACGATCTTTCAGGCGATAAACGAGGTCAAGGGGGCGAGAAATCCTCACCGGACCAGGGTGCGGCGTATCGGGGATAAATTTATTATAGACGTGGATATCGAAGTTGACGCGAGACTGACCGTGAAACAGGGACACGCCATCGCCCTGAAGGCGGAGGAAAAAATAAAACAGAAACTCAAAAATATTTATGACATCATTGTCCATATTGAACCGGCGGGTAATATTGAGGAAGATGAAAAATTCGGTTTGTCCGAGCGTATTCTAAAGCCGGAAAAGAAAAAAAGTGCAGCTAAAAAACGCGGGCATTCGGGTGAATGATCCGTACCACAAAAAATTCCATTTCGTGTATCTACTATAGTATATTCAATGCGGGGCCGGAGATGGATATAAAACTCAAACGCATCTATGAGCCGTCGGAAACAAATGACGGGTACAGAATTCTGGTTGACCGGCTGTGGCCCAGGGGGGTTTCCAGGGAGCGGGCAAGTATCGACTACTGGGAAAAGGAACTGGCCCCGTCGGACAGCCTGCGCCGCCGGTTTCATCATGATCCCTCTCTTTGGGCGGAGTTCAAGCTTCGGTATATTCAGGAATTGGATGCCAATCCCGGGGCCATACGACGATTAATGAGCATTGTGGGGGATCGGCCGGTGACCTTTTTGTATGCCGCGCGTGATCCCGCTTTCAACAACGCCATTGTGCTGAAGGCGTATCTTGAATCCGCGCTTCGGGATTCATCCGGGACGGATTTGAACGCGGAACACGAATGACAATAAACATTCCCAAAATCATTCTTCGCCTAATATTCGGGAAACGTTTTCCCCGTACAAACGGAAAACTTGTACTTCCCGGTATACGGGACACGGTGCTGGTGCGGCGGGACCGTTATGGGACGGCGTATATCAGCGCGGGCTGCGAGTGCGACGCCTGGTACGGCCTGGGGTTTTGCCACGGGCAGGACAGGGCGTTTCAGCTGGAACTGCTGTTACGGGTGGTACGGGGGACGCTGTCCGAGATACTGGGACCCCGGACCCTTGCCATCGACCGCCTTTCCCGGCGCATCGGGTTCGCCCGCTCGGCCGCGGCACAGTGGGAGCACCTGGCGGAAGAGCACAAACAGGTTATCCGGGCCTATACCGGGGGAATCAGCGCCGGCAGTAGAGTGGGGTGTTCCCGAAAAGCCCATGAGTTTGCCCTGCTGGGCACCGCTCCCTCCGCTTTTACGGGCAGTGATGTACTGGGGGTATTAAAACTCCTTTCGTTTACCCTGTCCGCAAACTGGGACATGGAGCTGGCGCGGTTACGAATTCTTCTTTCGGACGGAGCGGAAGCGTTGAAAGCGCTTGATCCCGCGTGTTTGGATGACGATGCCGCCGCGGCCCACGGTTTTCCGGGGCTTCCCGCGGCCATAGACAGGCTTGAACGGGATGTTGCCCGCTTTACCGCGCTGACCGGCGGCGGAGGCGGCTCAAACAACTGGGTGATCGCGCCCCACAAAACCCGTACCGGGAGGCCGCTTCTGGCCAACGATCCTCATCTTGCTCCCATGCTTCCCCCGTACTGGTACCTGGCGACCATCCATACTCCGGACTGGAGGGTGGCCGGTGCCTCGTTTGTGGGCGCGCCCTGCTTCCCGGCCGGTCATAATCAAAAAGCGGGGTGGGGCATGACGGCCGGCCTGGTGGATAATACGGATTTTTTTATCGAACAGATCGGCCCGGACGGACAAAGTGTGCGCCGCGGAAACGGTTTTGTGCCGTGCCGCGTACTGCGGGAGATTATCACGGTAAAAGGAAGAAAGCCGGTGACAGAAGAGGTGCTGCTCTCACCTCATGGTCCGGTGGTGGGGCCGGCCCTTGACGGAGATTTTGCCGCCCTCGCCCTGCGGGCAACCTGGCTTGATAACGGACCGGTAAACGGCCTGCTGCGAATTCATAAAGCCGCATCATTTGCCGAGTTCCGCCGTGCTTTTAAGGACTGGCCCGCGCTTTCCTTGAATATGGTCTACGCCGATACCGGGGGATCGATCGGCTGGCAGCTGGCCGGTCACGCGCCCCGGCGGAAAAAGGGACACGGGGCGGTTCCCCGGGCCGGGTTCGACCCGGATACGGGCTGGAAAGAGCGGCACGTACCGTTTAACCGGATGCCCCACGTGCAAAACCCGCCGGAAGGATTTATTGTCACGGCCAACAACCGGCCGACCTCCGAAGGGAACATGCCCTTCCTGGGCGTGGACTGGCTGGACCATTACCGCAAGACGCGCATTTCAGAGTGTGTATCGGCCCGGAATGATTGGGACCCGGCCGCCGCACGGGCACTGCAAACCGATAAGCGGTCCATCCCCTGGGCCGAGATACGGGACATTGTGCTCGGGTTGGAAAGCGCTGACCCGGATGTGCGGCAGGCGCTGGAACTCTTGAAAAACTGGGACGGGACCGTCTCCGCCGGGTCGAGCGCCGCGGCGGTCTATGAGTTGTTTATGGCGGAGATGATCGGGCGTATTGTCAGGCGCCGGGCACCCCGGGCCGCGCGCTGGGCTTTGGGAAAGGGTTTTTCTCCGTTGATCACCCATTCCTTCCTGGGTCTGCGGCGCTACAGCCATCTGGTGAGTCTTGTCCGCGCACGGCCCGGCGGTTGGTTTCACGGTTCATGGGAAGATGAAATGCAGGGGGCACTGAAAGCGACGGCAGCCGCCTTACGCGGACGGTACGGCCCCCGTACGGAAAAATGGACCTGGGGAGGGGTACGGCCCCTGGTCCTGCCCCATGCCCTGGGCGAACAGTATCCGTTTTCCCGCATATTCAACCTGGGGCCGTTTCCCTGCGGCGGAGACGCAACCACGGTAAACCAAACAGCGGTTGACCTGAACAAGGTCACCGCCAATCCCCTGGTGACCGTTTCTCTGCGTATGGTGTTGGATATCGGCAACTGGGATGAAAACAGTTTTTCCCTGCCCGGCGGGCAGTCGGGGAACCCTTTTTCGCCGCATTATGCCGACCTGTTGAATTTCTGGCGGCAGGGAAGGGGGATTTCGCTCGCCTGGTCCGAAGAAGAGACAGTAAGCCGGACCCGGAGCACATTGGAACTGGTTCCGGGGGGCAGGAACTAATTCCCGGCGATCCCATCGATATATTCCTTCTGTATACTGATGTCGGCGGAATCGGGGTTATCCCGGCCTGTTTATTTTCGTTTTTTTATTCACAAAGCATTCCGGGAGTGCTATTATAGAAGAGAAACAATAATATATTGTTTTTAGATTTTGTGCCTGATATAAGGAGGTAGCACATGTTTATTGATTATTTGACCGTCATGCTGTTGAACCTGGTCGCCGGGCTGTTTCTGTTGGCCCTGTTTGTATTCAAGTACTTCGAAAAAGACCAGAAAATCATGGCCCCCGGGTTTTTGATCACCGGATTCATCGGGACCGTCACCGGTTTCCATATGATTTTTACCTGGCCCCTGCCGGGCAGTAATAATATCGCCTTTGGTGAAATGGAGCTGCTTTTCGGTGTACTGTTCCTGGTGGCCGGTATCGCGGTGCTGAAAGACTGGGACCTGTTGACGATAACCCTCTATGCTGTGTTCGCCGGCGTGGCTGCGATCGTTGTCGGGATTTCTTTGATGAGTCATAATATGACCAAGAGCCCCCTGCTGGCGGGCCTCGGGTATATTCTGGCGGGAGCCGGAGCTGTTCTTACTTTTCCCGTATACCTGCTGAAAAAGAACAAGGCGGTCCGTGTCATTGTGGCACTTGTCCTGCTGGCCGCTGCGGGTATCTGGGCACTGACCACCTACGCTTCTTATTTTGAGCATCTGGGCGCCTTTGCAAAATGGCTTCCTTCGACAATACCTGCGGCACCGAAATAGATAAAACTATTTTGATGTTAATTGCCGGGCAGCCCGCTATTGTTTAAAAAAGGAGGCTGCCCGGTTGGTTTATGAGGTAAGCTTTGAGATAAGTTTCTTCAGTTTATCTATGGCTACGGGCTTGTTTAAAAAAGCATCCGCCTTAATGTCTTCCTTGGTAAAATCAAACGCATACTCCCGGTTAATTGCCGTAAATACAATGAGGGGAAGCTTGGGGTAGCGACTTTTTATGTCCTTTGCCGCGTCAAAGCCCTTAGTTTTTTTCTCGGGAAACATGATATCCAGGAGGATGACGTCCGGTTTAACCTCTTCTATCATTTCCATGCCCTGTTCCACGGTTTCGGCCGAATGGATCCGGTATTTTTCGTATTCCAGTAATGCGGTCATGGTTTCGATAATATCCTTGTCGTCATCGATAATTAAAATAGTTTCTCCAGCCATATTGTTACTCCTTTTGTGGTTTTGTTGCCAAAGGCAGATATACATGAAACGAGCTGCCGCGGCCTTCTTCGGAATACACACTTATCTTTCCGTCAAGGCTCTGTACGGCTCTCTTTACGATGGGAAGCCCCAACCCGGTGCCGTCTTTTTCAATCTCCCTGGCCGCTCTTGTTCTGTAAAACTCCTCGAAAATACTGTCTAATTCGTCCGCCTTCATTCCCATGCCCTGGTCCTTGACCAGAATATGGGCCATGTGCTCCATCTTTTCTCCGTTAAGGATAATGGTGCTCCTCTCCGGTGAATATTTTATCGCATTGGTCAGCAGGTTGCCAATAATAATATTCAGCAGGTCCCTGCTGCCCTTTATGTACAGGTCCCGGGGACAGGTTGTCCGTATATTGATCTGTTTTTCTTGTGCCATATGTTCATACATTTCCAAGTTATAGGTAATACTATCCGCGGCATTTAGGGCGGAGGTTTTGTTTTTCAACCTGCTTCCGGACTGCATATAGGCGTAATCGATCATTTCATCAATAATGTTTAAAAGGTTTGCGGTACGATGGTCGGCTTTCAGCAGGGTCCGGCTTGTGTGCCCGCTTATTTTTCCGGTGATGCCTTTTAAGATCATTTCATGGTACCCTTTCAGCGCCGCGATCGGTCCGCGCAGCTCATGGGTGACCTGCAGTATGAAGTTCGATTTGATATTATCCAGGTCTTTATACTTGTTCAGTTCAATTTCGGTTTTTCTTCCCTTTTCTTCCAGCCTGGCCTTGATGGTTGTGGTCAGATAAGCGGAGATAACCAGGGTGGAGGTCAGGCCGATCACCCTTTGCGGAATCAGCTCCCGGTACGCGCCGGAATCCGGGGCGGAGAGGGCATAATGGGGTAAAAAAGAGAAATACTCACCGGCCGTCACCAGCAGGAAAAGCGCGGTCAGGATAAAAATGTAGCGATAAGTGACGGCGGAGGCAAAGATATAAGAGGTCAACATAATATGGAAAACAAAAAAATAAGAAAAGGGATTCGAAAGAAACCCCGAAAAATAGAGCAGAAGAAAAAGGATGATATAATCGGAACAGATCTGGATATGTAAAAAAAACTGGATTTCCCGCCGCAGTAAATTCCTGTTTTTCAGCCGGAAGAAATAAAACGCATACCCGGTGTTCACCAACAGGAGTATCCCGTTCAGCGTATACAGCAGGGCATAGGGCAGGACATACCCGAACACCGTTTGGATGACAATAAGGGTAATGCAGACACCGCAGGCCGCGACCCATCTGAGAAGAATAAACCATTTAATGACATTTGTTAAATCGGAGTACTCGGAAGAATTTATTTTCGGAAATGTGTCCATTCCTTTTTTCCGTTAACGGATGGTCCTCAGAAGGACAGGTCGCAATCCCTGATGAACTTCTTTATCTCGATTATCTGCCGGATCTTAAACTGGTAAAGGGAATGGAACAGGTCTTTATGCCCGGAAAACGCCGCGGTCTGCCTGAGACTGTTATAAAAATCCCGGAGTTTTTCCTCATATTCAAGGATGATTTTGCATACTTCCTCTTTTGTGGACTCCCTGGTGAGTGACTTTTTAGGCACAAGATCTTCGGTTTTGTATTCATCGGGAAATTTTATCCATTCGGAGCTGCCGAAATCGGCCGGGTTGATCTTTTTTATTACGGCCAGGTTCTTTTCCAGGTCATTCTTGAGAAACTGCGCGATGTTTTTACATTTTTCATCTCGGAGGGCCAGGGCGGTGACATCAAGCAGGTCGCGAAGCTCCTGTTCCCAGGCGGTGGATTTTGCAAGTATATCTTTCAAATCATTGTACGGCATTTGGTTCTGTGTTTCCCTCTGTTTCTTTGTAACGGCCCGCCGGATTAAGCCGCATATTGAATTTAGCAGTTCTTAGGTTTTAATACAAGCTCTTTTTCACTGGTTTTTGTTGGAGTTTCTATTGACAACCAAAATACAATGTTTTAGGCTTTGCCTATATATCGGTGTTACTATGAAACCTATAAACCTGCGAAGCGGTTATCTTTTTTCTCACTTTTCCGGAAAGACCGATTCAAGAATAATCCCGATTACAATCCCTGATAAACTTACCATCCCCCTGTCCCGCGGTTACGGAAAGGAAACCCCGGTACGGGTCAAAGTGGGACAGAAGGTAAAGATCGGCCAGGCTTTAAGCGGGGATGAGGCGGTTATCAGTACACCGGTTGTTTCAACCGTAAACGGCACGGTAACCGAGGTCCAAAAGCACGCACTCGTAATTGAGCCGGA
>CAZWKE010000026.1:36258-44482 GCA_964634205.1 uncultured Spirochaetaceae bacterium
ACGCCGTTCTCCATTTCGCGGTGGATAAGCGCCATGCGGCCCTGCTGAAACAGGCGGAACGCTTCCGCCGCGATCATCCCTGGTTGGAGTTGTATGCCGTAACCCCCCGTTTCCCCGCCCATACACCGGAGATACTCATTCCGGCCCTGTTGGGAATGGATATGCCCTGGGGGTATTCACCCATTCACAGCGGGATTATTGTGATTGACATACAAACCGTGCTGCACTGCTATGAAGCCGCGGCATTGGGCAAACCGCTTGGGGAACGGATCATCGCGCTTTCCGGGCCGGGATTCAGTGAGAACCCCCATGTCCGGGTACGCATCGGCACCCCGGTTTCCCATGTTGTGGCGGACTACCTGAAACAAGGGGTAAAGAGCCGGCTGGTCCTGAACAGCCCCCTCATGGGTGAGGCCCTGACCGACCTTTCCCGACCGGTGGATCTGACCTTTTCCCAGATCATCGCGGTCCCGGAAAAGCCGGAACGGGAGTTCCTGGCGTTCATGCGGCCCGGGGTACGCCGGGATTCGTATTCCAACACCTTTCTGGCCAACTTTATGGCCGCCGCCAAAAAAACCGATACCAACCTGCATGGGGAACAACGGCCGTGTATTTACTGCGGCTATTGCGAGGAAGTATGCCCGGTCGGTATTATCCCGCACCTTATCTATCATAATGTGCTGAAAATAAATGTGGCCGAGTTCCTGCTGCAGCTGAAAATATTCAAATGCATGCACTGCAACCTCTGCAACTATGTCTGCCCGGTTAAGCTGCCCTTATCTCAGGGCATCCTGAAGGGGCAGCAAAAACTGATTGAAGCGGGGTGCGATCCTACCATTGGTATGATCCCCTATTATGACCTGGACGGACTGACCGAATACCGGGGAAGGAAATAAATGCGGTTTTTACGCGTGCTGTTCGATAAAATGCTGCAAAGCAAATTCTTTTATCCCATAAAACCGGTCATCAAGGCGGCCGATGATTTTTTCTTCGGCACCCCCCTGGTAACACAGAAGGCCCCGCATATTCTGGACAACCTGGATATCAAGCGCTATATGTCAACCGTGATTCTGGCCTTGCTGCCGGCCACCGCCGCGGCGGTGTATTTCTTCGGACTGCGGGCGGTTGAAATAATCATTGTCTCGTACGTGGCGGGCGGACTGGTGGAGGTGATCTTTGCCGTCGTCCGCAAAAAACCGGTGGAAGAAGGGTTCCTGGTTACCGGTTTGATCTTTCCCCTGGTCCTGCCGCCGACCGTCCCGTTATGGGTCGTGGTTGTAGGAATCGTCTTCGGCGTGTTTTTCGGCAAAGAGGTGTTCGGCGGAACCGGCAGAAATATTTTTAATCCCGCGCTGGTGGGCCGGCTTTTTATTACTATTGCGTTTCCCCAGATCATGTCCACCGCCTGGCTGCTGCCCTTTTCCGACGCGGTGACCGCGGCCACCCCCTTGGTTATGTATAAAAGCACGCATACCATTACCCCCCTTTTGGACCTGCTTTTCGGTAATGCCGCGGGCAGCATGGGGGAGACCTTCCGCCTGGGGATCATCGCCGGCGGGCTTTTTCTAATGATCTCAAAGGTAAGCAATTTCAGGATTGTGGTCGCGTACCTGGGCACGGTGGCCCTCCTGTCGTACCTGGGGAACATGTTCCTGCCCGCGAGTGTGGCCCCCCCGCTTTTTCAGCTGCTTGCGGGCGGGTTGCTGTTCGGGTCCATGTTTATGGCCACCGATCCGGTAAGCTCCTGCTACACCAAAGGGGGAAAATACATATTCGGAATCGGCTGCGGCTTTTTTACCGTACTGATCCGCAGTTTTTCGGGATACGTGGAGGGGGTGATGTTCAGTATTGTGTTTATGAACGCCTTTGCCCCGATTATTGACCAGATTGTGGTCAGAATGAAATTCAGACCGGTTGCTCGCGGAACTCGCGGGCGATTGTGATTGTTTGAATAGAGACTGGATAGGAACATGAAGAGTTTTTGGCAACGAGTACTGATTGTCTGCGGCGTGGCAAGCATATTGACCCTGACCCTGATCAGTGTGGATTACTACGCGCAGCCCATCATCGCAAAAAACGCCGTGTTGAACCTCAAGAAAGGCGTGCTGCGGGCCAACGCGATTTCCTATACCGACAAAAACGTCGAGCAGGTGTTTCGCTCCCACATACAGGAAGTAAAAATAGGTGACCATACCTTTTATCGTACAAAAGACCAGGCGGTCTCGTTTACCGTCACCGGTCCGGGCCTGTGGGCGCCTATAGAGGCGGTGGTAAGCCTTGAGCCGAACCTTACCACCATCAAGGGCCTGGCCGTGCTGAAGCAGGCAGAAACTCCCGGACTGGGAAGCAGGGTGGCGGACCCCGAGTTCCTGGCACGCTTCCAGGGAAAGTCCGTTACCCCGCGTATAGAAATCGTCAAGCCGGGCAAGGCCTCCGGCAAAAACCAGGTGGACGGGATCTCGGGCGCGACCATGACCAGCACGGCGTTTCAGGGTATCTTAAACTCAGAAATTAAGAAGACGGCGGACATCTACCGGGGAGGGAAACCGTGAATCTTAAAAAACTGAAGTACACCAAGGGATTTCGTACGATGGTGAACGGCTTCTGGAAAGATAATCCGGTGTTCTCCATGGTATTGGGGATATGTTCCTCTTTGGCCGTATCCAACAAGGTGGAAAACGCCCTGGCCATGGGCGCGGGGGTCACTTTTGTGCTTATCTTCAGCGGTATCTTCATTTCTTTTCTGCGCAGTGTTATCCCCAACCGGGTACGGATTATCGTCTACATGATTGTCATCGCCGTGTTTGTGATTATCGTGGAGGATGTACTCGAAGCGCAGTTTCCTAAAATCGCCGAGGCCCTGGGGCCGTATGTGGCACTCATTATCACCAACTGCATTATTATGGGGAGAGCCGAAGCGTTTGCGGTGAAGAACAATATCCTGCATACTGTCATCGACGGCTTTGCCTGCGGGCTGGGGTATTCATACTCGCTGATCATCATCGCCTGTGTGCGCGAGGTGCTGGCCTTCGGCACCCTCCTGAACATTCATGTAGCCCCGCCGGGCTGGCACAATTGGGTGGTGATGGCTATGGCGCCGGGTGCCTTTTTCCTGTTCAGTGTGTATATCTGGATAACCCGCACCCTGGCCAAAGTGGAATCGGACAAGGAGTAAGGCGCATGAACAAGTTGATCATTATATTTTTGGCATCAATTTTTACCAATAACATCGCCCTGACCTATCTTTTGGGTATGTGTCCCTTTATCTCGCTTTCCCGTAACCTGAAGACCTCTCTGGGCATGGGAATTTCGGTGATTGTGGTGGTCACGCTTACCGCGATTATCAACTGGCCGGTTTATTACTTTGTGCTTATTCCGCTGCACAGCACAATCCTCACCTACATCGTTTTTATCATCGTCATCGCCGGTACGGTCCAACTGCTGGAAATGATCATAGAAAAATTCTTTCCCGTGCTGCAGGCGGTGTTGGGAATCTTTTTGCCGTTGATTACGGTAAACTGTATCGTGCTGGCCGTTTCGTTGTTCGTCATTCTAAGGAATTATTCCTTTTTAGAGACGGTGTTCTTCTCGTTCGGCTCGGCGGTCGGCTGGGTGGTGGCCATTACGGTCGTGGCCGCCATTAAAGAAAAACTGGCGCTTACCGGGGATATCCCCAAAAAAATGAAGGGAGCGGGCATAACCATGGTAATCGCCGGAATAATATCACTTTCCTTTTTAGGATTCGTGGGGATGTTGGCCGTATAATGAACCTTTTACCTTTACTTACCATCAATGCGGTTCTTTTCATCATCTTACTGATTCTTACCCTGTTTGAGAAGATATTTCTGCGCTACGGGGACTGTAAAATCACCATCAACAAAAAGAAGGAGCTGACGGTGCAGGGCGGTGAGAATCTGCTGCAGGCTCTGTCCGAACAAAAGATCTATATTCCTTCCGCCTGCGGCGGTAAGGCCACCTGCGGGCACTGCAAGGTACAGGTGGTAAAGGGCGGCGGCCCCATTCTTCCCACCGAAGAGATTTTCATCACCAGTGAGCAGAAGGCGGAAGGGTATCGCCTGGCCTGCCAGGTAAAGATCAAAGAAGACTTGGAAATTACCATTCCGGAGCATATTCTTGAAACCAGGGAATACTCCGCCGTGCTGGAGAACAAGGTTTCGGTGACCCATGATATTGTTGAGCTTACCATTCTATTACAGGAGCCGGCACAGCTGAAATTCCAGCCGGGACAATACGTCCAGTTTCTTGTGCCCGGCACAAATGAGTTTCGTGCCTATTCAATCGCCTCTTCGCCCAGTCTGGTTCCGCGGATTAAGCTGTTGGTGCGTCTGGTACCGGGGGGGCTTTGTTCCAGTTATATCCATGAGGTCTTGAGTGTAAATGATCGTATTACCCTTACCGGCCCATACGGTGAGTTCTTTTTGCAGCAAGATTCCAAAAGGAGTATTATCTGTATCGCCGGCGGATGCGGTATGGCTCCCATTCAGTCCATTCTGCAGTACCAGATTGAACAGGGTATGCCCAGACCGTTTCTGTTTTTTTTCGGTGCCAGGACCCAAAAGGATCTTTTTTATACGGAAGCGCTGCGGGAGATAGAAAAGAAATATCCCAAGTTTCAGTATATCCCCGCCCTGTCCGAAGCCGATGAGTCTGGTTCCTGGGAAGGAGAAACCGGGCTGGTTACCGAGGTGGTGGCGCGGCACCTGACCGACGGAGGCAATTTTGAGGCCTATATGTGCGGACCGCCGCCCATGATCGACGCGGCAACCGGTGTATTACAAAATAAAGGTATTGACGAAAGCAAAATCTACTACGATAAATTCTGAGGACGACATGGACCTACATGATATTTATGCTCCCGTCTCGAAGGAGCTTGATTTGATCGGAAATGAGTTGATCAAGCAGGTCAGCCGCTATGAGTCGCTGGCCGGTTCGCCTGCGCTTTATAATCGATTCATTAAAAAGGCCCTGAGTCACCTGTTCCAAAGCAAGGGGAAACAGCTGCGCTCGGCCCTGGTTATGCTTTCCGCCAAATCAGTCCTCAACGGCGGTTTCAAAGACCGTGAACGCTTTATTAAGCTGGGCACGGCCGTAGAGCTGATTCATTCCGCCTCTCTGGTCCATGATGATGTTATTGACGGATCGCAGACCAGGCGAAACCTCGCCGCGGTTCATGAGGTGTTCGGCAACAAGATCGCCATTCTTATCGGTGACGTGCTTTTCTCCAAATCATTTACCTTGTTGGCCGGGCTTGACATTAAAGACCACGCGCTGCATACAAAGATCCTGACCCTTTTCGGTGAGATTACCCAGACCATGTGCATCGGGGAGATACGGGAAGCGCGGCTGCGTCAGTCTCATAACAGTCCCCGGAAATCGGAATATTTTTCCATTATTAAGAACAAGACCGCGCACTTGATGTCCGCAAGCTGCTATGCCGGAGCCCTGCTGGCACAGGCCTCTCAGGAGACCGGTACGGCCCTCAAGGATTACGGGAATTATTTCGGCCTGGCCTACCAACTTGCCGATGATTTTGAGGACGGTGACTCCCTTTATGCCTCCCGGGACAAGCTTTCCGGTGAGATCCGTCAGTATGTGACAAAATCTCATCACAGCCTGCGGGTATTGCAGGACAGCCGGGCTAAAGAATCACTGTTGCAATTAAGCGGTATTCTGCTGCAAAAATTATAATCCGTCTCAGGCCCAGGGAACGAACCTGGCTGCCAGTATTCCCCCTACGAATAATATTCCATAGAGAAGATGTACCTGGGCGGTCATGAGGTCCAGTAACCCGAACATCATATAATCCGGTCTGAATCCCAGTCTGATGGTCTTCCAGGCAATCGGCAGGGAAAGACAGTAAACAAGGCTTAACCAGGGCAGTACACCCAGCACCACCAGCGGAATGGGCAGCAGATAGGCAAAGATAAGCAGCAGTGCGTAATAGATTGATGAGCCCCTTTGGCCGAGAAGGGCGGCAAAGGTTTTGTAGCCCGACACCTCATCCTCCACCAGGTCTCTGAAATTATTGGCGTGTACGATGCCGATGACAATCAGCCCCGCGGGAACGGCCGCCAGCAGTGGTAAGGCGGAAACGGTGCCGGTTTGGACAAAATAGGCCCCCAGGCAGACCAGCGGACCAAAGGTGATGAATACCGACAGGTCGCCCAGCGCCCGGTACTTGAATCCGATGGGTTTAATCTGGTAAAAAACCCCGATAAACACACCGACAAGCCCTATGATCAGTAGTTCGCTTCCCCTTAACAGGGTAAGCACCGTGCCGACGGCCGTACCGGTGACAAGCAGGCATAGTATCAATACCGCCTGGGCACGCACGGACAGCTGTTTGTCCTGAAGCACGCGTGATGCACCCAATACAAGCCAGGTGTCATACCCATACTTATAGTCCATCAGATCGTTTAAGGCGTTGACCCCGGCGTGAATGCAGATAATCCCCACGGCGGTCAACAGAAACAGCATGAGGTTTATCTGCGGGGCCAAAACCGTACCCAGGGCAACCGAGATGAACGGCGCGGTAAAGGCAAACGGCCTTGTTGCCTTGAACAAGGTAAGCGCCATAGGCGGCTTTTTTTCAAGTGTAAGCGAGTCTTTCAGGTCCCCGGCCGAAAGCCTGACCTTCTCTCTCGGTATATATGCGGCCCTGAAATCGGATACATAGAGTATTTCAGGGTTGATGCGGACAACCACAAGGTTGTTGTTTTTCTTTACATACGGAATCAGCCCCGGGTTTTTTTGGAATAACAAGGAGCATTCTTCCGTGTGTGATTCCGGTTTACCCAGTACCCGGACCTTCCCGCTTCCCTGGATAAAAAGATCGGGTTTCCCCTTATCTATCAGGAAAAAAACGTTTTTATCTTTTTGTATATTACCGTAACTGCTCGATTTTTCCAAAACCGCGTAGAGATACAGTCCCCGGGAGGCAAAATATACCGTCGACGCCCAAATCTTCTGTCCCGCGCTTGCCAGACTGAGGGTTTTGTTCTCTTTAAAGATCTTCATGATTTTCTGTAACTGTTTCTGCTTCCGCATGATATCCGCCTTTACAACCGGTTTCAGTGATTATACAGAATCCGTCTCCCCCACTCAAGGGTGTGCTGTACACCTGTTCATATTAAAGAAAATGAATTGAATATATTGCAGGAATTCTCTATAATCAAAACACTGGCGGCAAAGCAGATTATTTCCGGTGCTGAGGAGGAGCCGGAACGGTGGGGTTATGTTGACCCCGAAGTGTTTTTATTTTTGTATGCCGACGGAGTAGAATTGGAGGTGTAAAAGTGAGTAATATGAATAATGGTGAGGTTGTGGCAAAAGATCTTGTTGAGTACATCGTCAAGGCATTGGTTGACCAACCTGAAGGTGTTTCAGTGAACTGCATAGAAGGGGAAAAATCAACGATTCTGGAGTTATCTGTTAATGACGGCGATATCGGCAAGGTGATCGGAAAGCAGGGCAGAATCGTGACGGCAATCAGGACGGTACTGAATGCTGCTTTTGCCAAAACCAAAAAGCGGGTTGTCCTGGAAATAGTCGATTAAACTAAGTTAGACAGTTTAATACGAAAAGTAGTTTATAATACTAATGAAAAAACCGGATTTCTCTCCGTGGAAAATACGGTTGAGGGAATATAACTGTCCGCATTGAAGGAGTGAAGGGGGCATAGATGTTGGGTGAAGAAAAGAAGAGATCTTCCAGAGTGTACGACGGCGTAAAAGATGTGAAACTGGGTACTGAAGGTAATCCTGCGGTTGTAACCGTAAAAACCAAGGAACGAATGAAGGAAGTTGCCGCAACCTTTGAAAAAAACGGCTGGAAATATGAAATCAACATTGATCCGGATAAAGCCGAGAATATTACCGCGTTAAAGCGTCTGTTAAACCCGCCGAAACCCAAGACCGTCAAAACAAAGGTCGGCAGAAACGATCCCTGCCCGTGCGGAAGCGGGAAGAAATATAAGAAGTGCCACGGTAAATAAGGTCCGCCTCGCTCGTTTTCGCGTACCTCCCTGTACGCTCATCCTCCCGTTGGTCGGCACTCTTCCGCTCTCGGCATTTCTATCGAAATGCCTGTCGCTCCCTTGGGGAAAGCTTGAGCTTTCCCTGGGCTTGGTTCGAGTCCCACAATTCCATAAAAAAAAGGAGCCCGATTAGCTAAACCGTCTCCTTCTTTGCCGGCGGTGGGACTC
>CAZWKE010000027.1:0-44390 GCA_964634205.1 uncultured Spirochaetaceae bacterium
AACAGCGACTCCCGTTCCGGAAAAGAAAATAGCCGAGGTATTAGTGTTAATAGCGCAGAAGGAGCAAAAAATAGCCACAATGCTTGAAAGCCTGCAATAACCATATTGTGTAGGCTGGAATAATACTCTACACCTGATCGGCATAACGCCACCAGGCAAGGGTGGCGGCAACTCCGGCGGTCCCGCCGAAGATGACAACGAGGTAACTGACGATACCGATGTCTTTTCCGGACAGGGCAGCCACACTATACAGCGCCGGTACGGCCCAGGGGAAATACCCCGCCACGGCGGGCATGCCGACCCCCAGTGTCTGGCTCATAATCATGGTAAAGATAAGAACGCCCAGCGGAAGTAAAAACCCGCGGCTGACGCAGGCAAAAAAGGCAAGCGGAGCACAGAGTATAATATTCAACAACCAGGTAAGGGAAAACATCACAACCGCCCGGAAGACAAAATCAATCGACCAGGTTTCAAGCCCGACCACCGCCCCCGCAATGAATCCCGCGGTTAAGAGGACCAGCGCCAGTAACGCGCACCAGATCGCCGTTACCAGGAATTTTGCCGTGACGATCGTACTGCGGGAGACCGGTAAAGCCAGCAGGTCCTTCACGGTCCGGTCGGCATATTCACGCCCGAACACCCAGCTTGCCACAAATCCGCAGCCGATGGATCCGATCATGGCCCCGGTCTGGACCAACATACCCAGGAACGAGGGCCAGTCGGCATTGCCGACGATTGCCGCCTTGGCGCTCATTATTCCCGCGTCCCTGAACAACTCGGGGTGTTTGGCAACAAAGACCAGCAGACCGAGCATGAGTGCCATAAACGAAAAGGCGATAATGGTGATCAGAAAAATTATTGATTTCCTTGCCTTCACTACTTCCGTATAAAATGCCGCGCCCAAACCCCTCATGCCGCACCTCCGTTTTCATTGATTACCCGCAAAAAGTACGATTCAAGGTCTTCTTCATCCACCTTAAGCAGATACGGCGGAAGTTTCTTGCCGACCAGGAAGGAATTTATTTTTTCCGGATTGCCTACGGCGCGGGGATCGCTTATTTCAATATCACCATCCTCGCCTTGCGCGGACGGATATCCCTTTGCGGCAAGCTCCCTGGCTGCCTCCTTGTTATTGCGGGTACGGATTTGCAGCACCCGGCGGCGAAAGAGTTCCAGATTTTCCCTGACGGTGAGAGTAGGGTAGGCATAGGGGATCTCCACCAGGTATCCCACTGAATCCCAGAGGCGGGTATTGGCCGCGTCCGCCTTCTTTCCCATGATGTACGGCACCCCCGCGCTGGGGCGGATCATCCCGAGCAGCATCCGTATGGTAGTGGTTTTGCCGGCACCGTTTAATCCCAAAAACCCGTAGATCTCTCCTTTTTTAACGCGTATCGATACGTTTGCCACAGCGCGTACGGTGCCGAACCGTTTGCTTAATGTCCTGGTTTCAATAGCGTATTCCATTATCGTCTCCTCTATGCCTTGTCCGGTGTACCGAAAAAATAATCCGCCGCCATATCAATCAACAGCCTGGTCCCGGCACGGTATTCGGCCGGCCCGATATCATTTTTATGCTGGAAAATATAAACAAAGAATAGAAAAAATCCGGTCAGCGCTTCTTGTTTTATCCCGCGAATACGACCCGTTGCCTCGGGAATGTTCAGTATAAAATTGCGCATGAAATCCATGTCCCGGTCAATATGTTTTTCCAGCCGCTCCCGCGGGAGGTGGAGCATGACCGCGTCCATGTCGCGATGGCGTATTTGGGACATAACCGGATTTCGCTCCATAAAATCCAGGAACTTCAGCATAAATGTTTTCAGACGTTTTGCCGGTGTTAATTTTTCTTCCCGCATCAACCGAACCATATCATCCCGTACCTGGTTTTCGATGTTTTCCAGCACCTCCATGAAAAATATCTCCTTGGAACTGAAAAAAAGGTAGAAGGTCCCCTTGGATATCCCGGCGAGCCTTACTACTTCATCTATCCCGGCCTTTTTGAAACCGTACCTGCCGAAGAGTTCTTTCCCCGCTTCGAGCAGTTTTCCCCGGATAAGTTCTTTTTGTTCATCGGTAAAACCTTTGGGCACGGCCTCTCCTGTATTTATTAAAAACTATTTGACTAAAAATATAAATATAGTCATATAGTACATAATAATGCGGATAAAATCAAGCGATTGGGAAAAAATATTGATCGGTTTCGACTGTTATTTTAAAAATTCCAGGATTTGTGCAATAATTTCCGATTGTATCGGGCCATGGTTCAAAAGGGTATGCGGGCCGCCGGAGATTATTTTAATAGTTGCCCCCGGTATTTTCTGTTCTAAAAAATCCAGTCCGCTTTTCCAATCAAGAGTTTTATCCGCGTCACCTTGCAGTATAAGTACGGGAATAGTAATAATCGGTTTTTCGGCCAGGTGTTCCCGCCAACGACGCAAGGCATTAACCCAGGTGAAGGGCATTACCTCCGGACTCAAATACCCCTGCTTCGGGCCGATCATCGGGCCCGCATACATAAACAGCTGCATAAATGAGGCGATACAAGAGGTATATTCGAAATATCTTGGTTTGATAAGCGGTGCCAGGAGTACGGCCTTATCAATACCAACCGGATCCTGCCAGAGCGCTTCCAATACCGCAGAGCCGCCGGTGCTGTGACCGAGTAATACCAGGGGTTTTGGCAGAATATAGGTTTGTTGCCTTTTTATCCAGGCTTTTATATCGGAAATGCATATTCCATATTGCCTGAAATCTTTTATATCACCGGAATAACCGCTGGAAAATCCGTGCCCCGGTAAATCAACGGCGAGAATCGCCCAACCATGAGCGGAAATACGGTACAGGGCCGGGAGATTAAAGGCACTGTACGCGGCATAGCCATGGAAGGCAATCATTGTTCCCTTTACTTTTTCTTGCGGAGGCAGCAGCAGGATAACGCCCAGCCTGTAATCGGTGGTATTAATATATCCCATAATGCGTTTCCCGGGAAAGCGGTAGTGCGACAGATATTTATCGGCGCGGGTAAAATAATCCGTAACATACGGTCCGTTTTGCGGTAAAACAACCGACTCCAACGGACCGGCCTCCATTGCTATTGAATCGCGTAAAGACATAACCTTATCCGGCGGCGGGCCGAAAACAGCACAGTGAGTAAGCAATGTTGTCATAGAGAGGATGAATAACAAACAAATCGGCAATCGGTTTTTTTGTTGGTTCATTTTTAATAGTATAAATATATTTTTAATTGAAATCTATCTTTTTATTTTTCTTGCAGTATCATTTTATTTTTGTTATAGTTTTTATTATTATTTGTCAGAAAAATGAGGAGGAAATTGAATGATTAAAAAAATTTTGGTCGTATTTGTCATTTTTACCCTGCTATTCTCATGTAAAAGTCTCAGTAATTTTGAGAATGAGTATCAGGGGCAACAACTTTCAAAGCCCATTGATGTCGGGAAATTAAAAGCAGCCGTTCGTCTCGGCCTTCTCAATTATGATTGGAAAACACTTTCCGAGGAAAACGGAAAGATTATAGCTAAGTATGAAAAAAGCCATGGATCAATCAGTGCAACAATAGAGGTTGATTATTCCCAGGACGGATATACCATAAAATATATTGATAGTAAAAATCTTAATGTAAATCTTAAAAAAATGAAAATACATCCTAATTATGTCCGCTGGATTAGAAACCTGGATAAAACCATAGCAAAAAATTATTATGCGGCAACTATGTAAATTTTTTCACTTATAATTCATGCTTAAAAAAAGGCTGTCCGTGCGAACAGCCTTTTTTTGTATATACTCTGTGATAACAGCCTGAAAATTATTCGTAGGTATCATCAAATCGAAAAATTACCCCGACATTTGCGTGGACTTTTATAAGATACCCGACAAATGCAGCCGCCGGACTCATCATAAAATCCTCATGCAGCCGCAATCCCGCGTCCGCGAAAAGGCTGACGGTGTCACCGAGATGAATATTAATCCCCAAACCGACTCCGGCGAAAAAATCGAATTCAAAGAAATCTCCCGGTTCCGAATAATAGCCTTTTTGCAGAAAATTCGGTTCGAAACCCAAGCCAAAACCCACCTGTGGGCCTACCCAAAATCTCACCATTTCATTCCGAACGAAACCAAAGCCGAACGTATTACAGAAACTAAGCTGCCAGATATTCATATCAGCACTTTGCGAGCGGTCTTGATCATAAAATGTGGCATTGGAAAAGTCCAGTCCGATTTGCAATCTGTAATTAAATAATCTGTCCTGTGCTACATTTGTATCAAACAACATACCCGCCTGGATGATTTTAACCCTGTCAAAGTTACTCCAATTATCATACCAGCCCAGAGAGGACAATAAAAAATCATAGCCGACATAAACGCCCAAACCCATTGCCATACAAGAGGCAGACACGGCAAGCAGCAGGATAAGACTTATTATACTGATTTTAAAGGCTTTTAATTTCATTACACTCTCCCTATATTTGATTCCTATTACGTAATTATAAAGCGTCCGCGATAAAAAACAATTAAAAAATCATTTCTTGGATTAGTTTTCCCAGCGACGGAAGATTAATGAAGTGTTTATGCCCCCAAAAGCGAAATTATTGCACATAAGATATGTCACATGCATGTCTCTGCCTTCGCCCGTAATATAATCAAGCGGCGCACAGGCGGGATCGACATGATCCAGGTTAAGATTTGGGGCAAACCAATCATTATTCATCATATTAATTGCCAGCCAGCTTTCGATAGCCCCACACGCACCCAGTGTATGGCCGATATAGCCTTTCTGTGTATTGATGGGAATAGCTCTGCCAAAACAGTTGTATGTGGCATGACTTTCCGCGATGTCACCCCTTTGTGTCGCTGTCCCGTGTCCGTTAACATAATCTATCCGGGATGGGTCCAACCCCGCATTCTTTAATGCCAGACGCATGGCGATCTCCATGGTTTTCTTATTCGGCTGGGTGATATGATTCCCGTCGGTATTGGTCCCAAACCCTATGATCTCGGCGTAAATCTTTGCTCCCCGTTCCAAAGCATGATTAAGTTCCTCTAGGATAATTGTCCCCGCGCCTTCTCCTATTACCAGTCCGTCCCGGTCTTTATCGAAAGGCCGGGGGGTAAGGTGCGGTGTGTCATTTCTCGTACTTGTCGCATATAATGTATCAAACACCGCGGAGCCGGTAGGATTCAACTCTTCAGCGCTGCCGCATACCATTATTTTTTGGTGACCGTATTTAATGGCCTCGAAACCTAATCCGATGGCCAGGCTCCCGGCAGTACAGGCGGTGTTTGATGTAAGCAGCCGGCCTGTTAATCCAAAAAATAACGCGATATTCACCGCACAGGTCTGAGGCATTGAACGGATGTATGTGGTGGCGGTGATGCCTTGGATATCATTTGTGGTAAGCATGGAGTAAAAATCAAGAAGCGCATCCACATTCCCTGTTGAAGATCCGTAGGAGACTCCGGTTTCTCCGTTTATGAGTTCGGGAGAATCCAGTAAACCCGCATGTTGAATAGCTCGTTCACTGGAGTTTACCGCCATCAGCGCAACCTTCCCCATACCCCGGGTTTTTTTTCTGGAGTATTCCGGTTGTGTCCATTGAATCGGAGCCGCCAGGTTGGTATTCAGATGTCTATATTTTTTCCATTCATCCATCCTGACAATTCCGCTTTTCTTCTGCCTGAGATTTTTTTCTATGGTGGGCCAATCATGTCCTATTGGGGTCAGTACCGAACCACCGGTTACAACAATTCGATTATTCAAATCATTCCTCCGTTAACTGAAATCACCTGACGGGTTATATAGGCTGCGGACTCGGACAGAAGAAAAATAGCGAGCGCCGCTACTTCTTCGGGTTTTCCCATTCGCCGCAGCGGAATCATAGAGCGAATATGTTCCCAGGGGATGTCTTTGCTCATTGCGGTTTTGATGATACCGGGGGCAATACAGTTAACGGTAATATCCCGCTTTCCCATCTCGATTGCCAGGGCTTTGGTAGCGCCGATAATTCCCGCTTTGGCCGCGCTGTAATTCACCTGACCGCGGTTTCCCACAATCCCGGATACGGATGAGAGAGTAATAATGCGTCCGGGTTTACGGGTTTGTACCATCGGCATTATAAGCGGATGCAACACATTGTAAAAACCATCGAGGTTTGTGTGTATCACCGTATCCCAGTCCTGTTCACTGATAGAGGGGAACGCATTGTCGGCGGAAATACCCGCATTGCAGACAACACCATAATATACCCCGTTTCGTTCAATGTCTTCTTCCAGAACCTGTTTTGTAAGATCACGGTCGCTTATATCAAATTGCAAAATACGCCCGCTTTCTCCCATCGTTGAGAGTGAATCCATTACCGCTTCGGCGCCCGTCGCATCACTTCTATAATGGACGATTACCTCGTAACCTGCCGCTCCTGCCGCCAGGGCGATGGACTTTCCGATACCTTTGGAGGCGCCTGTTATGAGGACGGATTTTTTTTTATCAGTCATTCGTCTTTCCTGTCATTTTGTTTATAAGGTCTTTATTTGCAGATATAGTGCTAAGGGTGCCGCGCGCGTAC
Organism: uncultured Spirochaetaceae bacterium; assembly: GCA_964634205.1. Lineage (GTDB taxonomy): Bacteria > Spirochaetota > Spirochaetia > SZUA-6 > RPPD01 > JAFGGG01. Next base: position 6,582 of record CAZWKE010000027.1, read on the forward strand.
TCCTCATTATTAACCAAGGCTTTTCCCTCAAATACCGCGACATCACCATCTCTAAAAATCTGATTCACGAAAATGTCCACCTCACTGCCGGGGGCAAAACCATGTCGGTATGTTGTGAAGTCGCGTATTGCCATAATAAACCCGATTTTTGGTTTTTCACCTTTTGCCACACTGCTGATCCCGGAAAGCAAAGCGATATTTTGTGCCATGTATTCAAAGGCCACCCAACAGGGGATGACGCCCGATTCAGCCTCAAAAAAAGTACTCTGTTCGGATACGTCCACGGCGGATTTACAATAAACATCATCCAGGGAGTAATCCAGCAAACGATCTATGAGCAGCATAAGGCCCTGGTGGGGTGAGTAATTGAAGAGTTCGGGTTTGGATATGGGAGTCTTAATCATTTATACTTCCTCACGAGTGATTATAAGACTGACATTACAGCCGCCGAAAGCATAAGAGTTACTCATGCAATGGTGTATTTTTGCGCTCCTATACCCAACGGGAATAAGGTTTAACAGCGGGACACCGTTTTCCGGTTCCTGATCCCATATATGCGGCGGAAGAAGCGTTTCGGAATCATTCTGATTCATTGTGAGCCAGCAAAAAGCCAGTTCCATGGCGCCGGCCGCCCCCAAAGTATGACCGGTCATCGATTTTGTACTGCTGCAGGGTGGACGATGCGGAAATATACGACCCGTAGCCTTGCTTTCCATTCTATCGTTCAATTCCGTCCCTGTACCGTGAAGATTGATGTAATCAATGTCTCCGGCGGCAAGTCCGGCGTCTTCCAAGGACGCATACATCGCCGCGGCAGCGCCTTTGCCTTCCGGCTCCGGGGCGGTAATATGATGTGCATCGGAGCTTTCTCCACAGCCCGACAATATAATCTTGTTTTGCGCAAACGGCTCTTTTGTCACAACAAAGAGAACCGCGCCTTCACCCAGGTTGGTTCCTTTTCGGTTTCTACTGAATGGATTACACGGATTTGGGTCTATGGCCTCTAACGCGTGAAAACCGAGAAGTATAGAATCGGAAACAATGTCCGCACCGCCCGTAATGACGGAGTCGCAGATCCCCAAATTAAGAAGATTTCGCGCAACGACAAAGGCACGCGCACTGGAGGTGCACGCTGTTGATATATTACAGGCGACACTTTTTAACCCCAAATACTCTTTGACAAAGTTTGAACTGCTCTGGGCCTCTTGTTTATAAAAGCTGTAATCCGCTGGAAAGGATCCTGTCTCCTGGAATGTGTGTAATGCCCTTAGAGATTCCTCCGAGCCGTTATCCGTGGAACCTAACACCACCCCAATACGATGTGCACCATAGCGGGTAATCAGATTATCAACTGCTTGTTTAATTTCATCACACGCATGAGCCAAGAGACGGTTAAGACGGTTGTCATAAGGATCCGGAAGTCCGGCGGCTTGCTTCGGCTTTGCCGCCCCCACGGTAAAGGTACCGCGTGGGTTGGAGCGCGAGCATAAGCCTTTTCTGCTTCCCTGGAGGAGTTCATGCAAAATATCATTTTTATCTTCTCCCAATGCATTAATAATCCCCAGGTCATTCAAATAAATTTTGGTGTTCAAGGTACAGGTTCCTCCTGAATGGCAAAACCGTACCCCCGCAGATGATTTTTGTAACTCAGGCTGTTCCCGTTTCTCCGGATGCGGATGATGAGTTGTTTTCCGTCCCGAATGCTGCGAATCCAACCGTCAGGTAATACGGTTTCCTGAAAAACCAGGCCCGCTTTCCGGATCATGGGCTTTACAACCGAACTCGGGAAATAGCAGAGTTGAAAATCTACTACTATATATTCGGGTTTTATTTTTGTTGTTGAAGGGGCGCCGTTAAATACCAAACCGGAGTTTTTATACGCCAGATCATAAACCTGTGTTCCGAGACTGTTAAACGTAACGATATTAATTTCATCAGGATTTATTTGTACCAGGGCCTCTACGGAATAGGTTTGGGATTTATAGTAACCGTCAATAATTTGGTAAACCTCAAGTTTTTTCTTCATTCCCTGTGTCGGTAAGGGGTTGACGTATTTATCATCAGTGAGAAAAACAGGATCGTATTTCTGCTTGACCACTGAAACACCGGCACACGAAACCGGCAAGACAACTGTCACAATCAGCAGGATAAAGAAAACCGGTGTTCGCATGAAAAAGATTTTATTCTTAACAAAATTATTGTATACTCTACGCAGGGTCGAGCTGAAAAACATGGATATAATTTACTTGGGAATAATAAATATTTCAAGGCCAAATACTCGTACGCTAGAAGTAAAAATGTCCACTAGAGCACTGTTGTATAAAATACTGCGGCGACTCTCTCCGTCCGAATTTACGAATCTACAGGTGATGACCGGTCCAAGCGGAAAACCCTACATTACCGGACATCCCTCATGGCATTTCAATATAAGTCACAGCCACGGTATCGGCGTATGTGCGGTCGGGCGGGTTCCTATAGGTGTAGATATAGAACGAATCGAAAAGCGCCGGAATTGGCCGGAGATTGCTGAACGTTTTTTCCAAAAACAGGAGATTTCCTATCTTCGGCATCAGCGGGAAAATGATGTTGCTTCCTTCTATCACTTCTGGACCCGCAAAGAGTCATGGCTGAAACTAAAGGAAATGTCAATCTGGCAGATTGAACGAACACCCTGCTGCTTTGATCAAAAAAAACCGGATTTCGGCGTCCGGACATGGAAAGGCAGCGGGTTGACGCCTTTCTCTTTATCTCTCTGTGTCAATGGAGGGGGCAAAAATATAACGGTTCGGTTTTTAAAAGACCTCATCCCGGAGGGGATTATTTTGAACCGGGTAAGATTGTATGAGGATGCGGCTGCCTGCCGATAAGAATCGGGGTAAACAAAAAGGAGAAAAGTACCCCCAAAGCTACGGTGAGCCCAAACACGCCGGCCAGTGAAGTGAAACCGAGCAGGCCGAAACTGAATATGGTGGTAAGCATACTCATTGTAATTGCCAGAACCGTGGAGCGCGGATGGGACTTCCCTTCTGAAAAAAAGATCACGTAATCCGTGCCCATGCCGGGGACAAGGATAAGTCCCATGACGGAAAAAATGGTAAACGGCAGTCCCGCCAGATGAAGAAGACCGATTACCAGGCAGCTTGCCAGGCAGGGGATAATTATTATTTTTGCGGTCCGTTTTATCTTGTAACGAAACAGAAGTCCGAAAAAAATAACAAGATAAGAAGCACATAATATGAGAAGGGACAATACACTGAGGTTATGCAGGGTGGAGTTAATATCCGTAATTCTGTTTATCAGATACGCAGAGGAAGACTCTTTTACAATGGACACGACGCGCTTTATATCATGGATATTAAAAAGTAAAACTACCGCATAATATTTTTTTTGTATCCTGCCCAGCCAGAGTATATTGAAGAGGTCGCCGAGTGGAATATTTTTCAGCGCCGCCTGATTTATCCAATGGTCCTTTTTCTGCCGGTAATCCTCTTTCCAATTTTTTATTTCTTTTTCGCCGAACCCAAGCGATTCCAATTGAGCGGGAACGGCCTTTTTCAAATACCTTCCGATTAACCGGTAATTTTCCCTTTGACGCTTCCTGGAGGGAATAAAAATAGTGGAGCCGAGGAATGAATCAAGGGCACCGTCATCACGTGCCTGTGAAAGACCTGAGTTCAGCCGTTCTTCCTTGATTCGCAGATTTTCCGGATTGTTCCCTTCTACCAGAACATATACGCCGGCTGATCCATGCTGTAAAATTGAGGATGCCAATCGCTCGCTTCTTTCCAGCTCCCCACTCATATGGTAGAGTGCCCGGACATCACTGTTCAATCGTAGTTGTGAAAACTCTACGACGATTATACTCAACAGAATTACTGCTAAGGGTATTTTAACCGCAAGCGGAAGATTTCGGAGTTTTTCGAAAACGGTCAGGAAAACGGACCCCATCCTGCCGGCTCTGGCGGCGGTTTTCGCTCCGGCCGTTTTAAAACGCGGGAAAATGAAAATGACACTCAAATAACTGCTGGCCAAACCAATCATGGAGAACAGCGCCATCTGCTGCAGCAGCGGGAAGGCGGTGAAAACAAACGCCAAATAACTGGCAAGTGTGGTGAGTAATCCCAGACTGATTCCGGGCAGAATGGCATGGATAACCGCTGCCGGTGTTTTTTTAGTAGGCAGGACAGCCCATTGGGCAAAAAAATGAAGGGCGTAATCCAGGCTGATACCGATCAGGCTGGTGCCAAAGACGATGGTGAAAATATGGACCTCGGAAAAAATGAAAAGGGTTCCGGCCAGACCCGTTGCGATTCCTATGATTATCGCGCCGACGGTGGCAAGGAGCGGTTTGACGGAGCGAAAAACGAACAGTATCAGGAGAATAATAAAAATTATGGAGATGCTGCTGAGAATTGATATCTCGACTTGAGATTTGCGGGAACTTTCATATGAATGGAAGGGCGCCCCGGAAAAGACAAATTCCAGGCCGGGTTGTGAAGAAGCGATCGCATGTGTTGTGCTGTAAATCATCGCGATCGGACTGTTTTTGACCCGGACCGCAAACCCGGACCCGCTTGTTCGTGCCGAGATTAACACCCATGATTTTCCGTCGTATTCGGTACTGAGGACACCGTCCCGTATACCAAGAGAAACATTGGAGAGCACCCCGGAGTTGAGATAATACGCAATACTGGAGTTGACAAGTAGAAAGGGGTCCAAATCCAGATGATCAAGACCACCCAAACTTAAAGGGCTCGATAACTCCATGTAAGCTTTTTCCGACAGTTCCTGCAGCCTCTCCCGGGTAAGCAGTTCACGAATCTCCGGTGTCAGTAACTGATAGCGATGGAGAAAGAGAAAATTCCGTAACCGCCCCAGTGCGGCAGTATCAAGCTCTAATTGTATGCTCTTAAAACCCCCGTGAGCCCGCATATGTGATACCAATTTTTCGGCGGACGCCCGGGCCGTGGAAAAATCTTTGTGTCCAATAAGGATATAAATTCCGCTGTTAAACCGCTGATTAATTATTTTTTCAACGTGGGAAACGGACTTTACCGGGCTGGTATCGGGCAGAAGTGAAGCAAGATCACTGTTTACTGAAAAACTGCCGCGAATAAAAAAACAGGAGAAAACAAGCACGTGGAATGTTATCCATACCGCCAGGTGATATTTTCGGTTGTTCTTCCACCAGGAAAAAATCTGATTAAAAGAAGGCTTTCTCATCCGCGGGACTCAATTCAACAGGATAGGTTATATTTGAAAATCGGTAGGTTACGGTATCGCCGTTTGCTTCCGTCAGGATAAACTCGGAGAGGTCGATTTTTCCATGGATTTGTATGGAAGCGATAAGCGCTCGTAGTGTTTTATCACGAGGTTTCAATCCGATGATCCAATTTCCGGCAGCAGCTTTGAAAAAGTAAATTTCAAAATTCTTTTCTATTGATGGAAAATCTCCTTTGAATATTGCCTGGATGGTTGAAGAAAACCGCTTGAAGGTATCGTTGTCCCCGACCGAAAGCGAACTTATTTTACCGCTCGCGCTTTTTTGGATTATTTTTTCATCGGTTATAATCGTGGTACTGGGAAACGGCTTCGTTACCTCCCAAAGCAGACCCCGTTCCGCTGCGAAAATCATGTTCCCCTTGGAGGTAAATGTTCGTGAAAGTCGTGAAATCTCTTTCGTTTGCGTAAAGGAAGCTTTAATAATCTTGTGTGAAGCAAGTCTGGAGGTGATGGCCGTAACCTCCGCGCGCGATTGGTTGTTCAGCGGGTAGGCAAAGATATCCTGGGCCTCCGCTGAAAACGAATATAAAAGAAGTAAAAACAGCGAAAAAACCGCAGATTTCATTTATTGTCCATCCTTTTGCTTAAGTTTTTTGTCTACTGCGTCAACAAGGCAGTCAGGGGATAGCAACAGGCTGTTTCCGGTTTTTATATCAACCGCCATCTGAATGGTCTCGGCTTTGTTCATTATGTTTTGAGTGCGCGGATCACGGAAAATATAGGAGATCCTGATACGATGTTTGTACTCTACCAGTGTCGCCTGAATAACAAATTCCTGATTAAAGAATATCGGTTTGATATACTTCAACTTAATGATTACTATCGGCCAGGCATAACCGCTGGCTTCCATTTCTCTGTAATTAAAACCGATGGAATCCATCAGTGCGCTGCGGGCCTTTTCCATGTATTTGACGTAATTACCATGCCAGACTACTTTCATAGGGTCAACATCATAATATTCCGATTTTAAAATAAGTTCAGCGGATAGATGCTTAGTCGACATAGTTGATTCTCCAGTGACGTCTTCGAATAAGAGCTATTATCTCCCGCAGTTCGTTTTCTAACGGTCTGTCCTCCTCAATAAAGGGGACGACCTCTCCCAATTGGTTGACCGTATCCACAACCGGTTCCAGGACTTCGGATTTCAGTTCCCCGTTTTTTATTCTCAGTCTCAGCCCCTGTCCGGCGGCCAGGAGACAAGCGGCGGCTACCTGCTCCGTTAATTCTATCACGCGAATGCAGTCCCGCGCCGAGATTGTGCCCATACTGACCTTGTCCTGGTTATGGCACTCGGTGGACCGGGAGAAGACACTCGCAGGCATTGTATTTTTAAGTGCTTCCGCGGTCCAGGCGGAAACACCGATTTGTACGGCCTTAAGCCCGTGATTGTATGATTGATGTTTACTGCCGGAGAGATTGGGGGGGAGACCCCTGTTGTATTTTTCATCAACCAAAACCGCCAGCTGACGGTCAAGTAAATCGGAAATATTGGCAATAATATTCTTTAAAGAATCCATGACAAATGATATATGTCCGCCGTAGAAATGACCGCCGTGCATAATTGAACGGGTGGTCGGATCGATGATGGGATTATCATTTGAGCTGTTCATTTCATTTTCAATCATTTGTCTGAACAAATCCGCTGAATCGTAAAAGATCCCGATTATATGCGGAGCACACCGCAGTGAATACGGATCCTGGATCCGTTCCCCTTTGATCCCGGTCTCCGCGTAACGGCTTAAATCCTGTCTGATTCTTTGAGCCGCCAGATTTTGTCCAGGATGATTTTTAACCGCGAACAACTTTTCCTCAAAATGATGTGAGTTCCCTTTGAGTGCCAATACAACCATGGAGCTGATTCTGCAGGCCAAAGCCGCCAGGTATTCGGCTCTTTTATAGGCAAGACAAGCGACCGCCGTCATTACGGCAGTGCCGTTCATTATGGCCAGCCCTTCCTTGGGACGTAGTTTTACCAAGGGAAGGCCCAATTCATTTAAAACCTCATGTGCCGGACGTTTTTCCCCCTTATACAATACGTCCCGCTCCCCGATAAGCGCGGCCGCGATATAGGAGAGGGGGGTCAGATCTCCACTGGCCCCGACGGAGCCTTCCTGGGGAATAAGGGGGAGAATGTCATAAGAAAGCAGGTTTGCCAACCCTTGCAGAAGCTCATAGCTTATACCGGAATACCCCAGGCAGAGGGATTGGAGACGGACCGCTAAAACGGCCCTGGTTGTCTGCATATCAAAATGCGCGCCAAGACCGCAGCCGTGAAAACGGGTCAAATGAACAGGTAACCTGTCATATTGCTCGTGAGGTACGGTTTTACTGCAGGAATCTCCGTATCCTGTGGTAACGCCGTAAATATCGGCCTTCTCGGCAAGTTCTTCATCAAGGAACCGTGCGCCGCTGGTAATCCATTCCCGAAATGTTTCATCTTGTGACAGTACGGTTTTGAGCTCGCATTCGGATACTCCGAGGATATCTTCAATAGTGAGTCGCTCTCCGTTAAACTCCAGTCGATTCATTTATTTACTCCCGTGTTGTTATTTTGTTGAGTCTGAGATGATTTCCAAAAATCAAAAAAATTATACCATTGATAAGGATGTCTGCGGCAAAGATCTTCCAGGTAGTGGAGGAATTCTTCCATTAAAGCCCGGATCCTTTGCATGCGCTGTTTCCGTGGACCGGATAAAGTAATTTTGGATTGATAAATATGAAATTCATAAGGACTTTGCAGATCAAGATCTTTCTCGCGAACCGCAAACATATGATACAGGGGGGCGTCCAGCAGGCCGGCAAGGATAAAAGCCCCTATGGGGAGGTCGGCTTCTTTCCCAAGGAATTTGAGTCTTTGTGTTCGGGAGCGGTTTTTTGCGGCTGTCCTGTCGGCGGCGATGATTACGAGTTCACCTTGTGAAAGCCGGTGCGCAAGATCAATAATAGTATCCGCCCCGATCGCCGATGCACTGACCAGGTGTACCATCGACGCGGGATTTATTTCGGAAAGCAGCCTGTTGAATTTGCTTGTTCCTGAAAAATCAACAATAGAATTAATTCCAAAGGGGGGTAGGGACTTTCCCGCCTCCAGACTGGCAAGCGCCCGCAGCATTTCCGTATTTCCCAAATGAGAACAGAGAATAACAGCGCCCTTTTTATGTGAAAGCTGCTGCACGAGCAGAGTGATATCCGGGCTTTTTAAAACAAGATCTTTAACCATAATCTGCCCCGACCACGCACCGAGTTTTTCCAAAAGCGCATAGGCAAAACAAAAGAAGTGATGATAGACGTTTTTAAACGATACGGCCGGGAGATTTCCTCTTTGGGCTACCATTGTCAGGAATTTTCTGCTTGCCCGACGCGCTTTCGGTGAAAAAAGATAGAAAAACAGTACAATAACATGAAGAAACGTCTTAATCACCGGCAGGCTGAGGTGGCGATACAGCTTGAACACCAACCTCATTTGCCGGATTCCACCGGCAGCTTCTTTTTGTTCCGACCAATGAGTCATGGATTGTCCCCATTTTTAACCTGACGCTTAATTCTATTAAACAGCAATCGCGGGAGCCTTGGCAGCATGGTGAAAAAGAGAATAGTGTGTATCCTGCTTATTGCCAGGTTATCCTTTATCATACGGAAATGCGATTTTCCGCCCTCGGGATATATTATTTTAATGGGGATAAATACCATCTGAACTCCCGACCAGTAAAGGCGAACCAGGATTTCAATATCAAATTCCATGCGGAGCGAAAGCCGCTTTGAGGCCATTAAGCGATAGCAGGCGGCCAGGGGATAAACCCGGAACCCGCACATAGCGTCAGGGATATCCCGGGAAACCGTTTCCAGCATTACCCAAAAATTAGTGATTTCACGTCCGATTTTGCGGCCTCTTGGGGCCGATTCATCATATAACGGCCTGCCGCCGATAAGCTTGTGTGGTGTTTTTTTTGCCTGCCGTAGAAAAATATTGATCTGCTCCAGATCATGTTGACCGTCCGCATCTATCTGAAGCGCATGGGAATACCCCGCCTCATATGCCCTTTTAAGACCGTGAGACACGGCGCCGCCTTTGCCGAGATTGAAAGGTAAGGTAAAAAGAATGCAGCCGGTATCCTTTTGGATGATGTCCTGCAAGTATTTTTTTGTTTCCTCGTCACTCCCGTCATCTACGAGTATGACGGGCAGGCGGTGTACTAAACAGGCGGCAACCACGTTTTCCGCGGTTTTACCATGATTATATACAGGTATAACCGCACACGGTTTAAACTCAGAGGAAATACTCATTCTATTTCCTTTAGGATAATTCTCCCCTGAGATAAAGGTGTACCGTCTTTGGTATTGGAATAACTGAATTTAATCCGGGCATCTTTCAGATTCAACCTGATTTCGAGATTTACCGGAGTGTCGGGAAAAATAGGTTTTAACAGTTTGAATAACGATATTTTTTTCATAACAAATGTATGACTCAACTTTTTTTGCAGGAATTTCATAACCCAATCTACTTGTGTGACGGCAGGAAGAATTTTCATCTCAGGGAAATGTCCTTGAAAGTGAATGTAATCTTTCGGAAATTGTAATGTAAGCAGTATTTTATCAGTTTTTTGAATACTGTCAAGGATTTCGGGTTCCAGGCGATACGCCGGGGTTTTTTTCTGGAAGAGTTCTTTTAGTGTATTGTAATTAATCTTTCCCTGGGAATTTCTCGGTATCGATTCAAGGAAACGCCATTTTCTGGGAATTACGATAAGTCCAAAAAATGTACGCAGAAAATCTCGGAAAAAGCGGTTGAGATTTTTTTTTGGTTCATCCTTGAATTTTATTCTTCCTTTTTGATTAAGCACCAAAACCGCGGCCAGGTACTGTCTTCCTGTTTCCATTGCCAGAACAATCACGTCTTCAACCAGCCCGGTTTGCATTATTCTGTTTTCAACATCATTAAGTGCAACCCGCTTTTCTTCTATTTTAACGATGGAATCAGTCCTGCCGAAAAAACGGAAGGTTTTGTCATCTAGGATTTCTACCCTATCCTCGATTGTTGTGAAAGCGGATTCACGTAAATAGGGCGATGATAACGCCAGATGTATTCCATCCGCGGATTTTACTTTGATACCCGGAAAGGGAGTCCATGTGTGGTTACCGGGGGAGGTTCGCCACGCGATGCCCCCTGTTTCCGTACTCCCGTATACTTCATATATATCCGTCCCCAGAGAGCTTCTGCTTTGTACGGCGGAGTACTCAGGCAGAAAGCCTCCGGAAGAAAAAACCTTCAAGGGCGGCTGCGCAAGCGGGCGGGTGGAATCATCGTTGCCGAGGCGCTTTAAAAAGGCCGGGCTTGTTACAAGGATGATATTTTGTTTCCCGATATTATTAAGCGCTTCGGGATATTGGATTTTTAAAGGAGCGATCGGAGCTCCCAGGCAAAAGGGCAACAAAGCGGTAAAAAGAAAACCATAATAATGCTGCGGACTTACGGTAGAAAACACGGTGGCCCTGCGGTAATCGTTTCCCCAAAGCGCGGCCAGATTCTTCAGCTCGTTTTCTATCTGTACAAATAATTTTGGCACGGCTTTCGGTTTGCCCGTACTCCCGGATGTATGGAATATAATATTGATTTTTTTCTGATCGATCCGAGGGAAATCCCGCGATTCCGTGGCGGAAGCATGTTTTTTGGAATAGCACAATCGTACTGCGGCATTTTCGCCGCTGTCACTCAGAAGTGGCACAGTGGTATCGTCCGATCCCTGATCCCCATGCGGCGCGCTGTTCGGCAGGTGTACTGTTTTTCCGCATTGTAATAAAGCCAGCAGGCCGAGAACAAAGAGGCTGTGATCTTCCGTAAAAAGCTTCCAGTGGTCGTAAGGATAAGCCGCAATTTCTTCTCTTAGAGCTTCCAGTTCCCGGCAAAAACGGCTCCAGGTTACGGCTTTCTGTGTCTGCTGAGAAGTGGAAAACAGGTGATTCGGGGCTCTGGATGATCCTTGCAGTGATAAAAGAGAAATGAAATTATTCATCTTTTCAGCTTTATTTTTCGGTAAAGATATTCGCCTCCCATCAAGGTACCGATGAGAATATAGGAGATGAAACCGTTATATACTCCCCATACCAGTTCATTCGCCAATAAAACGGTAATCCCGGAAACAATGGCATTACCGATAAAGAAAAGACACCATATACGGGTTACGGTGCGGCAGTATGATGTAATTGCTTCCTTTTCCGGTGATTTGGGAATGTCCGGATCTTTAAGAATCGCAAAACGATAGATCATCGAAGGGCCGTGAATCAGGGTAAATCCAAAGCCGGCCAGCAGAAATAAATTTATGATAACCGGGTAAAGCTTAAGAATCCCCGCGTTCTCGGTAATAAACGTCAGTAGGGCAAGCACGAAAACAATGCTCAACATGACCCAAAACTGGATACTGCGGAACCCCTTGTTTTTCGCGTCCCCTGAATAACCGATAAAATATGCGATGCCGATTGCTACCAGGGCCAGAACCATTACTCTCGGACTTGCTTTAAGCCAGATAAATCCTATAAGAATTGCAAAAGGATAAAGTATGGAAAGAATAAAAAGTACAACCCTTAAAGCCCGGTTCACGAAACAATTCCATTATGCTCTTTGATGAGATCGTAAACGGCGTCCACGATATCTCCGACGGTACGAACATTTTTAAACACTTCAGGTGAAATTTTACGATCGGTGTAGTTCTGAAGTTTTACGATTAAATCCACTGCGTCGATACTGTCAAGGTCCAGATCTTCGAAAAGTAAGGTATCTGATTGGATATTTTCTTTGGGAATCTCAAAGGTCTCATTAAGTATCAATGTGATTTCATTGAGTATTTTCTTTTTAGATATCATGTTGTATCTCCAATTACTCGTTTATCTTGTTCTTGGAAATAAAATCAGCGAGAGAACGGACGGAATAAAAATGTTTGCGATTATCTTTATCTTCAGCAGACAGATTTATATTGAATTTTTTCTTGATTGCAATACCGAGTTCTAATGCATCGATTGAATCCAGACCAAGCCCCTCACCGAATAAGGGGGCTTCCGGATCGATATCGTCACTGGTAATATCTTCCAGATCAAGTGAGTCTATAATTATCTCTTTTATTTGCTCTTCCAGACCAGTCATCGTTATATGATTATTGTTGGATAATAATAGCCCTTTTTAGATCTTGCGTCAAGAGTCTTGCCGCTTTTGCCGTCGGAAGTTCTTTATATATTTTAGGCTCAATAGGATTTTCCGCCGTGAGGCGATACCTGATAATCCCTGATTCAGGTGCGGTCAAGGGCGGATCGCCTTTGCGTAATCCAATTGGGGAATCGGCGTAGATTTTGACCGGAAGGATACTGAATCCCGTACGGAGGGATATTTGTGCCGCGCTTCTCTGAAGCTTGATATTTTTATGATCGACGGTCCGGGTGCCTTCGGGAAAGATGACAAGATTGTTCCCCTGCCGCAGGGAGCGGTTGCATTTGGCTATGGTATCCTCTACATTCAACGAATTGGAGATGTAGAGACGCCCAATCACTCTCTTTACGAATACATTGTGCCATAATCGCGCTTTGACAATACAATCGGCCCGGGGGATTACGCTGAGGAGAATAACAACGTCAATCAGCGACGGATGATTCGAGCAGATGATCATCTCACGGACATTTTTAAAAGTATTCATATTATCGATCTTCAGACTGATAAGACGCAGGTATCTCATGAGGTCAACAAATACTCTAAAGCTTACACGGATGATCCCTTGTTTGATCCGCCGGGCCCGAACCCTGTGCCCGATAAAAATATCGATTATCGGGAATGCCATGTATGCAATTACCAGACTGCCGATGCCGAAACAAAAAATGGCAAAAAATTTTGAAACTATATGGAAGGCTTTTCGAATTTTCCTATAAAGAAAAATCATCGGGATTATACCTCACAATCAATTCCATTCCCGGGGCGTGAAGTATAAAAGGAGATTCTTTTGGGGTAAGAAGCCAGCGAAGCAAAGCAAGCGGGTGTTGCGGGGCGGTCTGTTTAGTGGACATATTAATTTCCACTGAATACGGCTGGGATGCGCGGCTTGAATTTTTAGAAAACACCATGCCAAAGGCATAGGGTTCCGGAACCGACTCAAACAGGGAGTGGTATGTCGGGTGAATATACTCATCGGCGAAGATGAGCATACAGTCATGTTTATTCCCGGACGCGAGCATGCCCAACATTTCCAAAAGGCCGGTAGAGAGTGCCTGGTCACCGGAATAAACCGCCGAGCCGACCTCCTTGTTCCCCTGGGCGATGGAGAGCAGAAAAACGGGGGCGTTAAAAACAGAGAGGCTGAACGCGGCGGGGCTTACCTCAAACGAGTCGATCAGCTGTTTTGATATTTTATACTGCTTGTTGATTTCCCCGTAATGAGAAGCAAATACGCATGGTATCTGTGTTTGGGGGGGGGCAAGGTCATGTCCGATCTGCAAAACCATCCTGCTCAGCTGGCTGAGCCGGCGGCGGAAAAGAGCCGGTAAAAATTTCAGGGCCGGGGCTTCAGTTGTTTGTTTGATGTGCTTTTTTCCCTCTCCCCATGCTTTCAGCGCCTGGGAATCTTCGATACCGGGGGCCCAGGCTGCCCAAGCCTTCAGGGCGAGAAAGTATTTTTTCACTTCTTCTTCCTGAATCGCAGAATCGAATAGTCGTTGGGACCGATATCATGGATTTCCCCTTGCAGCATAAATCCCGCCTTTTCCACCGCATGAATGATCTCACAGGATTCATACATTTTACTGTTTCCGTTTGCCATGGTCGTAAAATAGAGGGAGGTCGCGTGCAAAGCATAGATCGCCGCCGGATAGTGCTGTTTGTCCCAAAGAGGTTCCATGACAAATATATCGCAATTATCTCCGACGGTTTGCGCGATCTTTTTTAGGATATCCGTTACCTGATCAAGGGAAAAACAATCCAGGAACTGGCTCATCCACACCGCATCCGTCTGCTCCGGGAGAACCGCGTTTGCATCCAGTATATTTGTTTCATGGACGAAAATACGGTCTGCGGCCTTGGCTTTATTGATATTCCCCCTGGCAAGGTCGGCCTGTCCCGAAAGGTCGACAATTGTTATTTTTACATCCGGGTTATAATGATAACAGGCCAAGGCCCACTTTGCGGTATTCCCGCCGATGTCCATGATATGCTTTTTGGGCTGAGCGAATACAAACTCGAGTGCATCGGGAAACGCTTTGTCGGAATAGAAATGATCAAAGGCAAACCAACTCTTTTGACTCTGAAGGGGAAGCGACGATAATCCTTCATAGATCGTTTTCCAGTCGCCGAACTCTTTCAATCCTTCCGGTTTCCCGGTGGTGAGCGATTCGCTCATATGGAACCCCCCCTTATAGCAGACATCATGGATAAAATCCATGTTTACACCGGTAAGCGGATCATGCAGAATAAAAAATCCCACTTTACCCAAAAGGAAATGCCAGGGTTTTTGGGGGGATCTGATCTTGAGGATGTCCATACTCAAGCCGATTTCCAGAAGCACTCCCACGGCATATGCCTTCAAACCAAGGGAATCGATTATTTGTTCTTTGGTTAATCCGTCGTCGCCGGCTTTGAAAAGCAGGTCCAGAAATCCGAGGTTTTTCAGACTGCGGGCGGCCTGAAAAGCCAGCGGGGCAAAAGCGATTTTCTGTGCTTCGAATTTGGCATCCACCGCTTTGATGTTATCCTGTGAGTACCATTTTTCTACCGCCGGATTGTATTCGTCATTCATATCGATTTTCCTATGTAGTTATTGATTTACTTTTTCTATAAAACTTGTGGAACAATGACTGTTATAGATAATTACAATTTCAGTTGTTTGTCAAGGTCTGCCTGTGGGCGATCATTGTCTTTTTTATTTTGCGGATTCCTATGGCTGCCTGCCGATCAGAATCGGGGTAAGCACAAAGGAGAAAAGTGTCCCCAAAACTATGGTGAGCCCAAATCCGCCAGGCAGGGAATGATAAGAAATCTTTTGTTAGTGGTCCGAACCGTGGACCCGGGAAGCCGGATGTATATCCAACGACAATCACCCACCCGGGAAGTGACGCGCTGCGTCCTCCCGGAAATGGGCGGCATTAATACGGATACTTCAGCCGAAGGCGAAAACCGAGGCGATTATAGCCCCCGCAATTAACAGCAGCAGCAGCGCCATCAGTACCCAGGTAAAGGGGCGGGCGAAATTGCTGGTATAACCGATGCCGAAGCGCTTTTCCACAAACAGGGCCGGGTCCTCCGGGTTGTAATAAAAGGACCCCAGTTTCCAGTAGCGGTCATCGTCCCGGTTTATTTCCTTACCCGCGGTTTTTCCTTTCAGCTTCAAGCGCGATCCGCTTTGTCCCAGGACCAGGGAAAGCACCACAGCGCCTACAACCGAAATGATAGTATAAGCAAGCGGTACGGCAATCATAATCATACTATCACCGGTCAACAGCGGGAGAAAAAGTATAGCACCGAAAAGTATGACCATACCCAGTCCCATGAACACGGTATACGCGGACCAGGCGTAGCGGAATATCCTGTTGCGGGTAACGGATGCTTCCGGATTACCCGCATCTATCTGTACCTTTGCCTTGCCGATAACGAGGTAAACGAATACCATCAGCAGGGTAATGAGCAGTTGCACGCTTAATGGAAAAAGAATGATGGCGGGTGATTTTGGTACGGCCGTTCCCGGGTTGCCCAGGGAATCATAGTTCAGCACGATTGTGCCGGGAAGGCTGTCATAGAGGGCAAAGAAGCTTATCAGGGTGCAGGCGATGACCAGGCCGTAGAGGATAAACCACAGGGGAGAGACCTTTATCTTCCCTTTCCGAAAAGCTGTTTCGGTAACCGCAAGCTCGGTTTTGCCCGCACTCCATTTTTCCTTTTGTTTCAGGGCCCTGGTTTTTTTATATGCCCGTACGTAATACAAAAAAATGGAGCCGATGGATATGAGGATGGCAGCCCCCAATGCGTAACTTCGGAGGTCCTGCGGCAGCAGTAACATACCCGCCGTTGCCAGACCGGTCACCGGTGCCCCGGTGACAAGCAGGGAGACCATATAGGTTTTTTTGATTGCTTTCAGTCTCGGATCGGCAAACTTGTCTTCGGGAATACTTACCCCCATGCAGATGTTCCGCCTGGTCAGGTAAGGGAAAAACGCAAAAATCAGGTAGAGTGGAACCATGGTACTCATAATAATGATGATGGTGATGATATTCTCCATTTGTTATTCCTCCGTATTTTTTTGCAGTGATTTGAAAACAGCATCAATAATGCTGTGTAATTCCTGCTTCTGCATGCCGCGGCAGTAGGCCTCTACCGCCAGGGGACGCAGCTGTTTTTTCAGGAGTGTCAGGTATGCTTTAGTGGATCCGGGTCCCGGTGCCGGAGAGACCATGACCCCTTTTTGCCGGTGCACCTGAATGAAACCCCCTGCCTTCAACAGCCCGTAGGCTTTGTTGACGGTGTGGAGATTTATGCCCAGGTCACCGGCAAGCTGGCGCACCGACGGCAGGTCATCCCCGCCTTTGAGGAGCCCGCGGGCAATCCCCTCGATTATCTGCAGGCGCAGCTGCTCGTATAATGGGGTGTCGGCCTTGAAATCGATTTTTATCAGCATGTCCCGCCCCCTGTTATAAGTAGTATAACTGTTATATACAATATATAACAGTTATACTAAATTGTCAATAAACTACGAATATTTTTTAGGCGGGATTTCATTGTGTAATCGTGAGTAGTCCTGATCCGTCTCATAGGTCCACGGTTCGGACCACTGGAGACGCTCTACACATGTTCGAACATATTTCTGATCTTTTCGCCCACAACTTCGATCGGGTGCCCGGCCAGCGCCCGGCGTCTGGCCAGCAGTTCCCGGCAGCCGTTTTTGCTTTCCTCTATCCACCGCTCGGCAAAACATCCGTCCTCAATGGCCTTTAAGGACTCTTTCATCCGCTGTTTCACACTTTGGTCGATGATCCGGGGGCCGTTCACATACTCTCCCCATTCGGCGGTATTCGATATGACCGCGTTCATACCGCTGATTCCCCGTTCATACACCAGGTCCACAATGAGTTTCAGTTCATGCAGCACCTCAAAGTAGGCCATCTCCGCCGGATACCCGGCCTCGGTCAGCACCTCGAATCCGTACTTCATCAGATCAACCATCCCGCCGCAGAGCACGTTCTGTTCGCCGAACAGGTCCTCATAGGTTTCCTGTTCAAAGGTGCACTCAAGCACCCCCGCTTTGGTAAATCCCATGGCCTTGGCCAGGGCCATGGCGGTGGATCGTGCCCCGCCGGTAAAATCCCGGCGCACGGCCACCAGCCCGGGAACGCCGAATCCCGCCAGGTAGGCCTTGCGCTCCTCGGTGGCCGGGCTCTTGGGGGCCACCATGATGACATCGATATTCTCCGGAGGGAGGATCTGTCCGTACACGATGTTAAAGCCGTGTGAGCAGCAGAGGGTTTTTCCTTCGCTCATATGCTGCTCGATCTTTTCCCTGTACACCCGTCCGTGATGTTCGTCCGGAAGCAGGATGTGGATGATATCCGCCGCGGCCGCGGCTTTGTCAATCTCATACACCGTAAACCCGTGCTCCGCGGCCAGGGCCCAGCTCGGATTGGGTTTGCCCCCCAACTCCGGAGTTTCACCGATAATGGTTTGCACACCGCTGTCGCGCAGGCAGAGGGCCTGGGCACTTCCCTGGCTGCCGTATCCGATTATCGCCACGGTCTTGCCGTCCAGGTGTTTCAGGTCCGCGTCCTTGTCATGCAGAATGTTCATAAGAACCTCCTTTAATTGATTTTTTTTAAATATATATGCCCAAAAGTATTGTGTAAATTGAAACATATTTAATATAATATTATAAAAAATGAAATAAAGAGGTGCCGATGGACCTTCATGCTTTAGAGCTTTTCTTACACCTCTCCGGAAGCCTGCATTTTTTTAAGACCAGCCAGGCCTGCAACATCAGTCCGCCCGGGCTAACCAGGGCCATCCAGCGCCTGGAAGACGAGGTGGGAGAAAAGCT
Source organism: uncultured Spirochaetaceae bacterium (assembly GCA_964634205.1). GTDB lineage: Bacteria > Spirochaetota > Spirochaetia > SZUA-6 > RPPD01 > JAFGGG01. Next base: position 24,911 of record CAZWKE010000027.1, read on the forward strand.
GTTTGAGCGCGACAACCGATCGGTTTCGCTGACCGCGACCGGAGAGATGTTGCAGCGGTACGCGGCGGAAATACTGGGCACCTGGAAAACGTTTCAGGATATGCGCGCGTCCCGGCAGGGCGGCGTATATGGAGAGCTCCACCTGTACTGTTCGGTAACAGCCTCCTATGTATTGTTGAAGGAGTTGTTGTCAACCTACCGGCGCGCCTATACCAGGGTGCAGATTCACCTGCAGACCGGAGAGGCGGAGACCGCCGTAAAGCAGGTCACGGACGGAAATGCGGATATCGCCATCGCCGCGCGCCCGGACAACATTTCCCCAAGGCTTGAGTTCAAGACCGTTACCACCACCCCCCTTGTTTGTATTGCCGGGATTGACGTTGCTTTCGCATCCGTGGATGATTCACCGCTCATCCTTCCGGCTCACGGATTATCCAGGAAACGGGCAAATGCCTGGTTTGCACAGAACAAAACCGTTCCCCAAATTTACGCCGAAGTGTCGGGAAACGAGGCCATTATTGCCATGGCCAGCCTGGGCCTGGGTATCGGTATTGTCCCGCTGTTGGTGTTGGAACAGAGTCCCCTGAAAAATGATGTAAAGATCCTGCCGCTAGAACAGGAACTGAAAGGGTATGAGGTAGGGTACTGCCGCCTGCGCAAGAAACACCATAAAACCGCGGTGGATGCTTTCTGGCGGATGATCGGGCCGCAAGGCGAATACGGTTTGCCATAATGAATCGATAATCTTCTTGTCTTGGCGCGGTTTATCTTCTATAATCACTTATGGCGTTTAAAAAACGACGAGACGGCATCTACCTGAAAAAACTGCCCGCCTTCAGGCGTATCTTCCCCTACCTGATGAAAACGCGCACCGAATCCCTGATCTATTTCACCCAGAAAATCGATATGACCAATCTGCTCTCCTACCTGGAAAAGATCAATAAAGGGAAGAGCGGCGCGCAGCGCCTCACCATGTTCCAGGTGTTCCTGGCCGTAATCGCGCGCGTTCTTTACATGCGGCCGGAGCTGAACCGCTTTGTGGCCGGGCGGCGGATTTACCTGCACAAGGACATCAGCGTTACCTTTATCGTTAAAAAGGAGTTCACGGAGGAAGCGGAAGAGACCAACGCCCGCCTTGTATTTTCTGGTGATGAATCCCTTGCCGAGGTGAGAGACAAGGTGGCCGCACACCTCACGGTCGCCCGGGGTAGTACCAGGGGCGGAGACGACAAGCTGATTGATTTTGTGGCTGCTTTCCCGCGACCCATAATCGGGCTTATCGCCTGGTTCATACGTTTTATGGATTACCACAATATTTTGCCCAAGTTTTTAATGGAGGCCATTTCGCTGTACACAAGTGTGTACCTGGCCAACCTGGGGAGTATTGGGCTTGACGCCCCGTACCACCACCTCTATGAGTACGGCAGTGCCAGCCTGTTTGTGGTTATCGGTAAAATGCACAAGGAGCCGCTGGTGGATGAAAAAAACAGGATAGCGGTCCGCAATTGCATCAACATCAGCTTTTCCCTTGACGAACGGATTACCGAGGGGTTTTACTGCGCGCGATCGATCGTGCTGTTTAAAAAGCTGCTGGAAAACCCGGAGCTGCTGGAGCGCAAAGAACTGACGGCCGGGGAACTGCTGGACGGTGATAAAGCGCGGGATATGGCGGGGCGGAAAACGCGGCCGGCCAAAGTCGCGGCACGGCAAACTGCCGGAAATGCCTCCGGAGGCCGCGCCGGCGGTGCGGACAAAAAGCGGAAAACTTCGGCAAAGAAAGTGTGAAGCTGTTCGCGGCCGGCTGTGATAAACGCGCCGGCCGCCTGAAATAATTCGGGTCTGAAGGGCCGGGAGTAAAACAGGAGGCAGCCCATGTATGAAAAAAAACCTTGGTTGAAGTATTACGGCGATATTCCCCCTACGCTTGAATATCCGGAAAAGACAATGTACGAAATGGTGCGTCATGCCGCCGCGCGTTATCCGGATTATATTGCCTATGATTTTATGGGTACACGGTCATCCTACGCACGATTACTGGCGGATATCGACAAGGTCGCGGACGCCCTGGTATCCCGGGGCCTGAAAAAAGGTGATACGGTCACCATCTGCCTGCCCAACTGCCCCCAGGCGGTGATTATGTTTTATGCCCTGAACAGGATCGGCGCCGTAGCCGGCATGATCCATCCCCTGTCCGCACCCACGGAAATCGAGTTCTATCTGAAGGAAAGCCGCAGTACATGGGCCGTAACCCTGGACGCTTTTTATAAAAACTTTGCCCTGGTTTTGGACAATACGGAGGTTTCCACGCTGGTTCTTGCCGGAATCGGCGATTTTTTACACCCGTTAAAGCGTGTCGGTTTTTTCCTGGTAAGCGGACGCAAGATCAAAAAACCGCCGGCAAACGATACACGGGTTCTCTGGTGGAACTCCCTGTTGTCCGGACCCGACTCCGGGTCCGCGCCGGGGCAAATCCGCAGGAATACCGCCGGGACAACAAATGCTGTACCTTCCGCGGGCCCCGGCACTACGGCAGCCGGCGTGATGCGCACACACCCATCGGAACCGGGACCCCATGACTGCGCGGTCATTCTTTTCAGTGGGGGGACAACGGGAACGCCCAAGGGCATTATGCTTTCCAGCCACAATTTCAACTGCCTGGGCCTGCAGATCGGTACACAGGGGCCGATACAGGCGGGTGACATAATTCTTTCCATACTGCCGGTATTCCACGGTTTCGGCCTGGGAGTGTGCGTCCATACCTTTCTGATCGCGGGGGGAAAATGTGTTCTGGTTCCGCGCTTTACCCCCGAAACCGTGGCCGGGCTGATAAAAACGGAGCGGCCGCAGTACATGGCCGGGGTGCCGACGCTCTATGAAGCCCTGTTAAACAGCAAAACCATGCGGAATATCGATCTGTCCTGCCTGAAAACAGCGTACGCAGGGGGGGACAAGCTGCCGCGTAGTGTGAAAGAGCGGTTTGATACATTGATACATACCCATGGCGGGGATGCCGAGCTGCTTGAAGGGTACGGGTTGACGGAATCCGTTACCGCCTGTATTGTCACGCCCCGGCACGGTTATCGCGAAGGTAGTGTCGGTATCCCCCTCCCTGATATGTGGGCCAAAATAACCGGGCCGGGAAAGGAAAGGGAGCTCCGTCCGGGGACAGAAGGCGAGCTCTGTGTGTCCGGTCCGACCCTGATGCTCGGGTATCTGAACAGTAAAGAAATTACGGCGAAAACCATCAGGAAGCACAAGGACGGGAGGGTGTGGCTGCATACCGGCGATATCTGTTCCATGGACACCGACGGGTTTGTTTACTTCAAGCTGCGGATGAAACGGATCATCAAGGTTTCCGGAGTCAGTGTTTCCCCGGTGCAGGTGGAGGAGGTATTGGACCGGCATCCGGAGGTCTCTCTTTCCTGTGTCATCGGTATTCCCGATCCGTACAAGATGCAGACGGTAAAGGCCTTTACGGTGTTAAAAGATCCGGCCAAGGCCTCCCCGGAAATGGAGAGGGAGTTGATTCAGTACTGTAAAAAACACCTGATCAAATGGAGTGTTCCCGCGCGGATAGAGTTCCGTTCTTCACTTCCCCTGACCCTGGTGGGCAAGGTGGCGTTTTCCGTATTGGAAAAGGAACATGCGCAAAGCACCGACGCCGCTTGCCTTAAGCAGGGACAAGGATTATAATTTATATACTACCGGTTATGCAAAGATTGGGCTTCTTTTTAACATGTTTTTTTGTGTTCATTTTGACCTCACTTGGATTTTATTCCTGTACCCCGCCGGAGGCGACGGTCACCATCGGTATAGAAAAAACACCGGTCAACTCCTTGGTGTATATTGCCCTCAGTAACCGTTATTTCCGGGACAATGGCATTCGCCTGATTGTCAAAAACAATTACGCGTCCGGTGCGGCCGCGGTCAGGGGCATGCTGAAGGGTGAAGCGGATCTGGCGACCGCAACGGAGTATGTTGTGGTCAGGCAGGTGTTCGCCGGGAAAAAGTTACAGATACTGGCAAGTATCGACAAGTTCATGCACCAATACCTGGTGTGGAGAAAAGACCGGGGGATCAAGGATGTCGGAGACCTGGAGAATAAAAAAATCGGGGTTCCGCTGGAGACCCAGGCCCAGTTCAACCTGAGCAGGTACCTGGTATTGCACCATGTTGATGAGAAAAAGCTGCATATCGTCGATGTCCAGGCACCGGAGGCGGTTGCCGCTTTAAGCGGAGGCGGTGTCGATGCGGTGGTGGTCTGGCAGCCGAATGTGATGGCGCTTGTGGAGCACTTTGGCGATAAAATTGAGGTCCGCTCGATCCATAATGACCAACCGGCGTTCTGCCTGGTGACGGCGGGGGAAGAATGGATAAGGCTTCATCCCGGCCTGGCGGCACACCTTATAACAGCACTCTCCCGGGCGGAGGAGTTCGTTGTTAACAACAACACGCAGGCCAAAAACATGATAAAAACCCGGCTCAATTATAATGATGCGTATATAAACATGATCTGGCCGGATCATGAATTGACACTCTCGTTGGACCAGTCGCTTGTAGTAGCAATGGAAGACCAGGCCAGGTGGATGATCGAGAACAGACTGACTCCGATTAATGAAGTCCCCAATTTTATGGATTACATTCACGAACATGAGTTGAAAAAAATAAAACCCCAGTCCGTAAATATTATCCGCTAGAAGGAGTACAGGTGAAAATCAGGACTACATTTTTGCTTAATATGCTGTTTTTTGGGATTATCCTGGTAATAATGTGCGTCTCGGTGCTTGTCACCAACATCCGGGTAGGATTCCTCCGCGAGCAGGAAGAGATGGCCCATAACATCGAACGTTCCGCCGGCGACCTGGTGTTCCTGTCACACGAATATATCCTGTATGGTGAAAACCAACTCTTTCTCCGTTGGAAAAGGAAATTTTCCGGTATTTTACATGAATTAGCCGGGCTTAAACCGGATACGGCCCAGGCACAGGTCCTTGTGAATACTGTCAGCGAAAGCTGCCGGCGGGTAAAAAACGTATTTGAGAATGTGATGTCTTCCAGAAAAGCGGGATCTTCTCTGCTGCTGACACGGCTGTCCTTTAATCGTATGTCCGTACAGAACAAGGGACTGATTTTTAACGCGGAACGACTTACCCAGTTGCTCCGTGAACAGGCGGAAGATATGAGATTTGGAAACGATATCCTGATTTATATCATGTACGCCGTTTTTATATTGTATTTTTTGGTCAATTACATTTTGTTTTACCGGCGCACCCTTGCCTCCATAACACGTCTGCAAACCGGTACCGAGGCCGTAGGGAAGGGAGACCTTTCATTCCGCATCCCGGCCGGGGAAAAGGATGAGATTGGTGATCTTTCGCGGGCTTTTAACCGTATGGCCGCGGACCTGAAAGAGATAACCGCCTCCAAAAAGGATTTGGAAAATGAGATCGCCATTCGTAAAAAAGCAGAGGACGCATTGCGCATCAGTGAGGAGAGATACGCAACAACCCTGTCCAGTATCGGTGACGCGGTTATTTCCACCGATGTAAAAGGAACTGTGATATTCATGAACAAGGTCGCCGAAGAGTTGACCGGCTGGAGTTTGAAAGAGGCCCTGGGAAAAAACTCGAACCGGGTTTTCAGGATTATCAACGAAAATACCCGGGGGAAGATTCCGAACCCGATCGACGAGGTTCTGAAAAAGGGGAAGATTGTAGGTCTTACCAATCACACAATCCTTATCCGTAAAGACGGGACGGAAATTCCGATCGGCGACAGCGGTGCGCCAATCAAGGACCGCAGTAACAGGGTCAGCGGGGTTGTGCTGGTGTTCCGTGATGTTACCGAACGCAGAAATGCCGAAGAGGTTTTAAAGCGGGATAAAGAGTCTCTGGAGCGGTTGGTACAGGACAAGACCAGGGAGCTTTTGGCCGCCGAACAGGAGGTGGCCAAGGCCAAACGCCTTTCCGATATCGGTATGCTGTCATCCTTTGTAGCCCATGAACTGCGCAATCCCCTGGCCGGCATAACGGCTGCCCTGTATAACATCCAGAGAAAGGCCGGCGACGCGCCGATCGAGCGCCATATAGAAAGCATACAGAAAAAAATCACCGAAAGTGAACAGATTATCAATAACCTGCTGTTTTACGCGCGTATAAAACAGCCGCAAATGCAGGATTCAAATATTGATTCCATTATCAAGGATTGTGTCAACGCGGTCCGGGAAAATACCAAGAAAAAGATCTTAATCAACATGAAAACGACGCATATACGTAATACTTCCATTATGGTCGACCCGCTGCAGATAAAAGAGGTGTTTCAAAATGTCATAAACAACGCCTGCGACGCCTTATTAGAAGAGACGGGAACAATCGATATTGAAGCCAAAAAAGAGAATGATCATATTTCTATCCAGTTTACAGACAATGGGCAGGGAATAGAAACCCACGTGCTTGAAAAAATATTCGATCCTTTTTTTACGACAAAAGCCAAAGGTACGGGGCTGGGATTACCGGTATGCAGTCAGATAATCAGATTGCATGAAGGAAAAATAGCGATTGAGAGCAGGCCGGGGCAGGGGACTTGTGTTATAATCACCCTTCCCAGGAAGCAAGGGCAAAAATAAATCCTAAGTTTATACGGCTGTATACGTGTTATGATACCTTTCTGTGCGCGCAGTAGAGAACGACCCGGTATGTACATTCGGGGCAGTGAAGAACATTATCCAGATAATACATGTTGCTTTTTTCACAACGTGGACAGCGAATTTTCGGCATAATTTTTCTATTGTTTTTAGTTGATAAAATCATGATTTCCCCTCCCGTTATAACGATGTGCGACTCGTTATTAATATAATTATACTGGAAATGCCAAAAATATCCAAATATTTTGATAATTTCATGGAAGATTTCTTTTTATACCCCCATCCCGGGGAACCTTTTTATGAGAGAATACCCAGGATGAGTACGGGTAAGCCGGTAATTTGCTGATCGGTATAGTATAACAGTGATTTACTCATCGGGTCAATATACATGATATTCTGTAATACAATCGCCAATGAATTTTTTTTGGTGCAATAGTCTTCAAGCAGTTTGATGAAATCCCGGGTAAATTTCGTCTGCATTTCGGAAACGGCGGTCAGGCGTTTCTTTTTTGGTTTCTGTGCAAACAAGGGACCCAACTCCGGGGCAAAGGACGCCAGTGTCTCGGTTTGCAGCGTGTATTTTTTTTGCAGCAGCTTTTTGATTTTCTTTAGGCCCGCGTCGTGTTCCCTCAGGTATGTTAAATAGGAAGCCAGTAGAAAGTAATACAGGGAGTAATCCGCCTGTCTACTCCGGCAATCAAAGTTCAGCATGAGACTGTTGTTGTACGTTAGAAAATCCTTGAAATAATCCAGAAGCCGAATATATTCGCGCGTGGGATTTTGCAGTATCAGCATATTTCCGCGGGAGTTGACCAAGTAATAGAACTGCTTCTTTAAATATTCCAGGTCGGCCTTCCCGGCCTTGAGAACCCTTTTGAAAAAATTAAAATCCTCACTTTTGTGTTTGTAACGGGAATCATTCAACGCAACATTGTCCGACGCCGCGGGTTTCCGTTGATTTGTTTCCTGTGTGCTGCCGCTCGCGCTCTCAGCCTCCGCCGGTTCCGGGGATTCTCCGTAAAAAGTGCTATCGGGCTGGGTGTTAAAGCGAATCAGGTCACGGCAGAGCAGTGCCGCGCTTCGGTAACGGGCAATTTGCTCAAGCCGGAGGGCTTTCAATACAATAAATTCAAGAAATGGCGGTATTTCCGGATTCAGCGAAGAGGGGGGCCGGGGCGGCGTGGGACCGCCGAATTTTTCCTCTTTTCGTTTATACGGAATTGTTTTTGTCAGCAGCCAATAGAGGATGCACCCCAGGGAAAAGATATCGCTTGTCTGATCGATCGTATCCCGGTCTCTCTCTATAACCTCAGGGGCCATACACCAGTGCCCGACGGCCTTCTCCCCCTTTTGAATGAGCTCCTCGAACTCCAGGAAGGCGAAATCGGACAGTTTGACCGCCTGTATCTGGTCGAAGTGGGTAAGCAGCCAGATATTTGCGGGGTTAAGATTTTTGTGAATTATATTCTGGCCGTGTACATATTCCAGGGCCCGGCCGATTTTAATGCTGAGATAAACGGCATCCTGTGGCGAAAACACGGATTTTTCCCTACGGTACGTTTCAAGGGTGGTGCCGTTAATCCGTTCGGTGGCGATGTAGGTATGATTCTCGTATTCATCCATTTCAAGAATTTTTTCGATGGCCGCGTGATAGGTGTTGTATGTTTTATATATCTCATTCTTAAGAGCCAAAAGCGCTCCGGCGTTATAGGTAGAATTGGTATGTTTCAGAAATTTCAGATTTACATGAAAATCGGAAAACAGGGATTTCGCGTACCAGTTCACCGTGTAGGGTCCTTCCCCGACCTTTTCTTTTACATAATAGCAGTTGTTGATGATTTTCCCTTTCAGGTTTGTCATTTGATTAATTATAACAGATTTTCTTAAATTCTGGTAATAAAAAAAAGAGGGTATACTGTATCCGTAAATTTCCGATAATGTTGATAGAGCGGTGAAAAACCTGTAGAAAACAACAATGGTAGAGATATGGCGGATACATTTCAGTACGAAGAAGAAGATATCCTTTTTAAGCAAAATAAAAACATTATCGTAAACGGTATTTTTTCCTGCCAGACCGCTGTACAGGTTGAATCCTGTGCCGGTTTCGCACGCTATCTGAATTATGTAGGGATTACACAGCACAACTATCCGCTTTTTCTGAAACTGCTGGAAACCAACAACAGGTGGGTGGTGGATGTCCTTATTGCCAAACGGGACCCCCGGTTGTTGTTTTCCAATATCCAGCCCAACCGCTTTCTAATAAAAAAGGCCGTTTTAATACTCTCCTTCTGGCATCCCAAGCAGATCTATTACAAAGTGCTTGACGCGCTGCTGGGAGTACTGGAGTACGCGTATTACCAGTCTGATGACGGCTATAAAATATACCGGCTGAAAATAAATGATCTGAATAATATCGGAAAATACCTGGACGAGTCCCGGGATCAGGATGAAACAAACAACCGCCTGATTTTAAATGTGCTGGATAAGATAACCCAGCTGGGCGAATATAAGCAGAATATTACCAAAAGTATCCTGGCCAAGCATGCCTTTTATATCCGCATCGCCTTTTTCGACAACAGGAAAAAATTAATGGATGTGATCCCCCAGGTATTACTGGTAGGCATAAAACGAGAACTGCATGAGATAAAACCCGCCGAAAAATATCAAAACTACCTGAAACAAAACGGCAAATAATAAATTTGACACAATACGAAGTATTCATACTATTATAAGTAGGGAGAAAACAATGCTGAAAATTTCCGATATACGTAATGTAAATGAAATAATCAGGCGCAGCAGGTACAGAAGCAAAAACCGGCATAAAGAGCCCGGCGGGCTTGTTGAAATACCTGCTTCCTTTAAAACAATCGTGGTCGGCGATTTGCATTCGAAATACGAAAACCTGCAAAAGATCATCGGGCACAACGGAAACCGGAAGCGTTTAAGCGGTCAGCGGCACGTGCTCGTTATCCTGGGTGACGCCGTACATAATGATCAGATGGGTCATTTAAAGGAAATGGAAAGCTCTCTCCTGACCCTGGAATACATCTTTGAGCTGATCCTCAAATATCAGCAGCGCATCATTTATCTCCGGGGCAACCATGATACGTTTGACGAGCGCCTGGTGAAAAGCGGGATCGCCCAGGGACTGGAGTTCAAGAATCACGTGCTGGAGAAACGGGGGGCCGCTTATGTAAAAGAGGTCGAGTTGTTTTTCGACAGCCTTCCCCTTTGTGTGATTTCGGATAATTATGTGATCACCCATGCCGGGCCGGTGCGGGGCGGAATCAGCCGTGAGGAACTCATCAATATCAGCGATTATCCGGACATGTACTATCAGCTGACCTGGAACAGGATAAATGAGTTTCGGGGAACCCCCAGTAACCGCGAATATTGCGCGGACGATATCCGCACAATGCTGCGCAAGCTTGACATGCCTGAAGACAGCCTGTTTATTGTCGGCCATAATCCGTTGTGGAATACGGGGGACACATCGGGAATATGGCGTAATGTCCTGGGGATTGCCAATCACCATATCCTTTATTCCGGGGCCAAAACACGCGCCCCTTATTTTGTCGTCGGCGATGAACTGCAGGTACATTTTGCGCAGGAACCAAAAAAAGAGGCTATGTGTGTTTGAGGGAAAAATGAACAAAAGCCTGATCGCCAAGGTGAAGGATGGGGCGCTTGTAAAAGACTTCTACCTGGAATACAGTGATGTGGAATTGGTGAACAAATTTCACAAACTTACGTTTACGTTGGATGATGACAAGCGGATTGTCCCTTTTAACGCTCAACTGCGGGGGTATATCGGCGCGGTTGATGGTGACGGGTGTGCCTGGATAGTGAAAAAAGTTGCCGGCGGGGAAGTGTTTGAAAGCCTGCTGGGCCAGCTTGCCTATTTGATCGATCTTAACCTGCAGACGCTTTCCGCGCCCACCTTACTTTTAAAAATCGGAGAAGATTATTACCGTGCGTCCAAGGTGATAAAGAAGGCCACGCAGATCAGCGGTTATAATTATCTTGAGGAGCCGCTGCGCAAAGAACTGGCCAATGACCTTATCAACCGCTGGCTGATGTTCGACGAAGACCGCAATCCCAATAACTATCTTGTCATTCACAATACCGCGCAGCAAGACTTGATTGTGGCCATAGATTACAACCATACGGACCTTGCGGCGCAGGAGATGAAGATTACGGGGAGAGACGATGAGTTCGGCTGGCACAGGGAAGAGAAAACCCGTTTTCTTACCCTGTTAAAACCGTCCAATTTCGAATGTTACACGATAGCGGATTTCCGGGAACGGCTGGACGTAATGCTGGAACTGACCGGCAAACACCTGTACAATCTTGCGCTCCTTTGCTTTGCCGGGTATGTGGAGGACGCACGGGAAGAGGCGCAATTAATAAGTGCTAATTTACAAAAGAGAAGCCGCTACATAAATGATTATTTTATTACATGGTTTACAAACAACAACAAGGCCGCCGCGGCGCAAAAAACGGATGATTATTCCGGGCTCGGCAAGACCTTTGTGGATTTTTATAAACGCAAGATTTAGTTGCGCATAAATTTTAAAAAAATTTGCAAATATCTGTCATATAAACAATACTATATATTAAGAATACCAATTATTCCATAACTGACTTTACAAGGAGGAAAAAATGGATAAGCAAAAAGAAATATGGGATGAGCAAACGTGGTCGAAGGAGTCGATTGGGGATGTGGAGATTGAGATCCTTGAGAATATTATCGGTTGCAGAACCGTAGAGGCGGTGGAATCGGCGATTTCCTATGCCAGATTTTTAAGCCTTTCCGGTTTGACAAATGATAATTATCCTCTCTTCTTAAAGCTGCTGGAGGTGGAGAACCATTGGGTGATCGACGCCCTGCTTCGTGACAAGAACCCCTTCCTGCTCTTAAGTAAAATCCAGCCCAACAACTACCTTATTTTTGAAGCGTATAAATTGCTTACCAAATGGCATCCCGGTGGTATATATCCACAGACCTTGGCTATCATACTGGGTGTTTTGCAGGCTGCGTACAGCTCACCAAAAGACGGTTATAATATTTACGCGGCGAGTATCAATGATATCAACAACCTGGGGAAGCATCTGAACAAAGAACTCGGCCAGGATGATAAAAACAATCGCTGCATACTGAATATCCTTGACCGCCTGGGTTCTTTGGAGGGTACTTCGGATAACGCGGATAAGGAACAGATGTCGCGTCAGGCTAACAGCATCAGGACCTTCTTCTTTGATAAACGAAAGAAGATGGAAGATATTATTCCCCAGGTGCTGCTGGTAAAATCGGACTATATCGCCAAAGAAATAGCGCCCGTCAACGTATTCGTGGATTAGAAAAATATGAAGGAAGGAGATAAGAATGAAAGAATTATTTGAGAAAAAACAAAGCTGGACAAAAGATGAAATTGCGCAGATCGAGTACAGTCTGTTAAAGGGCCTGATGGGTGTCCGCACCACCGAGGCCGTGGAAGCCTCGATAACATATGCGTGTTATTTGAACAGCGTGGGCATTACCAATATAAACTACCCGGTGTTTTTAAAACTCTTGGGTGTGCGCAATCATCATGTGATAGACTCATTGCTGGGGACGCGTGATCCTTTCCTGTTCATGAGCTCGATCCAGCCCAATTATTTTATTATAGCAACCTGTTTCAGTTTTCTGGCCCAGTATCACCCGGCCGAGATTTACTCCAAAACCTTGGGGATTATTTTGGGTGTATTCCAGGCCGCGTTCAGTAATCCCCTGGACGGCTATAAGATTTATCCGCCCACGATCTCCGACGTAAACAGCCTGGGTAAGCACCTTATTGAGGAAAAAGGGCAAGACGACCTGTTGAACAGAAGTATCCTGGATATTCTGGACAAAATCAGCGCGCTTGAGGGACAGGGCATAAATGAGGAAATGGAAGACCTGGCCGTACACGCGCATAACATTCGCAACAACTTTTTTGATTCAACAAAACGCTTGGTAGACGTAATTCCCGATGTTCTGCTGCAGACCGAACCCAATCTCGATAATGAGATTGCGCCGCGCAAATTGGTCGCCCTAAAAGAGGCGGGAGGAAAAGCTACGGAACCGAAAAAAGAAGGTAAGTAAACCGGATGAGGAGTAACAAGATGAGCGATAGAAAGATAGCCGGAGAGATCGATAAAATCGCCGGATGGACTGTAGAGCAAATCAATCATCTGGAGCTTACCTTTCTTCATAAGATGTTCGCCTGCAAAGATGCCGAGGGGGTGGATACCACTATCTGTTTTGCCCGGTATATGTCCAAAGTCAAGCTGGATGCGGATAATTATCCCGTTTTTCTTACATTAATACAGTTTGAAAACCATTGGGTTGTGGACGCTCTATTGGGGAACAACAACCCCGAAACATTTTTCCGCGCCGTGCAGCCCAATACCTTTATCATCTCGGAATGTTTTAAGATGTTTACCAGATGGAAACCGGGAAGTATTTATCCGAAGAGCCTGTTGATGCTGTTCGGTTTATTAAAGCCTGCGTATGAGAATCCTCATGACGGGTATAGAATGTATCCGGTGAGTACCACCGACGTGAACAACTTCGGAAAGCACCTGGACGAGAATGAGGACCAGGCATATCCGGTAAACCGGACGATTTTGGAGCTGCTTGATCGTTTTGCGGCTTTAAATGATCCGGGCGGACTGGCTGCCAAGGACGAAAAAATGATGGAAGTGGCCATACAGGCCAATAATATTCGCGGGAAATTCCTGGATATGAACAAGCATCTAGAGGAAGCCATACCGGAGATTCTACTGCGGCGGGGGGATTATAAAAAGGACGAGATCGCCCCAAGCGCCGTAGGTGCGAAATAAAAGGTGGTGCTGGGTGGGCTTGTTCCGGGTTTATGACGCAGTTTAACGCATAACGTTCGTAATGTCGAGACAAAAAATACTGGTTATTGACGATGAGGAAAAAATTCTTGAGTCCTTACGGCGTGAACTGGTGTTCTTTGCGGAAAAGCATAACGTGGAACTGCTTGCCGCCGGCTCGGCGGTAAGGGGACTGGCAATCCTGGAAAAAGCACACAAAGACGTAGCGGTGGTGATTTCAGACCAGAGAATGCCCGGGATGAGCGGTGCCGATTTTATCCTCCGGGTAAAAGAGTTATATCCGGATATTATCAGCATCCTTTTATCCGCGCATACTGAGATTAAAGAACTCATGAAAGGGATAAAAGCGGGCATATTCTCATTCATCCTTAAACCCTGGAACAGGGATATGCTTATCGCCGAGCTGGAGAAAGCGCTTGAGTTATACAAACTGCGGGTAGCCAAAAGGGAATACCACGACATGATCAGGGAAGAGCTTCGTTGGGGCGGAGAACTGCAGAAAACCATTTTGAAAAGGGTGCTGCCGGTTTCAGAGTGCATCCGGTTCCGGGTAAGCTACCTGCCCCTGCCGGCCTTAAACTGCGGCGGCGACTATTATGACGTGATCGATATGGGCGGCGGGTGTTATCTGGCGCTTATCGGGGATGTTTCCGGGCACGGTATAAAAGGCGCTTTCGTCACCGCCATGTTGAAATCCATGATCTACAGCCAATACGTCGTCGGGCGTAAGGACAGCGGGTTTTCCCCGGCTGCGTTTTTATGCTGGCTGAATAACCGGGTGTGCGCGGAGCTGGAAAAAATACCAGATATGTTGATTACCTTTTCAGCGTGTTACCTTGACCTTAAGACAATGGGTATCAAATTCGCCAAGGCCGGGCATCTGCCGCTGGCGATTGTGAGGCAGGACCAGGTTAAGCAGTACGACGCGGAGGGACGGGGAATGGGATTTGCCGCAGGAGCGGTGTATGAAGAGCTTTCTTTGCCGCTTTCCATCGGGGACCGGATTATCCTGTACACGGACGGTTTACTCGAATATCCGGGTACAGGCAATGCTTCTAATTTTTTGGATCTTTCCACGGTTGTTCCCCATGTTAATGATGCGGATGAGTTTCATGAAGGGATGATAAAAAACGCCCGCCTGGCTCTGCAGGGCGGTGATTTTAATGATGATGTTACCCTGATTACCGCTGAGGTTCTTGGAAGTAAGGCATAAGCAGAGGAGGAAGGATTTTGGCAGATGTGAACGCATTTTTTAAGGATTTTAATGAGGCCAAGACCGGCCTGCGAATCTCCATGGCTGTTGTGCAAAACCCACCCCGGACGCTGGTAATCTCACTTGACGGTTCGCTGGATACCCATAATTCAACCCGTTTTTCCGACAGTCTTGCCAAAATTGTGGATGATTACGAAGAGGCCGTGCATGTCGTGATCGACTTAGGAAAACTGACCTATATTTCCTCTACAGGCATCGGGTCTTTTCATACAATAATGACCCACTTAAAACAGAAAAATATCGGATTGTATTTCATGCACATCAATGACAAGGTAAACTCGGTACTTCACCTGCTGGGTTTTTCCGGATTTTTTAAGATTATCGACAACCTTCAGGAAATAAAAACCGATGGAATAGCGGACAAGGAGGTCCACCGCTGCCCCTTTTGCGCCAAGCTGCTGCGTATAGCAAATCCGGGAAGGTTTAGGTGTCCTTCCTGTAAAAATCTGATTACGGTTAGCGCTGACGGTGTCGTTTCCAAGGGGTAAACAACTACCCCTTCAGTTCCCCTATAAAGATATCCACAAGTTTGCCGGAGAAATGCCTGTCTTTACCGACCGCGATTATTTCCAAGGCCTCTTTATGGGAGCGGGCTTTGCGGTAGGCCCTGTCCGAGGTCAGGGCGTCGAAGACATCCGCTATGCTGATGATCTTGCTCTCCAACAGAATCTCCTTGTCCTTTTTACCGTACGGATAACCGGAGCCGTCGATTTTCTCATGATGCTCCAGGATGATACGCGAGGTGGCCTTAAGAAAATCGATTCCCATGGTCACTTTGGCCCCGTTCTGAGGGTGCTGCTTCACAATCTCCCATTCCGGGTCGGTTAAGGGGCCGGGTTTGTTCAGAATCCCGGCCGGAACGCCGATTTTGCCGATATCGTGAAGCAGGGCCGCGTACTGGATGTTTGTTACCCGCTCGGGCGCAAGCTCAAGCTTACCGGCGATCATCAGCGCGTATTCCAGCACCCGGTCACAATGTCCTTTTGTGTATTTATCTTTCAGCTCAATGGCGTTGGACAACGCCCTTACGGTATACAGGCTGGCCGTACGCAGCGCTGCATTAAGTTCGGCCATTTCACGCTTGAGCCGTTGTTCGTTGTAGCGGCCGTTTTTATTCGCCGCATTTTTTACCAGGACGCTTTTTACTATCTGTTTGAACTGGTCGTTGTCCCATGGTTTGGCAATATAACGGTGTATTTCTCCCTCGTTGATCGCGGAAATGGTAACGTCGATATCGGAATATCCCGTAATCATTATCCTTACGGTCTGTGGTGATATTTTTTTGGCCTGCTTGATAATTTCCAGGCCCTTTATCCCGGGCATCTGCTGGTCGGTGATCAGCACGTCAACCTTCCGCTTTTTCAGTAGTTCAAGGCCCTCTTCCCCTTTGGTCGTGGTCATTATTTCATACTCCTCGTCGATAAAAAGTCTCTTTATTGATTTTAGAATATTGACCTCATCATCA
This sequence comes from uncultured Spirochaetaceae bacterium, assembly GCA_964634205.1. Classification (GTDB taxonomy): domain Bacteria; phylum Spirochaetota; class Spirochaetia; order SZUA-6; family RPPD01; genus JAFGGG01. Next base: position 41,174 of record CAZWKE010000027.1, read on the forward strand.
ATGCATAAGATAAGCGACTTTGCCATTCTTTCACCCGTTCTTCCGCAGATTTATCTTCCTACTAATAAAGTATATATATTTTCCATTACGATACAATTAATTTGATTATTTCTATATTGATTTCTATAATTTTAAGAGGCTGTAAGATGAGAGACAATGATGCTACCGTAAAAAGATTTAAAGAGCTTGAAACAAGATATAAATCCCTGTTTGAGGGTACCATGGAACTTGTATATATCTGCCGTCCGGACAGCAGGATCGCGAGTATAAATTCTTACGGCGCCGAATTGCTGGGGTACTCTTCATCAGAAGAGCTTGAAGGCATTTCCGTGGTTGACTTGTATTATAACCCCTCCGACAGGGAGTACTATGATCAAATCATGCATGAGCAAGGGCATATCAAGGATTTTGAGTTGATTCTCAAGAAAAAGGACGGCACAAGGTTTATCGGCCAGGAAACATCGATTTTAATCAAGGATGAAGACGGTAATCCGGTGGAGTATACGGGAATAATCAAGGATGTTACCGAGCGGGTGCGTAATGAAATGCTGCTGATGAAAAAAAACACAGAGCTGCTTGAAACGAATAAAAAGCTTGAGGAAGCGCATTTAAAAATCATACGCCAGGACAAACTTGCCGCGATCGGCCAGCTTGCGGCCGGTGTGGCCCATGAAATAAACAATCCCTTGGGATTCATAAAAAGCTCATGTCTGAGCCTGAAGACCTATATGGATAATATCCTCTCGTATCTGAAACAATTGGAAGGCCTGTTCCGTGAGACGGAAGAGGGCGGGGGCAACAGAAAAAGCGTTTCGGTAAAAGATCTTAAGACGAAATTTAAGATCGATATAATTCTACTGGATTTTAACGAGCTTTTCAGTGAAATGAATGAGGGTTTTAATAGGATTTCCACCATTATTAATGGGCTTAAAAATTTTTCATATATCGATAAAATTCAGAAGCACGGCAGGTATGACTTGAACAAGGGCATAAACGATACCCTGCAGATTTTGGGGAATGAACTGAAATTCACGGCCAAAGTGATAAAAAACCTGTCGCCCCTGCCGGAGATAGAGTGTTCCGGCGGTGAAATCAACCAGGTGCTGCTGAACATCATCCTCAATGCCGCGCAGGCCATTAAGTCGCAGCAGAGAAAAAACCCTGGAACGATCACCGTCTCTACTAAAGAGCAGGACAGCTTTATAATCTGCACCATCGCGGATGATGGTCCCGGTATACCCGATGAAATTACCGATAAGATATTCGATCCCTTTTTCACCACCAAAGAAATCGGGGAAGGCACCGGCCTCGGACTGAATATTTCTTATGATATTATTACCAAACATAACGGGGAGCTCAGCGTAAAAAACAGGAAAGGCGGAGGGGCCGAATTCAGCATAAAACTCCCCGTACTGCTTCATCTTGAAGAGGAGGTCGAGTAGTGGGCGAAAATAATATTAATGACCTCGGTACTATTCTGGTTGTGGATGACGAGAAAAGCATCTTTGATGCCTTGGTGCGCGAGTTTTCGTTTCATAATTTCACGGTTTATACGGCCGGCTTTTGGGTTTTGCTATTCTGTTTCGTGACGTATCACAGAAAAAAGAAATCCAGAAAAAACTGAATGAGGCCAAGGCGCAAGTGATCCAGTCCGAGAAGCCGGCCGGAATAGGCCAGCCGGCCGCGGGAATTGCCCATGAAATCAACAATCCACCGGGCTACATTAGTAGTAACCTCAATACTTTCGAGATGTATATCACCAACCTGAAGAAGATTATTGCCGTATACAAAAACACGAACAACCCCCGGGAAATAGGGGAATCCCTGGAGTCACTCAAGATAGATTATATTTGCATTGATATCGATTCACTGCTTAAAGCCAACCGGGACGGAATTCAGCGCATAAGTGAAATTGTCAGGAACCTGAAGGATTTTGCCCGGGTTAATCCCAAGGCTGAATGGGGATCCGCCGATCTGAACGGAATAATCAACAACGTAGCGCTTATCTTGAGAAATGAGATCAAGTATTATGCTGAGAGCGAGTTGAAGTTGTCGCCTGATATCCCGCACATATCTTTTAAGTGAAAAATCGATAAAATATATTGAAATTTCGTTATTTATGTACTATATTATTAAAAGGAAAGGGTACGTTACAACAGTATTTGTAACATCCCATCCGGCGCTCTAATTTTAACCCGGGTTACTCTGTCAGAGAAGCCCGGGTCTTTTTTTTACGCAGTGAAAACCTATGAAGACAGCCGCGGCCGGCACCGATACAATGCTTCCCTGCAATGTCATTGTAATAGACCGGCAAGCGGAAAGAAACAGAAATAGCCGCGGTTGATCCTGTAGCATCGATGCAGGCAATCGAGAATGCGCAACTTGCCGATAGTGCCTATGAGATAGAAAGGAAGTTGGCCAAAGTTGTCGCCCCTGTACGGTAACAGCTCCTACATCATGCCCGCGGTTTTCCCGATCGTATGCTTTAAAAAATCCAACATCTGGTTCCAGGCCTTTTGCGGTGTGCCGCTTTTATTATAATTGCCGGCGTTGACAAAGGCATGCCCCACCCCGGGATATACGGTGATGGTATGTTCCACCCCCTTGTCCTTCAGGGCCCGGTCAAAAGCAGTTACCTGTTTCATCGGAATGTTGGGATCATCTTCGCCATATATACCGAGCAGGGGCCCTGCCTGTTTCATGGTTCCCAGTTGTGCCGTATCCGTAATCGGACCCGGCCCGTAAAAGATAATCACCGCGGCCAGTTCCGGATTTCTTGTTCCCATGTACATGGACTGGGTGCCGCCGTAACAGAAACCGAAAACCGCCACCCGTTTGGGATCAACCTCGGGCCGCTTTCGCAGGTAAGCAAAGGCCGCATCCAGGTCTCCGGCCACCTGCTTTGCCGGTGTTCCCTGCACCAGTTTCCCTGCCTCCGCCGGCGCCCCGGCAACCTTGCCGCGAAAGGCATCGGCCGCCAGCACCACATACCCCTTTGCCGCCAAGGCGTCCGCCAAGAGCCTGATATTATGGGTAAGCCCCCACCATTCATGAATCAGCAAAACCGCCGGAAAGGGGCCTTTACCGGAAGGTACCGCCAGGTAGGCCTTCAGGGTCACATCTCCCGGACCTTTAAAGCTGACGTTGGTTACCGCCGGCGCGGAAAGGCTCTGCGCGTTTAAGACGCTTGCTGCTTGCAGCAGAATCAAGGCGCCGA